>DATCKG010000099.1:0-89069 GCA_036562385.1 Symbiobacteriaceae bacterium
GCGGCGATGGTGAACCTCAAGCGACTGTTCAAGCAGATCGCCGGGGTTGCTGCGCCCAAAAACCAGACAGAAGGGGTTTGCCCTGCCTAAGAGGTCGGAAAGTGAGGAAACGAGTGTGCCACAGAGCTCAGATAGGGCGATAGATCCCTCAAAATGGAAACCCAGGCTTCAAAAAACGCTGGTGAGCACTGGTGGCCGTGCTTAGAGGCCGATTGTGCAGCACTCTCCTAGTGTGGGTGCTTTTTACACCACTCCTATGTACTCTAGCAAGACCTCTGCCAGCATGCTCGCCGAGGCGGCCGGCGTCTCCAAAGCGAGGGAGTACGGCTTTCGGCGGTAGTGGACGTTCAGGGGGCGACGGAAGAGTAACTTGCACACAATAAGGGAACCCGGACAGCCGGGTTCCCTTGATCAATCCTAATGACCACCATCAGTCCGCATTACCGATTCCCGGCCGCCTCCGCCGGCTCCCGCACAGCCGCCGTGGGCTTCCGGGTCCGCAGGTTGAGACCAAATCCGTCCGTCAGGACATGCACCTTCAGTTCGGCAGCGCCAGGGGTCCCGTTGCCCTGGTCTCCCACCGGCACCGACTCTTCAGGGGACAGGAAGGTTGCACTGCCTTCACCCAGCACCCTGGCCTCTTCATCCCGTATCACCACCGCGGTGCCGCCGTCGACGCCGACGCCCAGAAGGTTGCCCAGGCCGCCCTGGCTCAAGGCCTGGGCCATGCGGCTGAACCGCGCCCGTTGCGTAAAATAGGGATCCACCATGAGGGAAGGTGCCAGACCCAAACCTGCTACGACCGTCTCCTTCCCATCCTGTTCCACCAGCAGGCGCTCACCCAGGATCGCTGCACCAGCCGCCAGGCCGGCCACAGGCTTGCCGGCCGCCATCATCTCCTGCAGCGTGCGGGCACAGCGCGTACCTGCCAGAATATCCAGCCCCACCAGGGGATCCTCCCCACAAAGCAGGACGCCGTCAAAGCTGCTCAACCGCCGTGCCCATTCCTCACTTTCCGCCTGCTCTCGGGTGGTAAGCTCCAGGACTTCCACCTTACGCATGCCAAAGCGGGTAAACCCCCGCACACCCTCCTCGGCCGCCCGCCCTGGATCGCGGGTGGCGACGGGAACCACCGCCATGGCTGCCGAACGTCCTCCCACCAGGTGGATCAGCGCCACCACAGCCTCATCCGGAATCGGCGCGCCGCCGATCAGCACCAGAGGTCCAGTGGCCACTCCGTGGCCGGACTCGGCTACCTCACCGGATTTGCTGCCGGCCTTCCGGTCCCGCCGGCGGTCTGCCAGGGGCCGTGTCAGCCACTCCCAAAATCCCGTGGGGAAGACGATGGATTTCACCAGGTTACTGGATAGTTCTGATGTGATATCACTCAGGCGGTCGAGCCTCACTAAGGGTTCACCACCTTCAGGTAGACCTCAAACTCTCTTCACTCTATTTCGGCCATCCGGAATGATGCCAATAGACATGCCTCTCTCATCTGCACCCGCTACAGAACCCTAAAGGATAAGGGCGGCGTTGTCAACGCGCCCTGTCCGTCGTCCTGCCCTTCGCTGTGTGGCCGCAGTGGGGCGAGATTCCGGTGCTCCTCTTTCGGCCTATTGTAACATCCCGGAGGCTAGATGTCTCTCCGGTCCTACTGCCATGCGATCTCTGCCTGATCACCATCCTGCAGAGGGGTTGTAAAATCCGCAGGTAGCCCATTTAGCCGCATCACCAACATACCTTTGCCGGTCGGGGGATGCAGCGGCAAGGAAATCCGGGCCAGCAGATCGGCAAAAATCGGCTGGGATGTCTCGCCGCTTTCCTCCAGCGTGATCTCGTCTCCGTCGGCCACGGGCTCCTCCGGGCTCGCCGGTTGGCCGTTTCGGTACAGGCGGGGCGAAGGCACCGGAAGGGTTACTTCCTCGCCGTTGACTGTGACACGGATTCCCTTCCCTTTATCCGACCGCGCGTCCAGGCCCAGCGCCGCCAGCACGTCGGCCACCGTCCGCACCGGGAAGATCTCCACCCGGTCGTTGTCAGCCAAGGGCGTATCCGGCGTGCCCGGCACCCCGTTAATAAGAATCCGAGGCAGAAGGGTATGGTTCTCGCCGTTTACGGACACCTGTATGCCAGAACGGCTCTCCGGTGCCACGTCCGCCACGCAGCCCGCCCCCGGAAGCCCCGGGGCGCCGGGTTCCACCTCGATCCGGTCCTGATGCTTGACCGGAGATTCCAAGGTTGCCTCCAGGCCATTCACCCGGATGCGGGGCGGACCGCCGAAGCGGCCCGGGAGGATGCGGAGGACGCCGTTGACCGTCACCGTCAGGCCCTTGCCGATGGCGCCGTACAGGTCCCGCATGCGGTACCCGGCAGCCAGAAGGGCGTCCCCCACCGTAGCCGGTCCCGGGTAGAATAGTCGGACACTGCGGCCGTTGAGTATGACGATCTGAAAGCCCAGAGTGGAACGGTTGCGGGCGGCCACCGCGATGCCGATGGGGGTGACTGCGTCGGGCCCCTTGAGGAGGTCGCTGGCGCCTGTCACGCCGGTGATGGCACTGCGGCCGCGCACCGCCACTCGCTCAGCCGGAAGGCCCGCCGCGTTCGCCACGGCTTCCGCCAGCCCCGGCGTCAGACTGCCGCCACCCACCAGCAGGATCGCCTGCGGCGGCCCTCCGTTCAGATGCAGGATCCGCCCGGCGATGGTCTCAGCCAGGCGTGCCACCGTGGGCTGCAGCGCCTCGATCAACTCCAATGCCGGCACGGTCCGGCGCTGTCCCAGGATGTTGGTGAAGCGAACCTCCCGGCGCCGGCCGATCTCCCGCTTCACCCGCTCGCCGGTCGGAAAGTCCAGCAGATACTGCTCCGACAGGGCCTCGGTAATCTCATCTCCCGCGACGGGGACCATATCGTACGCCACCACCGCGCCCTTGCGGGTGATGGCGATATCGGAGGTACCGGCTCCAACGTCCACCAGCGCCAGGTTGAGGTGGCGCATGGTGGGCGGCACCACGACGCCGAGGGCTGCAATCGGCTCCAGCGTAAGGGCGCTCATCTGCAGGCCCGCTTCCTCCAGGACGGCCTCCAGCGAGTCCACCACGCTCCGAGGCAGGAAGGTGGCAATCACCTCCACCTCCACCCGCCTGCCCCGATGCCCCACCAGGTTGGTCAGGGCAACACCGTCCAGGCGCTGGGCCGTCACACTGTGACCCACGTAGTGAAATTCTTCCCAGCTACGATCCGCTGCCATCGCCGCCTGGGCCGCCTGGACAGCCTCCAGCTCCACAGCCAGCACATCATCCCGACTGAGAGTGACGAGCCCGGACAGTTCCCGGGAGGCGGTTCCACTGGCTGTCCGCAGGGCTCTGCCGGCTGCGGCCACTGCCGCCTCTTTCAGCCGGACGCCCGCACGGGCAAAAAGCCGCTCCACCACCTCCCGCACCACCGCAGCGACAGCGGGCACGTCATGGATTTGGCCGTCGTACATCGGCCGGGCGCCATGTTCCAGCCGTTCGGCTGCGAGAATCTGAAGGCCCTTCGCGCTGGGGACGGTGAGCAGACCGGCCACTTTGCGGGTCCCGATATCCAACGCCAGAGACAAGCCCTCGGCCACGGGGCGTGCTCCCTCCACTGCTCCGAAGATCGTCATCGGCGGATGTCAGTGTCACGAAGCCACTCTTGCGCCTTTTCGACAAAATCGTTAGGGTTCCTTCCATTTGTTTTGACAGGAAGGATTCCCCATGCGCGGTTGCCTCAGATTACAAGACATAATGCCCTGACGGATGCACAGACTACAACCGTAAAACCTTTACGGAGGTGGCGGCCGTGGCTCAGTTCACGCCCACCGGAAAGGTTTTGCCCCACGACATCCTGGACCGCTTCAAGTGGGAAATTGCGGCCCAGGAGGGATTGGTTGACAAGATCACACAGGCCGGCTGGCCTGAGATGACCTCGCGCGAGTGTGGCCGCATCGGCGGTCGGATCGGCGGCCGCATGGTGAAGGTCCTGATCCGGCACGCACAGCAGGCCCTCCATGACGGCAGCGCACCCCAGTAGGTGCGCTGCACCCCAACCGGCGAGGGGCATGCACCTCGCCGTTAACATACAGCAGGCCGGCACAGGCCGGCCTGCTGCCGCGTCGGGCACCCCCGGACGGGTCCCTCAAGCCCCCACCGCCAGGTTGTACAGGTTCAGCGCCTCCTCAGCCCGACCCATCCGTTCCAGACACACACCCTGGCTGAGGACATAGCTGCGGTTCCGCGGGTCCAGTTCCGCCGCTCTCCGATAGGCCTCCAAAGCTTGCTCATACTGGCCCATGGCAAACAGGCATCCGGCCCGGTTGGCCAGCACGGCCACATTGTCGGGAGAACGCTCCAGGGCCTCATCAAAACAGGCCAGGGCCTCAGGGTAGCGCTGGCACTCCATCAGCAAGTGTCCTTTGTTGTTGAGCAGCATCGAATCCCCCGGCGCTTTCTGGAGGGCCGCATCCAGAACGTCCAGGGCTTCCGGGTATCGCTTCAACTTGGCCAGGGCGCCGGCCAGGTTGCCCAGGGCCTCGATCGACTCCGGCTCCATGTGATGGGCCTGCCGGAACGATTCCACCGCCTCCTCCAACCTGCCGGCGGACATCAGCGCAAAGCCCATGTTGTTCAGCAGCAGCGCATCCGGGGGACGCAGCCGCAGGGCGCGCCGGAAGCAGGCCACCGCCTCCGGCCCCTTGCCCGCCTGCTGCAGAGCCAGCCCCAGATTGGCCCAGACCGCTCCGTCCCGGGGCATCAGTTTCGCAGCGCGCCGGAAGGCGGCCACCGCGGCCTCGGTCTGCTGAAGCCGGCCAAGGCAGAGGCCGCGCCAGTTCCAGAGGGCGCCATCCCGGGGCCGGGCGGCCAGCGCCCCGTTGATGTAATGCAAGGCATCCTCCGCCTGGTCCATGGCCAGCAGCACCCGGGCCGTGGCCTCCCACAGTTCCACCAGGTCGGGATTCTCCTTCAGCCCCATTTTCAGGTGTTCCAGCGCCTCAGGCAGCGCGCCGGTCCGGCGGAGAGCCTCCGCCAGCCAAAAGCGCAGCCAACCGTCCAGAGGATTCATCCGGACGGCCACGGTCAGCAGGTGGACGACCTCCTGCTGATTCCCGTCCTGACTGAACAGCAGCAGGACGGCCAGGCGCGCGCCGAGGTCCGCTCGATCGGGATGGCGGGCCAGCAACTGCCGGCACTGTTCGGCAGCCAGTCGGGTACGGCCGGTCCAGGCCGACAGCAGCACCTTGTGCCACCCCACCGGGGGGCGTGCCCCCCATGGCAGCGCCGCCAGGGCCCGGCGAACGCCCCCTTCCAGGCGCCACTGACCGGAAGAGCACCAGGATTCTGGCATGGATCCACCCCCCTGTTTTTCCAGTCTTTGGTGGAACATTAGATCTGCGGGGGAATGGATCCTGCCATTCTTTCGGAAAAGTTATCGACAACTTCCGATATCGTTCGACTACTCGGCCTTTGCCATCCCGGCAGGAAGGAGCTGGGAGAGGGTTACGCTCTCAAACCCCCTGGCCCGAAGCCGCGGCAGCAGCAGCCGCAGCGCGTCAACGGTCGCCGGATGGTCCTGATGCACCATCAGCACCGCACCCGGGTAGACGCTGCGCAACAGCTGGTTGCTGAGGCGCTGAGCCGTGGTGTCCGGCGTCGCGGCCATGGCGACGTTGGTCCAGAGGATCGGCCTCAGGCCTTCCATGGCCGCCACCCGCAGAAGCCCGGCGCTGAACCGGCCCTGGGGCGGACGGAAGAACGCGGGTTTGGTACCTGCGGCCTCCACGATCGCCTGTACGGAACGCCGCAGGTGGGCGATCTGCATCTGCTCGGTCATCCGGGTCATGTCCACGTCGGCAAAGCCCTGGGTGCCGATCTCATGCCCGGCCTTGGCGATGGCCGCAACCAGCCCGGGCGCCCGTTCTGCGGCTTCCCCAGGGAGGAAGAACGTGGCCTGCATCTCATACTCATCCAGCAAGCTCAAGATCTCGGGCAGCACCTCCGGATCGGGTACGCCGTTGAAGGTCAGCGCGAACTGCTGGACACCAGCCGCCTCTGGCTCCTCGACCGCCTCCTCCGCTTCCGCACCGGCTGCCGCGTGCACAACCAGGCGGACCGTTTCCTCCGCGGGCCGCGCCTTGGCCTGAAGGGCCGCCAGCGTCACCGGCCCTGCAATGCCGTCCACCGTCACACCCAGCGCCTTCTGGGCCTCCCGGACGGCCGCCTCGGTCCGACTGCCAAAAATGCCGTCCACCACGCCGGGATTGAATCCCGCTGCCTTCAGCGTCTGCTGCAAGGCAGCCACCTCGGGACCTCGGTCGCCGTGCCGCAGCACACCCTGCGGAACGGTCTCGGCCTGACTCCGCCCGGCCAGGGTCAGCATCAGCACGCACACGGCCGCTGTCAGGACCCTCAGGGATCGGGCAGATTGCATCGGTAGTCCACTCCTTTGTTGGGGTGTTGCTACCAGCAAGTCTGCCCGACTTCGCCGTTTTGTAAACCATGTGCGCCCGGCCCCGTCGGCCCGGAGCCAGGGTCCTCAGCGGCCGGCATTGACGCCGGCCATGCCCGCCAGAGCGCCCACGGCCGCACCCAGGAGAGCGGCCCGGGCCAGAGCAGGGCCGGGCGGAAACGCAGAGCCCACCCCCATGAGCCCCGCCACCACCAGGACCAGGCCCAGGCCGGCGACTGCTCCCTGCAGCCACCCGGACCGGCCGGCACTCCGGGCAGCCAGGTAACCGCCCACCAGGCAGCCGACAGCCTGCCAGCCCATCACCAGCCGCGCTTCGGTAAGCGGGTCCAGCGGCACCGCTGCGCTGATCACCCCCTGGATCACTCCTCCTGTGAGCGCCACCCCCAGCCCCCAGAGGATGCCACCGCCCACGGCCCGCAGATCGAGCTGTTGCGCTGCCACACGGACCCTCCCCTTCATGTCCGGCCTCATCTGCAGCATCTCTACGGCCTGTCCCTGAAAAGTATGCAGGCCCCTTCCGCAGTCCTCGGGGCTACGGAGGAGCCTGGTCGCACAGGAATCGGGAAAGCGCTCAGCGTCGGGTACCCAGTAGCCGCGGCTGAACCTTTTCGTTCCACTGCTTCACCAGCAGGAGCCAGGGTCCCAACGTTACGTAGACCGTGAGCGGAATAAGCACCAGGGCCCACGGATTGAAATCGGCCGCCAGCAGGATCGCCATCCCCACCAGCAGCGGCCCGACGAAGGGTGCGATACTGGCGGGACGAAGCTGCTTGGGGCGCCGCTTGAAATCGGGATAGGGAATGGTGGAGATCATCAAATAGGAGAGCACCAGCATCGCCACAGGCAACAGCCCGGGGCTGATGGCCGGAACATCCGGCTGGACCGTGTAGAGGGCCAGGCAGCAAAGCAAGGTACCGGCCGCGGTGATGGGCACGCCCATAAAAAAGCCGCTGGTCTTGATGATGTTGAAGCGGGCCAGTCGCAGGGCTCCGCACATGGGAAACAGCAGGGCAACGGCCATGCCGAAGGAACCCCACTGATAAAGGGCAAGTTCATGCAGCAAAATAGCGGGGGCGGTGCCGAAGGAGACCACGTCCGCCAGGGAGTCCAACTCCTTGCCGAACTCACCGTCGGCCCTCAGCCAGCGGGCCAGTCGCCCGTCCAGCCCATCGGCCACCAGGGAACCTACCACCGTCAGGGCCGCCTGGGCATACTGGCCGTGCATGGTGAGGTAGATGCTGTACACGCCAAAGCATAGATTCAGCAGCGTAAACAGATGGGGGATGGCCGACAGGCTCTTGGTCCCCCGCTCACGCCACCACTTTCCGCTGTAGACCGCCCGTATGTGCCACTTTCTCCGTCGCCCCGGTTCCCCTCGTCTTACGTGGCTCATTCCGGCAACCTCCCTATGATCGTCTGGCCGCCCAGCACGCGGTCCCCCGGCTTCACCAGCACCGTGCTGCCTGGCGGGAGCCAGATCTGCGTGCATGATCCGAAGCGGATCAGACCGAACCGTTCCCCCCGGCGCACCTGGTCGCCCACCTGCGGCCATGTAATAATCCGCCTGGCCACCAAGCCTGCCACCTGGCTCACCAGGACTCGGTGTTTCCCGGTATCGATTCCAACGTAAGCCCTTTCATTGACTTCGCCCACTGTCTCGCCCCACGCCGCGAGAAAGCGCCCTTTCATGTAATCCCGATATGTAACTGTACCACTTACCGGAATGCGATTAAAGTGGACGTCGAAAATGGACAGAAAAATGGAAACCAGTATCGCCTCGCTTTTCAGGTACCGCGGCTCCTGTACCGTCTTGACAAACATCACCCGCCCATCTGCCGGAGCCACCACCGCATTCTCGTCCTCCACAACCGGACGCTCCGGGTCGCGGAAGAACCAGAGGCTGAGGGCCAGCAGCGCTCCGGGCAGGAGGGCCAGCAGCCGGCTCCAAAGCCCGACCAGAACCGTCAACCCCAACAAGACAAAGATGATTGGCCAGCCTTCTCGCGCAATCAGTGGTCGCTTCATGTGGGCACCTTCCATAATGAATACTACTCTACCTCCAGATTCCAATCCCGCAACCGGTTCAATTGATCCAACCGCGTCAGGTCAAGCTGCATGGGGGTCACCGAGATGTACCCCGCTTCCACGGCCGCCACATCGGTGTCAGGCCCGTTGTCCAGTTCCATCACCTCGCCCGCCAACCAGTAGTAGACGCGCCCCCGGGGATCCACCCGCCGGTCCCACTGGTCCTTGTACCGGCGGCGCCCCATCCGGGTGATGCGGACTCCTTTGAGCTGTTCCCGGGAACACCCCGGGACGTTGACGTTCAGCAGCGTTCCTTCCGGCAGTCCCTCCTCCAGGACTTTCAGCGCCAGCCGGACCGTGAACCGTGCGGCAGGACCGTAGTCGGTACCAAACCGCACGTCCAGACTGCAGGCGATGGCCGGAATGCCCAGAATGGGCCCCTCCAGCGCAGCCGCCACCGTTCCGGAGTAAAACAGGTCGGTTCCCAGGTTGGCGCCGTGGTTGATTCCGGAGATTACCAAATCAGGGCGCCGGGGCAACAGCGCCTCGATGGCCAGCTTGGCGGAGTCCGCAGGCGTGCCGGTCACGGAGTAACAAGGGCTCTTGGCCCCCGGAATCTGCGCTTCCAACGGAAAGAGCGGGCGGTACATCGTGATCGCGTGTCCGCTGGCGCTGCGCTCCCGATCGGGCGCGACGCACCAGACCTCCAGGCCGTCGATCTTCTCCAGTTCCTGGCGCAGTGCGTGAAGCCCAGGGGCCAGGATTCCGTCATCGTTGGTGAGCAGAATCAGTGGCACCCGTCTGTTCCCCTTCCTGTACGTGATCCGGTGATAAACATAGTGTTACCTCTCGGGCTTACGCGCCGTCCTCCAGTTTCAGCCACCGAAGCGCCCGCTCGATGACCTGGGACTGGGGGCCCACGTAAATGGTGGGCCCCGGCAGCGAGCGCAGGAACTGCCGGCTGTAATAACTCCGACCTGGAGTGGCGCGGCTGTCCAGCACGATCACCACGCCGCGGTCGGAACGGGTGCGCACCAGGCGCCCGAACCCCTGCTTGAAGCGGATAATCGCCTGAGGAAGGCTGAGGTGGGCAAAACTGGAGAGCCCCCGCTGGTTGAGGTCCTCCATGCGCGCTTCCGTCACCGGATCATCCGGTGGCATAAACGGCAGGCGGACCATGATCACAGAGGTGAGCCCGTCTCCAGGGATGTCGACCCCCTCCCAGAAGGAAGCCGATCCAAACAGCACAGAACTGCCACTGGCCCGGAACTCCTCCACCAGCCGCCCCCGGGAGCCGTCCAGTCCCTGACCCAGCAGGCAGATCCCTTCTGCCTCCAGGTCCGGTTTCAGATCGGCATACACCTGCCTGAGCTGTCGGTGGCTGGTAAAAAGCACCAGGGTGCGCCCTCCGGCCCGGACCAGGTATTCCCTCAGGAATTCCTCCACCGCGCGGGTGAAATCCTGATCTGCCACATCCCGCGGGCTGGGCATGTCATCGACAATACAAAATAATGCCTGTTGCCGGTACGCAAAGGGAGAAGCCACCACCTGCGTCGAAAGACGCCCGGCCGGCAATTCGGTAAGGCCCAGCCGCTCCATCACGTATTGGAAACTGCCGCCCACCGTCAGGGTGGCTGACGTCATCACCACCGAACGAAGCCGCTCAAAGAGCTGTTCCCTGAGGACATCTCCCACGTTGATGGGGGCGGAGCGCAGCACGACCCGGGGAGTTCCCCGACGTCCGGACACCTCCACCCAGGTCACATCCCCCTCGGCAGGCTCCAGCAGTACACAGTCGATGGCCCTGGCGCTCTGCAGCAGGAGGGTGCTGTCCCGCTGGATCTCTTCCAGGAGCCGTTCCCTATCGGCCAGCGGCAGGCCCAGTTCCTCCACCGTTTCCCCCAGGGTCTGCAGGCCTTGGCCCAGCGCCCGGAGACGCCGGACCGCGTTGTCGCGAGCGGCCTCCAGCGCTGCCCACCAGGGACTGTTGCGTATATCGTCCCGGAGCCGTAGCGTCCGGGTCCCCTCCTCGTCGCCGCCCCCGGTCTCTGCCACCAGATCAGCCATCAGCCGGAAGAGGTCATCCAGGGCCTCCCGGGCCTTCTCCGTCAGATCGATCAGTTCCTCCAGCATATCCTCCGAGGGCAGGCCCACCGGCGGGCGGGCTGGAATCCGCTGCCCTTCGGGGATCCGTCGCCGCAGAAGCGGCAACAGTCCCTGACCTGCGGAACGGTACAGGTGCATCAAGGTGGCCGTCAGTTCCCAGTTCTCCAACCGAATCCCCAGGTTCTGGGTGGCCACGGCCTCCAGATGATGCGCCTCATCCACCACCAGATGGCGGAATGGCGGGAGCAGTTCGTTGCCGGTGCTGATATCCGCCATCACCAGGGCGTGATTCAACACCAGGATATCCGCCTCCCGGGCGCGCCGGCGGGCCCGGAACGCGAAGCAGTGGCTGCGAAACCAGCGGCACCGGGGACCCAGGCAGGTTTCGGTCTCGCTCTGGACCTGCTCCCACCATCGTTCCTGTTCAAAGGAAAGGTTCAGCTCCGATTTGTCCCCGGTGGTCGTGTGAGCCAACCAGGAGGCCAGACGGGCGTGGAAAACCCGTTCCTCCAGCGAGGTGAGAAAGTCAGCGCCGGTAGCCGCCTCTTCCCATTTGCGCAGGCAAATCAGATTCGAGCGCCCCTTGACCAGGGCAGCGGTAAAGCCCTCCAGCGGGGTCCCCTGAAGGGCCTCTCGGAGAAAGGGGATGTCCTTGTTCCAGAGCTGCTCCTGCAGGTTGATGGTGTGGGTTGAGATGGCAACCTTTTCACGGTTCTGCCGGGCCCAGGCGATGGCCGGGATCAGGTAGGCCAGCGACTTGCCGGTTCCCGTTCCCGCTTCCACCAGCAGGTGCTGACCCTGGTTCAACGCGGCGGTGACCGCCTCGGCCATCTGAAGCTGCTGAGGCCGGTGCTCATAACTGGGAAACGCCTCGGCCACCACGCCTCCGGGTCCCAGCAGCTGTGCAACCAACCCCGCAGGCAGCGGCGAGGGTTCGCCTGGCGGGTCCTCCTCTTCGGACCGGTGCAGCGGCTCGGCACTGGGCTTGATCCACTCCATGATGGAAACGGGCTTCTCGCCGGCCGCTTCCCGGGCCTCGTAAACGGCGCGGAACAGCGGCGCCAGCGGCCATGCGGCCGGTTCCGTGACGTTCAGAATAAACCGGAGCAGCCCCATTTCCATCCGCTGAATCTCCGCGATCAGGGCCACCAGCAGCCTGCCGCAGGCCCGCGCGTCGTCCTCCGCCCGGTGATGCCGCTGCACCGGAATCTGCAGCACATTCACCAGGGTCTCCAGCCGGTGGTCAGGTGCCGTGGGCAGCACCACCTGGGCCAGTTCCATGGTGTCGTAAAAGGGATTCGGCAGGTCCCGTCCTGCCCTCGCAAAGCCTGCTCTCAGAAAGGCAGCGTCGAAGCCGGCGTTGTGGGCAACGAGCGGCAGGTCCCCGATGAACTCCATGAGGGCCGGCAAGACCTCCCGCAGCCTCGGCTTGCCGGCCAGCGCCTCCGGTGTAATGCCGGTCAGGTGCTGTACACGCACAGACAAGGGCCGCCCTGGATCGATCAACTGGGAGAAGGTGGCGACCTCCCGTCCCTGCTCGAACCGGACAGCCCCAATCTCGATGATCTCATCTGTGAAGGGGTCCAGGCCGGTGGTTTCCAGGTCAATGGCAACAAAGGAGAGCAGCCCCATCCGGGCTGATCCCCCCTTTCTCCGGTGCTGTGGCAACCCGGTCGGGCTATGGCTAGATCATTCGTTGTATGGGGCGTCGAATCCTGTTCCTTGAGTCACTTAATCAAAACGATCCCACAGCCAGTTGACCAGGCCCCCGGAGAGCACAAAGGGCAGGGCAAACGGTGCTGCGGCAGGCCAGGCTCGCCTCAAGCCTCCAGCCAGTCCTCCCCAGTGATCGGCATGCATGGACAGGATGACGGTGATGCCGATCAGGACCACCAGTCCCCCGGCCAGTGCCCCGGCCACCGGGCTGGGCAGCCGGGACAGGTGCACCGCAGCCCGAGCGGCCAACAGGGTCAGCACGGCCATCAGGGCAAAGAAGGAGACCACATTCCAGAAGCCCGGCTCTGCCATGAAGCTGAGCAGGGACCGCCAATACCCATCGCCCCCCTCGTACCAGTAGGCCGTCAGCAAGAAGCCCGACAGCGAAAGCACCAGAGCGGTAAAGCTGCACGACAGAAAGCGCGCCCAGCGCGGCATACCGGCATCCCCCCTTGCCAGTCTATGGCCCCGTGAGGACCGGCAGACTAAAACAGAAGTGGGTACTAGTCCCTCCGGGGACTGGTGTCCTATAGACCTGTCCCGTATACTCGGGGGGTGGAAATGAGGAAAGGGGGCCTGAAGGTGCGGGTTGACGTCTATCCTACGGTGGTGAACATACCGGATACCGCAGAACTGGCGGGCCGGACAGCGGTGGTGATTGATGCCCTGCGAGCCACCACCACCATTGTCACCGCCCTGGGCAACGGCGCCGACGCCGTGGTGCCGATGCTGACGCCGGAAGAGGCCTTTGAGGCGGCCCGGGAGCACCCGGAACGGCGGTTTGTCCTGGGGGGTGAACGGAAGGGTGTTCGGATTCCCGGGTTTGACCTCGGCAATTCGCCCCTGGAGTACACGCCTGCCCAGGTGAAGGGTCGGACGGTTCTCTTTACCACCACCAACGGCACCCGGGCGATCCGCCGGGCTGCGGGGGCCGACCGGGTCTACGTGGCCAGTTTTCTCAATGCCCCGGCCGTGGCCGAGGCGCTCGTGCGGCAGGGCAAGGATGTGGCCATCTGCTGCGCCGGCAGCCATGATCAGTTCAGCCTCGAGGACACCGGATGTGCAGGTGCAATCCTGGCCTTTCTGGACCGCTCGGGCTCCCGCTTCGCCACCAACGATCTGGGCTGGGTGGCGCTGGAACTGTATCGCCGGTTTGAAGGGCGTCTGGAGGAGATATTCCGCCTCTCGGAACACGGCCAGTTGCTGATCCGTCTCGGAATGGAGGCAGATCTCGGGTTCTGTGCGCAACTGGGCGTTTCCACCTTGGTTCCCGTCTACGAGGATGGCCGGGTGATCCTGCCCGAAGCGAACTGAAATGGCCGCCGGGTACAGTGCCCGGCGGCTTTGTTCCTTACATTTATTTGAGCGGAATGTCCGCCTCGATGGCGTCGGCGATGATCTTCTGGATGTCCTGCAGCAGCACGGCGAGGCGCTGCTCCGCCATGAGGTATTCGCGGACGTCCGGGTCGGTCTGGATGATGTTATAAAGCCGCTGCAGCCCTTCTTTCTGCTCCTCCGTCGGTTCCTTGCCCTGCAAGGCCTGCGACTGGAGTTCCAGCTGCTTCTTGTGGAAGTCGGCCACCATCTGCTCCGCTGCCGGCTTTCCCTTGATCTTTGCCCTGGCTGCCTGGAACGCCTTGTTCTCCGGGCACTCTTTCAAGGCTCTGGCGAGATTGTGCGCGTAGTCATATACGTTGACCATGGCCCAACACCTCCGCATGGAAGGTTTCGCCGCACCGCGTCCAATCCCTCCGGACCTTACCAGCCGGAAGCGGCCCCTCTGCGGACATACAGGTGCGAAACGAACTCCCGCTGCCCCCCTCCGGAAGGGGAAGCCGACAGCAAGAGCCGGGAGACCAGCAGGCGCCCTCCGTCCGGCGAAAAGCGCGGATGAAAATAGAGGGCACCGGGCTCATCGGCCACCACCTGTCGCGTGGTATGGCGCTCCAGGTCCATCACGTAGATGCCCGTGCGCTGGCGGGGATTGCGGTAAACGAGGAGGCGGCCGGTGCTGTCCAGGGCCGGCATGATGCCGCCGCCCCGGGTCAGCTGCTCCGGCACTGCACCAGCTGTATGCAGGGGAAGCAACCAGAGATCGTACTGGGCGCCACCTGTCTTCCGCCCCGCGCCGAAAATGGCCGTCCGGCCGTCCCCGCTAATGGCGAGGCCGCCGGGGAGCAGATCCCAGCTACTGTCCAGTTCCAGGACCGGTTCCGCCTTTCGCCGGGTCACGTCCAGGCGCTTCAGCCGAGTCGCCGTGGTGTAGTACAGGGACTGCCCGTCCGGAGCCCACGCCAGGGCGCCGATGGGCTCCGCCTCCCGGATCAGTTCCCGCTCCGGACCGCCCCGCAGGTTCAGCAGCAGGATCCCGGCCTCCGACCGGTCGGGACTGAAGCGGATCCAGGCGATTTTACCGCCTTGCGGATGCCAGGCCGGAGCGGTATCCCACATTCCTTCCCGGCGGGTCAGGGCCCGACCCTCGCCGCCCCGGGCCGGCATCACCCAGATCTGTCCGTTGCGCATGAAGGCGATCTGCTTTCCATCGGGCGACCAGCTTCCGAACCCGTCCAGCACCGAACCGGCCGTCAGGGCCGTAAGCCCCCCTCCGGCCCGACCGACTGCCGCCCGGGCGCCGGTGAGCGCCGCCTCCGCATCCCACAGGACCAACCAGAGGAGCCCCATCCATCCCAAAGCCAGCATCAGGGCATAGGTCCGTCGCCGCAGCCGCTTCACCCCCTGTCCCACGCCTGCCCTTCCTTCCGCCTGGGGCAGCCTATTCGGACAAAACCCCGGGTATACTAGCCCGTCCCCTTCCGACGTACCATGTCCCAGGGCGGGTGTGCGGAAACGGGGGGAGTCGGGTGGACCAGGCGGTGCTGATGCTGGCGGTGACCGGCCTGACCCTGGGAATCCTCTGGCTGGGGGGACGTCCTGTCCGGTCGGTGCGCCGCCTGCTCCTGCGCCCGGCGCTCCTGGCGCTCCTGGGCATCTTCCTGCTCATCCTCGCCGCCGGCTTCGGCGTGCGCTGGCCCCTTGGACTGGCTGCGGCTGCCGCTGCGGCGGCGTTGGCCGAAGCCTACGGCGGCATCTATCATCTGGTCCGCACCGCCAGCCGGAACGACAGCGTCGCCCGGCAGGTGC
This sequence comes from Symbiobacteriaceae bacterium, assembly GCA_036562385.1. Lineage (GTDB taxonomy): Bacteria > Bacillota > Sulfobacillia > Symbiobacteriales > Symbiobacteriaceae > DATCKG01. The sequence continues at coordinate 15,475 of DATCKG010000099.1, forward strand.
GCCTCTGCCTTCTGTGGCTGGCCGTCACCCTTCTGAATCTCACCCTCTTGAACCTGAGCGCTTCGGTGGCCTATCCGGGCACCTTCCGGTCCGGAGGCCAGATCGCCACCCACCTGGACGTGGTTTACCTGACACTGCTGACCTTCACCTCGGTGGGATACGGCGACGTGATCCCCGGCAGCCCCCTGGGCCAGATTCTGATGATGCTCACCAGCCTGGCGGGGCTCCTGTACGCCACCCTCCTGGCCACCGCCCTGTACCATACCATGCGGGAGCACTGACCGCACCGGCTCCGACAGGATTTGTCAGCAGGAATCTGGAATGCAGTCAGGTACCTGACAGGGAGGGAATGCAGTGCCGGCCGACGTGATTTTCCGCAACGGATCCATTTACATCGAGCCCGGCGTGAGGGCGGAGGCCCTCGCCATCCGAGGGGGTCAGGTCCTGGCGGCCGGCTCCGAATCTGAGGTGATGCACACCCTGGGACCCGGCACCCGGGTAATCGACCTGGCCGGGCGGGCGGTGGTTCCCGGGCTGACGGACTCCCATCTGCACCTGCTGGCCCACGGCCTGGCCCTCCAGGACGTGGACCTCGGCACCGCGGCGGACCTGCCGGAGGCGCTGGCGCGGATCCGGCAGCGGGCGTCCGCCCTGCCGGAAGGGGAATGGATTCTCGCCCGGGGCATGCGGGAGGACCGCTGGCCCGAGGGCCGCCTGCCTACCCGCCGGGACTTGGACCAGGTGGCACCCCGCCACCCGGTGGTGGTCTTGCGAGCCTGCCTGCACGTCTGTGTGGCCAACACCACGGCGCTGCAGAAAGCCGGTATCACCCCGGAGACGGCGGACCCACCCGGCGGGCAGATCGACCGGGACGAGGCCGGAAAGCCCACCGGGGTGCTCCGGGAGATGGCAGTGGAACTGGTGACGAAGCAGATCCCCCCGCCCACCTTCGCACAGATGAGGGCCGCCCTGGCCGCCGCTGTTCAGGACGCGGCCCGCCACGGCATCACGGAAGTGCACAGCGACGACGTCCGGCAGGCGGGGAACTTCGACACCGCCTGGCGCCTGTGGAACACGGTGGCCGGGCCGGAGGCCTTTCCCCTGCGGGCGTACCTGCTGGTCTCCTGGGAGGCCTACGAAGAGTACCGGGAAAGCGGCCTGAAGCGGGGAGATGGCAACGGGTGGGTGCGAGCCGGTCCGGTCAAGCTGTTTGCCGATGGCTCCCTGGGAGGCCGCACCGCGCTTCTCCGGGAGCCCTATGCGGACGCACCCCACAGCCGCGGCATCGCCGTCCTTCCACCGGCAGAGCTGTCCGCCTTCGTGGCTCGCTGCCACCGGGACGGCCACCAGGTGGCCTGTCACTGCATTGGCGACGAAGCCATCGACCGTTTTCTGGATGCAGTGGAGGCGGCAGATCGCCAGCACCCCCGCCCCGACCACCGGCACCGGGTGATCCACGCGCTGGTCTGCCCCCCGGATCTGCAGCGCCGGATGGCCGGCCTCGGGGTGGTCGCGGATATCCAGCCCCGCTTCATTCCGTCGGACGCATCGTTCTTCGAGGACCGCCTGGGACCGGACCGAGCCCGCTGGTTCGGCCCGTGGAACAGCCTGATCCGCCTGGGCATCCCCTGCTGCGGCGGTTCCGACTGCCCCGTGGAACCCCTGCACATGCCCTGGCACCTCCATGCTGCGCGGACGCGCCAGGGGCTGGACGGAACGCCCCCGGAGGGCTGGAACCCGTCGGAACGGCTGAGCGTGACGGAGGCGCTTGCCCTCTACACCACCGGTGCGGCCTTCGCCTCCTTTGCGGAACAACGCCGGGGACGCCTTCTGCCCGGGATGGATGCCGATCTGGTGGTGCTGGACCGGGATCCCCACCGGGCGGCCCCCGGGGAACTGAAGGACTTGCAGATCCACCTCACGCTGGTAGGCGGCCGGGTTGCCTACGAAGCCTAAGAAGATCGCCCCCGCTGGCCCGTAAAGACCAGCGGGGGCAGTCTTTATGCGCTGACCAGCCGGGCGGCCACCTCTGCGGCCTTCCGCATCAGTTCCTCCCCGTCCATGGTGGTCAGCCGGCCGTTTTCATAGACGATCTTGCCGTTGACGATGGTCATCACCACATCGGACGGCAGCGCGGAGTACGCCACCAGGGCCACCGGATCATGGTTGGGCACCAGGTGCGGCTTGTGGGTGTCCAGCAGGATGATATCGGCCTTCTTCCCCGGCTCCAGGGAGCCGATCTCCGCCTCCATGCCCAGGACCCGGGCGCCCTCCAGGGTAGCCATCTCCACCGCATCGTAGGCGGTAAAGGCCGACGGGTCACCCTCCAGGTTCTTGGCCTGGATGGCGGCAATCCGCATCTCCGATCCGAGAATGTGGAGGATGTTGTCCGACGCGGCGCCGTCGGTGCCCAGGCCCACGTGCACGCCGGCCCGGCGCATGGCCAGAATCGGGGTGACGCCGGAAGCCAGCTTCAGGTTGGACACCGGGCAGTGGCAGACGCCGGTCCCCGTCTCCGCCAGGATTTCGATGTCCTCGGGCGTGGCGTGGACGCAGTGGGCCGCGACCACCCGCCGGTTCTTCATGAGCCCCAGGTTGTAGACGTGCTGAATCGGCGTGGCATTCCACTGCCGGCGGGCCTCCTCCACCTCCGCCGCGGTTTCGCTCAGGTGAATGTGAATGCCCACGCCCAGCTCATCCGCCAGTTCGGCGCAGGCCAGGAGCGTATCCGGCGGACAGGTGTAGGGCGCATGGGGCCCCACCATGAAGGTGATGCGTCCCTCCGCCTTGCCGTTCCAGCGGTGGTACGCCTCCCGGGTTTCGTCGATGCGGGCCGCCGCCTCGCCGGGGCCGCCCACGCCGATAATGCCTCGAGCGATGATGCCCCGGATGCCGGTGTCCTGAATGGCCCGGGCCACATCATCCGCGAAGAAGTACATGTCCAGGAAGGTCGTGATGCCGCCGGAGAGCATCTCGTAGGCCGCCAGGGCCGTACCCCAGTAGATGTCCTCGCCGGTCATCTTGGCCTCCGCCGGCCAGATCTTCTCCTGCAGCCAGGGCTGCAGCCGCATGTCGTCGGCGTACCCCCTGAGCAAGGTCATGGCCGCGTGGCAGTGGGTGTTGACGATGCCCGGCAGGACGATCTTCCCGGTGGCATCAATGACCCGGGCGCCCGGTCCGGGGTCCGGCGCCCCCTCCTTCGGCCCCGCGTACAGGATCCGGTCGCCTTCCACCAGCACCACGCCGTCCGGAAACACGTTGGAAGGACCGGTGACCGGGATGACCGTTCCTCCCTGAATCAGCAGCCGCTCCATCCTACCCTGCCTCCTTCCGAACTGCCATCGCCGCGGCCCACCGGTGGGCCTCCTCCAGTTCCCCGGCTGTGACGGCCCGGGGATCGTGCCACAGCACCACACTGCACCGGGGCTGCGCTTCCGTCACCAACCGGGCAATGTCCGCCGCCGGCGTCACCCGCGGCCACAAGGCCGTGCTGTGCGTACCGTTGGTGGGAATGCGGTCCCGATAGCTTCCGTCTTCCTCCCACAGCGACGTGTGCAGGTGCAGGTATCGGGTCCAGGGGAGCCACCGCTTCGTCAGTTCCAGCGGATCCTGCCCCCAGGACCGGGCCAGAAGCCCCAGCCGGCCCGTGTCGATGCACAGCGACAGATCCGGGAACTCGCCGAACAGGCGGCTGAGGATGTCCCCGTCCAGGAAATGCCGGGTCAGGCCGCTAAGCTCCAGGGCGATCTGAATCCGCTCCCGTTCCTGCAGCTCCGCGAGGTGGGCAAAGGCCTGCCGGCTTGCCTCGTAGACTGCCTCCTCGGTCCAGTCTGCCAGCCCATCCGGTCCGCCCGCGTCCGGCGGCTGATGCGCCCCGCCTTCCGCGCCGGCCCCCACCGGCCCCGGAAAGGGAAACGGGAAGACGATGTACCGGGCGCCCAGATGGTGGGCCGCTTCCGCAGCGGTGGTGGCAATATCCAGGGCCAGCTTCCGCTCAGCCGGATCCCGGTCCAGGAACCGGCACGGAGCGGGCCCCTCCTTGATATACAGGGGATGGCGAACCCCCAAAATCCAGTCGTGAAACTCCGCCTCGCTGACCGCTCCCCAGACATCCCGGAGGCTGTCGAGGCCGCTCAGTTCGGCACCGCTCCAGTGGGGGCGGTCCAGGTTTTCGCCGAGGGTGCTCAGCCCCGACCCGGCCGCCTGCTGGAACGCGCCGGTTAGGGGAACGAACAACAGGGCCATCGTCTACACCTGCCAGGATTCGAGATAACGTACCTGCTCCTCTGTCAATTCGTCGATGGTGACGCCCAGAGCCCGAAGACGGATGGCCGCCACCTGGCGGTCGATCTCCAGGGGGACGGGAATCACCTTCCGGGGCAGCTTCCCCTTCTGCTGCACGATCCACAGATGGGTCAGGAGCTGCACCGCAAAGGACAGGTCCATCACCTCCGCGGGATGGCCGTCCGCCGCCGCCAGGTTGGCCAGCCGGCCTTCGCCAATCAGGTACAGGCGGCGTCCGTCCGCGAGGGTGTACGCGTCCACATTGGGACGCACCCGCACCGGCTTGCCCCCAAGCGCCTCCAGGTCCGGCTTGCTGATCTCCACGTCGAAGTGGCCCGCGTTGGCCAGGATGGCGCCGTCTTTCATCATCTCCAGGTGCTCCCGTCGGATCACCCGGGTACACCCGGTCACCGTGATGAAGATGTCGCCCTTCCGGGCCGCCTCCGCCATGGGCATCACGTCGCAGCCGTCCATCAGGGCCTCGTTGGCGCGGATGGGGTCGACCTCACAGACGATCACCCGGGCGCCGAGGCCCTTGGCCCGCATGGCCACCCCCTTGCCGCACCAGCCGTATCCGGCCACCACCACGGTCTTGCCGGCGATGGAGAGGTTGGTGTTCCGCATGATGGACTCCAGAGTGGACTGCCCGGTGCCGTAGCGGTTGTCAAACAGGTATTTCATGTAGGCGTTGTTGACCGCCACCATGGGGAACCGGAGCACCCCCTCCCGCTCCATGGCCCGCAGCCGCTGCACCCCGGTGCTGGTCTCCTCCGATCCGCCCAACAGGCCCGGAGCCAGGTCGGACCGGGTGGTGTGCAGCAGATACGTCAGGTCGCCCCCGTCATCCAACAGCAGCGTGGGCCGGGCGTGCTCCAGGGTCCGGTTCAGGTGCTCCCGGTACTCCGCCTCCGTGGCGCCCCGCCAGGCGTGGACGGTGACGCCGTTTTCGGCCACAGCCGCCGCCACGTCATCCTGGGTGGAAAGGGGGTTGGAACCGGTGAGGAAGACCTCCGCCCCGGCCGCGGCAAAGACCATGGCCATGTAGGCGGTCTTTGCCTCCAGGTGGATGGACATGGCGATCCGCTGGCCTTCCAGAGGGCGGGTGGCCGCCAGTTCCCGTTCCAGATACGACAGCACCGGCATGTGGCGCCGCACCCAGTCGATCTTGCGGTGTCCCTCCGGCGCCAGGGCAGGGTCCCGCAGGGTCGAGCAGTGGACCTTGGAGGGCATCGCACCACTTCCTTCCTTACACTTTCAGAGCGCCGGGGGTATTTCCGCAGGTGCAGTGTCGCTCCCTGGGAATCGCCGGGAGGGTGGCCATGACCAGCCGCTTCAGGTTTTCGGCGTTGGCCGCCATCATCTGCAGCACTTCCTCATGGGTAAGGGGCGTATTGCTGATGCCCGCGGCAAAGTTGGTGACCATCGAGACCGTCGCGTAGCAAAGTCCCGCCTCCCGGGCCAGCACCACCTCTGGCACGTTGGTCATGCCCACCAGGTCGCCCCCCAACTTCGCAAACATGCGGATCTCCGCCGGGGTTTCAAACCGGGGGCCTTCGGTGCAGACGTAGCAGCCTCCGTTGTGCACCGTCAGGTTCAGCCCCTGGGCCGCCTTCAGCAGGATGGACCGGAGCTCCGGGCAATACGGTTCCGTGAAGTCGGTGTGTACCACGCCCTCGGGCCCGCCTTCAAAGAACGTGCTGGGCCGGCCCTTGGTGAAGTCGAGGAACTGATCCACCAGGACAAAGTCCCCGGGTTTCATGTTGGGGTTGAGGGAGCCCACCGCCGTGGTGGCGATCACCCGCTCCACCCCGAGCTTCTTGAGCCCTGCGATGTTGGCCCGGTAGTTGATGAGGTGGGGAGGTACCGAGTGATTCTTCCCGTGGCGCGGCAGGAAAGCCACCTCCTCCCCTTCGTAGGTGCCGATGGTAACCCGGATCTCGCCGTAGGGAGTGGTCACCTTCTCTTCCCGGATGTTGGACAGGATGCGCGGGTCGTAGACTCCCGTTCCACCGATAATCGCCAAGCGTACAGCCATCCCAAATCACGCCTGCCTTTCCGGTGACATAAGCTGTTAACGCAGCAATTCCAACGGTCCCGCGGGGGCCGGAACGGACATCGAGGTGGGCCGCATGACGCACCGCGCAGGCCAGGCCGAAGGAGGATCAGGAACCCAGTTTGTCCGGCGATGGCGCAGCGGCGGCATGGGCCGGCTAGTGATCATCGAGACCGGTGACCTGGACGACGACGGGCTGCCGGAAATCGTGGCCTGTGCCGGCCGTGAACTCAAAGTATATGATTGGACAGGCGACACCTATACCCTGGCCCGGGAAGTCGCTCTTCCCAAGGACGGCCTTTCGCTGGCCATCGGCCGCATCGACGCCGGCGGACCGGGGGTCGTGGCCGTGGGCACGAAGGATAACGTCCTGCTGTACGCATGGACCCCCTCCTCCCTGATCCTCCTCTGCCAGACCCTGCTCTATCCCAACGCCTACTTCCGCAGCCTGAGCCTGGATGACGTCAACGGTGACAACCGCCGGGAGGTGGTGGCCGCTGCCTCCGGGGCCCAGACCCTTTACGTCTACCAGGTGCTGGCGGTCAGCGGCGAGAGGCGCCTGGAGGAACTGGGCCGGCTCTACCTGGGCGGACTGGTGAGCGTCCGGGGCACCACCGGCGGGGAGGTGGCCACGGCCACCAAGGACGGGTTCGTCGACGTCTTCGTACCCTGCTCCCTCTTGAACAACCAGAACCAGGTGATCTATACGGTGCACCGGGGTGACAGCCTCTGGCGCATCGCCAGGAAGTTCAACGTTTCCCCCGCCGCCCTAGCCCGTGCCAACAAGCTGACCGAACCGTATCTGCTCACCCCCGGCCAGGTCCTGGTCATCCCGGCACCGCGGACCCCCAAGCAGTGACGGCCCGGGGCCGGTTGCCCCCGATGGGGCCTGTGCCGGCTGCGCCGGGCCGTCGAGACCGGTATCACTGCTGGGTCGGGAAAATCCACGGATCCACAGCCCGGTCATAGCTCTCCAGGCCCTCGTCGCCAAACCAGAGCCGGATCTCCCTGGCGGCGCTCTCGGGACTGTCGGAGCCGTGGACCACGTTGTAGCTTACATCACATGCGAAGTCCGCCCGAATGGAGCCGGGCTCCGCCTTGGCCGGGTCGGTGGCCCCCATGGTCTTCCGGATAATCGCGATGGCATTGGGCCCCTCCCAGACCATGGCCATGACCGGGCCGGAGGTGATGTACTCAATCAGGCTGGGGTAGAAGGGCTTGTCCTTCAGCTGGGCGTAGTGTTCCTCTGCTAGCTCCCGGGGAACCCGCATCAGCTTCGCGGCCACCAGCTTCAGGCCACGCCGCTCCAGTCGGGAGATCACCTCGCCGATTAGCCCGCGCTGAACACCATCGGGCTTCACCATGACAAAGCTGCGTTCCATGCTGTTATCTGCTCTCCCTTCATCATCGGGCCCAACGAATCCACTGCCTGTGGACCCGCTTCACAAATATACCCTCCTGATTCTATCGGACCGGGTGGAACTTGGCAAGAAAGCCGGGGAGATCCCCCAACGCCAGGCCCGGTCCAATTTCGCGTAGATGGCCCAACGGTTCCGTCTCCCCAATGTTTCGATCAGAAATTGGTACGAAAGAAGAGGATTTCCAAAAAGCAATGGCGAATTCTGTCAATGCTCTCACAGGTCGTGGCGCACAACGTAGCTCAGCCCTGGCAACCGATAAAGACGCGGTCGCACCCAGACGCTCACAGAGGAGGGTCGACGTGATCTGGAATCGGGAGATGGAATGCCTGGGCCGGGCGGACATGGCCAGGCTGCAGCTGCAGCGACTGCAGGCGACGGTCCGGAGGGCCTACGAACGGGTGCCGCTGTTCCGCCAGCGCTGCCAGGAGCGGGGCATCACCCCGGACGCCATCCGCAGTCTTCACGATCTGGTCCGCCTTCCCTTCATGAGCAAGGCGGACTTGCGGGAGCAGTACCCCTGGGGGCTGTTTGCCGAGCCCCTCAGCAACGTGGTGCGGATCCACGGCTCTAGCGGTACCCGCGGGAAGCCCACCATCGTCGGTTACACCCGCAACGACATCGCCGTCTGGGCAGAGGTATGTGCCCGGTCTTTCTGTCTCGCCGGGGGCGAACCCGGTCACCGCTTCCAGAACGCCTACGGCTACGGCCTCTTCACCGGCGGGCTGGGGCTTCATTACGGGGTGGAACTGGCCGGCGCCGCCGTGATTCCCGCCTCCACAGGCAACACGGCCCGCCAGGTCATCTTGTTGCAGGATCTGCAGCCCCATGGGATCTCCTGCACCCCGTCGTACCTGCTCAACATCGCCGATTTCGCCGCCGCCCAGGGCATCGACACCCGCTCCCTCAGCCTCCGTTACGCCATCCTGGGCGCTGAACCCTGGTCCGAGGGCATGCGCCGGAACCTGGAGGACCGGATGGGCCTGGATGCGGTGGACATTTACGGCCTCAGCGAGGTCATCGGCCCGGGAGTGGCCTGTGAGTGCCGTGAGCGCAAGGACGGCCTGCACATTCAGGAAGACCACTTCCTGCCGGAGGTGGTGGACCCGGCCACCGGCGAACCGCTCCCCGACGGCGAGTACGGCGAACTGGTCTTCACATCCCTCACCAAGGAGGCCTTCCCCGTCATCCGGTACCGTACCGGCGACATTGCCGCGCTGTACCGGGAGCCCTGCGGCTGTGGCCGGACCACCGTACGGATGAGCCGGGTGAAGGGCCGGGTGGACGACATGCTGATCATCCGAGGCGTCAACCTCTTCCCGTCTGAGGTGGAGTACCACCTCCTGCAGTTCCCGGAACTCGCCCCCCACTACCAGCTGCTGGTCTACCGGGAGGGCGCGCTGGACGAAGTGCTGGTGCAGGTGGAGGTCACCGCGGAAACAGTCGGGCGCTGGGGGGGATTCAGCCCGACCCGGGAGGAGGCCCGGAACCTGGCGGCACGAATCGAGACACACCTGCGGAGCTACCTCGGTCTTTCCCTGCAGCTCGAACTCATGCCCCCCAGCAGCTTGCCCCGGTCCGAGGGCAAGGCGATCCGGGTGGTGGACCAGCGCCGCTGAGCAGGAAGAAGCTGCAATGTGGATGGCGGGCCCGCACGGGCCCGCCATCATACGTTATGCGTTCTTCGGATCTACTCTACTACTGAACCAGGTCACCGTTCACAGGCGATGGCGTGGCAGGTCAGAATCCGGTCCACATCCTTGGGTGGCCATGCCGCCAGATAGGCCGGGGCCCCCGTCTCGATGTTTTCCCGAATACGCCGTACCATCGCCTGGGCACTGATGCCCTTGAGCTTTACCCGTAGTTGCCGCCGTCCCGCCTCGTCATACACGGCGATGACGAGGTCATCCCAGAGCCGGATCCGGTACCGGCGACCCCGGGGGCTTTGTACAATCCATTCGTTCTGGGCTGACATGGCACACCTCCCCCCTCCATTGTCCGATGCGGGGGGAACGGGCGCAACCCCTCCGGCCCAGGTACCGGAAACTGCTATTTTACCTGCACCGTCTCGGAGGCCTTGCCCAGACCGAACTTGTCATGGACCGCCCGCACCGCGGTCACCGCCTGGGAAGCCCGTACCAGGCACGAGATCTTGATCTCCGAACCGGTGATCAGTTCGATGTTGATCCCCTGCTCCGCCAGGGCCTGGAACATCTTGGCCGCCACGCCATAGTTGGAGGCCACCCCCGATCCCACGATGGAGACCTTGGCCACGTCGGTATCGTACACCACCCGGGCGCCGGGGAACTCCTTCACAACCTCCTGGCAGACCTGCAGGGCCACGTCCAGGTCGTCCCGGGAGCAGGTAAACGCGATGTCGGCCAGAGGCCGGTCGTCCGCGACCGTGCCCGCGCTCTGGACGATCATGTCCAGATTGATCTTGGCATCGCCCAGGGCGCCGAAAATCCGGGCCGCCACGCCGGGACGGTCCGGCAAATTGACAATGGTAATCCGGGCCACCTTCGAATCGACGGCCACACCGGACACGACACGATGATTGTTGGCACTCAAGGCTGCTACCACCTTTGTTCCCTTCTCCTCACCGCCCTCCTCGGGCAGCGGAGCCGTCGAACTCAGCACCTCAAATTCCACGCCGTACTGCTTCGCAAATTCGACGCTGCGAAGCTGCATCACCTGGGCGCCGGCGGCCGCCAGTTCCAGGATCTCATCATAGCTGATCTCATCCAGCCGCCGCGCCGTGGGCACCAGGCGGGGATCGGCGGTGTAGATGCCGTCCACATCGGTGAAGATCTGACACTGATCAGCCTTCAGGTACGCGGCCAGGGCGATGGCCGAAGCGTCCGACCCGCCGCGCCCCAGCGTGGTCAGGTCGCCATGGGGGTCCAGCCCCTGGAACCCTGCGACCACAACCACCCGTCCCTTGGCCAGTTCCTCACGGATCCGGGTGGTATCGATGTGGAGGATCCGCGCGGCCCGATGGTGATCATCGGTCTGAAACCCGGCCTGGGGTCCCGTCAAGGAAATGGCAGGACACCCGAGATCGTGCAGCGCCATGGTCAGCAGCGCAATCGACATCTGTTCGCCGGTGGCCAGCAGCACATCCATCTCCCGGGGATCGGGACGATCCGTGATGGCTGCGGCTCGTTCCAACAGTTCATCGGTGGTATCCCCCGGTGCGCTGACCACCACCACCACGTCATGCCCCTGTCGTCTCTTCCAGGCAATCCGCCTGGCCACACGGCGGAACTTCTCCGGGGTGGCTACCGAAGAGCCGCCATACTTTTGCACAACGATACCCAAGAGCGGCTGCTCCTCCCTCTACGTAGTGATCGGCAAAACGGTTACGATGTCGGTCTGCCGCTCAGGCAGGTGGGCCACGCCCTTCACGACCATTGCCACCGCGACAGTGCCGCAGACCACGGATTTGGCCGGTTTGTCCGCTTTCCCCGAGTCGCTCATGGGCCCACCTCCTCTTGGGTTCGTGTCGAAATCATATAGATGTGCACTATTTTACACCCAGGATGCCTTGCCGTCTACGTCAACTGAGCAAGGAAATCCCGGACCGCCGGCGCAATCAGATGGAAATCCACCAGGAAGGCATCGTGTCCCCACGGGGAATCCATCTCCAGGTACTCTGCGGATCCGCCGGCCTCGTTGATCAGCCGCACGGTCTCTTTCTGCAGGTAGGTGGGGAACAGCAGGTCGGAACGGATTCCGATCACCAGCGCCTTGGCCTTGATGGCCCCGTGGGCCGCCTCGTAGCTGCCCCGGCCCCGCCCCAGGTCCATCAGATCCATGGCCCGGGTCAGGTAGAGGTACGAATTGGCGTCAAACCGGGCCACCAGTTTCTGGCCCTGGTGGTGCAGGTAGGATTCCACCTGATAGATGATATCCATCCCCCGCTCCAGTTCAGGCACGCCGTCCGGATCCCGGATCTCCCGACCGAACTGCTGCCACATGGACTCGTCGGAGCGGTAGGTGATCATCCCCAACATCCGGGCAATGGCCAGACCCCGGACCGGACCGGGAGTGCCGTAGTACTGGCCGCCCCGGAAGTCCGGGTCCTGCAGGATGGCCTGCCGCTGGACCTCGTTGAACGCGATCGCCTGGGGATGCAGCCGCCCGGCACCGCCGATGGGGATGATCCCCCGCATGCGGTCCGGGTAGGTGGCCGCCCATTCCAGGGTCTGCATCGCGCCCAGGGAGCCCCCCACTACCGCCACCAACTGATTGATGCCCAAAAGATCCAGCAGCCGCGCCTGCGCCCGGACCATATCGCGCACCGTGATGACGGGAAAGTCCAGACCGTACGGGCGCCCGGTGGCCGGGTTCAGGCTGGAAGGCCCCGTGCTGCCCTGACAGCCGCCCAATACGTTGGAACAAATGATGAAATAACGATCCGTGTCCAGCGCCTTGCCCGGACCCACCGCATCATCCCACCACCCGGGCTTGGGATCATCGGGATGGTAGCGACCCGCCACATGGCTGTCGCCGGTCAGGGCATGGCAGACCAGGATGGCATTGTCGCGGGCGGTGTTCAACTTTCCAAATGTCTCGTAACAGAGGGTCACCTCCGGGAGTTGCCGCCCGCTTTCCAGAACCAACGGATTATCCGGTGTAGCCACCGTGGCGTACTGACGTCGGCTCAGCAGGGTTTCAGCCACTCCCATCGCACACACCTCCCGCCTCACTGCCCCTACATATCGAAAGCCGCTCCCGACGAGGGAGCGGCATACACGTCAGTAGTGACGGAACAGCCGGCCCTCTTATCTTCCGGCAGGGAGCTGCCGGTGGAATTGGCACCTTCGGACGCGGGAACGTCCTGGGTTGCCGGGTTTCATCGGGCCATTTCCCTCCACCTCTCTGGATAAGAGCCCCGGGCAATTTGCCGGCGCACCGGGGATGCGATATGAAGTTGAGTATAAAGCTACCATGAGCGGCCGGCCGTGTCAATGGATTCGCACCGGAGGGAGGTGAAAAAGATCCTGGGGTCAGCACCCCAGGATCATCCGATCCGGTGCGGTCAGATGATGATGCAGATCAAACCACCCGACCCTTCGTTAATGATGCGGGTCAGCGTCTCCCGCAGTTTCTTCTGTGCATCCTCCGGCATCCGGTGGAGTTTGCTGCGGATCCCCTCCTGCACCAGTTCATGCAGGCTCTTGCCAAAGATGTCGAACTCCCAGAGTTTCTTGGGATCGTCCTCGAAACGGTCCAGCAGGTACTGCACCAGTTCCTCGCCCTGCTTGGCCGTCCCGATAATCGGCGTCACCTCAGCGCTCACGTCCGCCCGGATGAAGTGCAGCGAGGGGGCCGTTGCCCGCAGCTTCACACCGTACATGATCCCCTGCCGCACCAGTTCGGGCTCCTCAAAGGTCAGGTCGGAAAGGGACGGAGCCACCACGCCGTAGCCGGTGGCGCGCACGTCCTCCAGTGCTTCCTTGATCTTGTCGTACTCGCTCTTGGCGTGGGCATACTCCCGGAGCAGCCGCACCATGGTATGCTTTCCTTCCAGCGGAACGCCGGTGATCTCCTCCAGAACCTGATAGTACAGGTCGTCCCTCGCTTCGGTGTCCACGTAGGCGACACCGGTCCCCATATCCACATTCCGCAGGGTGACTGCGGCCATGAAATCATAGCCGCTCAGCTTCTCCACCGCGCTGTCTACATCCCGGATTTTGCGGATGCCCTGAAGGGCGTCGCGGATGGCCTCTTCAAACTGGACCCGCACGGGATGGTTGGGGTCCAGTTCCTCCACCCACCGGGGCAGGTTGATGTGGGCCTCCCGCACCGGGAACTCAAAGAGGGCCTGCTCCATGATGAGGCGGACATCCTCGGGGGACAGTTCGCTGGCGTCCACCGGAATGACCGGCGCACTGTACTTGACCTCCAGTTCGCCGGCCAGTTCCATGGTCTCCTGGGCATAGGGCCGGGTGGTGTTCAGAATCACCACGAAGGGTTTGCCCAGGGCCTGCATCTCGGCGATGATCTTTTCCTCCGCCTCCAGATACTTGCCCCGGGCCAGGTCGGTGATGCTGCCGTCAGTGGTCACCACCAGGCCGATGGTGGAGTGGTCGGTGATCACCTTGCGGGTACCGAATTCCGCGGCTTCGTGGAAGGAGATCTCCTCGTCAAACCAGGGCGTCCGCACCAGGCGCGGCTGGCCGGATTCGTCAAGGTATCCCAGGGCACCCTCCACGGCGTAGCCCACGGAGTCCACCAGGCGAATCCGAACCGTCAGCCCCTCTTTGATGGTCACTTCCACGGCATCGTCCGGGATGAACTTGGGCTCCACTGTGGTGATGGTCTTTCCCCCGCCGGACTGGGGCAGTTCATCCCGAATCCGGGCTTGCTCATACTCATCGTGGATATTGGGCAGGATCACCAGTTCGGCGAAGCGGCGGATGAAGGTGGACTTCCCGGTGCGAACGGGGCCGACCACACCGATGTAGATATCCCCTCCGGTCCGTTTGGCTACGTCCTCAAAGATGTCAAACGTCTCCACACCATTCCCTCCCCAGAGCCTTTCGGTACGAATCCCCGCCTTGACCGCCTTCCCAGGCGATCACCGGGCTCGGCCCCCCTTTCCGCCCAGGCCGCGATCGCACCGGCGGGCCAGTCCAGTCGGTCCCAGGCTCACCCCCATCTTTATGAGGGGTGGACCGGCTCTATGCCCCACCGGTATCTGCTTTTGCGGGACAGGCGCGGCATCCGCACCATGAGGCCGGGCGGGTATCCCTGATCTCCCTGCAGGGGTCGAAATGGTAGACAACAGCCGCAGTGGCGGAAGGAGGGGGTCAGCCATGGAGCACACGGACACCCGGTGGGACGTGGTGGTGATCGGCGGCGGCATGGCCGGCCTCAGCGCCGCCATCTGGGCCCGGCGTCTGGGCCTTTCGGTGGTGGTTCTGGAGCGGGCCCAACGTCCCGGCGGCCAGCTGCTGGAACTGACCGCTCCCATCATCGATTATCCCGGCGTGCCCCGGACACCGGGACCGGCCTTGGCGGAGATCGTCTACCGGCAAGCCCTGGACCTCGGCGCGCGCATCCTCACCGAAACGCCGGTGCAGCGCATCGACCCGCTGCAGCGCATCTGCCACACCCCCAGGGGCCCCTTTGCAGGGCGAGCCGTGATCCTGGCCACGGGAGTCCGGCCACGGCGGCTGGGCGTCCCCGGCGAGGCGGACCTGTACGCAGCCGGCCTGGTTCAGCGCCCCTCCCAGAACCTTTCCTGGTTTCGCCACCGCCGTGTGGCGGTGGTGGGCGGTGGCGACCGGGCCGTCGAAAATGCCCTGCTGCTGGCGCCCGTGGCCAGCGAAGTAGTGCTGATCCACCGGCGCAGCCGACTGAGGGCCCGGGAAACGCTGGTTCGGCAGCTCCGCAAGGAGTCCGGGATTCGGCTGCTCCTGGAGACGCAGGTGACCGCCTTCTCCATCCGCCGAAACGCGGAGGGCCTCCCCGCTGGAGCCAACCTCCACCTCATCCGGCCGGACGGCGAGGCCGGACTGCTGGCCGATGCGGTCTGCATCTACATCGGTAACGAGCCCGTGATCGACCTGCTGAAAGGCCTTGCGGCCGAGACGCCGGAGGGAGGCCTGCAGACGGATTCGTACGGCCGGACCTCCCTGCCGGGGATCTGGGCGGTGGGCGACGTACACCTGCCCCCGGCCCACCAGAGCCTGGCAACCTGTGCAGGGCAGGCAATGGTAGCTGTGAAGGAGATCGCCCTGGAACTTCAGTCCTGTCCCCCATAGTGCGGACAACCGAAGAAAAGCCCGGTGCCAAAGGCACCGGGCTGTTGCTTCTGGGTTTGATTACCGCCGGAAGTTCCGGGCAGGCCGGGGCTGAGCTTCGTTGACCGTCAGCCGGCGGCCGGCCCACTCCGCGCCGTTGAGCAGAGCGATCACTTCCTCAGCCTTGTCGGCAGGAACCTCCACGAAACCAAAACCACGGCTGCGACCGGTCTCGCGATCCGTCACGATCCGGGCTGCCAGTACTTCGCAGTGCTGGCTCACAGCATGGATCAGGTCCTCAGCGGTAACGGCCCAGGGCAGGTTTCCGAAGTACAGAGTCTTCGTCATGTCTCGGTCTCCCATCACAAAAGATTTCTTTGGAGCACAGTCGGGAGGATCCACGAGACTTACCTTACCCAGGCAAACCAACGGGACCACTCACCAAACGGCTACCTCCCTCAGCATACGGCTTTTGACAACAAAACGCAACCCCCAATTTCCCGGGGGTTGCGTGTTTCTGGCAGGCCGGGCAAGGGAGCTGTTGAAAACCTCCCGTGGTCCGGCAACCTACCTGCTATTGCCGCCGAGGACCTCTCCGCTCAGGCCGGGGCTGGGCCTCGTTGACGGTAAGCTGGCGGCCACACCACTCGGCGCCGTTCAGGGCCTCGATACAGGCAGCCGCCTGATCCGCCTTCACTTCCACAAACCCGAACCCGCGGGACCTACCCGTCTCCCGGTCTGACACGATCCGGGCCGAGTGGACTTCGGCGTACTGTGAGAAGGCGCGGATCAGGTCCTCTTCCGTGACGGCCCACGGCAGGTTTCCAACGTACAGGGTCTTGATCATGAACACTCTCACGCTCCCGTTTGTTTTCGGCCTGATACGGGCAGCGCATCGGCACCCCACAAGCCAACTGCTTCCATTATAGCAGGACATCGCCATTTCGCCAATTGTTCTCGGCTGGTAACCATGACCAGCACACGGGGACTCCGGCTCGTTCGCTTCCCCGCTGCCGGTGCGCAGGAGGCGGCTCTGCGGGCGGCATCCGCCGCGCCGCCTCCTACTCCTTTTTGTAGTGCCGCTTCAGAAGTTCGATGAAGGCCTCCACCGCCGGAGAACGCCGCTCGTCCCGCCGCAGGATCAGCGACGTGGTGCGGCTCCGGTTCGGCAGATCCGGGACGTTCAGGGCCACCAGATCCCCGTTTTCCAGGTCCTTGGCCAGGGCGGAGGCAGGCTCCAGGGCCACACCGAAACCCAGCCGTACCATGGTCTTGATGGCCTCGTGATTGTCGAACTCCATGATGATCTCGGGGCTGATTCCGGCCTGTTCCAGCACCATATCGGTGGAGATGCGGAATTTCGCCCCCCGTACGTAAGCGATCATCGGCTGGCGGGCCAGTTCCGCCAGGGAAAGCACCGGCGGCAGCTTGGCCGCATACTCCGGGCTGGCGACCACCAGCAGGGGATCCTCAAAGAGCGGGTACGATTCCAGTCGCTCGTGCACCTGCGGCGTCGTCACGATGCCGATGTCCACTTCGCCGTGCAGCAGCATGTTGACCGTCTCGGCGTTGTTTCCGGTCCGAACCTTGATTTTTACCTTCGGGTGTTCCCGGGCATACTCCGCCAGCAGGTCCGGCAGCGTAAAGAGGCCGATGGTGTGTACACATCCCAGGGTGATGTGGCCGCTCCCAGGGGAACGCATTTCCTCAACGGCGGCTTCACACTGGGCCACCAGATGCTGGATCTGCCGGGCATATTCATAGACCACGTGGCCTGCGGGGGTAAGATGGACATGTTTGCCGTGGCGAGTAAAGAGCTGCACCTGAAGGTGATCCTCCAGGGCGCTGATCTGCTTGGTCACCGAAGGCTGGGTCATATTCTGGACCTGGGCAGCCTTGGTGAACGATCCCTCCTCCACCACACGGCAGAAGGTAGCCAGGTGTTGAAGCAGCACGTCGGATTCCCCCCCCTTACATTCCACAGTGGGATCGATTTGCAGTGTTATTCATTATAGGCGGAACGTAACGCGAAGGGAAGGATGGCTGCGCTTTGACGATCCTGTTTTCGGAGGTTCCGGTAAACGCATGATTTGGCTCCAGAACGAGCAACTTACAGGTGCAGAGCCACTCCCGGTCCGGCTGGTTTTCTGCTACCATTGAGGCAGGAAGCGGTGTGGTGACTCCCAGCCGCTCGCTGGGTGAGCAGAACAGGAGGTGGGCCAGATGACCCGGAATATTGGAAGAAAGGGCCATGATTGGACTTCCTCCTCGAGGGGGCGGCACAAGTTTGGCCCTTCGCCCATCAGCCTGAAGCAGCTTGCTCCGGCCGACTGGTTCCACGACCGGCCGGCCTATCCAGGAGATCCGTTCATGGACTGGGAGAGCACTCCGGAACCGCCGAAAGAATACCGGTGGATTCCAGGCCTGCGCCGCTCCCGTTCTCATACGTAGGTTGGCTGTTGAATGCGGTTGCTCGACTCCCGGATTACATGGTCAGCCACCTTGCCACAGAGCATGAAACCGGTAGAGCGCTAATGAAGGGCGGGGTTGACCCGGACGTCGCCACCGATGACGTCGGGCCAACCCCTTTTGATTGCCCTCCCCTCTGCCGGTCCGTGGCAGAGAGGACGAAAGGCGCCTCTTGTCGCCGCACAGCGGCTCACAAGAGGCGCCTGGTTATTATCCGTCCTTTTCCCTTTTCCGGCCCCCGCGGATCCGGCTCAGGAGATGTCCTGGCTGGCACGCTCCAGAGACTGCTGAAGCCGCACAATCCGGATGTTCCGATCCATGAGCAACTGGGCATACCGCTGACTGCGCCGGTGGAGCCGGTTGTTCTCCTCCTGCAGACGCTGGATGCGGGCGCGCTTTTCCCGCTCCTGGGCGGCCAGGAGATTCATCAGGATGCGACGGCTGGCCCGCAGGCCCTGGATCCGTTCCTCCAGCATCCGTATTCGCTGCCGCAGCCGGGCGACTTCATCCACCTGGTTCATGCGGTACCCCCTCCTGGCTGACATGTTTTCCATTTCTAGTATACCGCCCGGGGCACCGGCCTATGCCGCACCAGGAAGGGGATGGATGCCCGCTCAGCGGCCGCCTGTCCGCCGCCAGTAGCTGCTGGCTTCTTTGAGTTGCTGTACCACGTCCATGCTGACGTTCACTGCGCCGGGAATGACCGTACGGCTCCCCTGTGGACCGTGGCTGTCGGTCCCGCCGGTGCAGATGAGCCCTTTTTCATGGGCCCAGCGGGCGTAAAACTGCCGCTGCAGGTCCGAATGATCCGTGTGATACGCCTCCAGCCCCGCGATGCCTGCCTCGATGAGACGACGTACCCAGTTGTCGTCCCCGATCAGACCCGGGTGGGCCAGCACCGGCACGCCGCCGGCCCGCCGGACGATTGCCACCGCCTCCTCCGGGGTCAACTTGGGTCGCGGTACGTAAGCCGGTCTTCCGGGGGTCAGGTACTGCTCAAAGGCCTCCCGGATGGTTCGGACCACCCCGGCCTCCACCATCGCCTGGGCCACGTGGGGCCGGCCCACGCTCTCGCCCCCCAGTTCCAGGACCCGCTGCAGGTTCACCCCGGTGTGCCCCAGAGCGTGAAGCCGCTCCACCATCTCCCGTGCCCGCTGGCGCCGCCCGCCCCGCATGCGCGCCAGCAAGTCAGCCATCTCCGGCTCCGTGGGATCGAAGTAGTAGGCCAGAATGTGAATTTCGCGGTTGTCGACCTCCGTGGAAAGCTCACACCCCGGCACGACCTCGATCCCCACCTCCTCGGCGGCCGCCAGGGACTCCTCCCAGCCGGCGATGGTGTCGTGATCGGTGATCCCCACCGCCGCCAGCCCCTGCGCAGCCGCCCAGCGGACGTGCTCCGCCGGGCTCAGGGTTCCGTCGGATGCGGTGGTGTGGGTATGCAAATCCGCCCTCCCTTGGGGCGATGGCATTGGCATCCTTACCATCTACCGGCGTCCCTCCGCAAACCGCAGGGCCGCCTGCACCATGGTCCGCACCGCCACGCCGGTGGGACCGGCCTGCTGGTAAGCATCGTCACTGGTCTGGTACGCCTGGGCCGCGATGTCCAGATGGACGCAGGGGGTATCGCCGACGTGGGACATCAGGAAGAGGCCGCCGACGATGGTGCCGGCCGTGCGGGGCTGTCCGGTGTTGGCCATGTCCGCGATGGGGCTTTTGAACAGGTCGTAGTACTCCTGGTCATGGGGCAGCCGCCATCCCTTCTCTCCCGCTTCCTCGGCCGCCTGAAAGACCAGTTCCTCCCACCGGTCGTCGTTGGAGACCATGGCGAACCGGACGGGTCCCAGGGCAATCCGCACCGCACCGGTCAGGGTGGATACGGTGATCAGCCGGCTGCAGCCCTTGGACACCGCGTAGGCAAGGCCGTCGGCCAGGACCAGTCGGCCTTCGGCATCGGTGGACCGGATCTCCACCGTCTTACCGGAAAGGCCGGAGATCACATCGCCGGGCTTGTACGCCCCGCCGTCGGGCATGTTGTCGGTGGCCGGGATGATTCCCATCACGTCGCAGGCCGGCTTGAGCCGGCTGATGGCCTGCATGGCGCCCAGCACCGCGGCGGCCCCGGACATGTCGTACTTCATGTCCCACATGTTCTCCGTGGGTTTGATGGAGATGCCGCCGGAGTCGAAGGTGATGCCCTTGCCCACCAGACCCAGCCAGGGCCCCTTGCCGCCCGCACCCCGGTAGCGCATGACGATAAAGCGCGGCTCCTCCCGGGACCCCTGGTTGACCGCCAGCAAGAGGCCCAGGCCCAGTTTCCGGCAGCCTTCCCGGTCATAGACCTCGATGTCCAGGCCGGCTTCCCGGCAAATCTCCCGGGCCTTCTCCGCCAGATCTGACGCGGTCAGGCGGTTGCCCGGAAGCCACGCCAAGTCCCGGGCCAGGTTGGCCGCCTCGGCCAGGATCTGCCCAAGCCGGGCGCCGGGCTCCACCTCAGCACCTCCAGATACCAGGATCCGCTCCACCGGGGGCCGGGCCTGCTGATCCGTCTTCAGGGTCCGCAGTGGGTGAAAGCTGTGGAGCAATCCCTCCACCGCAAACCGGGCGGTCTCAGACGCCGGCAGCCCTGGCACTGCGGGCAGTGCACACGCCACCGTGCCTCCCTTCTGCCGGCTGGCCCGCGCGCCGATGCCGAAGGCGCGCCGCAGGCGGGCCCGATCGATCCGGGACTCGGCGCCCAGTCCCAGCAGCATCACCCGCCGGGCACCGATCCGCCCCTCGGTGTAGTAGATCAGCGTCTGGCCGAACTCCCCTGCAAAGTCCCCGGCCTCCACGGCCCGGCTGAGACCTCCGCCCAGGGCGCCGTCCACCTCCGCCGGCGGCCGTCCGCCCTGAAAGAGCGGCAGGATCAGGAGATCAGCCACGATCTTTGCCAGCGGCTGCTGTGTAGTCAGGACCTCCATGCCGATTCCTCCTCGTGCACATCCCCGTCGGGACCGCCTGCCTAGGCTCCCAGCACCTGGCGGAAGACCCGCAGGTAGTTACCCCCCAGGATCTTGGCCATGTCTGTCTCTGTGTACCCCCGCCGCAGCAGTTCGGCGGTCAGGGCCGGCAGCCGGGTGACGTCCTCCAGCCCGGGTGGGGGTGTCGATCCGTCGAAATCGGATCCGTATCCCACGTGATCCGCGCTCCCCAGGAGCTGCACCACATGGTCGATGTGGTCCGCCACCGTGGTTAGCGAGGCCGTTTTCTCGTTCATGAAGCTGCTGACAAAGGAGATGCCCATGACGCCGCCATGCTGGGCCAGGGCCTTGATCTGCTCATCGGTCAGGTTCCGGGGGTGGTCCCACAGCGCCCGGCAGTTGCCGTGGGTGAAGAGGACCGGCTTGTCCGAGAGTTCCAGCACCTGGTAGAAGCCCCGGGGGGTCATATGCGCCAGATCGATCACCATCCCCAGCCGGTTCATCTCCCGGACTACCTCCCGGCCGAACCGGGTGAGCCCCCCGTCCGCTTCCTCCTCGGCAACCCCGTCGGCGACCTCGTTGCGATGATTCCAGACCAGCCCCATCATGCGAACGCCCAGGCGGTAAAAGTTCCGGAGCAGCGCCAGGGACCCCTGAATCGCCTCTGCCCCCTCGATGTTGATCAGCACGGCGATCCTGCCCTGGGCCCGAAGCTGTTCGATCTCCGCCGCACTCCGGGCCAGTCCCACCACATCGGGCGCCCTTTCCACCTGGGCCAGCAGCGCGTCCAACATCTCCCCCGCCCGGCGGGAAGCCACCGGGTAGTAGACAGGGTCTGTCCACAGCGCCTGCACGGTGCAGGAAAGGCCCGCTTCCTTCGCCCGGGGCCAGTCCAGGTGGCCCAGATCCGAGCGCTCGGTGAGGGTGCGCTTCCCTTCGATCACCTGCAGGATGCTGTCCGCATGGCCATCGATCACCGGGTACCGCCGGTGCAGTTCCATCGCCCGTTCCAGGTCGGTCATCATGATCGCCGGGGCAGGCGCAGGCCGGCCCCGGCTCCCTCCGTTTCTTGGTATCGCTGAATGAGCCAGACCTTTGAAATTTCCCCTCCTGACCCAAAATCCCTGCGAAGGGCGGAAAGAACCCGTCCGGGTCCGTCCCGGACGGGTTGGTGTGTATGCTTACCTGGGCTCGACGATCAGTTTGATCGCCGTCCGCTCCTCTCCGTCAATTTTCAGATCCGTAAATGCGGGAATGCAGATCAGATCCATCCCGCTGGGGGCAACAAAGCCGCGGGCGATGGCCACTGCCTTGACAGCCTGGTTCAACGCACCGGCACCGATTGCCTGGATCTCGGCAGCTCCCCTCTCACGCAGGCACCCAGCCAGCGCTCCAGCAACCGCGTTCGGGCTCGACTTGGCGGATACCTTTAACACTTCCATTACAGATGTCCCCCTCCATCCTTTGCCTCTACCCAGCATGTTATCAATTCCCAGGAAACCCATCAAGATCCAACCGATCCGTCTGTCTCCCGTTCCAGAATGCGCTGAATGGCGGTGGCCTTGCCGGTAGCGGGATCGACCTCCACCAGGACCGCCGACAAGACGGCCGGCCCCTGGGCAACCTCAAAGCGCACGGGCATCTGGGTCAGGAACCGTTCCAGCACCAGACTCCGCTCGATTCCGATCACAGACATCCACGGCCCGCACATGCCGACGTCGGTCAGATACGCGGTGCCCCCGGGCAGGATCAGATCGTCCGCAGTCTGGATGTGGGTGTGGGTTCCGATCACGGCGCTGACGCGACCGTCGAGGAACCAGCCCATGGCCACCTTCTCCGAAGTGGCTTCGCCGTGAAAGTCCACAACGACCACCGGAGTAATCTGGCGCAGCCGCTCCACTGCCTCTTCCAGCGTCCGGAACGGATCATCCAGCAGCATTGGAGCGAAGACCCGGCCATGGGCCTGCACCACAGCCGCCATGGGCTGACCGTCTCGTCGCACCACATAATACCCGTAGCCAGGGCTGCCGGGTGGAAAATTGATCGGGCGGATCACCCTGGGTTCCTGATCAATATATGTGGCGATCTCCCGTTTATCCCAGGCATGATTCCCGAGGGTGATAACATCCACGCCCATGGCGAAAAATTCCTGACAGATGCGCGCTGTGATCCCTACGCCCCCTGCTGCGTTTTCCCCGTTGAGAATCACCACATCGGCCCCTGTTGCCTTGCGAAGGGGGCCCAAGCGCCTGGCGACAACTTCCCGCCCGGTCCGGCCAACCACATCTCCAAAAAAGAGTATGCGCAACGATGTTCCTCCTGCACTTTGCTGTAACGTTTGCCTTGCCTGTGCCCATCGCCGCCCCCAGGCGGACGGTGGAACCATCCCCATTATACCTGATGAGATGGTTCCACATGAGCCCAGGACCGCGTTCCGCTCCCTCCTTACTGCACACCCTGCTGTCGGCAGGAAGTCGTTGTCACCCTTAAATACGGAGGCGACCCTCCTCAGGTTCGGTGCCCCATCAATAAAAGACCCGCCGGCCATTTTCTGGTCGACGGGTCGCGTGGCTCCTCGGGATTATGGCGATTTATTTTTGAAACACCATCACCCGGCCATTTTCCCGAATGGCGATCAAATTGCGGTCCGCCGGGCTGTGCTGCAGGTCGAAAAGAATCTCTTCGATCATTTCGTCCTGGGCCATCATATCTTCCTCGGCCGAGAAATCGACCGCTTCGGTCACCAACCGGCCAGCAAACCGTTCCCGGAAGAATTCAATCAGCAGGTAAATCTCATCGGGAGTGAGGCTGCCGACGTCCCGGGTGACGGTCAGCGAAGTCAGGCCGCCGTAGCTCTCCTGCTCCAACTCCAGAACCGAGCCGGTCCGGTTCTCCAGGAGATGGTACACCTGCAGCATCTCGGCCAGGTCGGACCGAATCCGGCGGAACTCCTCCGCCTCCAGCTCGCCCTGGACCAGCAGACCGATGCGAATGGTCTGCTGACGCGGCTCGTACTTGACGGACCCGACTTCGGGGTAGCGGACGAGCACGCTGATCAGCATGCCCACGTTGCGTGAAACGAGTTCGTCCCGCTTCGGGTGGCCCATGCGCTTCACCTTCCTTCGTCAGCGCACCCTGCCCTGGGAGGGGATTCGCCCGAAGGGGCGCCTGGTCCTCTCCGCAGGGTACGTCCAACAGCCAACACCGAGACGCCGGCGGCACAGGCCGCCGGCAGCCTCTCCCATGTTATTGACGCCTGACAGGCCGCGGAAGGTTCGGCCGTTATCGGGCGTATTCCACCGCCCGAGTCTCCCGCACGACGACCACCTTGATCTGACCGGGATACTCCAGTTCCTCCTCGATCTTGCGGGCAATTTCCTTGGTCATCTTCATCGCCGCGTAGTCGTCCACCTTGTCAGGCTTCACCATGACGCGGATCTCACGACCCGCCTGAATGGCAAAGGACTTCTCCACGCCCTCGAAGCTGTCCGCAATGCTTTCCAGCTTCTCGAGACGCTTGATGTACGCCTCCAGCGTCTCCCGGCGGGCCCCCGGCCGGGCTGCGGAGATGGCATCTGCGGCGGCCACCAGCACCGCCTCCACGCTCCGGGGCTCCACGTCGCCGTGGTGGCACTCCACCGCGTGGATGACCTCGGGAGACTCCTTGTACCGCTTCAGCAGGTTGACGCCGATGGCCACATGCGGACCTTCCACCTCATGGTCCACGGCCTTGCCGATGTCATGCAGCAGACCGGCCCGCTTGGCCACCTCCACATTGACCCCGAGTTCCGCGGCCATGATACCCGCCAGGTGCGCCACTTCGATGGAGTGCTTCAGCACATTCTGTCCGTAGGAGGTCCGGAACCGCAGCCGCCCCAGCAACTTTACCAGTTCTGGGTGCATGGTGTGGATGCCTACTTCGAAACAGGCAGCCTCCCCTTCCTCGCGGATCCGGTTCTCCACTTCCCGCTGCGCCTTCTCCACCATCTCCTCGATGCGAGCCGGGTGAATCCGGCCGTCGGAGATCAGCTTCTGCAGGGCGATCTTCGCCACCTCACGGCGCACCGGGTCGAAGGCCGAAAGCACCACCGTATCCGGCGTATCATCGATGATCAAGTCCACGCCCGTCAGTGTCTCCAGGGTCCGGATGTTGCGGCCCTCCCGGCCGATGATCCGCCCCTTCATCTCATCGTTGGGCAGATTGACCACGGTAACGGTCAGCTCGGAAGAGTGGTCTGCAGCAACCCGCTGGATGGCGATGCCCACCACTTCCCGGGCCTTCTTCAGGGCGTTTTCCCGGGCCTCGGCCTCAATTTCTCGCATCAGCTTGGCGGCGTCCGCCCGGGCTTCCTGCTCCACCTGCTGCAGGAAAATCCGCCTGGCCTCTTCAGCGGTCAGGCCGGAGATCCGTTCCAGCTCGGCCGTCTGCTTGTTCAGGATCTCCTGCAGCTGTTGCTGCTGCCGGTCCAATTCCCGCTCCTTCCGAGCGATGCTCTCTTCCTTCCGCTCCAACGCCTCGACTTTCCGGTCGAGGGTCTCTTCTTTCTGAACCAGGCGACGCTCGAGTCGGGCCAACTCGTTGCGCCGCTCCTTGATCTCCCGCTCAAAGTCCGTGCGGAGCCGGTGTACCTCTTCCTTGGCCTCCAACACGGCTTCCTTCTTCTTGGCCTCCGCTTCCCGCAGGGCCTCGTCGATGATCATCCGGGCCCGCGCCTCAGCGGAGTTTACACTCTTGCGCGCTTGGTTCTGAAAGAACTGGTATCCGATCGCGGCGCCGCCGGCACCGCCGACAACCAGCCCCAACAGAACCCACAGAACACTTTCGATATCGTTCACCTCCCTGCTCTGGCATTCGTCCATCGGATAAAGAGAAAACGGACCGATTCGGTCCGTCGGCACTTTGCCATGTGGATACGCCAAGCCAAAGCCCGGCGTACCTGGTTGTCGACCAGGCCGGTCTTGCCAATAACGAAACAACCCTGGCAGTACATTCGCCAAGGATATCCTCTACAGCAAAACGGGAAACCCTCCCGTTAGAACCAGCTGGTGAAAAAGGGCCTTGGGGGCCCGTTCGCTCAACAACCCGATGGCAAGCAGACGAACACGAATCTACACTCTATCATAGGGGTGTTCGCACTTTCTGTCAAGGTTAGGAGAATTCCGTCTGTTATCCCGCCAACACCCGCAACAGCCAGGTCTGCAGGCCCACCACGGCACCTCCCCGGGGCAGCATCTGCCCATGCCCCAGGTGGTAGGGGCCCAGGTCGAAGTGCCAGGTGGTGTTGATGTCCAGCAGCAGGCGTGCCACCTGGCCGTAACGGGGCCGCGGATCCTTCTCCAGGGCCGTCAGGTTCCGGATCAGATGCAGGGCCGCTTCGTAGATCCGGGCCACGCTGTGAGCCAGGCCCCGGTGCACTTGCTCCTCCACGCCCAGCGAGGCGTACTTCAGGTCCAGCCGCTCATAGAGCAGGTGCCAGTATTCATATCGCCCTTCCAGCTTGGGCTGCTCCTCAGGGGAGAACTGGGGGACCGCGGGCTCCACCTCCTCCCGCAGTGCGACCTCCTCCGGATCCAGGTCCAGGCTGTCTACCAGTTGGTTGAAGGCCGGGGCGGAACCATGGGCCCACTGCCGGGCCCGCTCGGACCACCGCCAGAGGGCCATGACCTGCCGCCTCAGTTCCGCCCCGTCGCCATCGGCGGCCACCAGGATCGCCTCCACCAACCTGACCAGGTCCAGGCAGAGGAAGTAGAGCGCCGCCAGATCATGGGCCGGCAGGAAGGAGAGGTCCGGGTCGACCCCGGCCTCCTTAAGGCGCTGCCACAGCGTCTGAGCTAGCCCCGCGGGAGACGGCGTCCGCCGGGCTCTGGCCTCCGCCTCCTCCCACCACCGCAACGGAACCGCCTCCTTCCCGCTACAGCCGCCGCAGTCGCTCCCGCACCTCGGCGATCAGAAAATCCACGGGCTCCCGGATTTCGTCCCCGTCCTCCACTTTGGCGGCAAACTCCACCACCGTTCCCCGGTGGAGATAGACCACCAGCACGGAGCCCTTGGGGAACCGGAAACACCACATGGCGTGGTCGTGCTCGCCGATGTGCGCGCTGGGCACGCCCAGCATCGACTTGATAATCAACCGGACCGGCCGCTCCCGGCCCTTGATCAACTCCCGCCATTCCGCCCGCCGATACTCCAGCGGCGCGGTCAGCGGCAGGTAATTTCCAAAGACCTTTTGCTGCAGGAGAGTTTGGGGCGTCAGCATCAGGGTTTTTGTATCCTCCTTTGTTGCGTCAGTGCACCCCCGATCTTATCAATTTACCAAGACCAAGCAGACTTGTCCAGCGGGTGGGCCGGGGACGCGCGCAAAGGCCATCTCCAGGGGGAGATGGCCTTCGGCATCACGCAGCCGTACCGCTTACCTGACAGCCTTCTCGGTCTCGGGATCGAAGAGGTGAACCCGCTCGGTGTTGATGGCCAGGGTAATCTGATCGTCCGGCCGGAACCGCATGCCCGGATCCACCCGTGCCGTAAGCTGGTTCTCCCCGCTGGACAGGTAGAGGTAGATCTCCGAACCCAGGGGCTCCACCACCTCCACCCGGGCGGGTACCCGGGCGCCGGGGAACCGGTCCAGGGCGGCCGGGTCGGCCTCCACATCCTCCGGACGAACGCCCAGGATCATTTCCTTATTGGCATAGGGCCTCGCAGCGGCCGCCAGCGCCTCCGGCAGACGGACGCTGAAGGTCTTGGTATGGAAGGTGGTGGCGTCCTCGGACAGATGTCCCTTCAGGAAGTTCATCGCCGGAGAACCGATAAAGCCGGCCACAAACAGGTTGGCGGGCTTGTCGTACAGTTCCTGGGGCGGAGCCACCTGCTGGATGACACCGTCCCGCATGACCACGATGCGGTCGCCCATGGTCATAGCCTCGACCTGGTCGTGGGTCACGTAAATGGTCGTGGTCTGCAGCCGCCGCTGCAGCTTGGACAGCTCCGTCCGCATCTGCAGGCGCAGCTTGGCGTCCAGGTTGGAAAGCGGCTCGTCCATCAGGAAGACCTTCGGGTTCCGGACGATTGCCCGTCCCAAGGCGACCCGCTGGCGCTGGCCGCCGGAAAGCTCCTTCGGCTTACGACCCAGCAGATGGCTCAGGCCAAGCATCTCCGCGGCTTCCTTCACACGCTTGTCAATCTCGTGCTTCGGCAGCTTCCGCAGCTTCAACCCGAAAGCCATGTTTTCGTACACGTTCATGTGGGGATAGAGCGCGTAGTTCTGGAAGACCATGGCGATGTCCCGGTCCTTCGGAGCCACGTGGTTCACCAGCCGGCCGTCGATGTAGATCTCACCGGAGGTGATCTCTTCCAGACCGGCGATCATGCGGAGGGTGGTGGACTTGCCGCAGCCGGAGGGACCGACGAAGACGATAAACTCCTGATCGGCGATGTCCAGCGTGAAGTCCTTGACCACCTTGACTTCGCCGAAATTCTTGTACACGTGACGGAGACTGACCTGTGCCACTGCGAATCCTCCTTTGGCCCTTTGAGCCCTGGTGTATTCGGGGCGGGGCGGTCCCGGCCCGCTATCAATCGCCTCCCCGTCGGGGGAAAGCGTTGTAGCCATCAACAAATCTCCCAAAAACAAGGTCCTTCACCATCGTAGCCCGCCTGCACACTGAGCGGAAGTGCACATCCGCACTATGGTGTTAGTTCTTTTCAGCCATTGTTGCCGACGCCCCTTACCGTGACATCGGACCAAAGGGAAAGAACCACGCAGCTGGTCTGCCGCCAGCCGCGTGGTTCTGCACGTCTTACGCTCTGGCCGCCCGGGAGCGCCGGGAAGGGGCGTTCCGGCGCCGGGACGCAGCGGCCGCCGCGCGCTCGGCCCGGGAAGGCCGCAGGCCCACCGCCGCTTTCAGTTCCGCCACTTCCCGAGTGGTCAGTTCGCGCCACTGTCCTACCGGCAAATCCCCCAGGTGCAGGGGGCCCAGCGTGGTCCGGCGCAGATGGATCACCTCATGGCCGATGGCCTCGCACATGCGGCGCACCTGCCGGTACCTGCCTTCGTGAATCCGGATCGAAAGCACCGCACTGTTGGGTGGATTGACGGCGATCATCTTCACATCTGCCGGTGCCGTGGGGCCGTCGTCCAGTTCGATCCCCTTCGCCAGCCGGCGAAGCTTGGCCGCACTGGGAACACCCCGGACCTTGACGATATAGGTCTTCTTCACCTGGTGGGACGGGTGCATGAGCCGGTAGGCCAGCTCCCCGTCGTTCGTCAGAAGCAAGAGCCCCTCGCTCTCGTAATCCAGCCGCCCCACCGGGTAGACGCGCTCGGCCACTTCGTCTCCCAGCAGGTCTATCACCTTGGGCCGCCCCTGCGGGTCGTAGAGAGTGGACACGTACCCCTTGGGCTTATTCAGCATGATGTAAACCAGTTTTTCGGGCTTGCCTAATGGCCGTCCGTCCACCTCGATTACGTCCCGTCCCGGCACCACTTTAGTCCCCAGTTTGGTGACCACCTTGCCGTTGACGGTAACTCGCCCGGCCAGGATCAGTTCCTCACTGTGCCGCCGGGACGCAACGCCGGCGTGAGCCATCACCTTTTGCAGCCGCTGGGCCACCAGAGCCTCCGCGGAGTCGTCCTCCCGGCCGCCCGATCCGGACGTGTTTGCTGTCGTGCCCCTGAAGATGGCTGCTCGTCCCTCCGAAGCGCCAGCCGCGGCCAAACCGCTCCGGTGGCCGCCGGTCTGCCGCCGGAGCTTCCGGGGCTTCTTTACCATGGGCGCAACACCTCACCATCGGACAATTGCGGTCATAGGATGGGGTACTCTGCCATGCCAGTGCCACAGCCCATCGGCGTTCGGAGGTGAACCGCAGGGGTGAGACTGGGCCTGGAACTTTTCGCCAAGCAGCCCGCAGCCATACGGCTGGGAACCTTTTTTGAAACCTGGCTGGCCACACCCGCGGGGACCGTCCGCCGCTCCCTGGGGCGGGATGAATACCACCTGGAACTCCTGCTGCCAGCAGGGCGGCGTCTGGCTGCCACGGGGCGAACCCACATCAGTCAGGTAGACCTGGAAAAAGCAGGACTGGGTAGCAACCAGGCTCGAGGTGCGCAGCTCGTCCCCGCCCCACTGGAACCCGGTGTGCCCATGATCTTGGGAATCCGCACCAACCTCTTTCTGAGCCTTCCCGCCCTGTATCAGGGCTGCCGGCTGCGGCTCTTGCGGGATGGCCTGGACCCCCTGGACTGCGACCTCACGGAGCCGCGCATCGCCGCCCAGGAAGTGGCCGCAGGACGCTACATTGTGGAGATCAGCCGGCTGCTGAATCCCTGAGCCGGCTTCCTCCTTCTTCAGTCTTCCACGCGGGCGATCAGTTCAACCTCGCAGGCCGAATCCAGGGGAAGCTCCGAGACGCCCACCGCCGAACGGGCGTGCCGCCCCGCCTCGCCGAAAACCGCCTGGTACAGTTCCGAGGCGCCGTTGGCTACCCCGGGCTGCCCGGTGAACCCCGGTGCACTGCTGACAAAAACCGTGACCTTCACGATCTGCCGGACCTTGTCGAGTGATCCCACGGCAGACTTGAGAACGGCCAGCGTGTTGACGGCACACAGCCGGGCCGCCTCATATCCCTGTTCCGGGGTCAGGTCACGGCCCACCTTGCCCTTGTACTTCAGTTCGCCGTCCGCCACCGCGATCTGCCCGCTGACGAAAACCAAGTCCCCGCTCCGGACAAAGGGAACGTATGCGGCCACCGGTTTGGGGGCCTCAGGCAGGGACAGTCCCAACTCCCTTAGTTTCGCTTCGACGCTCATGCTGAAGCGGCCTCCTTGCGGCATTCCAGCGATATCCTTTCCCATTGTTACCACAAGGTCAGCCGAAAAACCAGTTGCAGACATACAGGGCGGACAGAAAGCCGGCAAAATCGGCAGCAAGCCCCACCACCGGCGCGTAGCGGGGGCGGCGCACACCCACCGAACCAAAGTAGACCGTCAGCACATAAAAGGTGGTATCGGTGGAGCCCTGCATGACAGAGGCCAGGCGTCCAATAAAGGAGTCCGGATGCTGGGTCTTCAGCAGGTCGGCCGTCACCGCCAGGGCCCCGGCTCCGGACAGGGGCCTGACGATCATCAGTGGCAAGATCTCGGTGGGAAAGCCCAGCCGAGCCGTCACCGGGCTGATGAGCCGGGCCACCAGATCCATGGCACCGGACTCCCGGAAGACGGCCAGGGCGACCATCATCCCCACCAGATAGGGGACGATCCGCACGGTGATCTGAAGGCCCTCTTCCGCTCCCTCGATGAACGTTTCATACACCTTCACCCGGCGGAAAGCACCCCATAGGGGGATGCCCGCCAGCAGGGCGGGAATCGCCCACAGGGAAAGGGCACTCACCCAGGACATGGGATCACCTCCCCCGGGCCCGGAGGGACTGCCTCACCAGCCAGTCCAGCAGGATCCCCACGACCCCTGCGAAGGTGGAGGCGATCAGGGTCGCCCCTACAATTTCCGCGGGGTTCGCCGACCCGGAAGCCGCCCGCAAAGCGATGATGGAACCGGGAATCAGCGTGATGCAGGACGTGTTCAGGGCCAGGAAGGTGCACATCGCCTCAGTGGCGGTCTCCTTGTCGCCGTCGTTGAGCCGCTGGAGCTCCTGCATTGCCTTCAGCCCCATCGGGGTGGCAGCGGAACCGAGGCCCAGCATGTTGGCCGAGATGTTCATCAGGATGGCGCCCACCGCCGGATGATCCCGGGGCACCGACGGAAAGAGCCAGCGGACCAGGGGCCTGAGCAGCCAGGCCAGCCCCTCCATCAGCCCGCTGCGCTCGGCGATCTTCATGAGCCCCATCCAGAGAGCGTTGAGGCCGGCCAACCCGATCATGGTGTCGATCGCCAGCCTTGCGGCTGCGAAGGCGGCGTCGGTGACGGCCTGGGCCTTGCCGGTATGGGCGGCCACCGCGACCCCGACCACCATGAGAAACAGCCAGATTCCATTCAACACCGGCGCCACCTCCCGGATACCAATCCGGTCCATCTCTATGCGTTCCCACCGGAAAGCATGTCCCCTTCCGGGAGGGACCGGCTGCCGGAAAAGGCGTCCGAGATCAGGCGGCAGCATGAACCCGACGGTGGCCGAGCCTGCCCCGGTGTGCCAGCAAGTAAAACCCCATGGAGGTGGAAAACCGGGCGACAGAGGATAGGATCAGGGCGTTGCGGGCGGTCACCGCGGCCATCAAGTGCGCCCCCACCACCGGAGCGATGGCAGCGCTGAGGCACACCAGGGCCGCGTGCACCGACAGATAGACAGGCCGCCCCTCCCTTGGGGAGACGTCCAGCAGGGTGTTGAGGACAAACAGGTTGACCCCTGCCACTCCGATGCCGAAGAAGAGGTTGACCACCATGACCCAAAAAGGACTGGGGGCCAGGGCGGTCAGCACCGGCGCCATGGCCAGAATCATGCTCGATATCGCCAGCATGCGAAGGTTGCCTACCCGCTGGGCCTTGCGGGCGAGGAACGGGTACGCAATCACGGCGGACAGGCTGTTGGCCAACGTGACAAGGCTGATCCAGGTGTTGTTCATCCCCAGGTCCGTCACCTGATAACGGGTGAAGATCGGCCCAGCCATCTGCCAGGTAAAGTGAAAGGGGATGGAGCAACAGACAAAGGCCAGAAACGGCCGGTGGCGAAAGACCGCCACGTGGGTCCGCCATCCGGTTTCTGGCCTGCTGGGGGTGGCGGCAGGCGGCTCGGGTCCCCCCTGCGCCGCCGTCCAATTGTCAGGTTCCCGCATGCGGAGAAAGAGCCAGATTTCCACCAACCCGCTCAGGAACGAAAGGAAGAAGAGGATCTGGTACCCCTGTGGGTACGAAAACAGGTGGTCCAAGGCCCAGCCGGCAAGTAACACGGTGATCATGCCGGCGCCGGTGGCCCAGGCGTTGCGGGCCGCAAAGACCTTGCCCCGCTCTTCCACCGGAAAGATATCCGCCAGGAAAGATTGCTGAGCTGTGTTTCCCACCGAATTGGGAGCCACGATGAGCACCCAAAAGAGAATCAGCGCCCAGACCCGCCAGGCCACCGGGAACCAGGGTACTGCCGCCGCCCCCAGTGCAGCGCTGCGGCTGACCAGCTGGATCACCGCGATCCACGCCTGCTTGTGAGGGGACTGGGCTATGGCAGAGGCTAAGAACAGCACCGCCACCACACTGGCCACCTGCGGCCAGGAGTTGAGGTAGCCGAGCTGGAGGTCATCCGCCCCTAACCGTACTGCAAAGACCGCCACATATGTGTTGACGATGTTCAGGAAGATGGCTTGGACTGCAGCGTTCCAGACGTTGTAGCGTTGATTGCGTTGATCCACGGGATGAACCTCCGCATCGTTGCAAAGCACTTGCTGCCAAACTTATTCTATTATAGCACGCTGGTAATACGCGGACAGCCCTGCCCATACGTTTTCCAGTAAGGAAGACAAGGGGGGATGTCCGGTGCTCCAGCGGCGGTGGACCCTGTTCCGGGTGGTGCGGATCAACCGCTGGTCACTGGCCCTGGTCCTTGCCGGCGCGCTCGCCCTGCTGCTCCTGCCTCCTTCCCGTCTGGTGCCAGCAGCCGGAACCGGGGAGCAGCGGGTGGCCGAGGGCGTGACGCTCCTGGGCCGGGACTTTTCCGGCAAAACCGAGGCCGAGGCCAAAGCCATGTTGAAGGGGATGCGTTCGGCCCTGGAGAGTCCACCCATCAACGCCCGGGAGGAGCGGGATGCCCGGGGCATCCGCCTGGTTACCCCGGAACTCAACGGGCTCCGCCTGGACGTCAACGCCACCTGGGCCCGGCTGGCCGCGGCCCCTCGGAATACCCGGGTGGAACCAGCCTTTCAGGTGGAAACGCCCTCCCGCCAGCTGGCCGATTACCCCCTGGGCGTCATCCACAGGGGGAACCCAAACAAACAGGCGGTTACCCTGATGATCAACGTGGATTGGGGAACCCCTGAACTGGAGCAGATGCTTCCGATTCTGAAGCAGCGGGGCGTGAAGGTCACCTTTTTCGTCTCCGGCACGTGGGCTGAAAAGAACCGGGAACTGCTGCGCCGGATGGCCCGGGAGGGACATGAGATCGCCACCCACGGCCACCGGCTCACCCACGGCCCCAAGGAACTGGCCGCCGCCGGCCGGCTGAAGGCAGACATCGCACAATCCGTGGCGGTGATTCAAGCGATCACCGACCAGCCGGTTCGGTACTACGCGCCCCACATGTCCGAGGTCAGCCAGGCCATCGTGGAAACAGCGTCCGCCCTGGGGCTCCGCACCGTGCTGCCCAGTCTGGACACCGTGGACTGGCACAGCCAGACCACTCCCCAGCTAATCCTGAGCCGTCTGCAGAAGGCCGGTCCCGGGGACCTGATCCTGCTGCATCCCAAGCCCAACACCGTGCAGGTGCTGGATACCGCCATCGGCCAGTTGGAGCAGCGGGGGCTGAAGCCCGTCACCTTGAGCGAAATGCTCAGCCCCGACCCCGAGGTTCCTACCGCCGCCGCCCACCCGGTCCTTCGTACGCAGTAAAGAGGGCTGTCCCGGAGCAAGCGGCTCCGGAGACAGCCCTTTTTTCGCTCATCAGGGACCCAGCACCGACCAGATCGCCGGATCCTCCAGCCCTAGCCGCCAAATTGCCACGCCACCCAGGCCGTAGTCCCGGACCAGACTCAGCTTTACCGCGGTGGAGCGGGCATCCTCGTAATAGACGATCCGGGGTACCCCGTCCCGAACATAGGTAAAGTAGGGTACCTGGGCCTCCGCATCCCATTGAACGGCCGCGCCGTACTCCTCTGCCAGGGCCATGGCCCCGGAGGCCGACAGCGCCCGCCCCTGGGTGGTGCCCTGGATCCACTCATACCCGTACGCGCCCAGTCCAAGCAGAACCTTATGGGGCGGAATCTGGGACGCGGCGTACTGGGCTACCTGTCGAACCCAGCCGTAGGAAGCCACAGGCCCGGCGGGGAGGCCTGGCAGGTGCTCGTCGTAGGCCATTACCGCCACGTAGTCCGCGTAGGCGCCCAGGGCCCGGTAGTCAAAGGCCCCCTCCCAGATCGAGGTGGTGTCATCGTAGGTCTTACCGGGAACCGAAAGGGTCAGTTGCAACCCTTCGGCCTTCGCGGCGTTATACAGAAGGCGAACAAACGCTGTATAGTTCTCCCGCTGATCCGGCGGAATCCGTTCCAGATCGACGTTAATTCCGGAGAGGCCCTGCTGCCGGGCCACCGCGATCACGTTGGCGATGGTCCGGTCCCGGACCACAGGGTCCGAAACCACCGCCCGGGCGATCTCCGGGCTGAAATTGTCCCCGCTCCAGTTGTGGAGAAGCCCCTGGACCGGCAGGCCCCGGTCCCTGGCCTCCGCCATCAGTTCCGGATAGGCCCGTGTGATGATGTTGCCGTTTTGATCCACCGCCATCTGAAAGTTGACCACCAGGTCCACCACACCCCCGGACCGGATCAGACTGCTGAGGGACCGCCAGTCCCCCTCCCAGTCCTCGGAGTAGTAGCCCAGGACCACAAAGTCGTCCCTCACTGTCCGGGACCGGGCCGGCTCCGGAACGGGGATCGTGGCCTTCAGGTGTATACCAGACCGGGATCCGGCTCCGGGCACATCTTCCTCCGTGCCGCTGCTCGGCGGCTGGGAGGCGGTCCCGCCGGACGCTTCCGTGGCGGGCAGGTCTACCTGCGGCTGCAGGCGGCACCAGTAGGGCAGCCGCAGAATCTGACCGGGCCGCAGGGCAGTGTCCCGGAGCTGGTTGAGCCAGCGCACGGTCTCACTCTGTGTTCCATATTGGCGGGCCACGGAGGCAAGGGTGTCCCCCTCCCTTACCACGTGCAAGGGCCCGTAGGTCCCGTCATGTTCCGCCGCAATCGCCCGGAGAGTAGTGGCATCGGCCAAGCCGCGAACCGGGAGGCCGAAGTCGGCCTGAAACCGCCGGATCGCGTCGCGGGTTCGTCGCGAAAAGATCCCGTCGGGAGGGCCCACGTCGTATCCCAGGTTGGCCAGTCGCATCTGCAGGGCAGCCACTTCCGGACCGCAGGAGCCTTCCTGCAAGACCGTGGATCCCGCCGGGGCCGCCCAGGCTCTTGGGGTGCCCAGAGCCAGGAAGATGAATATCATGACCCATAGGATAATGACATAACCATATTCACGATCCAATGGCGCACCTCCGGGTTATTTTACTTTATCTGGCATATACCTAGATTATACGGAGGGCGCAAAGTCATTGTCATGAAGCAATTCCTGGCACCCAGGCATCAACCCAAAACAAGCACAGCAAAAAGCGAGGACCCCCGGCCCTCGCTGCTCTCAGCCTCGATGCAGTTCCTCCAGCCCGGCGTCCCGAAGGATCTCTTCCAACACTTCGGAGTTAATGGAGATCGCCTTGTTGGGATGGCCACCGTGTCCTTCATTGGTGGGACGCACAGGGAAACCATGATCACCGAAACCCTTCCGCATTTGCATCGCCTCCTTCTCTCTCTTTTTTTTGTCCCTCGGAGGCGGCACTCCGCCAAAACAGAACAGTGACCTCCGCCGAAGCAGCAACGGGGTCACTGGTCGCCTGCCCGAATCAACACTGTGAATGCAACCGCTGACGCAACTGGATCTTGTGTGCGGCTGTGCCGCCTGGTGGTTTATTTATATTACACCGGAGACAAGGGAATGACAACACTTTTTTCCTTTTCCCCTGCCTCCGGATCACGTTTCGGGTACAGCAGCGGCACGTCGCCTCGATGCGACGTGCCGCTGTGACTTGGTGCGCGGTAGAGGGCTCGAACCTCTGACCTCATGAACGTCAATCATGCGCTCTCCCAGCTGAGCTAACCGCGCAGGATTTTATTGTCCACCTAGCGACCTGACGGTGCGCTGCTTCCTCCCGGACCTGACGCGGTGCCGCCAAGCCGCTAGCGGACTGGTGGAGCTAAGGGGACTCGAACCCCTGACCTCTTGAATGCCATTCAAGCGCTCTCCCAACTGAGCTATAGCCCCATGTGCCGGACCGGGCCAAACCCGATCCATGTTCGATGAACTGGTAGCGGTGGGTGGATTCGAACCACCGACACTGCGGGTATGAACCGCATGCTCTAGCCAGCTGAGCTACACCGCCATTTCCCAGTTCCCCGCCCATCGGGAACTGGCGGTTATTGATAGTATCACAGATCGCGGCGTCGCGCAAGTACCTTTCTGCTGTTGCCTGCGATCACACCATTGCCTGCAGCGCAGCCGT
Source organism: Symbiobacteriaceae bacterium (assembly GCA_036562385.1). Lineage (GTDB taxonomy): Bacteria > Bacillota > Sulfobacillia > Symbiobacteriales > Symbiobacteriaceae > DATCKG01. The sequence goes on from DATCKG010000099.1 coordinate 52,653, forward strand.
CGCAGGCCGCAGGTCCTGCTGCGTGGTCAGCACCGGGGCAAAAAGGTCTCCGACCTGCTCCAGCCGCGTCCAGATGGTGCGAATGGTACAGCGGGGCGGATCTCCTTCCAGTTCGTCCCAGGTCACCGGCAGGCTGACCGGCGCCCCGGGCAGGGGACGAACCCCGTAGACTGCCGTGATCGTCTGCCCCCGGCGATTCTGCAGGTAGTCCACGTAGACCTTGCCGGTCCGTCGGGCCACCGTCCGCTCCAGCGTCACCTTTTCCGGAAATGCCTTCAGCAGAACGCGACCCACTGCCTCGCAGAAGGCGGCCGTATCCCGGTAGGTGTGGTCGGGGGTACAGGGGCAGAAAATGTGGATGCCTGTCGCCCCGGACAGCTTGGGAAACCCGGTGACTCCGACGGAGTCCAGGATCCGCCGCACCAGACGGGCCAGGATCAGGGCATCCGCGAACGTGGCTCCCTCGGCCGGGTCCAGGTCGACCACCGCCCAGTCAGGCGTGTCCGGCGAGGCGCAGCGGGAAAGCCACGGGTGCAGTTCGATGGCGCCCAGGTTGGCCACGTACGCCAGCGCCGCCGGCTCCTCGATCACCAGGAAGCGCAGGATCCGTCCGTCCTCCGCCTCCATGGGCCAGGTGGCAATCCAGTCCGGTGTGCCCGCGGGAGCGTCCTTATGATAAAACCCCTTGCCATCGATGCCCTCCGGATAGCGGGTCAGCACCACCGGGCGCCCCTTGAGGTGTGGCAGCAGGTACGGAGCGATGCGGGTATAGTACTCGATGAGTTCCGCCTTGGTGATTCCTTCCTCCGGCCAGTACACCTTCTCCAGGTTGGAGACCAACAGCTCCCGCCCTGCCACCGCCACCGGCATCCGAACGGCGCTCATGGAGTCACCTCCCTCACCTGGGCGGGATGGAAGGTGCGAACCACCGCCTCCGCCCGGGGAGCATCCTGCTCTGTCACCTGGACCGCCAGCACCGCCGCCTGTCCGGCCTCCTCGGACAAGGCGTCGGCCAGGCCACCCAGGAGGGACCCCAGCCCCGCTCCGGCCAGAGTGGTTACCGTCGGAGATGCGCTGATGAGCGGTCCCCCCAGGCCGGGAAAGACGTAGGTGGCCGCGAGCATCCCGGCAGTCGCTCCGATGCTGGCTCCCACCGCGACGCCGGTGCCCAGCCCGGCCTCATCCCCGTCAGGACGGTTCTCGCCGACAGCAGGCCGGGAGGTAAACAGGGTGACGGCCGCCTTCAGCCCGCTTTGGCGCAGGGTATCGGCACAAGCCGCTGCCTCCCGGGCCTCCCGGAAGACGGCCACCAGGGTGACCCGCCGCCCCATCTCCAGGCTTGCGTCTGTTTCGTCGGGCTCCCAGGTCACGGGTTCATCCGGATCCTCCGGGGAACTCTCGCGGTCCTGCCGCAGATCTTCGTCCGGAGTCCATGCCATGCAAATCCCTCCTATTGCAGTCGGGCGGCTTCGGCGAGGCGGCTGGAGAACCCCACCAGCACAGGGTCCCGCAGCCGCAGGTCCTCCGTCCACTCGGAGAACTCCACCTCCACGGTCAGGACCGGCTCCGTCCAGACCACCGGTCCCGGATCCCTGGCAAACCGATCCCGGAGGGACGGCACCCGGGGAAAGGGACAGGGGCCGGGCCTTAGATGGGTGCGAAGCAGGTCCAGATCCTCCGGGCGGATGCCGGTACCCACCCGTCCGATGTAGACAAGCTCATTCTCCCGGAACGCGCCCAGAAGCAGGCTGCCGGGGCGGCCCGCAGGCGCCGTATACCCGCAGACCGCCGCCAGGATCCGCTGCCGGCGTTTGATCTTCACCCAGTCCCGGGACCGGATGCCCGGCTGGTAGGTGCTTCCGAGTCGCTTGGCCACAACCCCCTCCAGCCCGTGCTCCACCGCCGCCTGAAACAGATCGGGCCCCTGCTCCCCTGGAAAGGAGTCCACCACCTGCCAGGCAGGACCGGGCGGTACCACCTCCTGCAGGAGGCGAAGCCGCTCCTCGATCGGCACCTGATACAAGGGCCTGTGGCCGTGTTCCAGCAGGTCGAAGATCATCAGGACCGCCGGGTGGCTCCGCACCTTGCCCGGATCGGCCCTGCCTCCGCCTGTGTCCCGTTCCAGGATGCCAGCGAAGCTGGGCTTGCCGTCCCGAAGCACCACGATCTCCCCGTCCAGCACCGCCCGGCTGCCGCCGAGGGCCGCGCCCAGGCCGTCCAGTTCGGGAAAAAGCAGCGTCCTGTCCCTCCCCCGCCGGCTCCAGTGCCGGACCCGTCCGGACTCCACCAAGGTCAGGTTCCGGACGCCGTCCCATTTCACCTGGTAAAGCCAGCCGCTGTCTTCAAGGGGAGCCGGGGCGCGGCTCAGCAGCATGGGGGAAAAGGGCAGCCGCATTATCCCCCCTCCGGAGTGACCCCTGGCGCCCCCGGGGAACTGGACTGATCCGGGAGGGTCGGGGCGGCAGGGGTCTCGGCCGGGCGTGAACCACCTGGGCCGGTGGCGGCGGTCTTCGGCGCGCCCGGTGCGGCCGCGCCGGGACGGGGGACGCCCGGACCGGGCGGGGGCGCCTGAGGCCGGGCCCTGCCAGGGGGGCCGGGCGCCCGGGCGCCGTCCGGCAGCCGCGGTGCCGCCGCCGGCCGGGCCCCGCCGGTCCCTTCCTCCTGGCGGGCTTTCTGTGCCTCCTCGATGGAGGCCCGCAGGGCCGTCATGAGGTCCACCACCTCGGTGCGCACCGGCGCTTCCGCCACCGGGGCCACGTCCTCGCCGGCCACCTTGGCCTCGATGAGAGACAGCACCTGCGCACGGTAGCGGTTTTCGTACTTCTCGGGGGTAAAGTCGGCGGAAAGGCGGCTGACCAGGTCAACGGCCATCTCCACTTCCCGGGGATTCAGTTCCGGCTCGACGAGGCCCGTCAGCCCCGCGGGTGAGCGGATCTCCTCCGGAAAATGCATGGTCTCCAGCACCAGCACGCGGCCCTGGAAGACCCGGATGGCTGCCAAAGATTCCCGGGTGCGGATCACCACACGGGCAATGGCGATGCGGCCGGTCTCTTCCATGGCCCGGCGCAGCAGCGCATAGGCACGGGCGCCCCCCTCCCCGGGCTCCAGGTAATAGGTGCGGTCAAAGTAGATGGGATCGATCTGCTCCAAGCGCACGAAATCGACGATCTCCACGGTGTGGGCCGCCGCCACCGGAATGCGTTCCAGTTCCTCCGGAGAGACCACCACGTAGCGCCCCTTCTCATATTCAAAGCCCTTGACGATCTCCTCCCCGGACACCTCCCGGTCACAGGCGGGGCACCATTTCCGGTACTGCACCGGAGTCCGGCACGGCTCGTGAAGCAGGTGAAACCGCACATCCCGGTCCTCCGTAGCCGCGTACAGCTTGACCGGAATCGTCACCAGTCCGAAGGTGATGGACCCTTTCCACAGGGACCGCACCGCCGTACCCCCTTTTCTGCCCACATCGGTTTCCGCCACATAGTGTCACCCAGGGCGGAAACACTATATGTCACGCAGCCGGTGGCAAATCCAGGGGCGGCGGTTTTTCGCGCAAAACAACACGGACCGGTTGGGCACCGGTCCGGCGTCTCGGACTGTCACTCGACGTCGTCGTCGCAGGCGTCGTGATGCGCCGCGTCGTGCTCCTCTTCGCGTCCACAGGGTCGGGACGGACGCTCCCGGCCACCCTGGTGGTGGCGTTCGTTCCGGCAGCGGTGCTGCCGCCAGGCGCAGAACCGATCCATGAGCTGCGGCGCCAGGTCGATCAGCCGGTCGATGGGCTGGGTCCCGTCCACCGGCAGCATCCGGACCTGCTCCCCGTCCACCACCAGAAAGCCCACCGGATGAACGGATACGCCGGCGCCGCTGCCGCCGCCGAACGGGTAATCGGTCACCGGGGTTTCCGCTTCCACCGAAAATTCACTGCCGCCAGCGGCAAATCCGAAGCAGACGCGGGAGACCGGAATGATCACCGTGCCGGTCTGGGTTTCCACCGGATCACCGACCACGGTGTTGACGTCCACCATGCTCTTGATGCTTTCCATCGCCGTCTTCATCAGCGCCTGAATCGGGTGCTCCGACACTGCCCTCCACCCCCTTGCTGCGCCTCCGCTTCAGCCAGGCCGCCAGGACCGGTTCCCGGCGCACCCGGTACAGCGACCAGATTCCCGCCACGATAGCGTCTCCCAGCCGGAAGGTGAGTATGCAGTCCAGCCGGATACGCCACACCAGTTCCTGAAAGGAGGGCGTCACCCGCATCCGCAGGCCCGACCGGGGCAACCGCATCCATCGGGAGACAACCCCCAGCGCCGTACTCATCACGGCGTAGGTGACACCGGTCAGGAGGGCCGAGACCATGGCATCGCCGCCTCCCACCATCACGGACAGGTCCAGGGAGCGGCAGCGCATGCGCCGAAGCAGGTACCTGACCGGTGGCTCCAGCGTCGTCAGCAGGTGTTTCCAGGGAGGCCCCGTGTGGCCTCCCTCAGTCCGGTGCGGCGCGGTCACAGCCAGATCCAGTGCCTGGGCCCGCTGCAGGGACGCGGCCAGGTCCAGTTCCCTGCGCCTTTTCCACCAGGCCACCCCCACCTCCGTTCGCAACGTAGCCTGGCCGTTGTGCTGGCGAAGCTGCACGCGGACCTGCACCGGCAGGAACCACAGCAGCAGGGCGGCCACCACCAACGCCACCGGGAGCACCGCCACAGACCACACCTCCACCTGCTTCCGTTGCCACCCCCGGTGAGTTTTTCCAACCCGCTCCGGCCCCATACAGCAAACGGAGCGGAGTCACCGACTCCGCTCCGTCATCGACGCGCGCTGTTCGGAAGGCTCTCCAGGGGCAGCCGGAACCAGTCCGCCACCACCTTGGGCACCTCGTGGATCCCCTCCACCCGCCGGTAGCGGGGATGGTTTGGATTGATTTCGCCGTCATCGTACGCCCAGGTCTCGGCCGGCACGTGGATCGCCAGCAATCCCAGGGCCAGGCCCGGGCGAATGTCGGAGTGAACCGAGTTGCCGACCACAAAGCACCGGGCCGGATCCCGATCCGCCAGGGCTGCCCGCAGCACCTCCGGCGTCTTTTCCGGCACGATGCACATGCCGTGGATAAGGTGGGTCAGCCCGCTTTCCCGGATTTTCCGGAACTGCACCTCGTGATCGCCGGCGGTCCAGATCAGCACCTCAAAGCCCCGGGTGTGCAGCCAGGTGAGCACCTCCGGTGCCCCGGGCAGAATCTCCTGCCGCACCTCATAGGGAATGCGGCAGGCCCGCACCACTTCCGCCTCCGTCTCCGGATCCACCGGTACCCCGGCCCTGGCCGCGAACTCCCGGTAGCAGGTAAGCCAGGCGGTGGGCAGCGACTCGCGCCCCAGCCCCATCCGGCGGGCCGTGGCCAGGTCCAGTTCCCGCCCCCGGATCCTCACCTGCTCCGGGTCGGCTCCGGTGGCCCGGGCGATCAGCCGACAGTTGATCTCCTCGGTTTCCGTAAAATACCGGATGTTCTCGGCGATGGTATCATCCCAGTCCACAAAGGCGTGTCCCACAAACCCCATCTGAGCCGCTCCTTCTCACCCGACCCGGGATGAGCGCTCCTCGCCTTCCCGGCGCTTCAAAATCAGACCGGCGTCGCTGGTATCCAGGGAGACCGGCGGCAGTTCGCTGAGGTCCCGCAGCCCGAAGTACTGCAGAAACTCCTGGGTCGTGCCATAGAGCACCGGACGGCCCGGCGCGTCCTTGCGACCCACCTCTCGAATCAGCCGCCGCTCCAGCAGCATCTCCACCACCCGGTCCACCTTCACCCCGCGGATTGCCTCAATCTCCGGCTTGGTGATGGGCTGCCGGTACGCGATAATGGCCAGGGTTTCCAGCGCGGCGTGGCTGAGCCCCCGGGACTTGGGCTGCAGCAGCCGCTCCACATATTCTGCGTACTCGGGCCGGGTGGTGAGAACATATCCCCCTGCCATCTCCCGGATGCACAGGCCCCGGCCCGGCTGGTCGTACTGCTTACGGAGATCCTCCATGAGGATGCGGGCCTCCCGCTCCTCAAGGCCCATCACCTCGGCGATCCGCCGAATCGTCAGCGGCTCCGGAGAGGCCAGCAGGATCGCCTCCAGGATGGCTGTGCCGTGCTTCCAGATCATCGCTCAGCGGGGAGTTCCCCCGCCCCCCCTTCTGTCTGATCCTCACCCTGCACCCCTGCGGATATGGCTCCTTCCGGTTCACTGCCGGCCGGGCGGATCCAGATCTCGCCGAAAAGCCGTTCCTGCACAGCAACAGCCCGGCGCTGCCGGATCAGTTCCAGCAGGGCCAGAAAGGTAACCACCACTTCCCGGCGGGACCCGCCCCGTGTAAACAGCTCGCGAAAACGGAGGCCGCCCGGGCTGCGGGACAGGAGAAAGCTGATCTCCCGCACCTTTTCCCGCAGCGGAATCTCCTCCCGGGGTACCTCCCGCCAGTTCCATTCCTCCCGCAGGACCTCCTGGAAGGCCCTGACCAGATCCTCCAGCGTGAGCCCCTGCAGGGGCGGCGGTCCCTGGACCTCCTCGCAAAAGAAGCCCCGGGTGTAGATCCGGGCCATCTTCTGCTCCAGTTCCCTGAGCGCCTCGGCCGCCTCTCGGTACTGGCTGTAGGCCACCAACTGCCGGACCAGTTCCTCCCGGGGATCCTGGGGTTCCTCCTCGGGCAGTTCCTCCGTGATCCGGGGCGGCCTGGGCAGCAGCATCCGGCTCTTGATATCCAACAAGGTCGCCGCCATCACCAGAAACTCGCTGGCCCGGTCGATGTCCACGGTGGAGAGGTCCTGAATGATCTCCAGGTACTGTTCGGTGATCTGCGCGATGGGAATGTCGTAGATGTTGATCTCCGCACGGCGGATCAGGTGGAGCAGCAGGTCCAGGGGACCCTCGAAGTTCGCCAGGTGGACCGTATAGCTTTCCGGCCGCCCGAGCAGTGCCCCGGAACCCTCCATCGCTCTCACCTCCCGCTGTGCCGGCCCGATTCAGCCTCCGGACCCTCTTAGTTTTGATCAGGTGTCAGCTTTCCGTCAAGTACGCCAACACCGCCCTGTCCGGCGCCGGCCTCCGCGCCCGAGCGGGCCCTGGCAACGGCCGCCTGGGCCAACAGTCCGGTGGAGTCCAGCACCGGGACGGAGATGTCGCCGCTTGCCAGCACCAGGGGAATCTCGGTGCAGCCTGCGATCACCACGCGGGCACCCCGAGCCACCAGTCGCTCGGCCACCGCCCGCGCCCGGGCACGCAGGTCCTGGCCCCGATAGCCGGCTTTGACCCCCTGCGGGCCGTATATGATGTCCATGACCTCGGCCTGGTCCGCCTCATCCGGCGTGATGAGCTGAAGCCCGTGCCGGGCGAGCGCCCGGTGGTACAGGCCCGACTGGATGGTCCCGGTAGTGGCCATAAGGCCGGCCGCATCGCCAGGGGACAGCACCTGCCGGGCCGCCTGTGCCGTAATCTCGATCATGTCCAGGACGGGGATGCCGGCCGCTTCCTCGATCTGCCGGACGAAGTAGTGGGCGGTGTTGCACGGCATGATCAGGAAGTCACACCCCGCCCGGGCCAGCCGGCAGGCACTTTCCACCAGGGCCGGGGTGGGATCCGGACCCTTCCCAAGTAGAAAGGCGGTCCGGTCCGGAATGGCCGGATTGCTGTCGATGATGACGTGCAGATGCTCCTGGTCGCTGCGGGCCGGCGTTGCGTCGATCAGCTTTTGGAACAGATCACAGGTGGCCTGGGGGCCCATCCCGCCCAGGACACCGATGGTCAGGGTCGCCATCCTCTCACCCCGCCATGCCGTTGGATTGTCCGTTGCTTGCTGCTGCGTCTGCTTCGACTGTCTTCGGAGGGAATGGCATGATCGAAGATTTTCCCCGCCGGACAGCGACTCCTCTGCTGCCGTCACCTTACCGACCCGATTTGACCCGAAAGGAGGAGGCCGGTGGACCCGATGAACCACGGCCTCCCTACCCCTTCTGTACCCGAAAGGACACGGTTACGGCTCCGACTCCCTGCAAGCGTACCGCAGCGCCAGGCGCAGCTGTGTCGCCCGGTCCGGGGCCAGCCCCTCCAGCCGGGCTCTCAGGGCCCGGGCCAGGGCCCGGCGAATCACCGGACCCTCCGGCACGCCGGCATCCACCAGATCCTTTCCGGTGATCTCCAGACGCACGTGCCGCCACTCCTGCCAGTACCGCATCACCCGGCTGCCGGCGCCCAGCAGGTAGAGCAGGAGCAGCCCCTCCGGCGGCCAGCCGGAGAGTGTCTGCACCACATCGGCGGGAGTGCTCCGGGGCGCCGTGAGCACCTCCAGGGCCGACCGCCACCAGGTCAGGGTGTGCACCAGGGCCTGAGTCTCCGCCCGCCGGAGTTTCATCCGCCGGACCAGAGCCGCTCCCTCGGACAGGCGCAGGGGATGCAGCAGCACCATCAGTTTCACCAGCCAGAGGCAGCTTTCCCCGGCTATTGCGGGTACCTCCTCCGGCAGCTTGTCCACCCGGTCCACCTGACCGGCCAGTTCATCGTGCCACATGACGCCGGGTAGGATCTGCGGAAGGGCCCCCAGGTCATGAAGGCTTTTCAGGGCGCCGCCGCTGCAGGACTCTTTCAGGATCAGCACCAGTTCCTGCCTGAGCCGCTCCGCCGTCACCCGGGCAAGATACCCCCCGGCGATGGCGCTCGTGGCGCAGCGCTGCGTCTCCGGTTCCAGGCGGAAGCCATACCGGTGGGCAAACCGAACGGCCCGCAGAATCCGGGTGGGATCCTCCACAAAGCTGAGGGTGTGCAGAATCCGAATCTGTCCCTGCCGCAGATCCTGCAGCCCGCCAAAGAAATCGATCAGCTCCCCCGCCCCCCGGGAACCCAGGCGCACCGCCATCGCGTTGATGCTGAAGTCCCGGCGGTACAGATCCTGCCTCAGGTCGGCATGCTCCACCACCGGAAGGGCCGCGGCGTGTTCATAAAACTCCCGCCTGGCCGTCGCCACGTCCAGGCGCCGGGGCATGTCCGGCCCCGCCTGATCCAGCAGGATGTGGGCGGTACCGAAACGAGGTACCTCCTTGACCCGGCCGCCCAGTTCCGCCGCCAGGGCGCGGGCGTAGGCGATGCCGTCCCCCTCCACCACGATGTCGATGTCCAGATTCGGCCGCCCCAGCAGCAGATCCCGGACAAAGCCGCCCACCGCGTAGGCCGCCACGCCGGTCCGCTCTGCCACCGCGCCGCTGATGCGCAGCAGTTCCTGCACAGGGCCGGGCGCCGAGGCCATGGCGCTTTGCACCACCTCGGAAGTATCCACTCCCGAAGAAGCCGGCAGGGTTCCCGAGCCGATGTACAGGGTCCGATGCCACCGGGGCGCCGGGCCCCCGTATAGCTGCCCCAGCAGGTCGCTCCGGCTGATGATCCCGACCATCCGGTCGCCTTCCACCACCGGTACCCGGCCGATGTCTTTCTGGATCATCAGATCCTGGACCTCATCCAGCGGCGTATCGGGAGAGACCGTCACCACCCGCCGGACCATGATGGCCTTGACCGGTGCATGCTCCAGGCCGTGGCGCCGGGCCTTGGTCACATCCCGAAGGGAGACCACCCCGACAAGCTTGCCCGTGGCGTCCACCACCGGCAGGCCGGAATGGCCGTACCGTAGCATCACCCGCTCCGCGTCCCGGATTGGCCGGTCCGCCGGAATGCTCTTGACGGGCGAGGACATCACGTCCCGGGCAGTGACAGGCCGCTGCACCGTGGCAGCCAGCACTTCCTCCAGGCGAGCCGAGACCTCCTCCACCCCGGCGCCCTTGACCACCGCCGACGCCGCCGGCGGATGGCCGCCGCCCCCAAAAGGTGCAAGCGCCTTGGCCACATCCACCCAGGGAACCTCGCTGCGCCCCACCAGGTAGACCCGGTCGCGCATCCGGACCACGGCGAACAGCGCGTGAGCCGGATGGATGTCCTGCAAGAGATGGACCACCAGCGAAAGGCCGCCCACATATTCCGGGGTTTCGGCCTCGAAAAGAAGAATGCGGGCCCCGTGGATGTTGAGCCACCGGCTGCGGTTCTGTAGTTGGTACAGCAGCGCCTGCTGCTGGGGGGTGAGGCTGGGCTCCACAAAGCGGTTCACCGCCCGCAGATTGGCCCCCTTGCTCAGCAAGAAGGCCGCCGCGCGGGCATCCCGGTGGGTGGTGCCCATGAGGCTCAGGGAACCGGTGTCGGCGTAGATCCCCAGCAGCATTGCGGTGGCCTGCAGCGGCGTGACGGGCGCCCCTGCCTCCTCCAGCAGTTCCGCGATCAGCGTGCAGGTGGCCCCCACCGAGTCCCGGACTTCCAGGGTCGCCTTCAGATCATCTGCCTCCGACGGATGGTGATCGTACAGGTGGACCTCCGTCTCCCGGGCCACCTGGGCCAGGGGCCCCAGCCGGTCCGGGTCCGCGGTGTCCACCACGATGGCCCGGGTGATTCCGGCGAGGTCAATCTCCTTGGGCTTGACCACGCGCAGGTTGTACCGGTGCAGGGAAATGAACTCGGCTGCCAGAGGAGCCGGATTGCCTGGCAGAACAATCACCGCATCGGGATACAGAATCTGGACGCCCACGGCCGCGCCGATGGCGTCCAGGTCGGTATTCACATGAGGAATGATGATCTGCATCGGTCCATCTCACTTTCCTGATATGGCACGGTACCGGAGAGTCGCCTCGGACCGCAGGCATTTTCAAACCGTTGATCTTACCCGTATCTTACCATAGCACAGGCGGCGGAGCCCTTGGAAAGGGCCCGCCGCCTATTCATGGGTGCGCTTCTACTCGTCCCGTTATGGCGTCTGCCGAACTGCCCTCGGCTGCAGCCGCTCCGGCAGGAGATCATGCGAGGCCATCTCTTCGAAGGTCTCCCGCCGTACCACCAGGTCTGCATGGCCATCCGCCACAAAGACCACCGCGGGCTTCGGGTACCGGTTGTAGTGGGAGGCCATGCTGTAGTTGTAGGCGCCGGTGGCAAAGACAGCCAGCACGTCGCCCACCGCCACGTCGTTGGCTACCTTGGCGTCGACGATCAGGATATCCCCCGACTCGCAGTAGCGGCCCGCCACCGTGACCACCTTCTCCGCGGGTGAAGAGAGGCGGTTGGCCACCGCGCACTCGTACTCGGCCTGGTACAGGGCCGGGCGGATGTTATCCCCCATGCCACCGTCCACGGCGATGTAGGTCCGCACACCGGGGATCTCCTTGATGCTGCCGATGGTATACAGCGTCGTCCCGGCCTCGGCCACGATGGACCGCCCGGGCTCCACCACCAGCCGCGGCAGCGGGAACCCATGGGCCTCGCAGGCTTGCCGTACGGTCTCCGCCAGGGTCCGGACCAGTTCGGCAGGTGTACGGGGAGTATCCGCCTCGGTATACCGGACACCGAGGCCGCCGCCCATGTTTAGCTCCGCCGCGGTGAAACCGGTCTCCTTCCGCACCTCCGCCAGGAAATCGACCATGATCCGCGCGGCCACCCGGTACCCTTCCAGGTCAAAGATCTGCGATCCGATGTGGCAGTGGAAGCCCACCAGTTCCACATGGGGCAGGGAAAGGGCCCGTCGGGTGGCATCCATGGCCATCCCCATGGCGATCGGAATCCCGAATTTGGAGTCCAATTGGCCCGTGCTGATGTAATGATGCGTATGAGCCGAGACGCCCGGCGTGATCCGCAGGGCGATGCGGGCCGTCTTCCCGGCCTCCCCGGCCAGCCGGTTCAGCAGTTCCAGTTCCGAAAGCGAGTCCACCACAAACCGGCCCACCCCGCTGGCCAGGGCCAGACGGATCTCCTCGGGCGTCTTGTTGTTCCCGTGAAAGAACGTCCGCTCCATGGGAAATCCGGCTTTCACGGCGGTGGCGATCTCCCCGCCGGAAACCACATCCAGGCTCAATCCTTCCTGCTCCACCAGGGCGGCCATGGCGGTGCACAAAAACGCCTTGGAGGCATAGGCCACCACGCCGTCCGGATAGTACTGCTGGAAGGCCTCCCGATAGGCACGGCACTTTTCCCGAATCAGTTGCTCATCCATGACGTGGAGCGGGGTGCCGTATTCGCGCACCAGGTCCATCACGTCGATGCCGCCGATGGTAAGGTGCCCTTGAGCATTCTGTGCAGCCGTTCCGTAATAGTGCATACTGGCCTCCCTGTTTCCCCTGCCTGCTCCGTCACCGGGAAAATTCATGCGCTGTTAGACCTACCGTAGCATCCCGATCTCCGCGCTGTCAACGCGCCAAAGGCCCCCGTCCAAACCGGTCCGCGCAGCGGAGACCGCCGCCTCTCACCCCGGCAGCAGCAGAGCCGCCAGGGCCGTATACAGCGCGTAGAGCAACAGATCCCGGCTCGTCTCCCGCCCCGCCAGAAGCCCCAGAAGGGCAGCGAAAAAGAGCCCGCCGAACCGGGCCAGGGGCGCCGGGAAGCCGTCCACTTGCAGCTGGGTAAAGGCGCCGCCTACGGTGATTGCCACCACCTCGCCGCCCACCAGCAGGACCACCGCCGCCCGGCCCACTTCCCCCAGGAGCATGGTGACCACGGTCCGCAGCAAGCGCTGCTGCCCGGGCAGCAGCAGGGCCAGCGCACACCCCGTCAGCAGACAGCCAAACCAGTCGATGATCAGCACGGGGCCGGAACCCACCTTCCGGCGCCCGCCTTCCCGGCCGCGACGTACCCCGGCAAAGCGATACCGGGAGCCCTGGACGATACCCACACCACCGACCGAGCCTCCGGAGGGTGGGCGCCGCCTGACGGGCTCCCGGTCAGGGTTCCGTGAAGGACCCCGGGGGTAGCATGCCACAGAGCGATCTGAATATGCGTCTCGCCCAACTCGGGCATCAGGCCCACCAGCGTGGCGTCCTCCGGCGGCGACCCGGGGGACTGGACCCGCAACCAGTGGTAGGCCGCGGCCGCCACCAGGATGGCGGTCAGCACCAGGAGCAGCAGGATGGGAAGGCCGATGACAGGCCGACGTTGCAGCAAGAAGCATCACCTGGTCCCAGTTTGCCCGGGCGAAAGGCGGAATATTCAGGCTATCCGGCGTTCAAAAACTGCCGGATATGCTCCAGGGCCCGCCGCTCCAGCCGGGAGACCTGTACCTGGCTGCAGCCCAGGATGGCAGCTACCTCCGTCTGGGTCTTGTCCCGGAAAAAGCGCAGCAGGATCACTTCCCGCTCCTTGGGATCCAGCCGCTCAAGGCTTTCCCGCAAGGCGACCCGGTCCACCCACTGACCTTCCCGCTGGCTGTCCTCTGTGGCCAGTTGGTCCAGCAGGTAGATGGGGTCTCCGTCGCTTTCATGCACGGTCTGATGGATGGAGGCAGGGGTGCGGGCACCGTCCATCGCCTCCACCACCTCTTCCGGCGAGACGCCCAGTTCCTGGGCAATCTCCGCCACCGTGGGGTCCCGTCCGAGGGCAGCGGCCAGTTTTTCCCTGGCCCGGCGGGCCGCCTGTGCCAGCTGCTTCAGGCTGCGGCTGATCCGGATGGGTCCGTCGTCTCGCAAATAGCGCCGGATTTCACCTAAGATCAGAGGAACGGCATAGGTGCTGAAACGCACGTCATAGGAGAGGTCGAACCGGTCCACCGCCTTGAGCAGCCCGATGCATCCTAACTGAAAGAGATCCTCAGGGTCTGCGGAGGTGGCGGAGAAGCGGGACACCAGGCTGCGCACCAGCCGGAGGTTGGCCTCCACCAACCGGTCCCGGGCAGCCTTGTCCCCCTGTTGGGCCCGTCTCACCAGTTCCCGCACCACCTCGTCGGGCCAACCCCGTTCCTCCAACTGCCGATCCTCTGCCATGGCCGTCAGTTCCCAGAGGTGCTGGGAACGCGCTCCATTCCCTTTCGTTTTGTCATCTCCACCCGGGTGCCCTTGCCCGGAGCGGATTCCACGTGCAGCGTATCCATATGGGTCTGCATAAAGCAGAATCCCAGCCCCATGCGCTCGGGGTCCGAGGAGACAGCCGGCTGCATGGCCAGGGCGATGTCCTCGATCCCCCGGCCGTAGTCGATCACCACAACCCGCAGGGTATCCTCCTCCAGGGACGCCTCCACCCGAATGGTGTGGCCGGGCTGGGAGTTATAGCCATGCACCACCGCATTGGTGACGGCCTCCGATACCGCCAGCTTGACCTCGTCCACTTCCGCCACGGTGAAGTCCGCCTGAGCGGCCAGCATCGCCACCATCAAACGGGCTACCCCGACGTTTTCCGGAATCGATTCCATTTCCAGCACAATGCGGTTATGCCGTACCATGGGGCTCTCTCCTCTCCTCGGTGACCTTGCCCGCTATCCTGCTGACAGAGCCTCGCGCTCCGAGGGGTATTCAGCCATCAACTGGAAGACGCCGGAAAGCTCCAGGGTCGGCCGGAGGCTGCCGGGCGGGTTGATGAGGCCCACCTGCCCGCCGATCTGGCTGATGCGCCGGTACCGCCCCAGCAAGGCTCCCAGGAAGGAACTGTCCAGAAAGGTGACCTTCTCCAGGTTCACATAGAGGTGGCGAATCTTTCCCCAATCCAGGTAATCATCCACCAGTTCCTTGAAGTGTGCTGCTGCCACCAGATCCAGTTCACCGCTTAAACGGACCACCAGGCTGTCTCCGAACAGTTGGTGTTCCATCGACATCTCCTTTTACCTCCCCTGGCGTGCTGAAGAGGTATTTCGGTCCAAATCCTGGTTTATCCTCCCATTATTTACCGGAACCGTTCGTCATTATTCGACGTCCACCACATCATGAACTCGCATCAACGTCCCCTGACGGTTTGATCATGGATTATCCCTTCCTTATACGAAGTATGAGTTGAAAAGACACCGGCTATTCCTGTCGGCGCCGCTTTCCGGCGAAACCTGAGGCAGATCCCCTCCCGTCCCGGTGATGGACAAGCCCCTAAATCAATTAGAATTGTGATTTTTGGCACAGGCAGGAATTCGCGTTCCGTTCCGCCAATTAACTGAGAACACAGTATAGCCAGATTCCCCTGACAACATCCATCCGCTGCGAGAGGGGGGATCAGCAGGCAAGCGGATCGTTCCTGCCAGGTCAGGTTTGGAATGATGTTCATCTGACTTGTCTTCATCAAGGGGTGCAGGGGGCTTTATGCGGAATCGAGGTTGGGTGGTTACCGCCGCCGGCACCGGGATCAATCTGGCCCTGGGTGTGCTCTACGCCTGGAGCGTCTTCAAGGGCGCCATTCAGACGGAATTGGGCCTCACGGACTTTCAGGCGAGCCTCCCCTACGCCGTTGCCAGCGGCATGTTTGCACTGATGATGGTTCCTGCCGGTCTCCTCGTGGACCGTCTGGGCCCGCGCATCGCGGCCACCCTGGGGGGCGCCTTCGCGGGCATCGGCCTGGTGCTTTGCTACTTCGCCAACTCCGTGGCCATGCTGGTCCTGGGCTTCGGACTGCTCACTGGTGCGGGCATCGGCCTGGGCTACGCCGCGGCCACGCCGGCCGCAGTCAAATGGTTCTCCCCGCATGAGAAGGGAAAGATCGCAGGGATTGTGGTCAGTGGATTCGGACTGGCCTCGGCCTACATCTCGCCGCTGGGCCAGTACCTCCTGGGCCAGTTCGGCTTCCGGCTTTCCTTCCTGTTCCTCGGCCTGGCCTTCTTCGTCCTGACCATTGGCCTCGCGCAGCTTGTCGTCAATCCGCCGCCCGGCTACGTGCCGCCGAATGCCGCACCGGCGGCTGCCAAGGGCACTGCCGCATCTCCGGCCCGGCGGGACTACACCTCGACGGAGATGCTCAGGACACCCCAGTTCTACCTGCTCTGGCTCATGTACGCCGCTGGGGCCATGGGCGGCCTGATGATCATCGGGCACCTGGCCACCTACGCCAAGAGCGTGGGGATCGAGGGCGGCTTCCTCCTGGTGGCGGTGCTGGCCGTCTTCAACGCACTGGGCCGGGTTCTGGCCGGTGCGGTCTCCGATAAGCTGGGCCCCATCCGGACCATGCTGGTCATCTTCATCATCCATGCGGCTGCGCTGCTGCTCTTGCCCAGTCTGAACACCTTCGCCCTGCTGGCTGCGGGCGCCGGTGCGGTAGGCTTCTGCTACGGCGCCTACCTCGCCCTCTTCCCCGCGGCCACCTACGAGTTCTTCGGCACCAAGCACAGCGGCATCAACTACGGCCTGGTCTTCACCGCCTGGGGGCTGGGCGGCGTCTTCGGTGCGCCGCTGGCCGGGTACATTCAGGATGTGACGGGCTCCTATACGCCGGCGTTCCAGATCGCAGCCGGCCTGCTGGGCGTGGCCGCGCTGCTGAGCCTTCTGACCCGGGCGCCCCGGCCTACCCAGTCCGCGAGGGCTCCCATCGGGGCAGCCACCCATTGACCCAGCATTCCGCCTGCGTGATCCAGTGCGGAAACCATAAGAACGCCGTCCATCGGCCTCAGCCGATGGACGGCGTTTGCGCGACCGTCACCGCAGCGTGAAAATTCGCCGGGTCTGGAGCAGGATCGACTCCCAGAGACTGGCCCGGGGTACGTCCGCTGCCGCCACCACGGGCATGCGGGCCAACTCCTTGCCATCGAGGGTGGCCACGATCTCTCCCAGCACCTGCCCTTGCTTCACGGGAGCCTGAACGCTCCGCTCCAGTCTCACCTCTGACTGCAGCCGGTCCTGGGCGCCCTTGGGGATCCCCACGGCGAAAGGCGCCTTGGCCACCGCGTCCACTGTGACCGCCTTGCCGCGGCTGACCGCCACCTCTCCCACCTTCTGGTCCTTGCCGGCCAGTTCCACCGACGTGTAGTTGGCAAACCCGTAGTCCAGGAGTTTGGCGGCTTCCGCGTTCCGCTTCTTCCACGTGTCGGCGCCCATGATGACCGAAATCATACGCAGGCCGTTGCGAGACGCCGTGGCAGCCAGGCAGTAACCCGCGGCCTGGGTCCACCCGGTCTTCAGACCGTCTGCCCCCGGATACCAGGTCAGCAGCTTGTTGTTGTTCCACAGCTTGAAGATGGGGCCGTTGCGCCGCCAGGGCACCTGCAGGTCCGCCTCGTAGATGCTGGTCAGTTCCACCAGCTCCGGGTAGTTCAGCACCGCATACCGGCTCATCAACGCAATGTCGTAGGCGCTGGTCAGGTGGCCCTCCGCCGAAAGCCCGGTGGGGTTCTTGAACTCCGTATCCTTCATGCCCAATTCCTTGGCCTTTGCGTTCATGGCCTGGACGAAGGCCTCCACCGAACCGGACACATGCTCCGCCACAGCCACCGCAGCATCGTTGGCCGACCCCACCGCCACCGACTTGAGCAGTTCCGCCAGGGTGAAGGTCTCGCCCTCGTCGGCAAAGATGATGGTGCCCACCTGCTTGGCGGCTTCCTCCGAGATGGTCACCTTATCATCCAGCTTCACCTTGCCGTCCCGGATGGCGTCGAAGGCGACGATCAGCGTCATGATCTTGGTGATGCTGGCCGGGTTGCGCCGCTCATGGGCGTTCTTTTCGAAGATGACCTGCCCGGTGCTGGCTTCCATCAGGATCGCGGACGGCGCCGTGATCTGAATGGGGGGCTGTTCCCTTTCCGTGGCCGCCCCGGAATCCGTCGAGGCGACGACCGGGGACGCCGGGAAACTGGCGGGGCTGATGGCTGCCGCCACAACCGGAGAGACGGCCATCCAGAGGATCAGCCCTGCGCCCGCGGCAGCCCACCGCCGCATACGGCTTCGCTCCACTCGCGTATCCCTCCCAGAAGACTCCTTTCCCGGCATAGTCTGCCCCGCCGCGGCGGCTCCGATCCGCGATCCACACGTTGCGCCCGTTACGGTTCCCCCCACTGCCGGGCCACCCCGGCGGCCAGCAGCGCATCGATCTCCGCGGGCGTGTAGCCTGCCTCCGCCAGGATCTCACGCGTATGTTCCCCCAGCAGCGGCGGGTGGCGCCGCACCTCTCCCCGCCGACCGCCGAAATGCACTGGCGATCCCACCAGGGATACCTCCCCCGCGGTGGGATGGGTGATTCGCTGCACCATGTCAAGGTGCCGGACCTGCGGATCGGCAAAGACCCGGTCGATGGTGTTGATGGGCCCGCCGGGAATGCCCTCCGCCCACATGGCTGCGATCCACTCATCGGCCGTCCTGGTGGCCAGCACCGGCTCCAGCAGCCGGCAGAGTTCCTCCCGGTGGACCACCCGGGCGGCGTTGGTGGCAAAGCGCGGGTCATCGGCCAGTTCCGCCAGTCCCACCACCCGGCAAAACCGGCGGAACTGGGTGTCGTTGCCCACCGCGACGACCATCTCCCGGTCTGCGGCCCGGAAGGTCTGGTAAGGGACGATGTTGGGGTGGGCGTTGCCCAGCCGCCCGGGCACGGTCCCGGACACCAGGTAATTGGATGCCACGTTGACCAGCCAGCTCACCTGTGTCTCCAGCAGGGAGAGGTCCACCCGCTGCCCCTGCCCGGTCCGCTCCCTCCCCACCAGAGCGGCGGCAATGGCCATGGCAGCCAGCATCCCGGTGGTCAGGTCCGCTACCGCCACCCCCACCTTGGTGGGGGGCCCTTCAGGCTCCCCGGTGACGGACATGAGCCCGCCCATGGCCTGCACCACAAAATCGTACCCGGGCAGCCCCGCATACGGGCCTGTCCGACCGAATCCACTGATGCTGCAGTAGATCAGCCGGGGATTGAGGGGCCGCAGCACCTCCTCGTAGCCCAGCCCCCATCGCTCCATGGTGCCCAGCTTGAAGTTCTCGACCAGCACATCGGCCTGCCGCACCAGCCGGAGGATCACCTCCCGACCCTCGGGGCGGGAGAGATCCAGGGCAACAGACCGCTTATTTCGATTGCACGAAAGGTAGTAGGCCGACTCCCCTCCGGCATAGGGCGGTCCCCACCGGCGGGTGTCATCGCCGGCGGGCGGCTCCACCTTGATCACCTCTGCGCCGGCGTCGCCCAGCAGCATGGTGCAGTACGGACCGGCCAGAACCCGGGAAAGGTCCAGCACCCGAATGCCTTCCAGGGGCCCGCTCACGTCACTCCTCCTCCGCGGAGGCGGGGATCCAGCAGATCCCACAGCCTTTCTCCCACCAGGTTGATGCGCATCACCAGCAGCAAAATCGCCATCCGCGGCATGGTGGAGACCCACCAGCCGTCCAGCAGCCGCTCCCGCCCGGCAGCCACCATGGAGCCCCAGGCAGGTACATGGGGAGGCACCTCCAGCCCTCCCTTTCGCTGGCTGACCTGCTGCGGCAAAGCACGGATGTGCACCCATTTCGTCATCATTCACGCTATTCCTGCTTGTCTGTCGCATGGCACAAGGCAGCCGGCCGGCGGACCACAGCAAACGAGGCTGGGCAATCGCCCAGCCCTGCCTGCGATTATAAGGTTCCCGGTTCGCTATCCATAGACGTCACCAGGAGGTGGCCATTACCACCACCAGCGGTGCTTAAAGAAGGGGAACTTAAAGAACGGGAACTTAAAGAAGGGCTTCCCGAACTTCCCGAACATCTCACTCACCTCCTCCCACGCCATGTTATGCAGGGGTGGATTGTATTGACCCAGCAAAAAGGCCCCCGTCCCTTCGCAGGGACAGGGGGCGATCGGTTCGCTGGTCATTCCCGCAGAATCGCCGCGGCAAAGCTGGTGCCCACGCCGGAGTAGGGTACCCCCAGCAGGTCGGCCACTGTGGCGCCCAGGTCCGCCAGCGTCGGCCGGGTTCCCACGTAGGCGCCCGGCCGGATCGGGTCCCCCACCACCAGCACCGGCACATATTCCCGGGTGTGATCGGTGCCCCGGTGGGTCGGGTCGTTGCCGTGGTCCGCCGTCACCACCAGCACGTCCCGGGGCCCCAGCTTCGCCATGATCCCGGGCAGCGCCTCGTCAAATTCCATCAGCGCCCGGGCGTACCCTTCCACGTTCCGCCGGTGGCCGTACAGCATGTCGAAGTCCACCAGGTTGGCAAAGATCAGGCCCTTTTCGTTCCGGTCCAGGCACTGATGGATCACCCGGATCCCGTCGGCATTGTTTTTCGTGTGCTGGCTCCAGGTAATGCCGTGGCCGGAGAAAATGTCCTCGATCTTGCCCACCGCCAGCACCGACAGGCCCGCGTCCCGGATGTCATCCAGAAGCATCCGGGGAGGCTCCAGGGCGTAGTCCCGCCGGTTGGCCGTCCGGCGGAAGTCCGCGGCGCTGGTGCCCACAAAGGGCCGGGCGATCACCCGTCCCACGCGGTGCGGGGGCTTCAGCATCTCCCGGGCAATCTGGCACACCTCGTAGAGCCGCTGCAGGCCGAACCGCTCCTCGTGGGCGGCCACCTGAAAGACGGAGTCCGCGCTGGTGTAGACGATGGGAAGCCCGGTGCGGAGGTGTTCCTCGCCCAACTCCTTGATGATCTCGGTGCCCGAGGCCACCTTGTTGCCGAGCACCCCGGGGAGCCCGGTGCGGCGGCAAAATTCCTCGATCAGATCCGGGGGAAACCCGTCGGGATAGGTGCGAAAAGGCGCCTCGGGACGGATGCCCACCATCTCCCAGTGGCCAGTCATGGTGTCCTTCCCGTGGGAAGCGATGGCCATCCGGCCGTAGGCTCCGGCAGGCACATCCACCGGCGGGGTCCCCACCACCTCTGTCAGGTTTCCAAGGCCCAGACGGCCCAGGTTGGGAAGGGGCAGTCCTCCCCGGACCCGGGCCATGTTGCCCACCGTATTGCTTCCGGCATCGCCCCACTCTTCGGCGTCGGGCATCGCCCCGATGCCCACGCTGTCCAGTACGATCAGAAGGACCCGGTCTACGGTCATAGCCACATCTCCTTCTCCATCCATAGGATGCAGTTCTACTATATACCACCGCGGCAGAACCAGGGCGGCCACAAATTCGGCTCTCCGGGTCCCCCATGGGGCCCCGGAGAGCCAAGAGCGCGTTCAGGCCCGCGGATGCGAACGGGCGTAGACTTCCTTGAGCCGCCCGCGGGTCACGTGGGTGTAGATCTGCGTGGTGGAGATGTCCGCATGGCCCAACATCTCCTGGACGGAGCGCAGATCCGCCCCGTTCTCCAGCAAGTGCGTGGCAAAGGAATGCCGCAGGGTGTGGGGCGTGATCTCCTTGTCGATCTTGGCGTCTTCCGCGTACTTCTTGAGGATTTTCCAGAAGCCCTGTCGGGTCAGCCGGTGGCCGTGGTGATTGACAAACAGCGCCGGCTCGTTCCGGTCCTTCACCAGGCGGCCCCGGGCCTTGGTCAGGTACTCCCGGCAGGCCTGCACCGCCAGGGAGCCCATGGGGACGATCCGCTCCTTCGCCCCCTTACCCGAGCACCTTATGTACCCCATCTCCAGATCAACATCAGGCACGTTCAGGGAGACCAGCTCCGAGACCCGGATGCCCGTGGCGTACAGCAGCTCCAGCATCGCCCGGTCCCGAATGCCGACCGGCTGGGACGTGTCCGGCTGCATCAGAAGGCGTTCGACCTCCGCCACCGTAAGGACCCGGGGTAGCCGCTTTTCCAGCTTCGGCGACTCCAGGTTGGCGGTGGGGTCTGACGGGATGCGCTTTTCGCGGACCAGGAACTGATAGAAGGCCTTCAGAGCTGCCAGCCGCCGGGCGATGGTCGCGGTAGCCTTTCCCTGCGCCTGCAAATAGAGCAGATAGTTTATGATGGTCGCCCTGGAGACGGAATCGAGGCTGGCGTGATCTTCTTCTTCCTGCTGCAAGTATTCGGAGTACTGCCGGAGATCCCGGCCATAGGACTCCAGGGTGTTGGAGGCCAGGCCCCGTTCTACGCTGAGGTAATGGATGAACTCGTGGATCAGATTTTGCATCCAGCATCCCCTTCGCGCCTGTTGTGGTAATCATTCTCTCGCGTACTGGGGCGAATTATGCATTGGGCATGGCCTTTTTTGTCAATTCTACGGAATTCCTGGCACTCCTCTTCCATTCCCTTCCCATGCAAGGCCAGAGCCCAACGCAGGGGATGTCCGGTCTCCTGCCCCTACCACAACAGAAAGCTGATCTGCTTCACCTTATGACCACTGTCTCCGTGCTATGACACGTCGACAGAAAGCAAGAAGGCCCCGCCGGCCTGTCACCGGCGAGGGCCTGGCTGTCTTTACACCAGCAGAGTCTCCAGCGGCGTGTAGGGCAGGCGATGGGCTTCGGCCACGGCCTGGTACGTGATGTGTCCGCCCACCACGTTGACGCCCTTGGCCAGAGCCGGATTCTCCTTCACCGCCCGGCGCCAGCCCTTGTTGGCAATCTCCAGGACGTACGGAAGGGTTGCACCGGTCAGCGCAAAGGTGGACGTGCGCGGCACCGCGCCGGGCATGTTGGGCACCGCGTAATGCAGCACGCCGTAGACCACGTAGACCGGATTCTGATGGGTGGTGATGCGGTCGATGGTCTCCACGGAGCCGCCCTGGTCCACGGCCACGTCGACGATGACCGAGCCGGGCTGCATGGCCCGGACCATTTCCCGGGTCACCAGCTTGGGGGCCCGGGCGCCGGGCACCAGGACCGCGCCGATCAGCAAGTCCGCCTTGGTCAGGGCCCCCGCGATGTCGTACGAATTGGACAGGCGGGTCTGGACCCGGCCCTGGAAGATGTCATCGAGATACCGCAGGCGGTCCCGGGAAATATCGAAGATGGTCACGTTGGCACCCATGCCCACCGCCACCTTGGCGGCACTGGTGCCCACCGTGCCGCCTCCCAGGATCACCACCTCACCACGGGGGACGCCTGAGACGCCGCCCAGCAGAACGCCGCGCCCGCCGTTGCTCTTCTCCAAAAAGTGCGCCCCCACCTGTACGGCCATCCGCCCTGCCACTTCACTCATGGGGGTCAGCAGCGGCAGGCTCCGGTCCGGAAGCTGCACGGTTTCGTAGGCAATGGCCACCACCTTCCGGGCCATCAGTTCCCGGGTCAGAGTGCGCTCCGCAGCCAGATGGAGATAGGTGAAGAGCACCTGACCCTCCCGCAGATAGTCGTACTCCTGCGGCAGGGGCTCCTTGACTTTCAGGATCAGTTCAGCCTCTCCCCAGACATCCGCGGCGTTGGGGACAATCACCGCGCCGGCCTTCTCGTAGGCCTCGTCCGACAGGCTGCTGCCTTCACCGGCGCCCTTCTCCACGTAGACCTGATGCCCGGCCTGCACCAGTGCGGCCACTCCCGCCGGGGTAAGGGCCACCCGGCCTTCGTCCGGTTTGATTTCCCTGACGACTCCAACCTTCACTGTGGCCTCTCTCCTTCCACGTGCGCCGCTGCCGGGTGGGGGTGATCCCCCGCCCGGAGCCTGCGCTGCTGTCATGGGTTCTGCCAATCTTTCCGGAATACTCTGGATGCCGGAACAATTTGGTTACCGGTACTTCCATTATCGCAGGTTCACATCCGGCCTGCAAGGAGCCCTAAAACCCCGGAATCCAGGGCAGGACCAGCCTGACCAGGGCAGGAGACAGATAGCTTTCCAGCAGTCCGGCCGCCAGCATGACCAACCCCATGAGGCCCAGGGTTCCGGTGAAAGCGGAGAGAGCGCTGTAAAAGTGGGACAGCCGCCGGCCCCTCCGCCAACTGCGGATCACCTGCAGGGAAAAGACGATGGAAGCCGTTCCACCGACCAGCAGCGCCGGTACCTCCAGCAGGCTCTGGGGCAGATGCGCCAGCAGGGCCAGCACCAGCCCGGCCCCGCCCATCTCCGCGGTGAGAAAGCCCACCACGAAGCCGGAGATCAGCCCCCGGACCAGGGCCACCACCAGCACCCCGGCGGCGCCCACCACGGACAGACCCAGGACCCAGAGCAGAGCCAGCAGTTTCAGCTTCCCCAGCAGCGACCGCTTCAAAAGCAGCCAGCCCATGCCCGGCGGCGCCTCCCGCAGCCCCTGCACGGCACTGGTCAGGGCCGTGACCAACTCCAGCTTGTCCCCGCTGTCCAGACTGCGTACCGCCAAGGCGCCGAAGACCACGCCCACCAAGAAAACCGCCGCCAGCAACACCACCGGACCCCGGTGCTGGAGCAAAAAGATCTCCAGATCATCCCGCCACCGCTTCCACCCTGCCATGACACGCCCGCCTCCGCCGGAAGTCTCCCTTCCACCTTATGCCGGGCAAGGGGGTTTATGTCTCGCCCAGGACCTTTCCGTAAACACCGCCGCCGCCGGCCTCCAGGGCCAGACGGCCCTCCCGGGCAGCCACCACCAGCGCGGCCAGCCGGGGCCCCACTTCCTCCGCCAGTTCCGCCGGATCCGCCCGGTGCAGCACCCCCATCTCGGTGCCGAAGCGGGCCAGCAGGCGACTGATGGTCCTGGGCCCCAGCCCGGGCACAAACTGCAGGGGCACCTGGTGGATGTAGGGCGGCCGCTGCCGGGGCTTCCGGTCCACCCCCGCCTGCCGCTCCCGGTACAGGGCAATCCGGTCCAGCACCCCCGGCACCAGAGGATGGGCTGGATCCACCGGACAGGCCAGCACCGGCGGGTCTCCCTCCAGCCGGCGCCGGCAGGCGCTGCAGTAGCTGCGGTGATACTTGCCCAACCTCGGATCCAGCCCGTAGTTGGCGGCCACCCGCCGTCCCCCTTCTTCCCGGAGCGCCCGGACCAGTTCCGCAAAGGTAGGAGCCTCAAGATGCAGCACGTTGTATTCCCGGGCGATCCGGTCCGTGGAGTGGGCATCCGAGTTGGTCAGGAAGGTGAAGCGGGAAAGCTCCGGAAGCTGGTCGGCCAGGGCGGTGTCCGCGGACAGGCCCAGTTCCACTGCCGGAACGTACCGCCACAGCTCCGGCGGAATCACCTCCGCGACGGTGGCGGCAGCCGAAAGGGTGGCCTTGTACGGCGTGAAGATGTGGGCGGGAACCAGCACGCCGCCCAGTTCCCCCACAAAGGCGGTGACCGCCGCGGCGGTGGTCCCCTGGAGGCGCTGAGTGGAGAGTGCGGGGTTCTTCACCCGCTCCCGCAGCCAGGCGGCCAGCTCCCTGAGTTCCCGTAATCCCGGCAGGTAACACAGGAGATGAACAGGACGGCCGCTCCCGGGGTGGATCACCTCCACTTCCGCACCGGGAATCAAGGTCACCGGTTCCCCTTCGCCCAGGTAGGCCAGGCCGCCCCCGGGCTGCTCAGCCACCACGCCCCGGGCCATCAGCCGCTGCAGGTCGGCCAGAGCCCCTTCGGTGGCCGCGTCGATCACGCCGATGATCTGGATCCCTTTCCGCTCCCGACACTCCTTCAGGATGTTGGCCAGGGTCAGGTTCCGGGCCGCGGCAATCTTCACACACCGGCCCGGCTCGCCGGCCCAACCCAGGTGGACGTGCAGGTCGGCGTAGTAAGGCTTCAGCCCGTCAGCGGGTCTGTCGATGCTGCGCATACAGGAAGATCCCTGCCAGGGTCTTGGCGTCCCGGATCTGGCCGCTGGCGGCCAGTTCCATCGCCTGGGAGAAGCTGAGGCGGACCACTTGGATCTCTTCGTCCTCATCCCCGGGCAGGCGGGACGGAGAAAGGTCTTCCGCCAGATACAGGTAGAGGATCTCGGTGGTAAAGCCGGGGGAACTGTAGAACTCGCCCAGCTTGGTCAGCCGTCCGGCCCGGAAGCCTGCCTCCTCCTGCAGTTCCCGGACCGCCGTCTGGGCCGGATCCTCTCCGGGCTCCAAGGCGCCCGCCACCAGTTCCAGGAGCGTCTCCCCCGCGGCGTAGCGATACTGCCGCACGAAGAGAAGGTCGTCGCCGTCCACGGCCACGACCACCACGGCCCCGGGGTGGACCACCACATCCCGCTGCACTTCGCGACCGTCCTTCGTGCGGAGGGTATCCTTCCGCACCCGGATCAGCCGGCCCTGATAGATTTCCTCTGAACGGACTCGCTCCAACCGGCTCGCCTCCCACACGTTGGACTGCCGGGCCCGTGCCCGGCGGGGACAGGCCCTCGCAGCTTAGCATAGCACAACTCCGCCAGGTGCCACCAACGAATGCGAAACAGGGCCACCGCGATCCGGTGGCCCTCGACGTTTCAGCGGGGCGCAAAGATGCGCCGCACCTGCCGCAGCAGGGCAATCCGTTCTTCACTGATCTGCTCCGCAGCCCGCGCGGTGCTGATGCCCTGTTCCTGAGCCGTGCGGAAAACCGCCAGCAGCAGATCGTAGATCCGTTCCACCTGCACCAGGGCCCGCTCCCGCCGGTAGCCCCCCGGTCGGAGCTCTTCGGCCGCGTTGATGACGCCGCCGCCGTTGATGATGAAGTCCGGCGCGTACAGGATCCCCCGCTCCTGCAGCCGGTCCCCGTGGTGCGGCTCCTGAAGCTGGTTGTTGGCGGAACCGGCGATCACCCGGCAGCGGAACCGCTCTACAGTCCGGTCGTTCACCACGCTCCCCAGGGCGCAGGGCGAGAAGATGTCACACTCCGCGTCGTAGATCCTCTCCGGGTCCATGGCCTGCGCGCCGAAAGCCTCAGCCGCCTGCTGCACCCGCCCGGCATCGGTGTCGGTGACGATCAGCCGGGCGCCGGCCCTGTGCAGGTGTTCGCAGAGGCGGTAGCCCACCTTCCCCAACCCCTGGACGGCCACGGTCCGGCCCTGCAGGTCGTCGCTGCCGAAGGCCCACCGGGCCGCGGCCCGCATGCCGTGAAAGACGCCGTAGGCAGTCACCGGCGAGGGATCGCCGGAGCCCTCCGCCCGGCCGGCCACGTGGGGCGTCTCCGCCGCCACTGCCGCCATGTCCGCGACCGTGGTGTTCACATCCTCCGCGGCCACGTAACGCCCGCCGAGGGTCTGAACAAAGCGGCCGAAGGCCCGCATCAGCGCCTCCCGGTTCGCAGCGCCGGGCTCCGCCCAGATCACCGCCTTGCCACCGCCCAGATCGAGCCCCATGGCAGCGTTCTTGTACGTCATGCCCTGGGAGAGGCGAAGCACATCCCGGAGGGCTTCCTCCTCGGTCTGGTAAGGCCACAGCCGGACCCCGCCCAGGGCCGGACCCAGACTGGTGTCGTGAATCCCGATAATGGCCTTCAGCCCGGTGGCCCGATCGTAGCAGAAGACCACCTGCTCATGGCCGTAGCGCTCCATCAGGTCGAAAATGCCCACGGTCGGCAACCTCCTTGGGGCTTCTGCCTGCCACCGAATGCAATATCCGTGCCAGGCCAGGCCCCCTATCCCGGAAAGGGCGCCCTGCAGGGCGGTGCAGACTGCGGCAGGAGGTTGCCTGCAATCCTTTGCAGACTCCCAAGCAGCCGGTCCGTCAGAGCATTCCATACCGCTTCAGCTTGTAGTACAAGGTCCGCGGTGCGATCCCCAGCAGCCGGGCTGCCTCCGTCTTATTGCCCCCGGACGCCTCCAGGGCCCGCCGCAGGGCCGCCTGCTCCGCCGCGGCCACCGCCTCCTGCAGCGTCCCCACCGGCAGTTCCGGCCCCTTGGGCGGAGGGGTCGAGGGCAGCGGGGGCAAAAATCGTGCCTCGATGATGGTGTCCGTCATGGCCATGGCGATCATCGCACGGCCCAGGATGTTCTCCAGCTCCCGCACGTTCCCCGGCCAGTGGTAGGACCGAAGAATCGCCATGGCGTCGGGGGCAACCCCCCGCACGTTGCGCCCGTACTCCTCGTTGAGCTTGGCCGTGATCACCGCCACCAGTGCCGGCAGGTCCTCCAGCCGGTGGCGCAGGGGCGGAATGTGGATGGGCACCACGTTGAGCCGGTAGTACAGGTCCTCCCGGAACCGGCCCTGGGCGATCATCTCCTCCAGGTTCGCGTTGGTGGCCGCGATCACCCGGGTGTTCACCGCGATGGGCCGCGTGTCGCCCACGCGGATGATCTCCTTTTCCTGCAGCACCCTCAGCAGTTTGGCCTGCAGACTCAGGGAGATTTCGCCGATCTCGTCCAGAAAGAGGGTGCCGCCGCTGGCCTCCTCAAACAGCCCCCGCTTGCCGCCCTTGCGGGCGCCGGTAAAGGCGCCCTCGGCGTAGCCGAACAGTTCCGACTCCAGCAGTGTGTCCGGAATGGCTGCGCAGTTGACCCGGATAAACTGGCCGTGGCGGCGGCTGGATGCGTTGTGGATGGCGTGGGCGAACAGCTCCTTTCCGGTTCCGCTCTCCCCCCGCAGGAGGACCGTGGCGGGGGTCTCCGCCGCCCGCATGGCCTGCTCCACCGCCTGCTTCATGAGCGGGCTTTCCGCAACGATCTCATCGAAGGTATACTTGGAGGTCAGCCGCCGCACCAGCTTCTTCTGCTGCTCCAGTTCCTCCGAAAGCCGCTTGATCTCGGAGACGTCGTGCAGCACCCCCACCGATCCCCTCAGCTTGCCGTCCACGATGATGGGGGCTGCGTTGACGATCACGTCCCGCTTCCGGGGTCCCACCTTCATGGGCACCCCCCGGACCTGGCGCCGGGTCCGGAGCACCTGCATGTGGACCGACTCCTGGCTGGGGTCGATGTCCACGTGGGCCGGTTTGCCGATGACCTCCTCCGGCCGCATGCCAGTGAGGGCCAGATAAGCCGGGTTGAACATCAGCCCGAGCCCGTTTTCATCCACCACGGAGATGGCATCCTGCGTGGAGTGAAAGATCGCCTCCAGCAGCCCCTTCATCTCCCGGAGGCCGCCGATCTCGTCCACCAGCGCCTTCACCTCGGTGATGTCCCGGAAGACCGCGACCGCGCCGATGATCCGGCCCTCGGGATCCCGCACCGGCACCCGGTTGGTAATGACCGTGGCCTCCCCCGTCCGCTGCTGCTGGTTCAGTTCCGGTTCGCCCGTCTGCAGGACCCGGTCCAGCCGGGTATTGGGGATCACCTCCGTCACCGGGCGGCCCAGCACCTCTTCCCGCCGGACGCCCAGCAGCCGTTCCGCCCCGCGGTTGCACAGGGTGACGAGGCCCCGGGCGTTGACCGCGAGCATCCCGTCATGGGTGGAATCCAGGATCACATCCCGTTCCCGTTCCTTCACTTCCAGGCGCCGGAGGAGTCGCTCCCCTTCCTCCACAAAGGAGAGCATCAGGTTCATGGCCAGCCCCTCGATGATGACCGCCCCCGGTGCCTTCCGCCGCCGGATTTCGGCATCCATGGCCGGATCGCCCGTGGCCTGCACGATGACATCCACATCCGGCCGGCCCACCACCTCGGTGTAGTCCACAGTGGTGGGCACACCCATTTCCTGAGCCAGCCGCATGCCCGGAGCCTCGGGATTGCGGTCCGCGACCGCCACCACCCGAATCCGTCCGCCCATCCGGGCAAAGGCCTTCAGCAGCGAACTTCCGCCTTTTCCCGCCCCGAGGATCACCACATTCAACATGCAGTTCCTCCCCGCAGCTTCGCTATCCGAACGATTCGCTGATTTGTCAGGCAAATCCTGCAAATCAGCATACTGGTGAACCCTGCAAAATCCGGAAGAAAGCCGCGCAAGCATACAATAGGAGCCCGGGCGGCTTTTCCTCCCGGACTCCCGCATCCCGGGCCGGCAAGACGCCGGCCTCCTGCAGCATCCATTCGATCAGGGCGCCGTACCCCCGGGTGGGGTCGTTGACGAAGACATGGGTGATGGCGCCCACCATGCGGCCGTC
This sequence comes from Symbiobacteriaceae bacterium, assembly GCA_036562385.1. Taxonomy (GTDB): domain Bacteria; phylum Bacillota; class Sulfobacillia; order Symbiobacteriales; family Symbiobacteriaceae; genus DATCKG01. Next base: position 82,090 of record DATCKG010000099.1, read on the forward strand.
CTGCAAGATCGGGCTGCCTGACATCCCCTGCACGATACCGCCGGTCTTCTCCAGCAGTCGCTGGTCGGTGATCTTGACGATCATGTTCTTGCCGTCGGCCGTGGGTTCCGCGATCACCCGCTGAATCTCCACGGTAAAGCGCTCCATCTTCTGCCCTTCCACCACGGTCAGAATTTCCGCGGGCCCTTCCTTCACCTGGTTAGCCATGGCCACCGGCACGGGGTCCCGGTAAAAGGGATTGGTGATCGGCTGGTTTGCCTTACCGAAGATCCCGTAGCGGGTATTCTTCTCAATGATCCCCAGCCAGTTGTCCTCGTCGTAAAAGGCGCCAATCTTTTCGCCCGGTGCGCCCCGCCGCCCTTTCTGGACGGAGGTCACCTCAGCGGCGACGATGTAGCCGTTCTTCACCTCGATGGGCTGATTCGTACCGCCGTCGGTGATCATGTGTCCCAGGGCGCCGAACGTGCCGGTCCGGGGTTCGTAGAAGGTCAGGGTGCCCACGCCGGCGGCCCCGTCCCGGATGTAGAGGCCGACCCGCCACCGGCCGCTTTCCTTTTCCCGGACAGGAGTGATCTCCTGGGTGATCACCTTTCCCTTGCGCTTGAGGGTCACCTTCACCGGCTTGCCCTTGCTGCCGGCTTCCTCAAACAGGCGGGCCGCCTGTTCCTCGCTGGTGACCTCCTTGCCGTTGATTTCCAGGATCGTATCTCCCACCTGGATGCCCGCTTCCATCCCGGGCTGATGAACAACGCCATCCTTGTCCCGGATGGCGGCAAAGCCCACCACCATGACGCCGCGGCTTTTCAGCAGCACGCCGATGGAATGGCCCCCTGGTACCACCTTGATCTCCGGGACCACATCCACCGTCAGACGGCGGAACGGAATGAGGCCAAAGAGCCGAAAATCCACCGTCGAGCGGCCAGTCTGCAGGGCGGCGATGCGAAGGGGTGTGGACAGGACTGCCTGGCTCCCCTGGGCTCCCAGCGGTTCCCCGTTGAGAGCCAGGGCACCGTCCCCAGCGGCGTGAACGGTAGCCCGGAATGGCAGTCGGAAGGTCAGATCCTGGGCCTGCCCCTGGGCCAGCCGCACATGGTCCGGAAAGGCAACGAAGGCGCGGAACTGCGGGGTGCTGCAGAGCGTAAGAAACAGGGCGATCAGGAACAGCCCGGCCGCCCTCCGACGCTTCTCCCGGGTTGACATCGGGGCGTCCCTCCCAAAGCCATCTCCTCCCGGGGTGACTCTCCCTCCCGCACGTAAGTGTGAGGAGTTCTGCCCCTCCCTGGTTGGATTCTTCCTTTTGGTGGAACAAGAGCGGCGCTGTGTCACCGCTCTTCTGGCTAATAAGGTGCCCCGGCCCTTTGCGATTATGCGTGACATAACTGCTAATGATTCCGTCTACTGCCACCGCCTGCGCAAGCTTGACACACAACAAGGCGGCTTTGTAAGCCGCCGGCCGGCGCTTCGTCGGACCGGAGGATTGGCCGCGGGCATCGGTGGCAGGCTAAAAGACGGCACGGTCTTGAAACCTTTTGGCGCCTCATGACAGTCAAACAAACAGCGGATCCACTGGGAATTCCGCTGCGGAACCACGGCGTCTCCCGGCGGTCGACCGCCGCGGGGCGTCCGGATTACGAGGTGAATGGAAACATGAAACGTTTGGCCTTCCTGTTCATCCCGGCGGCGCTGCTGATCGGATGCGCCAGCACCAACCTGCCCCCGTCTGAGGCACCGCCGCAGGAGACACCCAACGTCAACGAGCCGGCCGGCACCCCGGACACATCCACCCTCACGCCCACCGAGCAGCTGCAGGTGGGCGCTCAGGAGGCCGTCCGGGCGCTGCGCGACAAGGATATGGACCGGCTGGCTGCGCTGGTCCATCCCCAGAAAGGGGTCCGCTTCTCGCCTTACGGCCATGTCCGGGCCGAGCAGGACGGTGATCGGGTCTTTACGGCCGAGCAGGTGAAAACGCTGCTGCAGGATCAGACGGTTTACCTGTGGGGATACTACGACGGCAGCGGCGAACCCATCGAGATGACCTTTGCCGACTACTACGAGAAGTTCGTATACGACCAGGATTTCGCCAACGCCCCGAAGGTTGCGGTGGACCATATCATCGGGCAGGGCAATACCCTCATTAACCTGGCAGAGGTCTACCCCGATGCCCGCTTTGTCGAGTACCACTTCCCCGGCACCAGCCAGTACAGCGGCATGGACTGGAAGAGCCTCCGCCTCGTCTTTGAGCAGGTGGACGGAAAATGGTACCTGGTGGGGATTGTGCACGATCAGTGGACCATCTAAACGGAGCATCCGCAAAAAAGCCGGCCCGCAGCGGGCCGGCTCTATCTTTATGCGCTGCGCACTTTGCGCTTTTGATCATCCGCCTGCTTCAGCATCTCCTGGGCGGCGGCCATGGTGGCCGCGGAAAGCTGCGCTCCGCCGATCATCCGGGCCAGCTCCCCGGCGCGCCCTGCCTCATCCAGCAGGGTGACCCGGGTCACCGTCCGGCCCTGGGAGGCCTCCTTGGTGATCAGGAAGTGGGTGTCCGCCATCGCGGCCACCTGGGGCAGGTGGGTCACGCAAAGCACCTGCCGGTCCGCCGCAATGCGGGCCAGTTTCTCCGCCACCGCCTGGGCCGTCCGGCCGGAGATGCCGGTGTCGATCTCGTCGAAGACCAGGGTGGGGACGCCGTCCACCCGGGCCAGGATGACTTTCAAGGCCAACATGATCCGGCTCATTTCACCGCCGGAGACGATCTTGGCCAGGGGCTTCAGCGGCTCGCCGGGGTTAGGGGAGAACAGGAACTCCACCCGGTCCCAGCCCCGAGGGGTCACATCCCGGTAGGTGGCCCGTTCCGGCGTCTCCACCACCACCTCGAAGCGGGCGTGGGGCATCCCCAGGTCCGCCAGTTCCCGCACCACCCGGCTGCCCAGTTCCCTGGCCGCGGCCCGCCGGGCACGGGTAAGGGAAGCCGCCAGTTCCTCGGCCCGGGCGCCCAGTTCGGCCTCCCTGGCCTGCAGTTCCGCAATCCGTTCCTGGCTGTGCTCCAGTCGGTCCAGTTCCGCCTGAATCTCCCGCAGGTACTGAAGCATCTCCGCCACGGAATCGCCGTACTTGCGGCGCAGGTTGTTGATCAGATCCAACCGGGCCTCCACCTGGGCCAGCCGCTCCGGGTCCACGTCGATCCGGTCCCGGTAGTCCGCCAGCAGGTGGCTCGCCTCCTGCACGTGGACCAGCGCGGACTCCAGCAGCTCCACGGCTTCGCCCAGGGACGGGTCATGGCGCAGCACATCATCCAGGCTCGCCTTGACCCGGCTGAGCACGTCGTACACCGAAGGCTGGCGGGTGGTTCCCTCGTACAGGTCTGTGTACGCCGCGGCCGCCGTGAGCTTCAGTTTTTCGGCATGGGCCAGGATCTGCCGCTCCGCCTCCAGTTCTTCTTCCTCCCCCTCCCGGAGGTTGGCCGCGGTCAGTTCCTCGACCTGGAAACGAAGCAGGTCTTCCCGACGGGCCCGGTCCCGCTCATCTCCCATCAGCGTGCGAAGTTCCTCCCGGACCCGGTTCAGTTCCCGGACAACTCCGGCGACCTCCTCCCGAAGGGCGAGCAGCGGAGCGCCTCCGTAGCGGTCCAGTACATCCAGGGACTTGCCCTCCTGCTGCAGCAGCGATCCGCCGTACTGATCCAGCAGGTCCAGGTGCTTCTCCGCTTGCAGCAGGCTCTGGTGCTCATGCTGTCCGTGCAGGTCCACCAGTCCTTCGGTAGCCTCCCGGAGCATCCCCGCGGTGGCCGCCCGACCGTTGAGCCGGATCGAGCCCCGGGAGCCGCGGCTGATCTCCCGGCGGACCACCAGCAGCAGATCGTCGTCCACCGGAATTCCCATCTCCCGAAGGGCTGCCACCTTCTCCGGCTGGTCGGCGAGGTCAAACACCGCTTCCACCACCGCCCGCTGCTGGCCGGAGCGGACCACGTCGGCGGAAACGCGGCCCCCCAGGACGCTTTGGACCGCGTCCAGGATAATCGACTTGCCCGCCCCTGTCTCGCCGGTCAGCACATTCAGGCCCGCGGTGAACGAAAGCCGAATCTGGTCAATCAGGGCAAACTGCTCGATGGCAAGTTCCGTAAGCACAGGACGACCTCCCACCTGCAGTGGCTGGCGGCCGGATGGTGCTACTCCAGCATCATCTTCCGAATGCGCTCCACGATCTCCGGCGCGACCTCTTTGGGTCGCACCACCACCATCACGGTGTCATCCCCGGCCACCGTGCCAAGAATTTCGGTCCAGTTCAGGTGGTCCAACGCAGACGCCACGCCCTGGGCGGTACCGGGAAGCGATCGAACGATGATGATGTTCTCGCTGTAGTCGATGCTCAGCACCGACTCCCGGAAAATGCGGCGCCGCCTTTCCCAGGAGCCGGGGGTTGCGTCCTCAGGCAGGGCGTACCGGTAACGGCCGTCCCCCGTGGGCACCTTGTTCAACTTCAGTTCCTTGATATCCCGGGACACGGTGGCCTGAGTTACGGGAATCCCACGGCGAGTCAGCGCTTCGGCGAGCTCCTCCTGTGTTTCGATGACTTGATTCCGAATCAGCTCCAAAATCATCGCCTGGCGCCTTGCTTTCACGTCTTGGTCACCCCTGCGATTGGTGTGGCCCATCACTCTTCGCCCCGGTCCGGAGAACCTCCTGCATAAACAAGCGAATTCTTGTATATGCAGACCTGCATAACCTTAGCGCCACGGACTGGCCAGCTTCTGCCGCAGCACCTCGTAGAAGCGGTAACTGTGCCGGCGAATCAGCCGGGCGCTGTAGGGGGCACGGCTGATGCGAATCACATCGCCTTTATACAACGGAATGGGATCAGATCCGTCTGCCGAGAGACCCACCTCGCCCGGACTCTCCTCCACTGTAATGGTGATCTGCTCGTTGCCGGAGACCACCATGCTGCGGGAGTTCATGCTGTGCGGGCAGATGGGCGTCACCAACAGCACTTCCACCGTGGGACCCACGATGGGGCCGCCGGCGGAGAGGGAGTACGCAGTGGAACCGGTGGGCGTGGCGACGATGATGCCATCTGCCGGGTACCGGGCCACCACTGTACCGCCCACCGACACCTTCAGGTGAACCAGCCGTGCTCGGGGCCCCTTGGAGACCACGGCGTCGTTGAGCGCCACCTCTTCCACCAACACCTGGCCCTGGCGTTCCACCCGGGCGGTGAGCATCATCCGCTCCTCCACCACGTAGTGGCCCTGCAGGAACGGCTCCAGGTGTTCAAACAGTTCGTCGCCTTCGATCTCCGTGAGAAAGCCCAGATGCCCGGTGTTCACTCCCAGCATCGGCACATTCATGGGCGCGGCCATGTGGGCGGCCCGGATCAGGGTCCCGTCGCCCCCCAGGACCACCATCAGCCTCGCTTCGCCCCAGACAGGTCCGGGCGGCACCGCCAGATCCGGCCGGCCGATGCCTTCGGCACCTTCCGGCAGCAGGAGCGGCCGATACCCCCGTTCCTCCAACCACGCCACCACCTGCCTGCCGGTGCGCAGGGCCAGATCCTTTGCCGTGTTGATCACCACTCCGACTGTCTGCAAGGGCACTAGCCTCCCTCCGGATTGTCCTCTTGTTAGTTCGCCCCGTCCGCGGGTTTCCCTGCGAGGGACGGCCGGTCACCCACACACCTTGATGCGCCCATACATAGGATAGCCAGCAGCAGCCACGATTGGATCGAAAGGAGGCCGTTTCGTGTATTCAGTACCCTACGCTGCCCTGCCCCTCAGCGCCGGCGGCGTGCCGGTGGCCGGGGTCCCGATGGTACCTACCCCTGTACCGCCTCAGGGCGTCTTCCCCAGCGTGACCCAGTCTCCGGCGGCGTCCCCCGGATGGTGGACGGGTCGGTATTCCTACCCGCAGCTTCAGCCTTACGTCGCGGGGCCTCAGGGTACATATGCCGGTGTCGTTCCCGCCGGGGCATCGACCCAGGGAACAACCGCACCCGCCTCCGCCCCGGGTGGGAATGCTCAGGGAACCGGCAGCACAGGGGTTGCCGGGGTCACCATGACCGCCGTCCAGCACGTCAACCCTCCGGCTCCGGCCGGCGGCCCCCATCCGCTGCCACCGCCGCCCCAGTTGCCGGTCCCGCAGGGATTTCCCAACCCCTTTGAGGTCAAGCAGGTCATGGTGGGCCCGCCGGCTACCACAGGCCCCCTGCCGCCGGGGAGCTCCGCCGTCACCGGTCCCATGGGGTACCATCCCGGTCTGGGCTCCTTCGCGGGGGCTTCCCCCTTCTGGCTTCACCTGGCCTGGCAGCTCATCCAGTCCCCGGAGGTGCGCCGGGCACTGGGAAAACAGGTAGAGAAGCTGCTGACCGACGAACTCCGGCACAAGACGCTCTCCCTGGCGGTGGGCTGCCTGCTGGAGCGGGAAGTGCAGGAGGCGTTCCGTTCCCTGGCCGCGGGAGTGTTGCAGCAGTCCCGCTTCCTCGATCTCTTTGCCCAGCGCCTGAAAAGCGCCCTGGCTTCGTCCGGGCTGATCTCAGCCGACTGACCAGCGGCTCCGGACCATGGAAAAAAGCCCCATGGTCCGGGGCCTTTTTTGGGTGACGATCCCCGCTCTGTTTACATATAGGTAATAAGAGGCTGAGGCAACCGTCGCAGGTACCGCCCTGAAGGAGGAATATGGTCTATGACCTACGGCTATCCCGCTACGCTTTCCAAAGGGTTCTCCAATGTCACTCCTGTGTTCAGCTTTGGCAAGGCGCCTTTTGGCTTCGGAAAATTTGGTAAGTTCCCCTTCGGCAAGTTCGGATACCCGGCCACCAAGACCCAGGGATTTTCCAGCAAGGTCCCGGTCACCAAGGTAGCCACCTCTCCCTATCCGTGGATCTGACGAACGTGCTCAGCCGGCCCCCGACAGGGGCCGGCTGAGGCTTACTTATCCGAGAAGATCTCCCTCCTCCTCTACCTGTCCAGCCAGGCGGCGGCCCGGCAGCGG
>DATCKG010000080.1:0-9731 GCA_036562385.1 Symbiobacteriaceae bacterium
ACTGGGGTGAAGTCGTAACAAGGTAGCCGTACCGGAAGGTGCGGCTGGATCACCTCCTTTCTAAGGAAGGGTAGCGGAGGGGGAAAGACCTCTCCGGACTTCCGAGGTCGATCGCACCCGCAGCACAAAGCGGGTGTGGGGAATGCGGTACGGCCGCGCAAGCGGGCGCTTTACACTGTCTGGTTTTCAGGGCTCCAGGCCCGTCCAGGCCAAGGTGGCCCTGATCGTGGGGAGATACCCAAGTGGCCAAAGGGGGCTGACTGTAAATCAGCTGTCGGACGACTTCGGTGGTTCGAATCCACCTCTCCCCACCAACTCATGGGCGGTTAGCTCAGCGGGAGAGCACTTGCTTCACACGCAAGGGGTCAGTGGTTCGATCCCACTACCGCCCACCAGGATTTGTCCGAAACCTGGTGTTGCGCAAGATCCCATGGCTTGCTATAATGGGTTTTGCGTCTGGGTTTCGGTTCTCCAACCGAATACAGATACGTGGGGCTATAGCTCAGTTGGGAGAGCGCTTGAATCGCACTCAAGAGGTCAGGGGTTCGACTCCCCTTAGCTCCACCAACAGGTCCGGTCAGCGAGACCACGGCCGGACCGGCGTGCGCCTGTAGCTCAGTGGATAGAGTACCTGACTACGAATCAGGTGGTCGCAGGTTCGAATCCTGCCGGGCGCGCCAAGCACGGAGAGGTGTCCGAGTGGTCGAAGGTGCAGCACTGGAAATGCTGTGTACGGTTAAAGCCGTACCGCGGGTTCGAATCCCGCCCTCTCCGCCAGACATCAGGGCCGGGGTAATAACCCGGCCCGGCTTCGTCGGGCTGTAGCGCAGCTTGGTAGCGCACTTCCTTGGGGTGGAAGGGGTCGTGGGTTCAAATCCCGCCAGCCCGACCAGGTAGCGAAGCGTGGTGGGTCCTCACGCCCACCACGTCGGTTTGCGTATGAGGCACGTATCCGTCCGGGGTGTGGCTCAGCTTGGTAGAGCGCACGGTTCGGGACCGTGAGGTCGCAGGTTCAAATCCTGTCACCCCGACCACAGCGTAAGAGGGCCAGGTTTCTCTGCTGAAAAGGCGGAGAAACGTGGTCTTTTTGCTATATTACCCTTTCTTTTTTATGGCAGGGAATGAGGCACCATAAGTGGCAGAAGGTAGGAGATCGATTTCATTGGGCACCCGTCCAGGCGGCACGTTTCGGGTGATGCGGCACCGAAACTTTGCCCTTTTTTGGTTTGGGTTTTTGGTCTCCAACGCTGGCGCGTGGATTCAGTCCGTGGCTCAGGGCTGGCTGGTTTACGACATTTCGGACAGCGCTGTCTGGCTGGGCGCCATCGGCTTCGTGCGGGCGTTTCCGCTGATGCTGCTGGCGCCGGTGGGCGGAACGGTGGCCGACCGGTTCTCCAAGCGGAAAATCCTCTACACCACCCAGACGGTGATGATGTGCGTAGCGCTGGCTCTGGGGACGCTCACCGCGCTGGGGGTCATTGAGGTGTGGCACGTGCTGCTGCTCTCCGCCCTGTCGGCCACCGCACAGGCCTTTGACCAGCCTACCCGGCAGTCGCTGATTCCCCGCCTGGTGAGCAAGGAGGACCTGCACGCGGCCATCTCCCTGAACGCCATCGCATTTAACGGCGCTGCGGTCTTCGGCCCGTCGCTGACCGGGGTGCTGGTGCCCCTGGTGGGGCTGGCCGGGTGCTTTTTCATCAACGCGGCGACTTTCCTGGCTGTCTTTGTGGCGCTGGCCCTGATGGAGTGGTCGGAGCATCCGCAGTCAGTCCGCAGCCAAAGCCTGCTGGCCGACCTGATCGAGGGGATGCGTCACGTGGCGACCAATCCGGTGATCCTGGCGCTGATCAGCATGGCCGGCGTCACCAGCTTCTTTGCCCGGCCGTATCAGCAGTTCATTCCCGTCTTCGCCCGGGACGTGATGGGCGGCGACGTGGGCCTGGCCGGGCTGATGCAGTCTGCTCCGTCCCTGGGGACGATTCTTTTCATGCTGGCGGTGGCCAGCATGGGAGACATCCAGTGGAAAGGAAAGCTGCTGCTGGGCTCGGGTTTCGGCTTCTTGACGGCGCTGGTGCTCTTTGCCTGGTGCCGCAGTCCGATCCTCGGTCTGCTGCTGCTGGTGATCGTGGGCGGGTTCAACATGACGTGGCAGACCACGGTCAATACGCTGCTGCAGACCAACGTCAAGGACGAGATGCGGGGCCGGGTCATGGCCAGCTACACCGTCACCGCCCTGGCCATGATGCCCCTGGGACAGGGGCCCATGGGGTTCACCATGGAGCATTTGGGACCCCAGTGGTCCCTGACCTTGGGCGCGGCGGTCTCCCTGCTCTGGATGGTCTACATGGCCTTGGTCCGGGTCCGGGAAGTGGTGAGGCTGCCCTGACGGCCGCCAGCGCCCAGGGCCTGGGCGGCAGATAATCTGAGCGAATCCGGAGGGAATGGGTTGCGTATCCACTGGACCAATCTGCCCTTTCCGGCCCGCAACGAGGAGGAGTTCCGGCAGGGACTTACCCGGTGGCTGGGCCAGGTTTTTTATGAGGAACTGCCGGCGAACGGCTATGAGATTCGGGAGGAACAGATCTACGCCACTTTCCGGATCGCCCGGGCCCTGACCACCGGCGCCACCCTGTTGGCGGAGGCGGGGCCAGGGACCGGCAAGACTTTCGCGTACCTGCTGCCGGCGGTCTGTTACGCCCGCTTCCGGGGCGCCCCGGTGGTGGTGGCCTGCGCCACCGATGTGCTGCAGGCCCAGATGGCCGGGCCCGGCGGGGACATCGAGACGCTGTCCCGGGTCCTGAACCTCGGCATCAAGGCCGTGGTGGCGGAGGACCCGTCGCTGTACATCTGCCAGTTGAAGGTACAGCGGCCCGCGCCGGCTCGCAAGCCGCCGGGCTGGGACCGGTTCCGGGAGTGGGCCGAGCAGACGTCCACCGGTGCCCGCTCCGAGGTACCCGACGTGCCCGATGCCCTCTGGGAGCAGATGGCCTGGGAGCCCTCACTGCCCTGTGACACCTGCCCCCTGCGCAGCCACTGCCACGTGGTGGCTGCCCGCCGGCGATACCGGGAGGAGGCGGACCTGATCCTCTGCGACCACCGCCTTTTCGGCGCGGATCTCCTCAGCCGGACCGATCGGCTGGAGGAAGGCCGGATGCCGCTGCTACCGCCCTACTCGGCCGTGGTGCTGGACGAAGGGCACCACATGGCGGAGACCTGGCAGCGGGTCCAAGGCCACCGGCTGGATGCGCGGCGGCTGAAGGCGACGCTGGATCAGGTGGAGGACCTGCTCCGGGACCAGATCGGGGACAGGCCCGCCATCCTGCAGGCGGTAGATGTCGCCCGGCACCGTCTGGCACGGTTTGTCCAGCGGCTGGAGGCCAGTGCCGCCCGGGGCGAAGGCAAACGGGCGGTGGCCCGCACCGATGAGGTGCTGGCGGCGGCGGCCGCCCTGGATTCCGGACTGGAGCAGGTCGAGGAGGTCCTGGTGACGGAGGAAGCGATGCGGGAGGGCCTGGAGGAGGAAGAGGTGATCCGGGCCTACCAGGCGCGGCTGGACGAGGTCAGGGCTGCTCTGCGAATGTTCCGTTCCGATGACAGCCTGGTCTGGCTGGAGGGCCGGGACCTCTGGACGGTGCCCAGGGAGCCGGTGAGCCTCTTCGGCCCGGGCCGGCTGCAGCCCCGGACGCCGGTGATCTTTTCCTCGGCCACCCTGGAGCCGGAGTACCAGGCACGGATCCTGCGGCTGAAGACCTGGGAGAGCTTCCGAGTAGGCGTCCCCTTTAACGTGGCGGAGCAGGAGCTCATCTACTTCCCGGCCACGGCCGGTGATCCGATCCGGCAGGTCTGCGAGCTATTGCAGGTCTCCCGGGGGCGGGCCCTGATCTTGCTGCCGACGCGGGAGGAGGTGCAGCGTTACCGGCAGGTGCTTTCCGGCATGTCGCTGCCCTGGCGGCTCCTGTTTGAAGGGGAAGGGGACCGCCGGGCGCTGCTTGCCCGATTCCGGGAAGATGTGTCGGCGGTGTTGGTGGGAAGCAGTTTCTGGGAAGGGGTGGATGTGCCGGGGGAGTCGCTTTCCTGCTGCATCATCCCCCGACTGCCCTTCCCCGAGCATGACCCGCTGATTCAGGAGCGGCGGCGACAGGCGGAGCGGGAGGGGGCTGACCCCTTCCACGCGGTGGACCTTCCGGAGATGCTGATCCGGCTGCGGCAAGGCTTTGGCCGGCTGATCCGTACGGCCCGGGACCGGGGCGTCATTGCGCTGTTAGATCTGTCGTTCCGAAGCCAGCCCTGGGCCGAGGACGTGCTGGCGGCGTTGCCGGAGGGAGTCCGGCACACCAGTTCCATGGCGGAGGTGGCGGCCTTCCTGGGGACGGACCCCGGAGAGGGGGAAGTTCCCGGCCCCCGGCAGGAACCGTCTCCTCAAGGACGAAATTAACACGCTATATTGTATTAAGGTTTGCGGGTGCACCAGCCACCCATCTGAAGGGATCGCGGAACGGGGAGAAGGTGACATGGAGCAGAGCAGAATGCGCATTGCCCTTCTGGGGTTGGGAAATGTCGGAACCGGTGTCGTGAAACTGCTGCGAGACAACTACGACATCATCAACCTGAAGACCGGCCTGACGCTGGAGATCGCCAAGGTCCTGGTGCGGGACATCTCCAAGCCCCGTCCCGGCATGGAGGAGCTGCCTCTTACGGATAACATCAACGAGATCCTGGAGGATCCCTCCATCCGCATCGTGGTGGAGGTAATGGGCGGCATCGAACCCGCCCGTACGTACATGGTGGAGGCCCTCAAGCGGGGCAAGACCGTAGTCACGGCCAATAAGGACGTGGTCTCCGAGTACGGCAAGGACTTGTACGCGGCCTGCGATATCGGCGACGCGGAGCTCTACTTTGAAGCCAGCGTGGGCGGGGGCATCCCGGTGATCCGGCCGCTCAAGGAGAGCCTGTCCGCCAACCGGATGCAGAAGGTCATGGGGATCGTCAACGGCACCACCAACTACATCCTCACCCAGATGAGCCAGTACGGGCGCCCGTACGAGGAGGCGCTCCGGGAGGCCCAGGCCCTGGGCTACGCCGAGCCAGACCCCACCAACGATGTGGAGGGATACGACGCGGCCCGCAAGCTGGCGATCCTCGCGTCCATCGCCTTCATGTCCCGGGTGAAGCCCGGCATGGTCTACACCGAGGGGATTACCCGCATCACCCCCCGGGATATCGAGTACGGCCGGCGCTTCGGTTGGGTGATCAAGCTGCTGGCCATCGGCAAGGAAGTGGACGGGCAGATCGAGGCTCGGGTACACCCCGCCTTCATCCCCGCCGACCACCCGCTGGCTTCGGTCAACGGAGTGCTGAACGCCATCTTTGCCGTGGGCCAGCCGGTGGGTGAGGTGATGTTCTTCGGTCAGGGCGCCGGCGCCGGGCCCACGGCCTCGGCGGTGGTGGGCGACCTGATTGCCGCGGCCCTCTCCAAGCGGACCCCCGGGCGCCGGGCGGGGGACGCCTGCACCTGCCTCTTCCAGAAGCGGGTGATGGAGATCGGCGAGGTGGTGACCCGCTACTACCTCCGCCTGTTCTGCGCGGACCGGCCCGGTGTGCTGGCCCGGGTGGCGGATTGCTTCGGGGCTGAGAACGTGTCCATCGCAGAAGTGGTGCAGGGCAGCGGCGGTCCAGACCGGCCGGATGACGGAGACGAGGCCGAACTGGTGTTGGTTACCCATTCGGTCCGGGAGGCCAGCCTACGGGCGGTGGTCCGGCGGCTGGAGGCGATTCCGGAGGTACGCCGCATCGCCAACGTGATCCGGGTAGAATCCTGACCCGTACAAAGGAAGGACGGGCAGCCGCCCCGGCAGGGGCAGCAGCCCGTCCTTGGTCTTTTGCTGTGGTCAGAAGGGCAGTTCGTCCAGCTGGAACAACCCATTCTCCTTCATGATGTTGATCAGCTTGATCGCGTACTCGGGGTCAGTGGCGTATCCGCTCTTTTTCAGTCCCCAGGCTCCCAGCACCGGATCGGTCATGACTTCGCGGAATGGCGCATACCAGGGCTTAGTGAGCAGGTGTTCCTTGTGGTCCCGCCAGCTCTCTTCCACGTTGTTGTAGGCCCGGAACTCGGCATCCACCCGGTAGGATTGACCGTTGTAGACTTCCCAGGTGTTGGAGATGATGGAGCCCCTGGGCCCCTGCCCTTTCATGCCGAACAGGTTGTAGGAGAACTGCCCGGTGTACTTGTCCACCGGCACGTACTGGCCCCAGCCGGTTTCCAGGATGGCCTGGGCCACCTGCAGCGACGCGGCGATTCCGGTTTCCCGGTAGGAAGGAACGGCCAAGCTGGCGGCCAGGTCCTTGAAGGCGGACTTCTCCACAATGGGCTTTGGCCCGTAGATGGGGCCGAGATAGACCCGGAATGGGATCAGCTCACTCCACAGCTTCTGGCCGGAGGCCGTGTAGGCTTTGGCCTGGAGGGTCTGGTTGCCCTCGTGCGCACTGGTGGGCCTCCAGGTAAAGGAGCCGTTGGGCTCACTGTAGCCGAGGTACGTCCACTTACCGGCGCTGTCTTGGATGTAATATTCGACGCGGGTCAGCGTAACGTTGCTGGAGGCGGACAGAGTCACCGGTTCCGTTACCACCTGACCGGGCCCTATGCCGGAGACCCAGACCTGGGGCGTGGTGTTGATGGTGAAGTGGTACGGTCCGAGATGGAAGACATGGCCCTGATTGTCGCCCACCTCTACCCGCAGGGTATGCGGTCCGTTCAGTTCAGGGCCAAAGTTGAAATAATAGTTGAACCCCCATCCGATGACTCGATCATCCAGCACATACTTTACATACTCCACGGAGTCACGGGGGTAGTTTACGGAGACGCTAAAGGTGCGGGGACGAGTGAGCACCTCGCCTTCCTGCAGACCGGAAAAGACAGTGCGATAATCGGTCTGTACCCGCACCGGCACGGCACGGGATTCATAACGGCGATCATACCGGTCGTAGGCGACCGCCTTGAGCCACTTGGTACCGTTTTGTGATACCTGCGGGTAGTAGGTAAGGGTCATATTGGGCCCCACTGTGCTCAGAAGCGCTCCTGGACCGGTTTCACTGTCCGAGAGGTAGATTTCTACCTTGACAGCCGGGAAGTTGACCTGGTTGCCGAAGGTGATGGGCCCATCGATGATGCCCCAGTCGTCCAGGCCGGTCAGTTCCACCCGGGGAGCGGGCTGCAGCACCACAGGGACCGGATCCGAGTAGTAAGTCACCCCCGCTGCATCGGTCACCATCGCCACGATCAGGCGAACGCCGCGTACCCCGGGGTCCGGATAGTACGTGTAGGTGGCCGTGGGATCGGTGCCGGCTGCGATCAGCGGTCCGGTACCGGTCTCGGGGTTGATCAGCTGGAACTGCACCTTGTTGCCGGTCGCCCCCTCCACCCGCAGGCTCACGCGGTCGCTGATGACCTGGCCTGCCGTCAGGGTGGGGATCCGAAGCCGGGCGAACTGGTAGTCCGGCGGACGGCTGGTATCGATGAGGACCGTCCGGTTCTGCTGGTCCCAGTCGACCCGAAAGCCCATGGCCTGGGCGATGAAGCGGACCGGAGCGAAGGTGTAATTGCCGATCAGACGGGCAGGCACATCCAGAGTCGCCGCGGTGGTGCACTGCGGATTCAGACAGGCGAGGCGGCTGCCGATCTGGATGCGGACGTACCGGTCGCCCCGGGTGACCTCCACGCTCCGGTTGGCCTGGTTCCAGGTGACCGTGGCACCCATGGCTTCAAACACACCCCGGACGGGAACCAGAGTGCGGCCGTCAACGATCTGGGGAGCGGGGCTGAGGGACAGGATTCGGCCGTCGAGACTGACCCGTACCGGAGGCATGGCCGCCGTCGGGGCTGGTCCCAGCAGCGACAGCAGAAGGGGCAGCCCGGCCAGCGCGGCCAGAACGGGCCGTTTGCGCACGCCAGCGTCCACCTCCTCGTTCGATTGCTGTATCTAATGGACGGAATCGGAACCCACAAAGTTTCACCCTGAACGATTGGGAATGGGTGGAATCGCAGCAGGCGAGAATCGACGCGGCCCGCGCGAATTTTGAAGGAACCCGTCGAATAACGTCGAACACATTCCCGCCCGGACCCGCAAGGGGCTGCGGGCACTGATGGTTTTCAACCACGAGGGGAGGGATGCAATTGAACATCCGGAAACTGATTGCCGCCTTACCTGCCGCAGACGTGATCTCCCTTCCCGAGACAGAAGTGTTGGGCGTGGTCGGTGACTCGCGCCTTGTGCAGCCCGGTTATCTCTTTGTCTCCATTCCGGGTTCTCAGGTGGACGGCCACCAGTTCGTGGACGACGCGATCCGGCGCGGGGCGGTGGCGGTGGTCGCGCAGCATCCGGTGGCGGTTCCGGAGGGCACCGGACTGGTGCTGGTGCCGGACAGCCGGCGGGCGCTGAGCATCCTCGCGGCGGAGTTTTGGGGTCATCCCTCCCGCCGCCTGCGGACCGTTGGGATCACCGGCACCAACGGGAAGACCACCACGGCCTATCTGGTAAAGGCCGTGGCGGAGGCCGCCGGCAGCCGGGCCGGGGTGATCGGTACGGCGGGGACGATGCTGGGTGACGACCTGCTGGAGGCCAAGACCGGCTTTACGACCCCGGAAGCGCCCACGCTGCACCGGCTTCTGGCCACCATGGCGGCCCATGGAGCGGATCTGGTGGCGATGGAGGTCTCCTCCCACGCGCTGGAGCAGCAGCGGGTGGCGGACTGCCACTTTGACGTGGCCGTCTTCACCAACCTGACCCATGAGCACCTGGACTACCACAAGGACATGGAGAGCTACTTCGCCGCGAAGGCGCGGCTGTTTCGGATGCTGGAGCCCGGGGCCACGGCGGTGGTCAACCTCGACGATCCCTACGGGGCCCGGATGGCCGCCCAGGTGGCGCCCGGTGTACGGGTCGTTACATACGGCTTTTGCCCGGAGGCCCAGGTCCGGGCGGAGGAGCTGGTACAGACCGACACGGGTGTTGAGTACCGGCTGGTGACGCCGGAGGGCGAGGCCTGGGTCCGGTCGCCCTACCTGTTTGGCACCTACAACGTCAGCAACGCCTTGGCGGCGGTTTCGGCCACCCTTTCCCTGGGCTACAGCCTGGAAGCGGCGGTGCAGGCCCTGGCCAGGGCCAAGGGAGCGCCCGGCCGGTTCCAGCGGGTGGACCTCGGTCAGGACTTCCTGGTGGTGGTGGATTACGCCCACACCCCGGACGGGTTTGAGAAACTGCTGCGGGATGTGGTGCGGCTTCGGCAGCCGGGCGGACGGATCATTATGGTCTTCGGCTCCGCCGGCCACCGGGACCGTACCAAGCGGCCGGAGATGGGCCGCATCGCAGCCACGTACTGCGATGTGCTTGTCCTGACGGAGGAGGATCCCCGCACCGAGGATCCCATGGAGATTGCCCGGGAGATTGCTTCAGGGGTGGACAGGCCAGGAGTGGAGGTTTACCTGATCGAGGACCGTCTGGAAGCGATTCGCTTTGCCATCGGGTCTGCCCGGACCGGGGATATCGTGCTGATCACCGGCAAGGGCAACGAGACCGAACTCGAAGTGCTGCATCCCACCGCCTGGCACGGGGATGTGCCCGCGGCCGAGGAAGCGCTGCGGGAGATGCTGGCGACCTCCGGCGGCGGCCGCAGGGGATAACGAAGATACCGGGCGCCCTGCCCAGGGAAGGCAGGGCGCCCGGTTGCGTATA
>DATCKG010000109.1:0-30564 GCA_036562385.1 Symbiobacteriaceae bacterium
TCACCGCCGGTAATTAATGCTTGCACTACCATTCTACTAACAAAAACGGGCACCCGCGAGGGGGTACCCGTTTTTTGTCTACAGTCTGAATCACGGCGGAGGGTAAACCCTCCGCCGTGATTTTATAGGCCTAATTTGGCCGCAGGATCGTCCTGGAACTGAGGCCATTTCATGGCCCGGACGGCCCCTCAGGCAGTCAGGCGGGTACGGCCTCGGGCCCGAATCTCAGCCGGACGGCGAATGAATGCGGCCGCTTTCTTCCATCGGCCTCTTATGTGCGATTGCTGGCCATCTCGACAAAGAAGCCGATGGAACGCCTGCCGCGCCATTCGCCTGCGCGGGCGTGCACGACCGATTCGGGCCCTCGGCTGGGGGCGGGGGATTCTGTCGGGCTAAGCTGCGGCGTACTCTGCGGTGAAGCCTACATGAGCCGGAGGTGCTGGGATGATTCCCTTTCGCCCCGAACCCCTGAGCGATTTTACCGATGCCCGGGTGGCCGCGGCCTTCCAGGAGGCCATCGACACCGTCGGCCGGCAGCTCGGCCGCCACTATCCCATGCGCATTGGCGGGCGCCGGGTCGATGCACCCGCGCAGATCGTCTCGGTCAACCCCTCCCGGCCGGATCAGGTGGTGGGCTACGCGGCCCGGGGCTCCCGGGCTGAGGCAGAGGCCGCGGTGCAGGCGGCGCTGGCGGCGTTCCCTGAGTGGAGCCGGACGCCGGCGGAGGTGCGGGCCCGAATCCTGTTTAAAGCTGCCGCCATCATGCGGCGGCGCCGGCACGAGCTGTCCGCATGGATCAGCTACGAGGTGGGCAAGAACTGGGCGGAGGCAGACGCGGACACGGCGGAGGCCATCGACTTTCTCGAGTACTACGGCCGGGAAATGCTCCGGCTGGCGGCGCCCCGGGAATTGGTCCGCCTGCCCGGGGAGGAGAATCACCTGGTCTACCGGCCCCTGGGCGTGGGCGTCATCCATAGCCCCTTTAACTTCCCGCTGGCCATCCTGACGGGCATGACGGCGGCCGCGGTTGTGACCGGCAACACGGTGGTGGTGAAACCCTCGGTGGAGGCGCCGGTGGTGGCCGCCAAGTTTTTTGACGTCCTGGAGGAGGCGGGACTCCCGGACGGCGTGGCCAACCTGCTCTACGCCGATCCGGCCGAGGTGGGGGATTATCTTACCACCCACCGGGAGGTGCGGTTCATCAACTTCACCGGTTCCCGGGAAGTGGGCTGCCATATCTACGAACTGGCGGCAAAGGTGCAGCCGGGGCAGGTCTTCCTCCGCAGGGTGATCGCAGAGATGGGCGGCAAGGACGCCATCATCGTCGACGGCACCGCGGACCTGGAGAGCGCGGTGGATGGGATTGTCACATCTGCCTTCGGCTTCAGCGGCCAAAAGTGTTCGGCGTGCTCCCGGGCCATCGTCACGGCGGACGTCTACGACCAGGTGCTGGCTGCGGTGACGGAACGGACGCAGGCGCTGCGGATCGGGCCGGCCACCGCCCGGGAGACCGACGTGGGGCCGGTGGCAGCGGAACGGTTTCAGAAGAAAGTGATGGACTACATTCGGATTGGCTGCTCTGAGGGGAGACTGATTACCGGAGGCGGGACGCGACCCGGCGGCTACTACGTGGAGCCCACCATCTTTGCCGACGTCTCGCCTACGGCGCGCATCGCCCAGGAGGAGATCTTCGGACCGGTGCTGGCGTTCATCCGAGCGGCGGATTTTGACGAGGCGCTGCGGATCGCCAACAGCACGGCCTACGCCCTCACGGGATCGGTCTACTCCCGGAACCGAAATCATCTGGAGCGGGCCCGCCGGGAGTTTGCCGTGGGCAACCTGTACTTTAACCGCAAGTGCACCGGTGCGCTGGTTGGGGCTCACCCTTTCGGCGGCTTCAACATGAGCGGCACCGATGCCAAGACCGGGGGCCCGGACTATCTGCTACTCTTTACCCTGGGGCAGACGGTGGTGGAAAGGCTGTAGCCAGGCAGGCTCCGTTCAGGCGGAGGAACCTTTCGCCCCCGAGAAGAAATCCTATCTAAAGGAGAGATCGCATCGAGAAGGGGGCGGGCGCTCTGACGAACACATTTCTTCCGGCACAGAGCCGTCGGGTCGTGTGGGCCCGGGTTATTCTTGCGTTGGTGGCAGTGGTCCTGGGGGGCTCGTGGTGGTTGCTGATCCGTACGGCCTGGGGCGCCTACAATCTGCACTACACGCTGACGGAAACGGACCTCCGGATCACCTTCGGCCCGACCACGGTGGAGATTCCCCGAGCGGACATCATCAAGGCCGAGACGATGAACGTGACCAAGGGGCGCCGCCACTTCGGCACCGCCCTGCCTAGCCTTCAGGAGGGTCGCTGGTCCTTCGCCGAAACCGGGGTCATCCGCCTTTACAGCACGTCCACACGCCCGTTGACGGTGCTGGAAACCCCGACGGGCAAGTGGGGCATCAGTCCCAGCGACCCTGAGGCGTTTCTCCAGGCGCTGCAGTCCGGGGCCACCGGCCGGTGGGATCCGGTTCCCACCAACGCAGGCACCGCCTCGGTGATCTTCGCGAGCATCATCGGAGTGCTCAGCTTGGTGACGGTACTGCTGCTCTTGGGGGTGGAGCGGGGAGCCGCCCACATGAAGTACATCCTGGATCGGGATGCCCTGGTGATCCATGTGGGTTGGCTGAAGACACGGATTCCCTATCGGCAGATGGAGTCCGTGGAGGTGACCCAAATCCGGGGCCGGCCGGCGCGAACTTTCGGTGCCGCCTTTCCGGGATTCTACTGGGGACATTTCTACTGGAAGGACGGCGGAGGCAGCGTGCGGCTGTACTGCACCCGCCTGGACCCGGTGGTGCTGATCCGGACCCGAACCGGGACGTACGGGGTCAGCCCTGCGGACACGGAAGTCTTTGTGGCCGCTCTGTCCCGCCGCCGAGCGGGCCGCAAGTGAGTCCGAAGCCCGATGCGTACGTCGCCGTACGGATCGGGCTTTTCTACACATTTGATTGGCTGCTTCCGTCCGCGGCGGCCGGGCAGCGGGGCCAGGTGGACACTTCCCGCTGGGGATGCTATTCTGACAGTATTAGGATAAAGCGGCACAAGAAAGCATCATCACGGTAAAGGAGATGTACTGATGCATTTTGACCCCTGGTATTATCCGTATCCCTCACGCCGCCAGGTGGTCTACGCCCGGCGCGGGATGGTAGCCACCTCCCAGCCGCTGGCGGCCCAGGCCGGCCTGCATGTGCTCCGGCAGGGCGGCAACGCCATTGACGCAGCCATCGCCACGGCCGCCGCCCTGACCGTGGTGGAACCCACGTCCAACGGCATCGGGAGCGACGCTTTCGCCTTGGTCTGGACAGGGGGGAAGCTGTACGGGCTGAATGCCAGCGGCCCGGCCCCCCAGGCGCTTTCCCTGGAGGCCCTGCACCGGGCGGGGCTGGATGCCATCCCTCCGTACGGCGTCGTCCCGGTCACCGTTCCGGGAGCCCCCGCCGCCTGGGCGGAACTGCACCGGCGGTTCGGCCGCCTGCCCTTTTCCACTCTGCTGGAGCCGGCCATCGCCTATGCAGAGGAAGGTTACCCCGTAAGCCCCGTGTTGGCCCACTTCTGGGCCCGGGCCTTTGATCGGTACTGCCAGTGCCTGCAGGGGGAAGAATTCCGGCCCCTCTTTGAGACTTTTGCCCCGGGCGGCCGCGTTCCCGGACCCGGGGAGATCTGGCGCTCCCCGGACCACGCCCGCACCTTGCGGGCCATCGCAGCCAGCGAGGCCGAGGATTTTTACCGGGGGGACCTCGCGGAGCAGATCGACCGGTTTTTCCGCCGCCATGGCGGCTTCCTTCGCAAGGAGGACCTGGCCGCCTACCGGCCCGAGTGGGTGGAACCCATCCGGGTGGAGTACCGGGGCTACGAGGTCTGGGAGATGCCCCCCAACGGCCACGGGTTGGTGGCCCTGATGGCTTTGAACATCTTGAAGGGCTTCGAGTTTACCGAGCGGGATACGGTGGAGACCTACCACCGACAGATCGAGGCGCTCAAGTTGGCCTTTGCCGACGGGCTGCGGTATATCGCGGATCCCCGGAGCATGTCCGTCCGGGTGGAGGATCTGCTCTCGGAGGACTACGCGGCCAGGCGGCGGGAGAAGATCCGCGACCAGGCGCTGGACCCTGTTCCGGGCCGGCCTCCTGGCGGCGGCACCGTCTACCTCTGCACGGCCGACGGCGAGGGAAACATGGTCTCGTACATTCAGAGCAACTACATGGGCTTCGGATCGGGGCTGGTGGTGCCCGGCACCGGCATCGCCCTGCAGAACCGGGGGCACAATTTTTCGGTGGATCCCAGCCACGACAACTGCGTGGCGCCGGGCAAGAAGCCGTACCATACCATCATCCCCGGGTTCCTGACCCGGGGCGGCGAGCCGGTGGGCCCCTTCGGGGTGATGGGCGGCTTCATGCAGCCCCAGGGACATCTGCAGGTGGTGATGAACAGCATCGATTTCCACCTCAATCCCCAGGCAGCCCTGGACGCTCCCCGGTGGCAGTGGATACAGGGCCGGCAGGTGGAGGTGGAGCCCGGCACGCCCCGGCATATCGTCGAGGCGCTGGCCCGGCGGGGTCATGAGGTTCGCTGGGCTCTGGACTCCGGCGGTTTCGGCCGGGGGCAGATCATCTGGCGGCAGGCTGGCGGCGTGCTGGCCGGCGCCACGGAGCCCCGCACCGACGGCCAGGTGGCAGCGTGGTAGCAGCATGAGGAGGACAGGAGGCGCTGCAGGTGACGCGGCAATTGTTGATTGTGACAACCGGTGAGTTTCAGCTTCAGCAGCGGCATATTGCTCAGATTCGGGCGGCGGCACCCGGGTTTGAAGTGGTCACCAAGTCTTACCGGGACGTGACCCCGGAGGACGTGGCAGCCGCCGAGGTGATCTTCGGTTGGCCGAGGCCGGAGTGGGTGGCTGCTGCCCGCAACGTCAGGTGGGTGCAACTTTGCAGCGCAGGCGCCGACGGTTGGATCGACATTCGCCCGGGAGATCTGCTGCTGACCAAAGCTAGCGGGACCTTCGGGGTTCCCATCGCCGAGTGGGTGATGGGGGCCATCCTGATGCTGACCCGGAACTTGCACCTCTACCGGGATCAGCAGCGCGAGCGGGTGTGGAAGCAGCACTGGAATGCCCGGGAAATCATGGGCAGCACGGTGGGCATCCTCGGCCTGGGGGACATTGGCCGGGAGGTGGCCCGTCGGGCCAAGGCCTTCGGATGCCGGGTGGTGGGCTTTCGCCGGCGCAACCTGCCGGTGGAGTACGTGGATGCCTTGCTGCCTTTGGATGAGGTGCTGGCAGAAGCCGACTTCCTGGTGATGGCGCTGCCGGCCACGAAGGAGACCTATCACCTGATGAACGCCGAGCGGCTGGCCCGGATGAAGCAGGGGGCCTATCTCATCAACGTGGGGCGGGGCTCCACGGTGGATGAGGCTGCTTTGGTGGAGGCCCTGCGTTCTGGCCACCTGGCCGGGGCCGCCCTGGATGTCACTGAACAGGAGCCACTGCCGCCGGAGAGCCCCCTGTGGGGCATGGAGCAGGTCATTCTCTCCCCTCACGCATCCGGGTTCTCCCCGGAGCGAAACGCGGACCGGCGGACGGAACTGTTTTGTGAAAACCTGCGCCGCTACCTGGCCGGGGAACCGTTGCTGAACCTGGTGGACCGGGAAGCCGGGTACTGATCCCACACATACGGAAAGGGCGCCAGCGCGTGCTGGCGCCCTGCTTTCATCCCTTATCAGGTCTTCAGTTCGATCTCGACGACCTTCCCGCTCTTCACCTTCAGGATGACGCTGGAGCCTTCCTTCAGGTGGGAGATGGCGATAGCGGTCTGGCCCTTGCGGATACGGATGTCATCGTTCAGCTCGAAGGCAAGGTCGCGACCGGAGGCATCCCGGATCTGGATCCGCTTGCGGGAGATGGACCGGACGATGCCAGTGATGACCTCGTACTTGTCATGGTCCTTCCGCTTGTCGCGGTCCTTCTTCTTGTCCTCGTCCACGTCGTCGTCCTCCGCCTGGTCATCCACGGTGATGCGGATGGCAAAGCCGCGGATCACCCGCACCGTGACCAGGTCACCTTCCTCCAGATCCGCCAGCCGGATCCGGCGGCCGCCCTGGTAGATCAGCACACCGGGGGCCACCTTCACTTCCCGGGTGCCCGAGTCGGTCTGGATGACCAGCTTGCCCACGGAGAAGGAGGAGTAGGGCCGGATTTCGGTGACGGTGCCCTTGATCTCATCCTTGCGGGCAGCCGGTTCCTCAGGCTTCGCTTCGTCGCCGCCGGACCGCTCGGTTACCTCAATCGCCACGGCCACACCGGCCACCACCTTCACAGCGACCTTATCGCCTTCCTGCAGGTCGCTAAGGTCCGCCCGACGGCCGTCCAGGGTCACCGTGATCTCGGGGGCCAGCGGGAAGCTCTTCTGCTCATTCTTGTTGGTCTCGATGACGATCAGCCCAAGGCTGCCATCCGTCTCTTCCGGCAGGAAGAGGTCGGCGATGGTGCCGGTGACCTGTTTGGCCTTTACCTCCGGCTCCGGGTCACGGGCCGTGATGAAGATGGCCTGCTTGTCAGGACCGAGCACCACGGTGAGGCGGGCACCCTCGGGCAGGTCTTCCGGCTCCGCGGGCTTCAGATCCAGGAAGATCAGGGCGCCGGGCGCGATCTTCACCGTCTGCTCCTCACCGGTGCGGAGAGTCAGGGTGAGGGTGTCTTCGGCGGTGTCCACACGCTTCAGCGTGCCCGTCAGGATGCCCGGACGGACGCGGCCGATCTCATCCAGCTGCCTGTCGGTGCGGGAAAGCAGCGCGGCCGCCTGGGCGCGGGTCAGCGGATCGTTGGGCCGGCAGGTCCCATCGGGGAACCCGGTGACCAGTTCATGGTCCACCGCCGCGGCCACATACCCCACCAGGGAGGGCGGAATCAAGGCCGCATCCTTGAAGGGGAGTTCGGCGGTCATCTTGGCCTGGGCCTCGGCGTCATAGCCAAGGGCCCGGACCAGCAGGACGCTCACCCAGAGGCGGCTGGCCTTCTCGTTGGGGCGCAGCAGGCCGTCCTCGGCGACCGGGAGGATTTCCTGCTCGACCGCTACGGCCACGTAGGGTTTGGCCCAGTCGGGAATCTGGGACCGGTCGGTGAAGGGGAGCATCTCGGGGGTGATCTCGCTCAGTTCCGGTGCCTCATCCTCGAGGCCCATCAGCCGGACCGCGACGGTTACGGCCTGGGCCCGGGTCAGCGGCGCATTGGGTTCGAACTTGCCGTTGCCGACGCCCTTCATCAGGCCCTTGGCACACATCTCCAGGACGTAGGGCAGGGACCAGTCGTCGTCGGCCACGTCCACGAACTTGGGAAGGATCGATCCATACCCCCCATGCCCTCGGTACGCTGACGTTGGCAGCGGAACCAGCAGGATGGCCAGCGACAGCAGCAGGCCGAGAACGCTACGGAAACGCACGCAGCCTCACTCCTTTTGTGTGGGTTCTTTCACTACGAAGAATTCGCAGGGGTGAAGGGGAATTGTGGGGGTCGATGCAACATTCTGGGCGCATACTTGGAATCTCCCGGGCGGAGGCCGGGGATTGGTTCAGATGGATGTAAGAAATTTGTAAGGAGGGAGTTTGGTACGGGCGTCGTATTTTTTCTTTGTGGAAACGCTTCCAGTACGTTTGGAATGGTGTTTCTTCCTGATGTGAACAATAGGGAGCGAAAACGCTTCCGCAGGAGGGCAGAGGGATGGCGGTCACCATCAAGGATGTAGCCAGAGAAGCCGGTGTGGGGTTGGCCACCGTCTCTCGGGTGCTGAACAACAGCGGCCCGGTCAGTCCCGAGACACGGGAGCGGGTGCTGGCGGCCGCCCGAGCCCTGGGGTACGTGCCCAACCTTCATGCGCGCAGCCTGGTAAGCCGTGCCACTGGCACCGTGGGCCTGATCATTCCGGACATCACCAACCCCTTCTTTCCGGCCGTCACCCGGGGGGTGGAGGATGCCGCCAGTCAGGCCGGGTACACGGTGTTCCTCTGCAACACCGACAACGACCCGGCCAAGGAGGAAACGGACGTCCGCAAGCTCCGGGAGCGCTGCGTGGACGGGATCATCTTCGTGGGGTCCCAGGCCCGGCGAAAACGCCTGGAGCGACTCCTTCAGGACGGCATTCCGGTGGTCGTGACGGACCGGGAGGTACCCGATCTGGACGCGGACAGTGTGCTGGTGGACAACAACTGGGGTGCCCGGGCCGCCGTGCGCCACCTGATTGACCTGGGCCATACCCGTATCGCCCACGCCGCGGGCCACAGGCAAACCCCCACCGGCCAGGACCGCTATGCAGGGTACTGTGCGGCCCTGGAGGAGGCCGGCCTGCCGGTGGACGAGTCCCTGGTCTTCTGGGGGGAGTTCACCATCGAGTCGGGCATTCAGGCCGGCCAGGTGCTCCTGGGACGCTCGCCGCGGCCCACTGCTGTCTTTGCCGGCAACGATCTGATCGCACTGGGGGTCATCCGGGCCGCCCGGGAGGCCGGGCTCCGTGTGCCCGAAGACCTTTCGGTGGTGGGGTTTGACGACATTCCGCTGGCCGCGCTGGTCAGTCCGCCCCTGACCACCGTCAGGCAGCCTGCCTACGAGATGGGACGGCTGGCCATGACCATGCTGCTGGAACGGATGAGCGGCCGCGTCACAGGGGCCGGCCGGCACCACGTCTTCCGGCCGGAACTGATCCTGCGGGGGAGTACGCGTCCGCGCAGCGGACAAGATCTGGGATAGGAGTGATGCGTGTGACAAAACCGGTGGTTGTGGTGGGCAGCCTCAATCTGGATCTGGTGGTGCGGCCGGAGCGGGCCCCTGCCGCGGGCGAAACCGTCTTCGCTCCCACGCTGGAGCGGTACCCCGGCGGCAAGGGCGGCAACCAGGCGGTGGCCGCGGCCCGGCTGGGCGTACCTGTGTCCATGATCGCCCGCGTGGGAAACGATTCCTTCGGGGATGAGCTTCTGGCCAGCCTGCAGCAGAACGGCGTCTCCACCGAGGCGGTCACCCGTTCCGAGACCGCCGGAACGGGCACCGCGGTGATTACCGTGGATCGGACCGGACAGAACCGCATTGTGGTGGTGCCGGGAGCCAACAGCGAGGTCTCGCCGGATCTGGTCTACCAGTACCGGGACCTGATCCGTTCCGCCGCTGTGCTACTGCTGCAGCTGGAAGTACCGGTGGATGCCTGCATCTGGGCAGCCCGCATCGCGCACGATGCACAGGTGCCCGTCATCCTCGATCCGGCGCCTGCTCCCTCTCAGCCCCTGCCGGCGGAGCTGCGCAAGTATACCTGGCTGGTCACTCCCAACGAGAGCGAGGCAGAGAGCCTGACCGGGGTGGCGGTCGCCGGCAAGAAGGGTGCGCCGCTGGCGGCCCGGGCCTTGCTGGAGCAGGGCTTTCAGCGGGCCCTCATCAAGCTGGGCGGCGAGGGCGCGTTCCTGCTGGAGCAGGGCGCCGCGGAGGGCATCTGGGTGGAGCCCTTTTCGGTGAAGGTCGTGGATACCACGGCTGCCGGCGATGCCTTTGCAGGTGGTCTGGCGGCGGCCCTGGCCCTCGGCAAGGACCTGCCGGAGGCGCTGCGGTGGGCTGCGGCGGCCGGCGCCCTGGCGGTTACCCGGCCTGGCGCGCAACCGTCGATGGGCACCCTGGCCGAACTGACGGCACTGCTTGAAACAGGAGGAAGGGACGCATGAAGAAGGGACTGCTGCTGAACCAGGCGCTTTCCGAGATCGTGGCCGCGATGGGGCACGGGGACCTGCTGGTCATCGGCGACGCCGGTCTGCCTGTTCCCCGGGGCGTGCCCCGGGTGGACCTGGCTGTGCGTCCGGGGGTCCCGGGCTTCTTGGAGACCGTGGAGGCCGTGCTGAGCGAACTGCAGGTGGAGGGGGCCATTGTAGCGGAAGAGACCGCCGAGCGGAACCCGGAGGTCAGCGAAGGTTTGAAGCGGCTCCTGGGGGATCTGCCGGTGGAGGTCACCGGCCATGAGCGGCTGAAGCGCCTCTGTGGGAGCGCCGTGGCGGTGGTTCGGACCGGTGAGTGTACTCCCTATGCCAACGTGATCCTGAAGGCCGGGGTGACCTTCTGATGCCCGCACTGGTGGAGATGCGGGGCATCTCCAAGCGGTTTCCGGGGGTGCAGGCGCTCTCCGGGGTGGACTTCACCCTGGAGGCGGGGGAGATCCATGCTCTCCTGGGGGAAAACGGTGCCGGCAAGTCGACGCTGATGAAAGTGCTGGGCGGCATTTATTCCCCGGATGAAGGCACCATCCGGATCAACGGGGAACCCGTGGTCATTCCCACGCCAGCCCGGGCCACCGAACTGGGCATCGCCTTCATTCACCAGGAACTGAACCTGGCCCGGCACTTGACAGTGGCCGAGAACATCTGCCTGGGCCGGCCGCCCCGGAAGAGGCCCCTGGGGCTGGTGGACTGGAAAGCCATGCGGGAGACCGCTCGCCGGGCGCTGGACCGGCTGGGGGCGTATGTGGATCCCGACGCCCCGGTGGGGAGCCTCAGTGTGGGCAACCAGCAGCTGGTGGAAATCGCTCGGGCCCTGAGCCTGGATGCCCGGGTGCTGATCATGGATGAACCCACCGCGGCCCTGACCGAAGCGGAGGCGGCCAAGCTGGCCGAAGTGGCCAGGAACCTGGCTGCCGATGGCGTGGGCATCATCTACATCACCCACCGGTTGGAGGAGATTTTCCGCCTGTGTTCCCGGGTGACGGTGCTGCGGGACGGCACGCTGGTGGGAAGCTATCCGGTCAGCGAGGTGACGCCCGAGTTGCTGATCGCCCGGATGGTGGGCAGACAGCTTACCGAGCGGTTTCCCAAACAAAAGGTACCCATCGGCGAGCCGATCCTGGAGGTGGAGGGGCTGACCCTTCCCGGGAAGTTTACCGACGTCAGCTTCGTGCTGCGGCGGGGCGAGATCCTCGGAGTCGCCGGGTTGATGGGTGCCGGCCGCTCCGAGGTGATGCGGGCGGTGGCCGGCGTTGAGCGTCCCGCCTCCGGGCGGATCCGGCTGGGATCCCGGGAGATTCCCCTGGGCAGCGTCCAGGCGGCGGTGGCTCACGGCATCGTGATGGTGCCGGAGGACCGCCGGGGCCAGGGGCTGCTGACGGGCCGGTCGGTGCGGGAGAACCTTTCCATTGCCGTATTGGAGTCGCTGGTTCACAAGGGACTGATCCGGGGCAAAGCGGAGCGGGCCCTGGCCGACCGGCTGATCGCGGACCTGGCCATTCGGACGCCAGGCCGGGAGCAGTCCGTGAGCTACCTCAGCGGCGGCAACCAGCAGAAAGTGGTGCTGGGGCGGTGGCTTGCCACCGAGCCGCAGGTACTGATCCTGGACGAACCTACCCGGGGCATCGACGTGGGTGCCAAGGCGGAAATCTACCGGCTGATGGGCCGGCTGGTGCAGCAGGGGAAAGGCATCATTCTTGTTTCCTCTGATCTGCCCGAAGTACTGGGACTGGCCGACCGCGTTCTGGTTATGCACCAGGGCCGGGTGACGGCGGAATTGAGCAGGGAACAGGCGACCCAGGAACAGGTGATGCGGGCCGCCACCGGGAGGTAGACGCATGCAGGCCAAGATAAACTGGGGAGCTCGCGTCCGGCAGATGGGCCCGGGGCTGGCCGTCTTGGTGATCGGTGCAGCCCTTTCCATGCTGTCCCGCGACTTCCTGACGGCATCCAATCTTCTGAACGTTCTACGACAGGTCTCGATTAATGCCATCATCGCGTGCGGGATGACCATGGTGATTCTTACGGCCGGCATCGACTTGTCGGTGGGATCCGTACTGGCCCTGTCCTCGGCCGTCACCGCCGGCCTGGCCGTGGGGGGAACGTATCCCCTCCTGGCCATTTTGGCCGGCCTGGGAATCGGTGCGATCCTGGGGCTTTTCAACGGCCTGCTGGTCACCCGGGGCGGGGTGCCGCCTTTTGTGGCGACACTGGGCACTATGGCCATCGCCCGCGGCCTTACCCTGGTCTATACAGGCGGCCGGCCGATTTCGAAAATGCCTGCAATGATCCGTTCCACTGGGGCAGGATACATTACCGGGATACCGGTGCCGATCGTGATCATGGCCGTGGTGGTGCTGCTGGTCTACGTCTTCCTCAATCACACCCCTTACGGACGGTTTATCTATGCAGTCGGCAGCAATCCGGAAGCGGCGCGGTTTGCCGGTATCCCGGTGGCCAGGGTGCTGACGCTGGCCTACCTGCTGACCGGGGTGCTGAGCGCCCTGGCCGGGGTGATCCTGACGGGGCGGCTGAACTCGGCCCAGCCTACTGCCGGTAGCGGTGATGAGATGGATGCCATCGCCGCTGTGGTGCTGGGTGGCACCAGCCTCGCGGGAGGCCAGGGTGGGGTGCTGGGCACGGTTGTGGGCGCCTTGATCATCGGCATGCTGAACAACGGACTGAATCTGCTGAACGTGCCGTCCTTCTACCAACAGGTTGCTAAGGGCGCGGTGATCCTCGTGGCGGTCCTCCTTGATCGCCGCCGCCGGTGAGCCAGCCCTATGCAATAGGAACCAGCAGGAGATCAACCACACGCACAGCAAGGAGGAAGGTTTGATGAAACGGCTCGCGTGGTTCGCAGTGGCGCTCTTGACGCTGGGACTCGTCACAGCCTGCGGCGGCGCCCAACCCAAGACCGGTGGGGGCGAGCAAAAGACCACCATCGGCCTGGCCATCTCGACCCTGAACAACCCGTTCTTCGTCGACCTGCGGGACGGCGCCCAGGAGGCCGCAGACAAGGCTGGCGTAACACTCGTGGTTCTGGACGCTCAGGACGATCCCGGCACGCAGGTCAGCCAGATTGAGGACCTGATCAGCCAGAAGGTCTCGGCGATCATCATCAACCCCACCGACAGCGACGCCGTGGTGCCCGCGGTGGAGGCGGCCAACAAGGCCAACATTCCGGTCATCACGGTGGACCGGGCCGCCAACGGTGGTGAAGTGGTGGCCCACATCGCGTCGGACAACGTGGCAGGCGGCAAGATGGCCGGCGAGTTCCTCCTGGAGCTGATCGGCGGCAACGGCAACATTGTCGAACTGGAAGGCATCGCGGGCACCTCGGCGGCCCGTGACCGCGGCGAGGGCTTCCATCAGGCCGTGGACGGGAAGGAAGGCGTCACCGTGGTGGCCAAGCAGCCGGCTGACTTTGACCGGGCCAAGGGTCTTGAGGTGATGGAGAACATCCTGCAGTCCAATCCGGACATCGTGGGCGTCTTTGCCCATAACGACGAGATGGCACTGGGCGCGCTGGAGGCCATCGAAGCCGCCGGCAAACTGGACCAAATCAAGGTGGTGGGCTTTGACGCCACTGACGATGCGGTGAAGGCAGTCCAGGAGGGCCGGATGGCCGGCACCATCGCCCAGAAGCCCAAGGAAATGGGCCGCCTGGCCGTAGAGACCGCCCAGAAGATCATCGCGGGTGAGAAAGTCGATTCCTTCGTCCCCGTGCCGCTGGAACTGGTAAAGAAGTAATCGCAGAAGGCCCTGCCGGCCTGCATGGCCGGCGGGGCCTTGTACTTTCAGAGGGCATGGGCGCACCGACAATGGCTTCTTTCGTTGGGGACGAATGCCTTCGGTTGGTTGACCGGAGAACCGCCTCCGGGATAGACTTGTGCCGTGACCGCAGCCGGATGGCGAACCAAGAGAGTTTGTGTCTCGTCTTACCTACGTGGTGCAGCCTAAAGCTTTCTCCTTTACGAAGGTGATTGCAGTGAATCGGTACCAGGCATCGGTACTTGCGCTCGCCCTTTTCGCGGCCACCGGCTGCTCCTGGTGGAGAGGATCCCCTTCCAGTGGCGACGGCCCGCCTGCACTGGAGCCGACCACGGTTGGTGCCGAACCGGCGCCGGATCTGGAACAGGTGGAGGATCCGGCGGTTCTGAATACAGACGAACTGCAAGCCGGGCTGCGCTGGTATCTGAACAAGGACGACAGGCCGGCTGCGGAGAAGCTCACGGAACTCTTGAACCGGTGGGGTCTCCAGCCGGTGGGAGATCGGCTGCCTCAGGCGGAGGTTGATTTGGATGGAGACGGCACCGCCGAACTGGTCACGGCCCTGACCGGCGCCGGCGCCAATATGACGGGCCGGGGGGCGCTCTTTGTGATCTACCGCCAGGGCGGAAACTGGCAGGTGGACCGGGGGGAGGAAGTGCCGGGCCCGGCCCTGCATGGGGTGGCGGACCTGACAGGCGACGGCCGGCCTGAGGTGATCTGGTCCAGCACCGACGCGGGTGCACACACCAGTTTCACCACCCTTTTCGTCTCCACCTGGAAACCGGGACAGTTGGAGATGCTGCCTGGGAGTTTGTCGATGGCCGGGATGGAGCTGCAGGTGGACGGTCGGGATCTGGTCCTCACCGGCGGGCTGATTAACTCCGTCGGCGCTGGGCCCGCGCAGCGGTCCCGCACCGACCGGTACCGGTTTGACGGCGAGCAGTTTCGGCTGGTGGATCGCCGGTATGCAGAGTCCCCGTACGGCTACCACCGGCTGATCGACGGCATTGTGGCGGAGGAGTTCGGGCGTACCGAGGAGGCTCGCCAGGCGCTGCGCGAGGCCGCAGAGGCGGATCGCCCGGCCCTGGGGGAGGGAATGGTGCCTCCGGAGTGGGAGGACCGGTTTGCCGCAGCGGTACGCACCTACGCTCGGGTGCGTCTCGCCCTCTCTCTGCCGCCTTCGGACCCGCTGGCCCGGCAAGTACTCCGGGAGGTCACGGGACCGTATGCAGGCCTGGCGCACGCCGTGCTGGGGACTTCTGGAAAGGAGGCGGCCTGTCAGGCCGCGGCTGCCTGGGCGGAATCAAACCCGGAATTTTTGGAGGCGCTTAACAGCCCCTACGGGTATGCTCATCCAAACTGGCTTCCTACGAACCTGTGCGGACCGCTGCCGTCGGACGGCACGTGATGTGGCCGGCCCCGGAACAGGCGCCCGCCGGGCGGTCGTCGGCTTTTGAGTTGCCCTGTGCATCGACGGAGAAAGAGAACGGTCGGCGCCGGAAAGCCGGTGAGCCCGACCATGTCTGGAGGAATGGACGATGGTTGATCGCCTGATCGCCATCTTGGCGACCCTGGGGGTTTCGGCGGTACCCGGTCTTGAGATGCGGCTTGGGATACCGCTGGGGATGGTCCTGGGACTTCCAATGGCGGTTGCCACCGTTGCGGGCGTCACCGGCAACTTGCTGCAGATTCCCCTTGCCCTTTGGACGGTGGCGGCGGCCCACCGTTTTGTCAACCGGGTTCCGGCGGTACACCGGTGGCTGTCGCGGCTGGAAGCCCGGGTGGGGCGATACGAGCCGCTGGTTCGCCGCTGGGGCTGGCTGGGGATGGCGTTGTTCGTGTGCCTTCCTCTGCCGGCCACTGGCGTCTGGGGTGGGGTGGTGGTGGCCAGACTGATTCGGATGCAGGCCTGGGCCATGTGGGTGGGCCTGTCGCTGGGTCTGGCCATTACGGGCGTGATCTGCGGCCTGACAACCTACGGCGCCTTTGCCGCGTGGCGGTATTTCTTCCCTTGATGCTGGACGCGCGGTAGCACCCCCGGGTGTCCGAGGGTGCTGCGCTGCACGATCTGTTCGGTCGGGACGCACTCGCTCTTGGCGCTGCTAACGGAGGGATCGGACAATCAGAAGGGCTCCGATCACCAGGAAGGCCACGCCGGTGAGGAGCTTCACCATCCGTAGCGGTATGGCCCGAAGGAGCGTGTCCCCCGCCAGGGCCGCCAGCAGCGATGAGGCAACCAGCGCTGCGGCGGCGCCCAGAAAGACCAGGTGGGGCGACCTGGAGCGGGCAGCCAGAGACATCACCATCAGCTGGGTCTTGTCGCCGAGTTCGGCGAAGAAAACCAGGATAAAAGTGGCCAGTGCGGATTTCCATTCCAACAGGGGCTCCCCCCGCTCCCAGTGATCAGGCCCGCGATGGACTCATTCAGGTCTATGGGGACAAGCGGCTGCGTAGAACCGGCATGGTCGTGCTTCAGGGCAGCGTCGTGAGGAACGAAAGCAGCACGCTGGCCAGGGCTTCGGGCTGCTCCACGGGAACCATGTGGCCTGCACCGGGCACGACGGCCTTGCGGGCGCCGGGGATGCCGGTGGCCAGTGCGCCCGCGATGGCATGGAAGTCCGGCAGATCCTTTTCGCCCACCACCACCAGGGTGGGCGCGGTGATTTCGCCCAGACGCTGGGCAGGGGAGAGGGTCTCGGTGCCCCGGACGGTGCGGTTCGTCCGGTTCAGCCAGGCGTGCCCCGGGTAGTCCCGGACGATGGTTCGGATCTGCTCGGCGGCAGGAGAAGCCATGACGGTCGCAAAGATCGGGTCCTGCAGCCAGGCCTCCAGGGCCGGGGCCAGCCCCTGGCTGCGGGCGATCCGGATGTATGGGCCGGGACCCGCCCAGGAGGAAAAGGGGAACCCGTCCAGGGCGGCTCCCACCGGGATGAGTGCCGCACACCGGTCCGGTGCCTGAAGCGCAAACCGCACGGCGATGGCTCCGCCCATGGAGTGGCCGCAGACGGCGGCACGGTCGACGCCCAGGTCCGTGAGGAGCCTCGCCAGGTCATCGGCCGGACCGGAACCGTCCGGTGAGGGAAGGCTGCGGCCGTGGCCGGGCAAGTCCACCAGAACCGCCTGTACATGGGGTGTAATCAGGGGCAGCAGCGGTTGCCACATACGGTGATCCAGGGTGTGGCCGTGAAGGAGGACCAGCGGGCGACCTTTCCCATGGATTTCGTAATACAGATGGCCGGCCATGGGCATGGGATTCCCTCCTCATCTCAAAATGAGCGACCTTCGGCCCTTGCCATTGCCTCCCTCCACTCGGGAGGCACCGGTACCGGACGGTTTTCGGTATAATCGTAGTGGACCATGACCGCCCGGCTGGTCGCGACGAGCCGGCCGGTTTCCTTTTCTTCGATGCAGGTCTCCATCACGAAGCTGGAGTTGCGGATCTCTGCGACTCGTACCCCTATCCGGAGCACCTCACCCAGGTAAGCCGGGGACCGGTACGTGATGGTCAGCTCCGCCAGAATCAATCCCAGCCGGCCCGTCGCGGGATAGGGGCCTGGAGTGTGCTGAGGCAGGAGGTCGCCCAGCACTGCCTGCAGGTAGGCCATGCGGCCGTTTTCCACGTAGGTGGCGAAGACGGCATTGTTCACATGGCCCAGGGCGTCGAGATCACGCCAGACCACTTTCTGTTCCAGGACAAACTGGTATCCTTCCAAG
This sequence comes from Symbiobacteriaceae bacterium, assembly GCA_036562385.1. Classification (GTDB taxonomy): domain Bacteria; phylum Bacillota; class Sulfobacillia; order Symbiobacteriales; family Symbiobacteriaceae; genus DATCKG01. The sequence goes on from DATCKG010000109.1 coordinate 17,279, forward strand.
GGACAGCCTCCCTGATGGATGAGTGAGAAATCAGATAAGAGTGGCTTCTCGTTATATTCCAGGCGTGTGCAAAGCGTTCCTGCTAGGTTGCCAGCGCGGATGCAGCGATGTAGAGGGGAGGGCGATCTTGTGTTCTGGTTCCTGCTGCTGTTGGGAATCCTGTTGGTGGTTGTGGGCATGTGGGGCGGCCCCCGTCCGTCCCAGGTAGATGCGGGCGAGGAACGTCAGGCGGAGGCCGGAGAGCCGTCGGATCCCTGGAAGGTCCTGACAGAACCTTTGCCCCATGAGGAGGAACTGATCAAACTTCCCGAGCACCGTCCCTGGTACGTGCCTGGCCGGGACCGGCGGTTTCTTCAGGGGTTCCTGATGGGTCTGGGCGCCGGCCTGATGGTGGCCAGTCTGGTGGTGCTGCGGGCTCCCGCCTCTCCGGTGGACAAGCCGCCGCAGACGGCCGGGGAGGCCTCGGAGACGCCGATTACCGGCGGCGAGGCCCCGGGGAATGAGCAGGGTCAGATCGCCGAGGAGCCGGGCATGGGCGACGAGGGCCCCGAGGAGGAACCCGTGGATCAGGAACCAGAACCCGAGACGGTCCTCTTTTCGGTCGAGGAAGGAGAGCTTCCTGATGCCATCGCGGCCCGCCTGCGGGAGGCCGGTTTGATTGAGGATGAGACGGCCTTTCTCACCCGGCTGATGGAGTTGGGCTTGGATACCAGCCTAAGGCCCGGGGCCTTTGAGATTCCGCGGGAAGCACCGCTGGATGACGTGATCGCCGCCCTGACCCAGTGAGGGGCGGAGGCATTCGGACCTGTAGCGGCAAGCCTCAGACTGAAGCCTCGCTGGTGCCCGTCATGGGCGCCAGCTTTGTATCATCCGGCCCGTCCGGGAAAGGGGGAGCACCATGCAGGCAGAGGGCTAGCTTTGCCCGCCAGAAGGTGATGGCGACACTGGGTGCCCAACTCGTTGCCTCCGGACTCTGCACGCCGATGCTTAAGGGACAGAAATGCGTAAGGAAAGGGACAGGCTGCTCCATGGGAGCGGTCTGTCCCTTGGCTGTATGGGCTGGACGTCAGCCCGTTCGCGCACTTTCATCGGTCAGTTGCAAGGACTGCAACATGTCCTGGAACACCTGAAGGCCGACTCCAGCCCGGTCGGCATCATATACATTCAGGCTAAGCTGAAACTCATGGCCGTTATGGGTGAAGTACACACGGCGCCACAAACCAGGTGTCTTGTCGGACTCCGGCCGGGAGAAGCTACGGACCGTTTTGCCTGCCACGGAAATCGTCTCTTCCCTCCAGCCCTCGGTTCTCAGCTTTTCCTGTTCCACATCGCTCTGTCCCGGCTCTGCGACGACGATGCCGATACTGAGGCTGTCTGATTCGAACAAGATTCCTTCAGGTGGCGGCGGAGCGATGGTTCTGCTGCTTACACGCCACGAAGAAGGGTAGGAGACGGAATAGTTGTAGGCGTCGTTCGTGTAGAGCATCCCTTCCTGAGTCGCAGTGCATCCCACCGCGAGGCCAAGAAGGATCAGTAAAGGCAAGATACGCCGCACCGGCATCCCCCCGTGAGAATGTGTCTGTGTGTAGGACGATTCTTTTATGTGTAATTGTTCCTCGATACGAGACCGATGGAACTGCACCCTCTGTTCGCTGGCACCACGCCTGGGCCGGCGGGAGGGGGACGCGCGTTCCATCGGTTTTTCTCTTGGGACGGAGCGTACGGGCGGGGAACCACACGACCCTGTCATGTTGCGCTTCCGGGAATACTGGAGAATTTTTCGCATAACCACCAGTAATAAGCAGGATTCCAGGCGAAGAAAGCGTATCAGAATACCAAAGCTATTGGATAAAGTCGCAATAATCAGGCGACAGGGAGGTCGGGAACCGTGGAGAACCAGAAGCAGTTTGAGGCCCTGCTTTCCGAGAACCGGGTCTACGAGCCGCCGGCGGATTTCGCTGCACAGGCAAACGTGGCCGACGAAAGCCTGTACCAGTGGGCCGAGCGGGATCGGGAAGGCTTCTGGGCTGCTCAGGCAGAGAAACTGCACTGGTTCCGGCGTTGGGATCGAGTCCTGGAGTGGAATCCACCCTACGCAAAATGGTTCCTGGGCGGTAAGCTGAATGCGGCCTACAACTGCGTGGACCGTCACGTCAATAGCTGGCGGCGCACGAAGGCGGCCATCGTCTGGGAGGGTGAGCCCGGCGAGGAGCGGGTCCTGACCTACCTGGACCTGTACCGGGAAGTGTGCCGGTTTGCCAACGTGCTGAAGCAGCTTGGGGTGAAGAAGGGCGACCGGGTTACCCTGTACATGCCGATGATCCCGGAGGCCGTCGTGGCGATGCTGGCCTGCGCCCGGATCGGTGCACCCCACAGCGTGGTCTTCGGCGGTTTCTCCGCTGAGGCGCTGCGGGATCGCATCAATGACTGCGGCGCGAAGGTCGTGGTCACCGCGGACGGCGGCTGGCGGCGGGGCAACATCATTCCGATGAAGCAGATCACCAACGAGGCCATCGCCCAGGCCCCTTCGGTAGAACGCGTGGTGGTCGTCAAGCGGATTGGCCACGAATCCCTGGTGGCCGACGGCTGGGTGCCTGGCCGTGACCTGTGGTACCACACCCTCATGCGCAACGCTTCCGCGGACTGCCCGTGCGAGGAGATGGATGCCGAGGATCCCCTCTTCATTCTGTACACCTCCGGCTCCACCGGGAAGCCCAAGGGGGTGCTCCACACCACGGGTGGATACCTTACCCAGGTAGCCACCACCTTCCGGTATGTCTTTGACCACAAGGATTCGGATATCTACTGGTGCACGGCGGACATTGGCTGGGTGACAGGGCACAGCTACATCGTTTACGGTCCGCTGGCCAACGGCGCCACCGTGCTCATGTACGAGGGCGCCCCGGACTATCCGGACCGGGGGCGGATCTGGGAACTCATCGACAAGTACCGGGTCAACATCTTCTACACGGCTCCCACGCTGATCCGTGCCTTCATGCGCTGGGGTGCCGAGTGGCCGCGGCAGTATCAGCTCTCCAGCCTGCGGCTGCTGGGCACCGTGGGTGAGCCCATCAACCCGGAGGCCTGGGTCTGGTACCACACCCATGTGGGTCGCGGGCGCTGTCCCATCGTGGATACCTGGTGGCAGACCGAGACCGGCGCCATCATGATCACGCCGCTGCCTGGTGTGACCACCACCAAGCCTGGTTCCGGTACCCGGCCGTTCCCCGGCATTGAGGCGGAGATCGTGGACGAGAACCGCAAGCCCGTGCCGTACGGCTCCGGTGGGTATCTGGTGATCAAGAGCCCGTGGCCGGCCATGCTGCGGATGGTCTGGGGTGACCCGCAGCGGTATGAGAAGCAGTACTTCTCCAAGTTTGACAAGGCCACGTACTTCACCGGCGACGGCGCCAAGTGGGATGAGGACGGCTACTTCTGGATTATTGGCCGCGTGGACGACGTCATCAACGTGTCGGGGCACCGGATCGGCACCATGGAAGTGGAGTCCGCCCTGGTGGACCATCCCAGCGTGGCCGAGGCGGCTGTGATCGGGCGCTCCCACGAGGTAAAGGGCCAGGCGGTTTCGGCCTTCGTCTCCCTCAAGGAGGGCGTTCAGGGCACGCCGGAACTCCGGGAAGAGCTGAAGAAACACGTGGTGGCGAAGATCGGCGCGCTGGCCAGGCCGGAGGAGATTTTCTTCGTGGCCGACCTCCCCAAGACCCGGTCAGGCAAGATCATGCGCCGGCTCCTCAGGGACATCGCGGAAGGACGGGCCCTGGGCGATACCACCACGCTGGCGGATCCGTCAGTGGTGCAGGCGCTGCGGGAGCAGTACGAGGAAAAAGAGGGCGGCGATTAAGAAGGTGCGCAAAGCCACCGGGCCCAGGGAGTGCGCTCCCTGGGACCCGGTGGCCTTTTCTGGCTTACGGCTTGGGCAGCCCTCTTCCGCTCAGCAGCAGTCCGGGAAGGATGATCGTCAGCAGGATGCCCGTGGGGCGCCGGACCCAACGGCTGACATACCCCAACAGCGGGATCCGGAAGATGCACCGGCCCACCACCTGCTCCCGGGCCACCGGGAGGGCGTCCGGAGCCGCGTTGGCATCTCCTTTGGTGACGTACCCGACGGGCTGGCCCCCGGCGGTCACGATGCCGACCACCCGGTGCGTGATCAGCGCGGTGCCCTCCCGTGCCCGGAACGTAATCACATCGCCTTCCCGGATGTCATCCTCCGGGACGAGGGGCCGCACCAGGATGACATCGCCCATGCGCAGGGCGGGTTCCATGGAACCGCTGATGACGTGCAGCACTTTGTAGCCCGCCACGGCGGAAATGCCGTCTGTGGAAGGGCGGGTGCAGAGCAGCACGAACCCGTGGGTGGCAAGGATCAGCAGCAGAAGCAACAAGATCGCCGCCTGGCCGAGGCGGGTCAGGGTGTTCATGGGAACGTCCTCCTGGATGGCAGTTCAGTGCTCTCATCATAGGACAGATCGGTTTCGTTCAGGGTAAAAATTGGGTAAAGATTGTTTATTTACACAGAGGGCGATTCCCGCGGCCGGTGAGGGGCCCCGGCGGTGGGAAAAAAGGTGGCCTGCTTCCGAAAGGGAAGCAGGCCAATCTTGTTGACGAAAAGAGGAAATCGAGGGAAAAGGCAGAAATTACCTCTATAGGCAGATGCAACCATACGCCAGACCGGTGCCCCGCCGTCCATGGCTATTTGCGCCGGAGGCCGGCGGCGGCGCCCACCGCCCGGGGCTTGTGAGCGGAAAAGCCGGGATGGCTCCGGGCTTGGTTCGAAGACCGATGGAAGTGGGGGTGGAGTCGGATGGAGTCCCTGAGCGGACGGATGGAGGGGGGCGGCAAGATCCTGCCTCCGGAGAACGTGGTCAAGGAGGCGGTGGTCCCCGATTACGAGCGGTATTATCAGGAGGCCATGGCCGACATCGAGGCGTACTGGGACCGGGTGGCCCGCACGGAGGTCGACTGGTTCCGGCCGTACGACAAGGTGCTGGAGTGGGAGTACCCCCATGCCCGCTGGTTTGTGGGCGGCCAGATCAACGCCTGCTACAACGCCCTGGACCGCCACGCGGACGGCCCCCGGCGCAATAAGGTGGCGCTCATCTGGGTGGGGGAAAACGGCGAGGAGCGGGTATACACCTTCGCGATGCTCCGCCGGGAAGTGGCCAAGGTGGCAGGCGGCCTGAAGAAGCTGGGCGTAAAGAAAGGGGACCGGGTGGTCATCTACATGCCCCTCACTCCGGAGGGGATTTTCGCCATGCTGGCCTGCGCCCGGATCGGAGCGGTCCACAGCGTGGTCTACGCCGGGCTGGGCGCGTCGGCACTGCGGCAGCGGATTGAGGATGCCCAGGCCAAGGTGGTGATCTGTTCCGACGTGGGCTACCGCCGGGGCCGGCGGGTCGCACTCAAGCCCATCGTGGATGAGGCAGTGGCGGGCATCCCCCATGTGGAGCATGTGGTGGTCCACCGCCGGATGAAGCCGCCTCTGGCCCTCAATCCGGGGGAGACGGACTTCGATGAACTGAAGGCGTCCGGTGACCCGCGGACTCCTTGCGAGGTGATGGACGCCAACGACTGGCTCTTTATTCTGTATACCTCCGGTTCCACTGGCAAGCCCAAGGGCCCCGCGTATACCCACGGCGGTTTCCTGGTGGGCACCCAGCACCACTGGCGGATGGCCTGTGACATCCAGGAGAACGACGTCTACTTCTGCACGTCGGACATCGGCTGGATGGTTGGCCACGCCATCATGGTGTACGGCCCGTGGGCCAACGGGACCACCGTGGTGGCCCGGGAGGGCGCCCCGGACTATCCCCACCCCGGCGTCATCTGGGAACTGGTGGAGCGGCTGCAGGTGACCAAGATGTATACCGCGCCCACCGTGCTGCGCATGTTCATGCGCTTCGGGCCGGAGTACCCCCGCCGGTATGACCTCTCCAGCCTGAAAGTGTTGGTCTGCGCGGGCGAGCCGCTGAATCCGGAGGCGCAGCTGTGGGCCTATGAGCACATCATGCAGGGGCGGGGCCCGGTGCTGGACAACTGGTGGCAGACGGAGACCGCCTCGCCCACCATCGGGACGATGCCTTCTTATCCCGTGAAGCCTGGCTCAGCCGGCAAGCCCTTCCCCGGGTACCGGGTGGAGGTGCTGGACCGCAACGGCAATCCGGTGGGGCCGAACCAGACCGGACTGCTGTGCCTGCGGGGACCGTGGCCCTCGATGTTCCGCACCATCTGGGGGGCGCCGGAACGGTACGAGGAATACTGGAAGCAAATTGATGGCGTCTATTACGCCGGTGACCTGGCCACCGTGGATGAGGAGGGGTACATCCGGATCCACGGCCGGGCGGACGACGTGCTGAACGTGGCAGGTCACCGCATCGGCACCGCCGACGTGGAAAACGTCCTGGTCAGCCATCCGGCGGTGGCCGAGGCGGCGGTGATCGGCAAGCCGGATCCCATCAAGGGGGAACAGATCAAGGCCTTCGTCACGCTGCGGGAGGGTCACCAGCCTTCCGACGATCTGACCCACGCACTGATCAGCCACGTACGGCACCACCTGGGGCCCATCGCGACCCCCTCTGAAGTGAGCTACGTGGAGAAGCTGCCCAAGACCCGCTCGGGCAAGATCATGCGCCGGGTGTTGAAGGCCCAGGAACTGGGCATGGATCCTGGTGACCTGACGACGCTGGAAGAGTAAGTACAGCCGGCTTGGCGGGTCGGCGTCCCCCCGCGCCGCCGAATAGCCCCCGGAAGCGATGGACATACTCACGGATGTATCGCTGCTTAGCGGCGCGGGGGAGGAAACGACCCAGGCGATGATCAACAAGGTAGAGATCTGCGGAGTCAACACAGCCAAACTGCCGGTACTGACCAACGCACAGATGCGGGAACTCTTTACGCGGCTGCAGGCAGGTGACACGGCGGTTCGGGAACAGCTCATCACGGGAAACCTGCGGCTGGTGCTGAGCGTGATTCAGCGGTTCAACAACCGCGGGGAATACGTGGACGATCTCTTCCAGGTCGGCTGCATTGGTCTGATGAAGGCCATCGACAATTTCGACCTGGGGCAGAACGTCAAGTTCAGCACCTATGCGGTTCCCATGATCATCGGTGAGATCCGCCGGTACCTGCGGGACAACAACCCCATCCGGGTCAGCCGCTCCCTGCGGGACATCGCGTACAAGGCCCTGCAGGTCCGGGATAATTTGGTAAACCGGCTTTCCCGGGAACCTACGGTGCAGGAGATCGCCGATGAGTTGAAGATGCCGGTGGAAGAAGTGGTCTTTGCCCTGGACTCCATTCAGGAACCTGTCTCCCTCTTTGAGCCGCTTTACCAGGACGGGGGCGATCCCATCTACGTCATGGATCAGGTGAGCGATGAAAAGAGCCAGGACGCCCAGTGGCTGGAGGGCATTTCCATCCGGGAGGCCCTGCAGCGGCTCAACGAGCGGGAACGCCTGATCCTGACGCTCCGGTTCTTTGAAGGGAAGACGCAGATGGAGGTGGCCGAGGAGATCGGGATCTCCCAGGCCCAGGTGAGCCGCCTGGAGAAAGCAGCCCTCAACCACATGCGAAAGTACGTCTGAATACGGGCCCGCCCTGTCCGGGGCGGGCTCTTTCGTTGTCTGCCGCGGCGGCGATTCTGCTGGTTTAGATTGACATAAGTTAGGCAACACTCCCTGTTGAACGGTTCAGATAAAGGGAGAGGGAACGATGCGACAGAGATGGCTGAACGGATGGGGACTGCTCTTGACCGGCGGTGTGTTGATGGTCGCAGCCTGGACGTTTCCCACCATGAACCGGCAGGTCCCGGAGTGGGCCGACCAGGTGATCCGGCTGCACGTGGTGGCCAACAGCGACTCCTGGAAGGATCAGGCAATTAAGCGGGCGGTGCGGGATGCGATTCTGGATGAGGTGACACCGCTCTTTATCGGAACCAAGACCGTGGAAGAGGCCCAGGAGGCGATCCGGCAGGCGGAGCCTCAGATTCGGGAGGCTGCCCTTCGGGTGCTCCGGCAGTATGGAGTGTCCTATGGCGTGGCTTTGGAGATGGGGCGCTTCGCCTTCCCCGACCGGGTGTATGGCCGGGTTTTTCTCCCTGCCGGGGAGTACAACGCCCTGCGGGTGAAGCTGGGCAAAGGCCGGGGAGCGAACTGGTGGTGCGTGCTTTTTCCGCCCCTCTGCTTCGTCGACTGGTCCACCGGCGTGGTGCTGGAACCGAAGCCGGGCACCGACGGCAAGGAGACGGTGACCGTTTCCCGCAGGGAAGTGCGGGCCCTGCTGGACGAAGAGGAAGCGGAAAAGATGCCGGTGCGGATCCGGTCGGTGGCCTGGGACTGGCTTACCCGGCGGATCGGGGGCCGCTCCGCAAAAGGTGCGACAACTGACTCTGCCCTTCCGCATACTGTTTTGGGTAAGGGAGGGGAGACCGGAATGGCCTTTACCAAAGCGTCCGACCTGCGCAAGGAAGTGATCGACATCCGGACCGGGCGCCGGCTGGGTGAACTGATCGACGTGGAGATCGACGATGAGACCGGCCGCATCACCGCCATCGTGGTGCCGGGGGAAGCCAAGTTTTTCGGGTTTGTGGGGAGTGGTCCCGACCTGGTGATCCCCTGGTCAAAGATCAAGCGGATCGGTCCCGACTGCATTCTGGTGGAACTGGACAGCCCGGCATCATCCGGCTGAGGGAGCAGCCGCGCGGGAACAACCGATTGCAAATGGATGTCTGTTCCTACTATGATGAAAATGAAGTAGCCGGGGCGCCGCTTGCTTTGCTAGCTGTTCGGGCATGCCTCTGCTAGAATGGCAGACAAGGACGTCAAGCAGAGCAGGAGGTGCGCCGGTGCACGAGGCAGGGGTCCAGTGGAGAAGGCACGGGGCTGTGGAGGCCCTGCATATGACCTGCCTGGAGCGGCTGGGAGGCGTCGTAGCCTACTTTACGGGCCGCGCCGGCGGCGTGAGTCCGCGGTGGAACGGCGGGCTCAACTGGAGCGTTTCAGTGGGTGACGAAGCGGAGCATGTACAGGAGAACCGGCGTCGCAGTCTGGAGGCGGGAGGGCTGTCGCCCGATCGAACCGCTGTGGCCGGGCTGGTTCACGGGAACCGGGTGGTGGCAGTGACCGGCCAGGAACCGCCGGGTCCCGACGGTATCCGGCTGATCCGGGATTGCGACGGTCTGGTGACGGACGTCCCTGGCTTTGCGCTTGTGGTGACTGCAGCGGACTGTGTTCCGCTGTTCTTCTATGACCCTACGGCTCGGGTGATTGGCATTGCCCATGCCGGCTGGCGGGGCACGGTGGCCGGCGTGGCGGCGGCGACGGTCAGGGCCATGGAGGCTCACTACGGTTGCCGGCCGGAATCGATCCATGTGGCTATCGGACCGTCCATCGGCCCGTGCTGCTTTGAGGTGGACCGGCAGGTGACCGAACCTCTTCAGGCGTATTACGGCGAAGATGCCTGTCGGCTGATGGAACCGGCCGGACCGGGGAAGGCGATGGTGAACCTGTGGGAGGCCAACCGTCTGGACCTGCAGCGGTGCGGCGTGCGTGCGATTACGGTAGCCGGGGTGTGCACCGTCTGCGGCGTTTCCAAACTCTTTTCCCACCGGGCAGAAGGAGGGCAGGCCGGTCGGGGGGCGGCGATCATCGCGCTGACCTGACGGCTGCCTCCGGGGCAGGAGGGATGCTGCCGTGCGTCGAGGCCGGCGGGCCACGCGGAGCGAGGGCCTTCGCAGGTCCGGGGCCCGGCGTTTTCTTTGGCGGATGTTGATGACTGGCGGCCTTCTCGCGGCGTTCCTGGTCGGCGGCCGGATCCTGCTGCGGCTGCTGCCGGTCAGCGGGACAGACGTGCCGGCGGTGATCCTGGAAGAGGGGACGGTGGCGATTACGGTCCCAGCCGAGGGCATCGTGGTCCGGCAGGAGACGGTGGTCCGGGCGCCCGCCCCCGGGGTGGTGCAGCGCCTGGTGGCGGAAGGGGAACGGGTCCGGGCGGGCACGCCGGTGGTCACCCTTTTGCCCGAACCGGGGGCGGTGGCGGCACCCTGCTCGGGCATCGTTGTCTACCAGGTGGACGGGCTGGAAGGGGTGCTGGTGCCGGAGACCGTGGTCCAGAGCGGTCCGGGCCTGCTGAGCGAACTGTCCGTGCAGGGGCCGGCTCCCACGGGATCCGGTGAGGTGTCAGAGGGAACGCCCCTGTTCAAGGTGGTGGACAACCTCAGCGTGGGCCTGGCGGTGGCCGTGCCGGCGAACAAGGCTGCCTTGTTGCATGAGGGAGAGTGGGTCTCCCTCCAGGTGGGCTGGGAAGCGGAGCCGCGGCGTGCGAGGGTCCGGATCGGCGCGCAGGAAGGAGAGCAGGTGCTGCTTTACCTTACCCACCTGGAACGGCCCGATGACCTGGTGCTGCGTCGCCGGGTGCGGGTTACGCTGGTCATCCGTGAATACACAGGGAAAGTTGTGCCCCGTAGCGCTGTGGACGTCCAGGACGGCCTGCAGGGCATCTGGATACAGCAAAGGGGACAGCCGGTGTTTCACCCGGTGCGGGTGATCGGAGGCAACGAGTCGGAGGTGGTGGTGGAGACGGATCTGCCGAGGGGCACCCGGGTTTTCCCATCACCTCCACAGGCCTCCCCATGATGCCAGGCTGCCCATTTCCTGGAATTCGCATGATGCGTGCAATGGAAATTCTGCCTGCAAATCGGAAGGGAAGTTGGATTTTGGTGCCGAACATCATAGCTAACGTGGAACGTGTACGCCGGCAGGTGGCTGCGGCGGCGGAACGTGCCGGGCGCGATCCGGCGGAGGTTACGATTATTGCTGTCAGCAAGACCCGGACGGTGGCCGAGATTCAGGAGGCCATGGCCGCCGGCCTGACGCACTTCGGCGAAAACAGGGTGCAGGAACTGAAGAGCAAGTGGGAGGTCCTGCACGATCAGGTCACGTGGCATATGATCGGTACGCTGCAGACCAACAAGGCCAAACAGGCGCTGCAGATGGCGAGCCTGATTCACTCGGTGGACCGGGACGCCATCGTGGAGGCCCTGGCCCGTCAGGCGGAACGGCTGGGCACAACGGCTCGGATCCTGGTGCAGGTGAACATCTCCGGTGAGGCGACGAAGCACGGTGTGGCTCCCGAGGAGCTTCCCGCCTTTCTCAGGCGCATCAGCCAGCGGGGGTTCCTGGAAGTGGAGGGGTTGATGACCATGGCCCCTCTGGTTTCGGACCCGGAAGAGACCCGTCCCATCTTTCGCCGGCTCAGACTCCTCGCGGAGCAAGTGCGGGAGTTGGATTTGCCTCACGTCCGTATGCGCCACCTGTCCATGGGGATGTCCGGTGACTTCGAAGTGGCTGTGGAAGAGGGAGCCACCCTGGTGCGGATCGGTACAGCCATCTTTGGCGCCAGGTAGTCCCATCACTGGTCGCAGGGAGTCTTGAAGCACCGTAGGGAGGGACCTGGGCGATGCCCAAGAAGGAAAGTTTTTGGAGCAGATTATTGGACTACCTTGGGTTCGGGCCTGAGGAGGATGAATACGAGGACGACGTGGAGGAGGCTGCGGAGGACAACTGGCAGACCGAGATCAAGCGGCCGGCGGATCGCCGCGCCCCCGTCGTTCCGATCACAGCCGTTCCCCAGAAGCAGCCCACTCTGAAGGTCCTGGTGGTGGAACCTCGTTCTTTTGAAGAGGTACAGACGATCGTCGACCAGATGCGGTCCCGGCGGCCGGTGATTCTGAACCTGGAGTCGCTGGATAAGGAACTGGCTCAGAAGATCCTTAACTTCCTCAACGGTGCAATCTATGCGCTGGGCGGTGAAACCCAGCGGGTCTCAGGCGGGATCTTCTTCTTCGCTCCTCAGGGTGTGGACATCTCTACCATGGGACGGGGGCTGACGGGCACGGCCATCGGCGGCGGCGCGGTGGATATCCCGCCGGGCGTGCTGGAGAAACTGACGGGAACGGCTGCGCGGAAGGAGGAGGAGCCGGCGGTCAGCACCTATACGGGAGCCAGCAAGGACGAGATGGACCTTCTCTACCGCGCCACCGGGCGCCGGCGGGAGGCGGAGCGGTTTGGGGAGGGACGCTCTCGCTTTGACTGGCGCGGCAAGTAGGGTTTCGGCAAAGGAGCGAGGATCAGCCTGATGGGGATCCTTTCTAGAGCAGTCAGCATCTTTATTCAACTGGTCAGTGCGCTTATTCTGGTTCGCGTGTTGATGTCCTGGTTCCGGCCTCGATATCGTACCCGGAGCAATAGTTGGTTTTATGATCTGGAAGAAATGATCTGGCGGGCCACAGAACCGCTGCTGGCCCCGATTCGAAATCTCATCCCCGTCAGTAGCATGGGGCTGGACTTTTCGCCTCTGATCCTCCTGCTGCTGATTGAACTGGTTGGGCGCCTGCTTGTGGGGGCGTTGGTCTCCATCGGGCTCTGAACATCGGGGTGACGGCTGCATCGCGGTGGATTCCTCGGACATCCAGGCAGTCATGCGTCGAAAGCAGGTGGCGAAATGGCACTGACTCCGCTCGATATTCAGCATAAAGAGTTCCCGAGGAAGGCGTTTCGCGGCTACGATCCGGATGCAGTCGATCAGTTCTTAAACGAAGTGATCGAGGAGTTCGAACGGCTCATCCGGGAGAACAGCGAGCTCCGGCATCGCCTGGAGGCAATGGATGAGAAGCTGCAGCAGTACCGTAAGCTGGAAGAGACCCTGCAGAAGACGCTGGTGGCCGCCCAGGAGGCAGCGGAGGAGATGAAGGCCAACGCGCGCAAGGAGGCCGACCTCATCGTCGAGCAGGCCCGCCTGGAGGCGCAGCGGATCGTCAGCAGCGCACATGCCAAGGTCCGGGAAACCCTGGAGGCCAACGCGGACCTGTTTCAGGCGTGCCAGACCCTACGAATGCAGGTCCGGAGCCTGCTGGCGGCCCAACTGCAGGCCATCGATCAATTGCCGGATCCCCTCAGCAGCGAAAAGGCCCGGGTGGCGCTGGAGGAACTTCCCGGAACCAAGAATTCGGCAGCCGCACTGGAATGAGCGGTGCCGCCCCGATGCGGGGCGGCTTTTTGGCTAAATGCTGGTATGCCTGTGGCCGGTCCAAGATATTGTCACCCTGAAATCGGTCTGTGAAAATGTCACCTATGAACAAGGTGATGGTGACATTGTCTCAGGCTGAATGGAATCGTGCCATTGTCCTGCAGCGGGTCGTGGAAGGTCAGCTCCTCATCCGCGAGGCAGCTCAGGTTCTGGGGCTCAGCGAACGCCACGTCAAGCGACTGAAG
>DATCKG010000003.1:0-11149 GCA_036562385.1 Symbiobacteriaceae bacterium
AACTCGGTGATCTCCGTCGGGTACTACTACAATGTGGTGCGGGCGATGTTCCTGGAGGAGCCGGGCCACGTCTCCCTGCACACCAGCCGGGGCTCCATGGCCGCTGTGGTGATCTCCTGTGTGGGCGTGCTGGTGGCGGGAGTGCTGTCCAGCCCGCTGCTGGCCTACACCGAGGCGGCTGCCTATCTGCTGCGCTAAGAGAGAAGGGAGAGCCGGGAACTGGCGTTCCCGGCCCCTTTTTTGCTGGCGCGTAACCACTGGCGCGTAACCAATTGTAACCTCTCAAGGAAGCACCTTATAATGGGAGATGTGTGCAGCCTTATCGGAAGGAGTGAGGGTCTTGGGGCTCCCCCTGATTCAGTTTCCGATGGACCCGCTGCTGCAAGTGCTCCTGCTGTTTGCTGTGATTATCATCGCATCCAAGGCTGCCGGCGCGCTTTCCAGCCGGTTGGGTCAGCCGGCAGTGCTGGGCGAACTGCTGATTGGGCTGCTGTTAGGGCCTACGCTGCTGGACATGCTGAACTGGGCGCCATTTACGGAGCACGAACTGCTCCACGGGTTGGTCAAGTACCTGGCGGAGCTCGGCGTCATCTTCCTGATGTTCCTGGCCGGTCTGGAGACCGACCTGAAGGAGATGAAGCGGGTGGGAACCGCGGCGGTCCTGGGTGCCACCGGCGGCGTCGCACTGCCCTTTTTGCTAGGAATCGTGGTGGCCCGGTACATCGGGCATTATGGCTGGTTTGAGAGTGTCTTCGTCGGCACGATCCTGACCGCTACCAGCGTCTCCATCTCCGCGCAGACGCTCCTGGAACTGGGGAAGCTTCGTTCCAAGGAGGGCACCACCATCCTGGGCGCCGCAGTGGTAGACGACGTGATGGGCATCATCGTGCTTTCCCTCGTAGTCGCCCTGCACGCCGGCCAGAGTGGGGCCGCTTCCACCCCGATCTGGTGGATCATTACGAAGATGGTTATCTTTTTTGTGGTGGGCGTTTTGCTCGGCAATTTCATCGTGCCCCGGCTGCTGCGATGGGCGTCCCGCTGGCAGGGAAGCGAGCCGGCCTTTGCCATGGCGATTGTGCTGGGGCTGCTGTACGCGCTTGCGGCGCAGGCCTTCGGTGAGGTGGCGGCCATTACCGGTTCGTACCTGATGGGTGTGCTGATCTCCCAGCATGAGGACCTGCGGCACACCATCACGGAGAAGCTTTCAGCCCTGGCTTACGGGTTTTTCGTACCGGTCTTCTTCATCAGCATCGGTCTGGAGGCCAATGCGGTGGAGGCGCTGCAGGCCAATCCGATGCTGACCCTCTGGATCGTGCTGGTGGCCATCATCGGCAAGGTGGTGGGATCCGGTCTGGGCGTGAAAGTGGTCGGTTTCAACATGATGGAGTCGATCCGGGTGGGCACCGGCATGATCTCCCGGGGCGAGGTGGCTCTCATCATATCCGGCATCGGCTTAAGCTCCGGCGTGATTTCCCAGCAGGTGTTCTCGGTGATGGTGATCATGACCCTGGTCACCACTTTGGTGACGCCGGTGCTGCTACGGCTGGTGTTCAGGGAGCCGGCGGCGGGCTCCCCATAAGCGGAAAGGCTGCACAACCTGCCAACCAGGAAGAAGATACCCCGGCTTGGCCGGGGTACCTGTTTTGGAGGGATTCTGCGTGGCGGAACGAGGACGGGCCCGGCTCACCTCGGACCCGAAGGTGCTCCTGCTGACGGTGCTGACGGGGCTGGGGACGGGCCTGATCGCGGTACTCTTCAAGACAGCGATTCACCTTGTATCCGCCGTGGGGCTCGAGACGATGCTTTCGGTCCGGGGATGGGCGCGGGTGCTGTTGGGGCTTGTGGTGCCCGCGGCAGGGGGCCTGCTGGTCTCCCTGTCACTGACCTACCTGAACCGGGCGGACCGGAGTCACGGGATTCCCGACGTGATGGAGCAGGTAGCCCTGCGGGAGGGGTACGTGAGCGGAAAGGCGGCGTGGCTGGCGCCGCTGAACGCCTCGCTGGTGCTGGGGACCGGGAACTCCGCGGGCCCGGAGGGGCCGGTGGTCCACGCCGGGGCCGGGCTGGGTTCCTTCATCGGCCGGTATACCGGCCTCTCGACCCCCTGGGTAAAGGCCTTGGTGATCGCCGGCAGTGCCTCGGCGCTGGCGGCCATGTACAACGCACCGGTGGCTGGAACGCTTTTTGCACTGGAGGTGATCGCCGGCGAACTGGACATGGGGGTGCTCTCCCTCTCCCTGATCGCCAGCGTGGTCTCCAGTGTGATAAGCCGCAGCGTCTTCGGATCCAGCCCCGCCTTCGCCGTGGCCGAGTACCACCTCGTCAGCATCTGGGAACTGTTTCCCTATGCCCTCCTGGGCGCCCTCTGCGGAGCGGTGGCCCATCTGTACAACCGCGCCGTCCACTGGTCCGGTGTCCTTTTCCGCACCCGGGTACCGGTGCCCGCCTTCTGGCAGCCGGTGCTGGGCGGGCTGCTGGTGGGCGCGGTGGGGCTTTTCCTGCCTCAGATTCTGGGCCCGGGTGAAGACACCATCGAAGCGATGCTGCGGGGAGATGCCGCCTACGGCGCGGGCCTGTTGGCCTTGCTGGCGGTGGTGAAGATCCTGACCACCGCCACCACCGTAGGGTCGGGGCAGCCCGGGGGCATCTTCACCCCGGCCCTGTTCGTCGGCGCCGCCACTGGCGGGGCCTTTGGCTGGTGCGTCTCCGCTCTGGCGCCGGGGCTGACCGGCGGACAGGGGGCGTACGCCCTGGTGGGGATGGGCGCTCTGCTGGGCGGCTCCCTGCGGGCGCCGGTGACCGCGGTGATCCTGCTCTTTGAACTGACCGGCGACTACCGGATCATTCTGCCGCTCATGCTGGCGGCTGGCGTGTCGTACCTGATGGGCACCCGTATTTCGCCGGATTCCATTTACACACAGGTGCTGACGGCCCGAGGCATCGACCTGGAGGCCGGCCGCAACGCGAACCTGCTGCGGGCCATCACCGTGGCCGAGGCCATGACCGCGCCGGTCATCACCGTGAGGCCCTCTGACACCCTGGAGCAGGTGATCCGCCTGCTTCAGTCCACGCGGCATTCGGGCTTTCCGGTGGTGGAGGGGGACCGGGTGGTGGGGGTGATCACCCTCAACGACATCCGGGCCACGCCCCTGCAGGGAAGGCTGCAGCGGCGGGTGTCGGAGGTGATGTCCCGGAGGCTGGTGACCGCCGATCCTACCGAGAGCCTGCATGCGGCGCTGCTGAGGCTGCAGGAGCATGGGATCGGCCGGCTGATCGTCCTGGACCGGGAGGGGAAACTGGTGGGGGTGCTCACCCGCACCGATGCCATCAAGGCCTACTACCGGCGGCAAATTGAAACCGAGATGTTGACCGAGTCGGAAGTGTAAAAAGGGGGCCGTCCCCGCTACCGGGGAGGGCCCAAGCGAATGCATTCAGCGAAGGGCCGCACTGATGAGAAGGATTGCCTGATCCAGGGCCGCCTCCAGGGCTTCCGGCCGGCGACCGGCGCCCTGGGCCTGCAGGGGGGAGCCACCGCCTCGCCCGTCGATCAGGGGCAGGACCTCCCGGATGATGGCGCCCATGTTGAGCGGGAGGTCCACAGAACGGGCCAGAATGATCTGGGGGATGGCGCCCCGGGTGCCGAAGACTGCCACGGAAGCGGGATGGGCCGCCACCTTCGCCGCCAGGAGCTTCAGCTCGTCCAGGGGCCGGCCGCCAAAGACGGCGCGGACCACCTGTGCGCCGCCGACCCGCTGGCTCTGGCTGGCCAGCAGGTCCTCGGCCTCGATCTCCAGGAGCCGCTCCTGCAGCACCTTCGCCTGCCGGCGAAGGCTGCTGACCTCCTCCTGGGTGCGGCGGATGTAATCAGGCAGCGACGGCACCGCGATGGAGAGCGAACGGCAGAGGTCCCGGGTCATCCGGTCCAGGAAGAAGTAGTCCCGCAGCGCCCGGGAGCCTGCCAGGAAGGTGACACGGGTGTACTGCTTGTACTTCTCCCACGACTTGATTTTCAGCAGCCCCAGCTCGGCGGTATTGCGCACATGGGTGCCCCCGCAGGGCGACCAGTCGTACCCCTGGATCTCCACCACCCGGATCTGGCCTTGAACCTTGGGGGGTTTGCGCAGCGGCATGGACCGTACCGACTCCTCATCGGCCAGGTGGGCGATGATGGGCAGGGCCGAGCGGATCACGCGGTTGCACTCCCATTCCACGGCCTCTACCTGCTCCGGCGTGAGGGCGCCGATGTCCAGGTCCACGGTGCAGGTTTCGGTGCCCAGATGCCATGAGACGGTGGCTGCATTCAGCAGCCGCTCAAAGGCGCCGGACAGCAAGTGCTGGCCGGAATGCTGCTCCATATGGTCCAGCCGGCGCTGCCAGTCGATTTCGCCCTGCACCTCGCCTTCCAGGGGCCTGTCCACGATGTGGAGGATCCGGCCGGTGCCCTCCTCTTCCCGGACGTCCCGAACAGGCTGTCCGCCCAGGGTGCCCAGGTCGTTGGGCTGCCCGCCGGAGGTGGGGTAGAAGCACGTCTGGTCCAATTCGACAGCCCAATGGTCGCCGGCAGGGACGCAGGAGAGAACTCGGGCCGAGAAGGAGCGGCGATACGGATCGGTATGGAACAGCCTAACGGTTGGCACGATATCCCCCTCCGGGACACGCTGATTTCCTTTTATTGTAGCACAGCCGGCCTGATATGGAGCGGGCGGCGAGGAGGCGCAGGCACCCATGCAATACGGCATTTTCTTGGAGCGACGGAATCGGTTTGTGGCCCGGGTGCAGATGGCGGACGGCAGCCAGCGACTGGTGCACGTGGCGTCCTCCGGGCGGATGGCGGAACTGCTGGTTCCCGGCGCCCAGGTGGCGATCCGGGGGGAGGGGCGCCCGGGGCAGAAGACCGCGGGGCGCCTGGTCCTGGTGCAGCACCGCGGGGTCTGGGTGTCGGTGGACACCGGGGTGCCGGGGCGGATCCTGCGGCAGGCGTTGGAGGAGCGACGGATCCCGGCGTTTGCGGGGTACAGCGAAGTCCGACCGGAGGTTCCCGTACGGGAGAGCCGGATTGACTTCCAACTGACCGGCCCGGGGCTGCCCCCGTGCCTGATCGAGGTGAAGTCGGTGACCTCGGTGGTGCCGGCCGAGGACGGCGCCCTGGTGGCCCGGTTTCCCGACGCCCCCACGGACCGGGGGCGGCGCCACCTGCACGAACTGGCGGAAGCAGTCCGTCAGGGTTACCGCGCGGCGGTCTTTTTTCTGGCGCAGCGGGAGGACGCGGAGGCCTTCGGTCCCTGGGACGCGGTGGATCCGGCTTTCGGGGAGTCCCTGCGAGCGGTGGCCCGGCAGGGGGTGGAGGTGCACGCCTGGCGACTGAAAGTGTCGCCCGAGGGCATCACCCTGGACCAACCGCTGCCGCTGCGCCTGTGATGTCTGGAGAGCTCCGGATGGGGCCGCCCTCATGGCGCCTCATCGGGGCCCAGCGTCCACAAGATCGGAAACTGCTTGCGCACCCCGTGGCGCCACAGGGCCCACCAGGGCAGCAGATTCAGCGGCGCCAGGCACGCTCCGGCGATGCCGGCAAGGTACCATTGAGCCGCGGCTCCGGCCGCGGCCATCACGAGCGCCGCGGCGGCGTATCCCCGGCCCCAGCGCCGCAGGGTCCGGCGCAGCCGCTGCGGATCCAGGGGGATTCTGCGAAAAACCAGATCCAAGGTCAAATAGGCCGCCGCTCCTTCCAGCAGCGGAATCAGCAGCGAAGCCCCGATCTTCATGGCACCATCTCCGGGTCAGGAACTTCGCCCCGGGGCTGGCGCTTACCTGCCCCTGCCGGAGGTGCGACAACCTTCGCGGTCAGGCGCTTGGATTCGACAGGTTCTGACCAGATTCGCGACAAATCACCGAACCCCCCCAGAGCCTCTGTCGTATACCTTACCGAAAGGACGCTGACGGAGGAGCCGAGAGGGGGATTGCTGGGTGTTCGCTTGTCGGACAAGCCCGAGAAAGGCGTTTTCGCCCATGCGTACCGCCGTGGACGAAAAGCTGATTGAGCGGACGGGTTTGGATGAGATCACACTCCGCCGGCTTCGGAAGGAATTTCACCTCCGGTGCAGCCGGCTTACGTACCCGCAGCGACTCAGTCTGGCGGAGGCTCCCACCTGCGTCCGCCTCCGGTTGATGATAGACACCCTCCGGGATGTATGGCAGGAACATCACTGGGAGGGCTGGCTGAGGTACCTGGAACACACCCGCGAAGAATTGGACGAAATGTGCCGCGGGGAGTATCCGATCTCGCCTTATCTGATCCGGGTCTTCAGCGCCCTCTTTGGAATCAAGGTGGACTTTCTGCTGCTGGGCTCCATGCCTACGATGGACCGGACCGGAGCTTCGATTGAAGTGCTGCCCATGACTAGTCCCTATTAACTGCATATTGGAGCATAAGAAGATTCGGCCACCACAAAGGTGGCTCTTTTTTGCGCGCCGAATAGCAAGGGGGAGGTGATCTGCTGTGGATGCGATCCAGGAATTGGCTGAAGCGCTGCGCACGGCCCGGTATGCCGTGGTGCTCACCGGCGCCGGTGCCAGCACCGAATCCGGCCTGCCGGATTTTCGCTCCAAGACAGGCCTCTGGAGGGACGTGGATCCCACCCGGATTCTCTCGATGTCAGCGCTGAGGCGGTCGCCGGTGCCGTTTTATCAGTTCTACCGGAAGCGGTTGCTGCAACTGCGGGGTGCTCAGCCGAACCCGGTTCACATCGGACTGGCGGCCCTACAAAAGGCAGGCTATATCAAAGCCCTGATTACCCAGAACATCGACGGACTGCATCAGGCTGCCGGCTCCACCGATGTGATCGAGATGCACGGCTGCCTGCGGGAGTGCGTCTGCCTGGCATGCGATCGCCGCTATCCCAGCGATCTGATCGATGTGGAGGTGGAGACGGAGGCGGATATTCCGCGCTGCCCGTCCTGCGGCGGCATGCTGAAACCCGCGGTGGTGCTGTTTGAAGAGGCGCTGCCGGAGGAGGCCGTCAGCCGGGCCCTGGAGGCCACCCACCAGGCGGACCTGTTCATCGTCATCGGTTCCTCCCTGGAGGTCGGACCGGTGAACCAGCTTCCGATGCTGGCGGTGCAGGGGGGAGCAGACCTGGCCATCATCAACCTGGATCCCACGTTCCTGGACCACCGGGCCCGGTGGGTTATCCGCCAGAAGGCGGGCGGGGTGGTCACCGAGCTCTGCCGGCATCTGGATCTGGAATGTGGGGAAGCGCCCGCGTGAGGCGCCTTTGTGGGCAGAGAATGGAAGAAAATCAGCCCTAGTTGCCCGGAACCGGTCGACATCGGCTGTGGGCGGGTTGTCCTCCCCTATATCTAGTGGTAATATGGGGCTTGCGAACCCCATATGTAGGGGTTTATCCACAGGTAATCCACAGGTAGCGGAGTTTACCATGCACATCGGAACTGGAGCGAGGTCGCGGTGAAGTGTCCATTCTGCGGAGCCGAAAGCAAGGTCATTGAGTCCCGGCATACGGAAGACAACTGCATCCGGCGTCGCCGGGAATGTACTGCCTGCGGTAAGCGGTTCAACACCTACGAGCGGGTGGAGATGCCCCCGCTGATGATCATCAAGAAGGACGGCCGCAGGGAAGCGTACGACCGCAATAAGATCCTGAACGGAATTTTGAAGGCCTGTCAAAAGCGGCCAGTTCCCCTGGCCGAGATCGAGCGGCTGGTGGACGAGGTGGAAAGGGAACTGCGCAATCTCCCGGATCGGGAGATCCCGTCGGTGACGGTGGGCGAGCTGGTCATGAAGCGGCTGCGTTCACTGGACGGGGTGGCCTACGTTCGCTTCGCCAGCGTCTACCGTGAGTTCAAGGATGTGCAGGAATTCCGCGACCAAGTGGAACAGCTCCTGAAGGGGGAGGCCCGAACGTGAAGCTGACACATATCGCCCGGACGGTCATGGAAAAGCGGTACCTGCGTCTCAAGGACGACGGTACCCGCGAGACCCCTGATGAGATGCTCAGACGGGTAGCCCGGGTGGTGGCCGCGGAGGACGCGAAATACGGCCATTCGCCGGAGGAAGTCAAGGCCACCGAGGAAGCTTTCTATACCTTGATGGACCAGCAGGATTTCATGCCCAACAGCCCGACCTTCACCGGGGCGGGCACGTCTCTGGGGCAGCTTTCGGCCTGCTTCGTCCTGCCTGTCGGGGACTCCCTGCAGGAGATCTACGAGACGATGAAACACGCCGCGCTCATCCACCAGACAGGCGGCGGAACCGGCTTTGCGTTTTCCCGCCTGCGCCCGGCCGGTGACCAGGTGCGCACGTCCCAGGGCGTGGCCAGCGGGCCTGTCTCCTTCCTGCGGGTCTACAACGCCTCCACGGAGGCCATCAAGCAGGGCGGCACCCGCCGGGGCGCCAACATGGGCATCCTGCGGGTGGACCATCCTGACATCCTGGAATTTATCGAGTGTAAGGCCGATACCACGCAGATCACGAACTTCAATATTTCCGTAGGCATTACGGATGCTTTCATGGAGGCCCTGGAAAAGGGCACCGACTATGAACTGATCAACCCCCGCACTGGCAAAGTGACGGGTACCCTTTCGGCCCGGATGGTATGGGACAAGCTGGTCTATAACGCCTGGAAGACGGGTGAGCCCGGGATCGTCTTCCTGGACCGGATCAACCGGCGCAATCCCAACAATCACGTGGAAGTGATCGAGGCCACAAACCCCTGTGGGGAACAGCCTCTGCCGCCCTACGGCTCCTGCAACCTGGGATCCATCAACCTGGCCAACTTCGTGAAAAACCCCTACACGGACCAGGCAGAGGTGGACTGGGAGCGGCTCGGAGAGGTGGCCCGGATCGCCACCCACTTCCTGGACAACGTGATCGACGCTAACAAGTATCCGCTGCCTCAGATCGCGGAGAAGGCCCGCAAGGACCGCCGCATCGGCCTCGGGGTGATGGGCTGGGCGGAGATGCTGGTCCAGATGGGGCTGCCCTATGACAGCGACGAGGCGGTGGCCCTGGGCCGCCAGGTGATGACCTTCATCAAGCAGCAGGCGCTGGCGGAGTCGATGCGCCTGGCCGAAGCCCGGGGCGTCTACCCCGAATGGGAAGGCAGCCAGTGGGCCAAGGCGGGCTTCAAGGTGCGCAACGCGACGCTGACCACCGTGGCGCCCACGGGGACCATCTCGCTGTTTGCCGCCCGGCCTGACATGCCCTGCTCCGGCGGCATCGAGCCCAAGTTCGCACTGGTCTTTACCCGGAACCAGGCCGGCGTGCAGATGCTGGATGTGGACGGCCAGTTCGCCACCGTGGCCAAAATGGAGGGCTGGTACTCCGAGGAACTCATGCAGAAGGTGGCCGAGAGGGGCACGGTCCGGGGGCTGGAGGGGGTCCCTGAGAAGTGGCAGCGGATCTTCGCCACCGCCCACGACATCAGCCCCGAGTGGCACGTGCGGATGCAGGCCGCCTTCCAGGGCGGCGACGACCTGCCCGTGCACCTGCAGCCGGTGGATGCCGCGGTTTCCAAGACCATCAACTTCCCCCATGATGCCACCGTGTCCGATGTGGATGCCGCCTACCGCCTGGCCTGGCAACTGGGCCTGAAAGGGATTACCGTCTACCGGGACGGCAGCCGGGCTTCCCAGGTCCTGACCGCCGGCGACAAGCGGAAGCAGGAAGAGAAGGAAAAAAGCTCGGGTTCTTGTTCTTGCGCCCTGTCCGGTCCGGCCTGGAAGCCGCGGCCCAGCGAGGCCATCGGCAAGATGTTCGTCATCCCCACCCACTTTGGGAAGATGACCCTGGACGTGCACATGGACGAAAAGGGCGAGCCCTTCGAAACCATCGTCAGCGTAGGTGCCACGGGTTCTGACCTGATGGCCGACGCGGTGGGCATGGGGATGCTCATCTCCCGGCTGCTGCGGATTCGTTCCGATGTTCCCGTCCGGGAGCGGATCGAAGTGGTGATCGACACCCTGAAGAACATCGGCGGTTCGGGCAGCTACGGCTTCGGCCCCAACCGGGTCACCTCCCTGGCCAGCGCCATCGCCAAGGGCCTGCAGCGGTTCCTGGCCTGGCAGGACGCCACCGCCGCCTCGCAGCACGCTGAACTGCTGGCTCAGGTGGCCGCTACCTCCACTTCGCCGGAGGGGCATCCACCCACGAAGATGGCCGGAGCGGCCGTGGACCGGCTGGTGGATCCCTGCCCGGAGTGCGGCTCCCACGCCCTGGCGGTGGGTGAAGGCTGCGTTACTTGTTACAACTGCGGGTACTCCAAGTGCTCATAACAACGAAAGGATGATGGCAAGAGGCGCATGTGGACATGCACATGCGCCTCTTTTCATGGGGCTCTTTCGTCGCCCCTCTTGAACCGCAACGGCGGCCAAGAGAGGCAACCTCATTATCATACTTTCTTGACGGCTAAGATTAGACTGGATATTATGCGATGTGAGTGAACGAATCTGTGGAGGTGGCGCAGCGTAGGTGCGTAGTAGATGGGTGTCTGGATTGCTGGCTGGCCTCTTGTTGGTTGTGTCGCAGGCCAGCCCAGTTGCTGCCAGTGAGTCTGCCGGTGCATCGGGTCCGATTCAGGCCATTGCAGAGGTGCATTCTGAGCTTGAAACAGTAGGGAACTGGCAGAGTGATCGGCAACTGTGGACGGCCCTGCCGCCTAAAGGGGCTGGAGGAGTGACACTGGCTTATGATTTCGAAGGCGTTGGCCTATGGCTGGGCGGATATTACATCGATTTTGTCGACAAGACCTTCATCGCTAATCATGTCCGTGAAGATCCAGCAATCGCCATTGCCCAGCTTGGAAAGGGAGTATGCTGGGAGGCAGCCCAGACGATCACGATGACTGGGACGATCTCCATTCAGGGTGAGGCCAAGTTCAGTGATGCGATAAAAGGTGCTTTTGGATTTAGCGGGTCTGGGACGAAGACGTTCACCCAGAAGTTGCAGTTGTGCGGGCCGTCTGGGTCATCACCTTACCCGAAGCGTACGTTCTATGGCGTTGTCCCGGAAATCGTGGAAATTCAAAGTGGCGGCCCTCAGGCCCCGTTTGGTATAACGGGGGTGGACACTAGGAAGGAGGTTGCCGCCACTGATGTCATTGTACCGCAGGAAGGCTCAGAAGCGCCAGATGCTGGA
>DATCKG010000004.1:0-11680 GCA_036562385.1 Symbiobacteriaceae bacterium
TGGGAACTCGCGAAAGACTTCGACTGCCGCAGTAGCAGTGACAAGGACGAATCAGGCCTGCGCAAATGGGGCGGCGGGATCGTGGTGTTGCACCTGTTCCCGAACTTGGAGTTGGCGCCCCTCGAGGTGACGGCACAAGACGGCTTTGTGAATGTGGGCGTTCGCCTGAAGAACCAGAGCCCTGTCGCTGGACCGGTACACGTGTACTACCGGTGGGAAAGTACCGGGGCGTGGAAGCGGTACGAGCAAACGCTTACCGTGAAACCGTACCAGAACACAGCCCGCGGCGAAGCCGTAGAACCCTTCGTCATGCGCTTGCCGGGTCCGGAGAAACCTGACAAGCTGACCGTACTGGTATGGCCTGATCCCGGTACCGGGTTGACGACGAACCACCCGGATTTGGGAGGGGCAACGTCAGCTGTGCTGTCGGAATCTGGTGGACTGGATCGGTTGTTTGAAGCACATACCCGCGAATTGACGCTGCGGGATAACATGCAGTCGGCGGCGGTACAGCCCGTGTTTTGCGGTGATCTGACAGTATCGGTGAACGCACCCGCGCGTGCGCCGGATGAGGGGTTTACCTTTACCGTGACCGCGACACGGTACGGGTGCGAGAGCCTGCAGAACGTGATCATCGACGCCACTGTTAATGGCATCACGCAGCGGCAGCGGGTGGCATTCCGGGGGCAGACGGCCGTGGCCACATTCGAAAGCGGGCCGCAGTATGGGGAATCCCGGGCCTGGATACGGGTTGTCGTGGATCCGGACAATTTGGTCAGGGAGTCCAACGAGGCGAACAACTGGGCAGAGCGATCAGTCGTGTTGGAAGAAACGTGGCTAGACGAAATCGTCTGCCCGTATGATGAACCGCCTGAGAAGTGCTTCCGGTCGAGGCTGTACGAGTAAGTGAGTTGTTAACGAATGCGGATAACGGCGGAGGTGAAATGCCTCCGTCGCTTCTTTTTGCCTTGGGCAAGGTGTTGATCTCAACGGCGATTCGCAGTTGCCCGTCGTGGCCGGCGGCAATGTCACCCATCCACAGACGGGAACGAGATGAACATCTTGCTAGATTGTCTCCGGACAATGGCCCAGCGCCGCAAACCTGGGCTTCAAAACGCACCGTGAATAGGACCGAGCGGTGGCCATTTGCGGAATTCTGTGGCGCAATATGTCTCTTTTGTTTTGCGTGGGAAGGCAAGAGTTGATCTTTTGCGCCGTACCCTGCCCTCTCATGGTGGCAAGAAGTGAAGCTCAAACCTGTGCCGATGCTTCCCAGGTCGATACGGGGCATGTTCGCGACCCACTTGCAGCTTCAGGCTTGAACAAGATTCACGATTCCCTGCAGGTCCATCGCTCATTCCGTGCATCTTGGAAACCAACTACACTGGTCTAGCGCCCGCCCACCTCTCTTCATGCCGGCCAAGCTTTCGGACCGGGCGGCGCAGAGTCTTGGATTTGGGCCGAATAAAGTGCCAAGTCAGGGCAATGGCGGTTTGCCGCAACACAGTGCGACTTGGGTGTCGCACCAGGTCAAAACCTCCATGCAGTATCCTCCTCTGCAAGTCTTGACGGACTTGCTGAACCGGGGAGGAGTAGCGGCCAAGGAAATGGAAAGAGTTTCCAGAGGTGATTGGAGTGCGGCCGACTGAGGTCTTGGTACCTGATGAACTGTGGCGGAACCGCAACCTGACCGACGGCGCAAAGAGGCTCTGGTGCTACCTGGTGGCTGTGGCCAAAAGGCACCAGTTCGCTTTTCACGAGCTTCGCAAGGTCCTGCGGATCAGCCAGAACAGCCTGGTCAAGTATCTGGCCAGTCTGGCGGAGCACGGCTGGCTGAGCTACCGGAAGACCGGCCTGCGGAGTGTACATATCGAAGTGGCCCGCCCCCACCGTTCCGCCGCCGTGAAAGTGCCCACTGACCTTCTTCTGGACCATGACCTGCCCCGGGCCTCCATTTGGGTCTGGTGCCTTATTCGCCGGCATGGAGGCCCGTTTGGCTACCAGCGGCTCAGGGAACTCACGGGCTATTCCCAGCCCACCCTCAGCAAGTACATCCGGATCCTCCGGGACCGGGGCTGGCTGGAGGGCAGCCAGCGCCGGGTAAACCGCTTCGTGGAGTTTGATCTGCAGGCTCAAAACCCGCAGGAGATCAGGCGGAAGGCGGAGATTGCCCAACTCGAACAGGGACTGGAACTGGCCCGTCGGACCGAGGGGTATTCGCAGGCGCAGTACATTGTGGCCCGTATGCTGATGCTGTCGCTGGCGGAGGGCAGCGTGGTGGAGAACGCGGAGGTTACTGGCCTGGACAACCCGCTGACGGGGGGCCGGATGCACTGGGACGCGTACGTGCCGGAATACAAGGTGGCCATAGAGTTTCACGGACCGCAGCACGACCGGCCGACGGAGCGATACTCGGATCCGGAGGCGTACCGGTCCCAACGGGTGCGGGACCTGCTGAAGCTCGGCCTGGCCACGGAGCTTGGGGTCAGGGTGGTGGTGCTGCGCGTGGAGGACCTCAGCTTTGAGCGGCTGTGGGCGAAGCTCGACGGTTTGGTACCGCTGAAAAAGGATCTTGATGATCAGTGGCACCTGAAAGAGTACCTGGAACGGGTCGCGGCCCGGTATCGGCGGAAGGTGGCCGTTACTCGAAGGGCGGCGCAATAATCTGTGTATTTTTAACAGGAAATGATTGACATGAGATGTATCATGGCATAAACTGGAACCAGTACTGCCCCGTGCCGAAAGGAGGAAGGGAGGAGTGAGTAGCCCCACTGTGGAGATCGAATCCGCACAGGCACCTCCGCCCCCAGGCTGGCGAGCATTTTCCAGCCCTTCCTGGCGGTTCTGGGTAGCGGAAAGCCAGGCAAGATCGGCTGACCACCTGGTGATCGTGACGGCGGAGCCGGGCTGTCTGGACAAAGTGCTGGCTATTGTGACCGAAGTGGTGGGGAAGCGGGGAACAGCGTCGCTATTGGCCGTCCGCATGGTCAGGAGCGCGGCTGTCTTGCAGAGACTCCAGGAGATGCCGCACTGGGTAGGCCGGGCGGTCACTCTCTATCTGACGGATCAGCGGGAACAGAAGGAGATGGCCCGGCAGTTGGATGAGGCCTTGGCGGGCCAGGGATTGTCCGGGCCACCGTGTCTGCGGGGACGGCCCTATGGAGGTCAATCGGGCATGATCTTTCTGGCAGGGGGCCACACAAGACAAGTCTCTGGACCGACCGACCGGCTAACTGCGCTGCTGGACGGAGCCTTGCTATAGGAGGAACCCAATGCGTCGCCAATCCAAAGTCCTGTTGGCTACGGCGGATCCCCTGCTTAACCATCAATTGGCCCGTATGGCCGGGGTGACGGTGGTTCTTGGAGCCTGTGAAACGACGGCTGAGTGTCTCGAACAGAGTAACACGGAGGACGTTGAGTGGGTTCTCGTCTCTCCGGCTTTGTCACCCGTTCCGGGAACGCTGGCCTCCCTGGTGGCAGAACTAGGGGCACGGCAACCGGGCGTGCACTGCCTGGTCTTAGCCCAGCCAGACCAGCTTTCGCAGGAGGAGATTCAGGCGATCCGGGCAGCAGGCGGCAGGGTCGTCGGCATGCCCACCGGGCCCGTGCCGCATCTGAAGGCGCTTCTTCAGAATGAAGTGGATGCGACTTCAGGCCAGGGATTCGCTCTTTCGGCAAGACCGGATACAGGCCAGGTGCTCCATTCGTTCGCCAGACCTGATTTTCACCCAGGGCCTGTGATGGAGTCAGAGACAGCATCGGTGCAGACGCTCGACCTGTCGGCCGGCCGTTTCGGTCTTCCGGAGGGAGAGCAAAAAGACGACCTCCGTATTTCCCCGGAGACTGTTCGCCTGGATCGAAGGGCTGGCGAGGCGGTCTATCCGGGAGGGAATGAGGCCGCTGGCCAGTGGTGCAATCAGGATCGGGGTTTGAATGAATCGCTTCTTTCAGAATGTGGCTCGTGGTCCGGTGGCGCGGCGACACCAGCGGAGGAGCCGGAACCTGCGGGCGGTACTGAGCCACTGTCGTGGCAGCCTGCCGGGATATCGGCACTGCAGATGGGGCGCCCTGGCATGGCGCCGGGACAGGCACGCAACGGGGGCGAGGCGCCGGCAGGTCAGCAAACACAGCTGCTGATGCAGAAGGTCACGGGGCAGGGAATGGGACAGGAGAGAGTAGCGCCGGCCAGTGCACGGGCACCCTGGTCGAGCTTCTCGGGCGAGCAGCTTGGAGCACCACATCAGGATTTGTGGCAGGGAATGCTGCAGCCGCATGATTCAGTGATTGCGCAGTTACAGAATCACATTGATCCAGGGGCGCCTGTGTCCGGGCGGCCAGTTCAATCCGAGGCCCCACGGACTCCCGGAGATTCCACCTCAATTCGAACCTCCGTTTCGCCGCTGCGACGCGGAGTAGAGGGACGGGCCGTGCTCCTTCAGCGGGTGGTCGCTTTCTGGGGCGGCAAACCCGGAACTGGGCGGTCTACCCTGCTGGTAGCAGTATCCGATCTTATCAGCCGCATGCCCGGGGTTCGGGTCTGCTCGGTGGACCTCAATCCGCAGAACTCTTCCCTGGCGCCTTTGCTGCAGAAGGAGTCCGAGCCCAATAGTTGGTGGCGGTTGGGGGAAGCACTGCTGGAGGCGAATCTGACGCCGCAGGCCGTACGCGAAAGCCTGATTACCATCCGGCCCGGGTGGTCCTTGCTGTCAGGCCCCGCGGGAAGCGACCAGTGGTGCGCGCTGCTGACCGGACGGGTGGTGGCGGATCTGGTGGCGCTTCTTCGGGCTGAGTTCGATTACATCCTGCTGGATCTTCCAGCCGGTCGGGGGCCGGTGGCGGATGCGGGGTTTGCCCACGCCCAGCAGGTGATCCTGACGGTAAGTGCCTTCTTCCCCGACGTGGTGGACACGGCCCGACAGTTTCAGCAACTGCTGGCCGACGGAATCGCTTCGCGAGACCGGTGCTCCCTGGTTCTTTGTCCCTGGATTGAGTCTGCCGACCTCCCTTCTGCAGACGTGGGGGCGTGCCTGGGCCTGCCGGTCTCGGCCACGGTGCCGCTGGTCCCAGCGCTGGCCATGGCGGCCGCCCGGACGGGCCGCCCCATCACGCAGTGGGGATCTGCCGAGGCACGGAGTTATACACAGGCGGCAGCAGCCATAGCCGCCCTCATAACAGGAAGGAGTATCGAGCGCCCGCAGCGGCGCATTTGGTTTGGCCGCTGAGTGGAGGGGATTCAGGAGATGGCGGTGTCCTACGGGCGGTATGCACTGATCGTGGCCGTGGCCGCCGGAGCGCTGGCAGCGGTGGGGCATGCCAGGTACCTCAAGGGGCTTCGGGAGACTGAGCCGGTAGTGGTGATGGCTCGCCAGGTGGAGCCCTACTCCATCCTTACGGAGTCGGACCTTCGGGTCGAGCATAAGCCGAAGGGCTCGGCTGGGCCCGGCGCCCTGCACGATCCGGCACAGGCAGCGGGGATGTACGTGAAGGGTGCGATGTTCCCCGGTGACATCCTCCGGGAAACCCACTTGGCTGAAGTGCAGGGCGGGCACCTGGCAACCCGGCTGGCCGCTGAGGGAAGCCCGTCGGCCCGTGCGATGGCCATTACCGTGGAGGCGGACACGGGGGTGGCCCATACCCTGCGACCGGGAGACCGGGTGGATATCCTGGCTTCGGTTTCGATGGACGCGGAAACCTATTCTAAGATTATTGCCCAAAATATTTTGGTACTTCATACGACGGCCGACGGCAGCGATCTGGACAGCGGTGCGGGCGCTACCGTCGTCTTGCAGGTGGATCCGCATCTGGCTGAGGAGATCGCCTTTGCCCAGGGCAACGGCCATATCTGGCTGCTGGCAGCGCCCCAGGGCGCCGAGCGGCACCAGACCACAGGCATGGACATGACACGATTCCGCCAGAAGTACAAGCAGTCCGCAGTGGGAGGCGGGAACTGATGGGCGGAACTCTGCAGAGCGTCGCCCTCTGGAGCCCGAAGGGTGGTGTGGGCAAGTCGGTCCTGGCCGCGGCTCTGGCGCTGAAACTGGCCGAACGGCAGCCCACTGTCTTGATTGACGGCAACCCGGAAAATCCGGACGTGACCAGCCTCCTGCGAGTGCCCGGGTACCCCAACGTGACGAGTTGGACGCCGCCATCCGGGCGGGCCGAATTGGAAAGCCGGCTGGTCCGGCACTCCAACCGGCTCTGGGTTCTGCCGGGGCCGCCCCGGTATGTGGAAGAAGGGGCGCTCACCGGCCCGGTGATGGAATCCGTCCTGGAAGCGTGCATCGGGGCGGGATTTACGGTGGTGGTGGACCTGGGGGTGTCCCTGAGGGACTCCACGGTGGCGGCCCTGGACCGGGTGGACCGGGTGCTGATTCCGGTGACTCCGGATCTGTTGGCAGTGGCGCCTCTTCGGCGGATCCGGGCGGAACTGGATCTGCTCCGGATGCCCGAGTCCAAGTTCCGGGTGGTGGTCAACCGGCTTACGAACAGTGGGGAGATCACACTGGAGGACATCGAGGCCTTCAGCGATTTTGCCGTGGCGGGGGTCGTTCCCCACAGTCCGGAACTGGCAGCGGCCGTGAACAGGGGAGAGTTCGCGCTGGCGCTGGGGGCGGATACGCCGGTGGGCCGGGCGGTGGCCAGTTTGACTGCTCCTTTACTCGATGAGGAGCCGGTGGTTCTGGCGCGCCCCCGCCGCCTGCTGGGCGGTCTGCTGCTGAGCCTGCGCAGAGGAGGCACATAAGGTGGCGGAGCGCACTTACTTGCGGGATCGGGCCGCGGCGGTGCTGCCGATCGGGGTAGGCAGTAGCCAGGACGAGGCGGTCAGCTACTTGCAGCGCCGGGTGGATGAGGCGCTGGCCGGTGACCCGGAGGTCAGGGCCCGTTATGTGGCGCTTCGGGACAGGGTCCGGGAACGGCTCTTGCAGGAGATCGAGCCCGACAAACTGTTCCGGCCCCACGACCGGAACCTGATGCTCGAGATGCATGAGCGCATCGCGGCCATCCTGGAACGGGATGAGTTGGATCTGCCTGTTTCCGCACGCAGGGCCTATTGCGTGCTTCTGGTACAGGACCTGGTGGGATTCGGCCCTGTGCAGCCTCTGATTGACGACCCGGAAGTGACCGAAATTCTGATCAACCGCTACGACGACGTCTGGGTGGAGCGGAACGGCCGGCTCGAACGGGTGCCCCACATCCGGTTCGACAGTGATCAGCAGGTGCGCGAACTGGCGGAGCGGATCGCGCTGCCCTTGCGGAGGCGCATCGATGAACTCAATCCGATTCTCGATGCCCGCCTGCCCGATGGAAGTCGGGTTTGCGCCACCCTCCATCCGCCGGCGCTCGATGGTACCGTGATTGCTATCCGGAAATTCAGCCGGCAAATGCTCGGGCTGGACGGGCTGAAGGCGGCCGGAACGCTGTCAGATGAATCGATCCGTTTCCTCCGGCGGTGCGTTCGGGCCCGGTGCAGCATCCTGGTGGTGGGCGGCACCTCGTCGGGAAAGACGACGATCCTGAACGCGTTGTCCAGCTTCATACCGTCGGATGAGCGGGTGATCACCATCGAGGATGCTGCCGAACTGCAGCTGCAGCAGCCCCACGTGGTGCGCTATGAGACCCGGCAGGGCAATGCCGAAGGCCGGGGAGAGATCTCCATCCGGGATCTGGTCCGCACCGCACTCCGCCTCCGGCCGGATCGCATCGTGGTGGGCGAGGTCCGGGGCCGGGAGGCCCTGGACATGATCCAGGCCAACAACACCGGCCACGACGGGGGATTTAGCACCCTCCACGCCAACAGCGCCCGGGACGCTCTGAACCGGCTGGAGGCCATGGTTCTTCAGGAAGGACACGGGATTCCGATCATGGCACTGCGGCAGCAGATTGCCTCCGCGTTTGACCTGATCATCAGCTGTGTCCGCCTGCGGGACGGCCGCCGGCGCATCGCGGAAATCGTGGAGATCGATGGGCTGGAGCAGGACAGCTACCGGCTGCGGACGCTGTGGCAGTACGATGCGCAGACTGACCAATTGCTGCCCACCGGCGAGCCTCCTCAACGGCTCACCCGGCGGTGGCTTTGGCACCAGGAGGAGGGGTGACCATGCTCCTGACCGCCACCGCCACGTTTGTGATGGTGGCATCGCTTACCTACTTGTTCTGGCGGCGGCTGTTCGGGCCAAGGCGCTCTCGTGAGATTCTGGGGAGCCTGCACAACGTCGGTCAGCGGGCCACCCGGGTCCGGACCCCACGCCTTTCGGAACGGTGGGAGGAAGCGGTCCGGCAGGCGGGGCTGTCCTGGAGTTTCCGAAGCTACCTGGCCGTCGCAGGGGCGGGAGTGGGCATGGCCACCTGCTGCTGGATCGCCGGGCAGCCGGAACTGGGTCTGGGAGCAGCAGCCGCAGGCCTGGTAGGTCCCTGGGCTGTGGTCAAGTACCGGCAGCAAAAGCGGGCGACCCAGTTTGCCGAGCAACTTCCCGCTGCCCTGATGTTGGCGGCCAACACGATCCGGGCAGGCGGCACCATGCTGCATGCAGTGCGGGCCATCGCGCGGCAGATGCCCGATCCGGTTCGGAGCGAGTTCGCCCGGGTGGAGCAGGCGCTGCATCTGCAGGTTCCGTTGGCTGCGGCGCTGGATCAGGCCAGGCAGCGGATCGGCGCGCCGGAGTTTAGCGCTGTGGTGGTAGCGTGCAAGGTGGGAGGCCCGGTGGGCGCCGACCTGGACGTAGTGCTAGAGAACATCGCCAAGGAGATCGTGGAAGACCGGGAGTTTCAGCGGGCGATGCGGGCCGCCAGCGCGGAAGGGCGTATGTCTGCCCGCATCGTGACGGCGATTCCGCTGGTGGTCGGGGGGTATTTCTTCTGGTCAAATCCCCGCTACTTTGATCCAATCCTTTCCTCACCTGGGGGGAGTCTGATCCTGATCGGCTGCTTCGCTTCAATCGCACTCGGGTGGGTGATTATCTCCCGCCTCACCGACGTGCGAGCCTGGTAGGGGAGGGAAGACCGGTGCATCCGGCCTATTGGACAGGGCTGGCGGTGGTCCTCGGCATCGCCGGGATCTACGCGGAGTGGCGGGCGCCCCGTCAGCGGATCGCTAGAGTGCTTCAGGTGACGCAGGCACTCAGGGAGGGGCGCTCTCACCCGCTGGACGAGGGGATCCTCCGGGGGGTGGGGCGGTGGCTGCTATCCCGGCTGCGTCCCTGGCTGCCCGGTGCGCAGATCGCCGAATTTCGCCGGCAGCTTTTGTGGGCGGGACAGCCCCTGGGCCTGAGTGCAGAGGAGTTTTACTTCGCCCGCTTTGGCCTGGCGGCCGCAGCAGCGCTGGTGGCTCTGCTGTACGGCAGTTTCCTCCCCAAGATCAATCCCCTGGGACTGATGGCCATCGCCGGCGCCCTGGGATTTCTCCTTCCGGAGCGGCTGCTGCAGCATCGCATCGCAGAACGGGAGCGGCAGATCCGCATCCAGCTTCCGCAGTTCGTTCACCTTTTGGCCACCGCTGTGGAGTGCGGTCTGCCGGTGGTGGATGCGGTAAGGCGCGTGGCAGACGAAATGCCCGGCTTGCTATCCGCGGAAATGCTGCGTACCGTCCGGGAGATGGCTGCGGGAAAGCCCCCTGCCGTGGCCTGGCAACACTTGATGGATCGCACTCCCTGCCAGGAGCTGCGGGAGGTTGTGACGGTGATCATGCAGAGCCAGGAACTGGGGGTCAGCGTAGCCGATCAGCTTCGGATGCAGGTCCGGAGCCTGCGGCAGCGCAAGCAGCAGACCGCGAAGGAACGGGCCGAGGCGGCCAGTGTGCAGATGCGAGTGCCCACCATCGTGTTCATCCTGATTCCCACCATGGTGATCCTTTTAGGACCGGCGGTGGTGACGGTGATGCGGCAGCTAAGGGGAGGATAGCCGGCGTGCGCAAGCTGAGACTGGCCGACGAACGGGGGTCACAGATCGTTGAGTTTGCCTTAATTGCCCCGATCCTCATCTACCTGCTCCTGATGGTGCCGGTGCTGGGGATGCTGGTCCGGGCCTGGGTGGTGGTGGAGATCGCAGCACGGGAGGGCGCCCGGACCTTGGCTGTGACCGGGAACCCGGAACTGGCCTGCCAACGGGCGTTTCAGGAGGTAACGGTCTACGGGGGATTACCGGAGGGCGGAAAGAACGGGGCGAATTTCCGCAGGAGCTTCATCACGTACAACCTTGCCGAAGGTCGGGTAACTGTGGAGTATCGCCAACCGACGTACATGCCGGGGTTGGGCCTCCTGCTGGGCGGCGATCCGATGGACGAGCGCATCACGGTACGAGGGGAGGCCACGTTCATGCCGGAGCATCAGATCGGGGGGAGTAGACCGGCCTCCCGGGATCGACAGTGCTGAGGCGGCTCCGGGACCAGCGGGGCGGCAGCAGCGTTCTGATGTTGGCGGTGTGGGGCGCCATCATGGCGTTTCTGGCCATCAGTTTTGATTACGTGCTGGCGCACATCTACCAGCATCAAATGCGCACCGCCGTGGAAGCGGCTGTGGCCGCCGGAGCCAGGCAGGCTGAGTATCGGATGAAAGTCCTGCTGAAGCGAAGGCAGTACGAGTGGGTAGAGAAACAGGAATGTGGAGACGATGGCTGCCGGCTGGTGCAGGCCGGTTGGCGGGTTACCCAGGCCGACACGATCGTGGGACCTGACTGGGAAGAGCGGATTTGGGCGCCGTACCGGTACCGACGGCAGCCTTTGTGGAAGGCCTACCCCGAACACTGTGACCGGAAACTGAAGAAGCCGGTCAGCGTGATCTGTCAAAAGGCGGAGGTGGTGGCCGGCTCCTGCATCGCAGCGGAGCGTACGCCGGGGGCTGCAGTGAAGGCTGCGTGGGAGGCTTATCGGGCTAACACCGGACGGTGGGAGCACCGACTGGAGCAGGTCCGGGTGACGGAGCCACCTTCGGTTCGTGCCGATGGGACATCTTTCTCCGTAACCATGGGCGTGGAGGCGGAGATGCCGACCATGTTCCTGCGGCTATTTGGAATTGATCACTTTCCTATCCGTATTCGTTCGGCGGACCTGGACGACAGCGTAGGAGCTGAAGTGGTGCGCTTGGGGGAGAATCCCTGCCGGTAACAGCGAAAACCCTGTCAGAAGCGGAGGAGGATACTGGTGCGCTTGAAGGGGACAAGCCGGTTTGCCAGGTGGCTGGGCCGGGAAAAAGGGGCCACCATCGTGGAGTACGCGCTGCTGGCGGCTATCCTGGTGGTGGGACTGTTCGCGGCGCTTACAGGCCTGCGGGATGAAATCAAGGCGATGTTCACCGAGACTACGAACATGATCAGGTGCGGGGAAAAGGTTTGCTGAATGTGCTGGGGCGGCGCCTATGCAGGGAAGCATGGGCGCCGCCTTCGTATGTGACTCCGGCCTCTGTTCCGGTAGGGCGGTGGGATCCGGTGCCATGGCCAAGGGGCGTTCCAGGGGGGCCGGATGGAGTATGATAGTTGCGAATCTATGTCAAGGCCGGTCAGAAAGTCACCCACTACGGCCAGTTGAATTTTCCCCCAGCCCGGCATGGTAGGGCGACAATCACCTCCTTGCTCGTTGTGGCAAGTATAGCTAACGCTGGGGATCGCGGGGAGAAGCAAGGTTCAGTGCGAATAGGCCTGCGCGCTTCTTCTCCCGGAGCCGGTACGATTCGCCACGAATGTTTATCAC
>DATCKG010000014.1:0-72700 GCA_036562385.1 Symbiobacteriaceae bacterium
CTTTTTCCGCTGGGCCTCCTCCCGCTCCCGGTCCAGCTCTTCCTTGGTGCAGTAGCACTTGTAGACGTAGCCGTCCTGGAGCAGCTGCTCGGCGTACTTGCGGTACAGATCCAGCCGGGCCATCTGCCGGTAGGGACCGTAGGGCCCGCCGATGTCCGGCCCCTCGTCCCAGGTGATGCCCAGCCACTTCAGATCCTCGTAGATCACCTGCTCCCACTCGGGCTTGGAGCGTGCCTGGTCGGTATCCTCAAACCGGAGGATGAACTTGCCGCCCTCTTTCCGGGCCCACAGCCAGTTGAACAGGGCGGTGTGGACGTTGCCCACGTGGATCGGTCCCGTGGGGCTCGGCGCGATCCGTACACGAATGCTCATCGGCTTGTCCCCTTCCACGTCAAAATCCCCTGCATACAAACACCCCCCGTCCGGTTAGGGACGGGGGGTTCTTCCCGCGGTACCACCCTACTTAGGCCCGTGGCCTCACTCACATCCCGGTAACGGGGGAATCCGTCCGGACCTACTTACCGTTCAGCCCGGAAGCTCCAGGGCCTCTTCGGCGGCTGGGGGCGCCGGGTTGCACCAACCCCCGGCTCGCTGCGGCTCCACCGGCTCCGCCTACTCATCCCTTTCATCGCCTGTCTATCCGATTGCATCCAGCATTGTACCCTTCGGCACCGCCTAAATCAACCCAGGACCCAGCAGATCACCCCCAGGCCCGCCAGGCCGGGCAGCCCCAGGACCCCCACCAGGAAGGCGGAGGCCGGGTTGATCCCCACATGCAGGCCCCACGGCGCGCCCAGCAGGTTGAAAAGCCACAGGATGAGGCCTCCGAACACGGACCGGATAGCCAGCTGGAGGAGAAAAAGCAGGGGCCTGCTCAAAACCCTCAGCAGCACCGCGAGCATAAGAAGGCCTCCTGCGTAGGCAAGCCCCTCCGCCGGGCTCACATCCACGGCGCATCCCCCTTCCGGCCCATCTGCTGCCGCCGGCGCCGCACCAGGTTCAGCAGGTAGATATATTTGCGCTGGGCCGCCTCCAGGTGGAAAATGGCGTGATCCACCAGTTCGGGTTCGCTTACCATCTGAAAGTGCGCTTTGGCCGCCTGCCACTCCCGGTGGGCTGCCGCCACCTGCTCCACCAGTTCCTGCTCTTCCTTGCGGTCCGGCTCCTCGGTACGTCCGGTCAGCCGGCTGACAAGCTGCTGCCAAAGACTGGCCAGGTTCATGGTCATCCCCCTTGCGGCAGGGTATGTCCTGCCGCCCGCCTGTATGACTGGCAACAGTCTTGACCGGCAGCGATCCGGCTAGACCGGCCGGAACCGGCGGCCCGCTAGATCTCCTGGCGCCCTTCCAGGGCCTTGGCCAGGGTCACCTCGTCGGCGTACTCCAGGTCGCCGCCCACGGGCAGTCCCCGGGCGATCCGGGTCACCTTGATCCCCATGGGCTTGATGTACCGGGCCAGGTACATGGCGGTGGCCTCCCCCTCGGTGTTGGGGTTGGTGCACAAAATGACCTCCTGCACCGTGCCGCTGCCCAGCCGGCTCATCAGTTCCTTGACCCGGATGTCCTCGACGCCGATGCCTTCCATGGGGTTCAGCGCCCCGTGCAGGACGTGGTAAAGGCCCTTATACTCCCGGGTCCGCTCCATGGCCACCACATCCCGGGGCTCCTGCACCACGCAGATGGTGCTGTGGTCCCTGCTCTCATCGCGGCAGATGGCGCAAGGGTCCTGATCGGTCAGGTTGCAGCAGACCGAGCAGTAGCGGACCTTCTCCCGGGCCTCCACGATGGCCGCGGCCAGCCGCCGGACCAGTTCCTTGTCCATGTGCAGCAGGTGAAAGGCCAGCCGCTGGGCCGTCTTGGGCCCGATCCCCGGCAGCCGGGTCAGTTCCTCGATTAAACGGGCAATCGGCTCTGCATAGTACATCGCGCAACGTCTCCTCGGGATAAGGGGCCCCTCGCGGTGAAGCGAAGGGCCCCGTCATCTTCGTTCAGAACAGGCCGGGGATTTTGGGCAGCCCGGTGGGCATGACCTTTTTCATCTCGGCCTCCACCATCTCCTCGGCCTTCTTCATCCCGTCGCTGATGGCCGCAAGGATCAGATCCTGCAGCATCTCCACATCCTCAGGATCCACCACTTCCGGCGAGATGCTCAGGCCCGTCACACGCCGGTCTCCGGTCACCGTCACCTTGACGGCGCCGCCGCCTGCGGTGCCCTCCACGGTCTTCTGGGCCAGTTCCTCCTGCATCTTGGCCACCTGGGCCTGCATCTTCTGAACCTGGCGCATGAGCTGCTGCATGTT
This sequence comes from Symbiobacteriaceae bacterium, assembly GCA_036562385.1. Lineage (GTDB taxonomy): Bacteria > Bacillota > Sulfobacillia > Symbiobacteriales > Symbiobacteriaceae > DATCKG01. Next base: position 2,300 of record DATCKG010000014.1, read on the forward strand.
TCCGCCACCCGGGAACATCAGGAGCCCTCCTCCTTCCATTCATGGACCAGTTCCTTGGGGAAAACCCGCTGGGCCGCCTCCAGCAGACTCCCCCGGGACGGGGGCTCCGCCGCAGGCGGTGCCGCCTGCTCCGGCGCCTTGGCCAGGGGATCGTCAGGCCCCACGGGCACCACTTCCAGGCCGGCAAAGCCGATGTCGGCCAGCGCGGTTTCGATGGCCCGCTTGTCGTGCGGGCGCTTAAGCAGCCCGGCGAAGACGGCGTTGGGGGCGATCAGAATCAGCCGCCGGCCAGAGAGCGTCCCCACCTCCGCCTGGGTCAGCAAGGGCACGGTGCTGGGGCGAAGCTGCCGGACCCGCTCCAGCACCTCGGCCCACCGGGCCTTGAGGGCCGCGGCGCCGCCCTGGGCGCCGGGGGAGCTCGCCGCCCCTCCGGCCGTGCCGGCAGGCGGCGCCGCCTGCCCGGCGGCCGTGGCAGACGGCCCGGGCTGCTCTGAAGCCGCGGCGGAAGGCGGTGCTTCCGCCTCCGCCGGGCCCCGGGCGCCGCCCCGGGGTCGAGGCGCCGCCTCCCGTGCCGAAGCGGCAGGCGCCGGTCTCGCCTCCGCCGCCTCCCCGGCAAACAGTCCCGCCAGCCGGATCAGGGCCACCTCCACCAGGAGCCTGGGGGAGGTGGTAAAGCGCAGATCGGTCTCAAGCTGCGCCAGCAGCTTGATGGCATCCAGGATCTGCTCCCGGCCAAATTCCCGGGCCGGCTCCCGCAGCTTCTCCAAGGCATGGGCCGGCAGGTCTAAGGCCGCGCCCCGGCTGTCCACCTGCAGAAGCAGCAGATCTCTCAGGTGCGTCATGTAATCCCGCACGAACTGCTTGAGGTCCTTGCCCTGCCGGATCAGCTCGTCCAACAGCAGCAGGGCCTCCCCCGCACCGCCTGCGGCCAGCCGCCGGTCCAGTTCCAGAAACTGCTCCAGCGGCGCGGACCCCAGCACGTGCAGGGTATCCTCCAGGGTAATGCGGCCGTCCTCCGCATACGCCATCACCTGATCCAGCAGCGACAGGGCATCCCGCATGCCCCCCTCCGCGTGGCGGGCGATGGCGGTGAGCGCATCCGCCGCGGCCTCCACGCCGCAGGCCTTACAGACCTGCTCAAGCCGCTGCAGGATCTCCGCCGCGGAGAGCCGGTGGTAGTCGAAGCACTGGCAACGGGAGAGGATCGTCACCGGCAGCTTGTGCTTTTCGGTGGTGGCCAGGATGAACATGGCATGCCCCGGCGGCTCCTCCAGCGTCTTTAAAAGCGCGTTGAAGGCCGGCTCCGAGAGCATGTGCACCTCGTCGATGATGTACACCTTCCGCCGGAGCTCGGCGGGCGCGTACTTGACCTTGTCCCGCAGGTCCCGGATCTCGTCGATGCCCCGGTTGGAGGCGGCATCGATCTCGATCACGTCCATGCTCTCCCCGGACATGATGCTCCGGCACGCCGGGCACGCGTTGCACGGCTCGCCGTCCTGCAGGTTCAAGCAGTTGACCGCCTTGGCCAGGATCCGGGCCACGGTGGTCTTGCCGGTGCCCCGGGGTCCTGCCAGCAGGTAGGCGTGGTGAATGCGGTTGTGGATGAGCGCGTTGCGCAAGGTGCGGGTGATGTGCTCCTGCCCCACCACATCGGCAAAGCGCTGGGGTCGAAACTCCCGATACAGGGCAACGTGCGGCACACGGCATCTCTCCCGCCTGTTATTCCCTCTCCGGGGGCGCGCTACTCTCCGCCGCCGGCTTGCGGCGGGCACGGAAGAAGCGCTTCATGAGCGCCCCGCACTCCTCCGCCAGCACGCCGCCGGTCACCGCCAGCCGGTGATTGAGACCAGGATTCTGCACCACCGAAAGCAGCGACAGATCGGCCCAGGCCTTGGGATCCGGCGCGCCGTAGACCAGGTGACTGATTCGGCTCTGGACCAGGGCGCCGGCGCACATGGGGCACGGCTCTATGGTGACATAAAGGGTGCACCCCGTCAGGCGCCAGCCCCCCAGCCGCTGCCCGGCCTGCCGGATGGCCAGGATCTCCGCGTGGGCTGTCGCGTCGTGGGTAGACTCCCGCAGGTTGTGGGCGCGGCTGATGATCTCCCCGTCCCGGACCACCACCGCGCCGATGGGCACCTCACCGAGGGCGAAGGCCTTCTCTGCCTCCGCCAGGGCTTCCCGCATGAAGTCTTCGTGTTCCATAGCGAGACCATCGTAGCATTTCCGGAAGGCCCCAGGCAAGCAAAAGGCAGGCTCCGCACGGACGGAGCCTGCCCTGTTTCCTGGCGGAGAGGGTGGGATTCGAACCCACGGTGGCCTTTCGGCCACGCTCGTTTTCAAGACGAGAGCCTTAAACCACTCGGCCACCTCTCCCTGCACCGCGAGTTTACACAAGCCAAGTCGCAGATGCAAGGGGAGGATTATCCAGGCGCGGGCCCACCTACTCCCGGATCACCTCAAGGCCGCCCATGTAGGGGCGCAGCGCCTCCGGCACGGTGATGGAGCCGTCCTCATTCTGGTAATTCTCCATGACCGCGGCCAGGGTCCGGCCCACCGCCAGCCCGGAGCCGTTGAGCGTGTGGACGAACTCCAGCTTGCCGGTTTCCGTCCGGTACCGGATGTTGGCCCGCCGGGCCTGGAAGTCGGACATGTTGGAGCAGCTGGAGATCTCCACGTACTTGCCGTAGCTCGGCATCCAGACCTCCACGTCGTACTTCTTGTACTGGCCGAAACCCATGTCGCCGGTGCACATCAGCATGCGCCGGTAGGGCAGGTTCAGCTTCTCCAGGATCTGCTCGGCGCTGCGGGTGATCTCCTCCAGGGCCTGGTCGCTCTGATCCGGCCGGGTAAACTGGATCATCTCCACCTTCTCGAAGTAGTGTTGCCGGATCAGCCCCCGGGTGTCCCGTCCCGCCGCGCCGGCCTCGGACCGGAAGCAGCCGCTGTAGCCCACGTATTTTAGCGGCAGCAGGCTGGCATCCAGGATCTCATCCCGGTGCATGTTGATCAGCGGCACCTCGGCGGTGGAGCTGAGGTGGTAGTCGGTCCCCGCCAGGGAGAAGACGTCTTCCTTGAACTTCGGGAACTGGCCGCTGCCGTAGTAACTTGCGGTGTTGACGATCACCGGCGGCAGGACCTCCCGGTAGCCGTTGGCCAGGTGATGGTCGATGAAGAAGGTGACCAGGGCCCGGTGCATGCGGGCCAGGCCCCCCTTGATGAAGCTGAACCGGGACCCGGTGACCTTCGCCGCCCGCTCAAAGTCCAGGCCGTCCATCGCGACCCCCAGCTCCCAGTGGGGCTTGGGCGGGAAGGGAAACTCCCTGGGGGTGCCCCAGCGGTGCACCTCCACGTTGTCGTTTTCATCCTTGCCCACCGGGACGTCGGGGCTGGGGATGTTGGGGAGGGTGTACAGCAGCGCCTGCAGCTCCTCCTCCACCTTCCGGACGTGATCGTCCATCTCCTTGATCCGGTCGGCGATGGTGCCCATCTCCGCGATGATGCCGCTGACGTCCTGCCCCTGCCGCTTCAGGATCCCCACCTGCTTGGAGACCTCGTTGCGGCGGGCCTTGAGCCGCTCCACCTCGGCCAGCGTCCGACGCCGCTCCTGGTCCAGTTCCAGAATCCGGTCCAGGTCCACCGACACGCCCTTTTTCACCAGGGCGTCCCGGACCAGATCCGGGTTGTTCCGAATCAGTTTCATGTCGAGCATCGTGGTTACCCTCCTCGGAGTACTCGCTGCAGGTTCACCTGGAAGGGCGGATAGACGATACCCGCCTCCGTGACGATGCCGGTCACGTACTTGGCCGGCGTGATGTCAAAGGCAGGGTTAGCCACGCCGATCCCTTCCGGGGCGATGCGGATTCCCCCGATCTGAGTAACCTCGTCGTGGTTGCGCTCCTCAATCTCGATCTCATCGCCGGAGGAGATCGTCAGGTCGACCGTGCTGGTGGGCGCTGCTACGTAAAAGGGAATGCCGTGCTCCCTGGCCAGGACGGCGATCCCGTACGTGCCGATCTTGTTGGCGGTGTCGCCGTTGGCGGCGATGCGGTCGGCCCCCACGAAGCAGATCTGGATCTTCCCCAGCCGCATCATGTGGGCGGCCATGTTGTCCGTGATCAGCGTGGCGGGTATGCCGTACTGCATGCACTCCCAGGCAGTCAGGCGGGCGCCCTGGAGCACGGGGCGGGTCTCGTCGATGTAGACGTGGATGCGCTTGCCCCGCTCGTGGGCCAACCGGATGATCCCCAGGGCCGTGCCCCAGTCCACGGTGGCCAACGAACCGGTGTTGCAGTGGGTCAGGATCCCTGCCCCGTCCGGGATCAGGGGTTCCCCCCACTCGGCGATCCGCCGGTTGATCGCCACGTCCTCATCGGCCATCTGCTGGGCAAACTGCAAGAGGGCGTCCGCCACCTCCGGGAGCGGCCGGCCCTTCAGGGAGGCAGCGTAGCGGCTGATCCGCTCGATGGCCCAGAAGAGGTTCACGGCGGTGGGCCTGGTGGCCCGCAGCTCCGCTGCGGCCTCCTCCAGGCCCCGCCAGAACGCCTCCTCCGACTGCCCCTGCAGGGTCCGGGCCGCGAGGGCATAGCCGCCGGCGGCGGCCACCCCGATGGCCGGGGCGCCCCGGACCGCGAGGCTGCGGATCGCCTCCGCCACTTCCCGGTGGTTCCGGCACTCCAGCACCACCAGCTCGGCCGGCAGGCGGCGCTGGTCGATCAACCGCACGACTCCTCCGGTCAGTTCCACCGTTCGCATGGCAGGGACTCCCTTCCTGTCAGACTGCTGCTGGAACCTTGTTCCTGCTCGCTATCCTGTCCCGGATGGAAGCGGAGCATGCCGGTTCCCTGCAGGCCGACGTTCGAGGTTCGCCACCCGGTCTGCCGGTTCCTTCCTGCTTAAGCATTTTCGCCGTAAGGCAAGGTCACCGCCCGGGTCTCGATGACGCCGGTGACCGCCCTAAGCTCCTCCAGGACCTCCTCGGGCACCGGCTCATCCACCTGCATCACCATGATGGCCTCGCCACGAGGCTCGGACCGGCCCAGGTGCATGCCGGCGATGTTGATGTTGTGCTGGCCGAGCACCGTGCCGAACTTGCCGATCATGCCGGGCTGGTCGGTGTGACGGCTGACCAGCATGTAGCGGGTCGGCGTCAGGTCAAAGTGCAGGCCGTTGACGGCGATAAACCGCATGCCGCCGTCCCGGCGCAGCATGCCGGCGGCCCAGTGCGAACCCTGCGGACCGCTGATCCGCACCGTGATCACCGTGGCGCTGGGATCCAGGGTGCCCGCGGCGGTGTGGCGCCCGTTCGGGTTGCCGTACTCGGCAATGGGCGGATGATACAGCGACTTGCTCTCCCGGACGGAGATGCCCCGCCGCCGGGCGATGGCCGGCGCGTTGATGTAGTTCACATGGTCGTTCACCATGCAGGAGAGGAAGCCCTTGAGCACCGTGTTGGTAAGCAGCGCCGTGGGCTGCTTGGCAATCTCGCCGGTGTAGCTGACCTCGATCTGCTCGTAGCTGCCCACGAAGGCCTGGGCCAGGAAGGAGCCCAGGGACTCCGCCAGAGGCAGGTGCTGCACCAGAAGCTCCGTCTGGTCCCGGGGCACCTGCGGGAGGTTGACCGCCTCGGGCACCAGCTCGCCCCGGAGCACCCGGAGGACATACTCGGCGATCAGCCGGCCGTTGGCCTCCTGGGCCTCGGTGGTGGAGGCGGACAGGTGCGGCGTCACCACCACGTTGGGCAGGGTAAACAGCGGGCTCGAGGTGCAGGGCTCCTCGCTGAAGACGTCCAGGGCCGCCCCGGCGATGCGCCCTTCCTTCAGCGCCTCGTACAGGTCCGCCTCATCCACCATGCCGCCCCGGGCGCAGTTGATGATGCGGGCAGTGGGCTTCATCAGGGCCAGTTCCCGGGCCCGGATCAGCTTCGCGGACTCCTTGGTCTTGGCGGCGTGGATGGTGAGGAAGTCCACCTGCGGCAGCAGATCATGCAGCTTCTCCACCATGGTGACGCCGATCTGCTCGGCGCGGCTGGGCGAGACGTAGGGGTCGTAAGCCAGCACCTTCATGCCGAAGGCCTTGGCCCGGATGGCCACCTCGGTGCCGATCCGGCCCAGGCCGATGATGCCCAGCACCTTGCCGCGCAGCTCGGTGCCCACGAAGGTCTTCCGGTCCCACCGGCCCTCCCGGGCCAGGGCATGGTGAGCCTGGGGAATGTGCCGGGCCAGGGCAATCATCATGCCGATGGCGTGCTCCGCGGTGGAGATGGTGTTGGCGCCGGGGACGTTCACCACCACGATGCCCCGCTCGGTGGCGGCCTCCACGTCAATATTGTCGACGCCGACGCCGGCCCGGCCCACGACCTTCAGGCGCTTCCCCCGCTCCAGGACCTCCGCGGTGACCCGGCTTTCGGAGCGGACGATCAGCGCGTCATACTCGCCGATGATCTCCGGAAGCTCCTCCTTGGAAACCTTCCGGACGTCCACCTCGTGCTCGGCTTGAAGGAGCCGAATGCCCTCCTCGGCAATGGGCTCAGCCACCAGAATCCGCATGTTGCTCCCCCTCCGGAATCTCGTCTCGTCTGCTGTCTTTACGACTGTGCCTGCTGGGTATGATGCCGGACCCAGACCTCCTGGGCCGCCTTTACCGCGGCGCCGATCTGAACCGGATGGCCGTGCAGCGCCAGGGTCATCTCGGTGGCCGCCAGAGCCTGGATGACGTCATTGGGGGTCACATAGCCCAGGTGGCCGATGCGGAAGATGCTGTTTTGCAGCTTGCCCTGGCCGCCGGCCAGCTGGACGCCGAACTTCTCCTTGGCGGTCTTGCGCAGCTGCTTCGGGTCAAAGGGCGCCTTGATGGCCGTCACCGAGTTGCTGGCATGCGCCTCATCCTGGGCCAAAAGCTCCAGCCCCATGGCCTTGACACCGGCCCGGCACATCTCGCCCATCAGCCGGTGCCGCGCCCAGGTGTTCTCCAGCCCCTCGGCCAGGATCATCCGCAAGGCCGCCTGCAGGGCGTAAAAGAGGGTGATGTTGGGCGTGTACGGCGTCTGGCGCTTGAGGTAGCTTGCGTGAGCCGCCCGCAGATCCCAGAAGAACCGGGGAGCGGTGTTGCTCTCCGCCAGGGCCCGGGCCCGCTCGCTGAAGGCGATGATGGAGAGGCCGGGCGGGCACATGAGGGCCTTCTGCGCGCCGGTGAGCACCACGTCCAGGCCCCAGGCGTCAAACTCCAGAGGCATCGCGCCCAGGCCGCTGACGCTGTCGACCATCACCAGGGCGCCGTGCTCCCGCACCACCTCGGCGATGGCCTTGACATCGTTGGTGACGCCGGTGCTGGTCTCGTTGTGCTGCAGCAGCACCGCCTTGATCTCCTTCTGCTTGTCCTGGGCCAGCCGCTCGGCGATGCGCTGCGGATCGGCCGCCTGCCCGGGCTCAAACTCCAGCCGCTCCGCCTGGAAGCCCAGCTTCGTGGCCGCCTTGTACCAGCGCTCGCCGAAATCGCCGATGATCACCGACAGCACCTTGTCGCCGGGATTGAGCGTGTTGACCAGGGCCGCCTCCCAGCCGCCGCTGCCGGCGCCGGGGAAGACATAAACCGGCTGCTCGGTCCGGAAGATGGTCTTCAGGTTTTCCGACACCTCTTCAAAGAGGGTGGAGAACGCCTCGCCCCGGTGGTTGATCATGGGCTGGGTCATCGCCGCCGCCACCTGGGGCGGAATCGGCGTCGGTCCGGGAATCATCAGCAACGACTTCTCCTGCAGCATCGAAAGCTCCGCCTCCTCCTTGTTGGTCGCCGCTCCGTCGGGAACGTCGCAGGCCCCGCCCCCGCCGGTTCGACGCCACAGTTGTGGTGTACAAACTGCCAGGGACGGGGCCTTTTTCTCCCCGCGGTGCCACCCTGATTGGTGCTGCCGCCACCCCCACTTCGCCGGTCCGGCCGAAAAACGAGACTCCCGTCCCCAACCACTGGTCAGGGACGGGAGAGTTCTCCCGCGGTGCCACCCGGACATTGGCGCTGGCTGTGCAGCACCCTCTCGTTGCCTGGCTGTAACGGGCCAGCCCCGACCGGGTCATCCCCGGGCCCTCAGGGGACGGAATAGTTCGTTAGGATACCGGCTTGCACCGACCGCCGGCTCTCTGCAATCCATGGCGAACATGTTTCCCCTTCACCGGGCGTTTCCGTTTTGTTGTTGGCAGTATACCACCAAAAGAAAACAGAATGCAATAGGTGTTTCGATCTTTTTGTGTTCGGGCTCCGTGACTACCAACCGCGGGAAGCCAGCCGCTCCTCCGGACGGAGGGTATCGAGGTTGATGCCCACCATCGGCTCGCCCAGGTCCTCGGAGATCTCCGCCAGAATCTGCGGGTCGTTGTAGTGGGCCACCGCCAGCACGATGGCCCGGGCCCGCTTGCGGGGATTGCCGGACTTGAAGATGCCCGAGCCTACAAAGACCGCCTCGGCACCAAGCTGCATCATCAGGGCCGCGTCCGCGGGCGTGGCCACCCCGCCGGCGCTGAAATTGGGCACCGGCAGCCGGCCCAGGCGCCTCACCTCCCGGACCAGTTCATAAGGCGCCCCCAGTTCCTTTGCGATGGTCATCAGCTCATCGTCCGGAGCCGCCACCACCCGGCGGATCTCGGCGTTAATTTGCCGCATGTGCCGGACCGCCTCCACCACATTGCCGGTGCCGGCCTCGCCCTTGGTGCGGATCAGGGCCGCGCCCTCGCCGATCCGCCGAAGCGCCTCCCCCAGGTTCCGAGCGCCGCAAACGAAGGGAACCCGGAACCGGTGCTTGTCGATGTGATATTGATCATCGGCCGGGGTCAGCACCTCCGACTCGTCGATGCAGTCGACCCCGATGGCCTCCAGAATCTGCGCCTCCACGAAGTGGCCGATCCGGCACTTGGCCATCACCGGAATGTCCACGGCCGCCTTGATGGACTTGATCAGCGCCGGGTCGCTCATCCGGGCGACGCCCCCGCTGGCCCGGATGTCCGCAGGCACCCGCTCCAGGGCCATCACCGCCGCGGCCCCTGCTTCCTGCGCGATCTCCGCCTGCTCCGGCGTCACCACGTCCATGATCACGCCGCCCCGGAGCTGCTCCATCTTCCTGACCTTCTCTTCCCACGTCGTCTTTACGCTCATTGCCGTCACCCTCCATGATGGCCCGCCGCATCCGGGGGCCGTGCTGGTTCCCAGGATAAGCGGACGCCATTGGCCTGTAAACAGCCAAGTGTGACGATTCATTGGATCGATCCAATTTCGCCCCATGAGACCCGTCCAATCCGCCCAGGGCGCGCGAAAACCCCGGAGCCTGGATGCGGCTCCGGGGTTGGGGATCATCACTCGTCCTCTTCCTTGGCCTCCACCTGGGCCACCGCGGAGACCCGGTCGTTCTCGTCCACGTTCATCACCTGCACGCCCTGGGTGTTCCGGCCGGTGGGACGGATCTCGGAGACCGGCATCCGGATCAGCACGCCGTGCTCGCTTACCAGGATCACGTCGTTGCCGTCCCGCACGGTCTTGATGGCGGCGATGCTGCCGTGCTTTTCCGGCACCAGCTTGATGGTGGTGACGCCCCGGGCGCCCCGGTGATAGGTCGGGTACTCCTTCAGCGGCGTCCGCTTGCCGACGCCCTTGGTGGTGACCACCAGCAGGTCGGCATCCGGATCCACCAGGTCCATGCCCACCACGTAGTCGCCCTCGCCGAGCTGGATGCCCTTTACGCCGTGGGCGTCCCGGCCCATGGGCCGGACCTCCTTCTCGTGGAACCGGAGGGCATAGCCGCTGCTGGAGACCAGAATCACTTCGGAATGGCCGCTGGTGCGGCGGACGCCCACCAGCGCGTCATCCGGATCCAGCCGGATGGCGATGAGGCCGTTGGAGCGCACGTTCTGGTAGTCGGCCAGCGGCGTCTTCTTCACGGTACCCTTCCGGGTGGCGAAGAAGAGGTAGCTGGTCTCATCGGTGGCATCCCGCACCGGGATGACGGCGTTGACCTTCTCATCCGGATCCAGCTGCAGGAGGTTGACCACCGCGGTGCCCCGGGCGTAGCGGGAGGCTTCCGGCACCTCGTGGCACTTGATCCGGAAGACCCGGCCCTTGTCCGTGAAGAAGAGCAGCCAGTGGTGGGTGGTGGTGGTGAAGATGTGCTCGATGAAGTCCTCTTCCTTGGTGCCGGCGCCCTGGACCCCCCGGCCGCCCCGCCGCTGGGCGCGGTAGGTGCTCACCGGCACCCGCTTGATGTAGCCGGTATGGGAGAGGGTGATCACCACTTCCTCGTCGGCGATCAGGTCCTCCAGCTCGATCTCGCCCTCGGCGGCCACGATCTTGGTCCGGCGGGGATCCGCGTACTTCTCCTTGATCTCGATCAGTTCCCGCTTGATGATCTCATACTGCATCTTTTCCGAGGCCAGCACCGCCCGGTAGTACTCGATCCGCTCCACCAGTTCGTCGTACTCCTCCTGGAGCTTTTCCCGCTCCAAGGCAGTGAGCCGGCGGAGCTGCATGTCCAGGATGTGCTGGGCCTGGACCTGCGTGAAGCCGAAGTTGCTCATCAGGCGGTTGCGGGCCTCTTCGGTGGTGGGCGAGGACCGGATGGTCTCGATCACCTGATCGATGACATCCAGGGCCTTCAAGAGCCCCTCCAGGATGTGGGCCCGTTCTTCGGCCTTTCTAAGCTCAAACTGGGTCCGGCGGACGATGACCTGCACCTGGTGCTGGATGTAGTGGTGCAGCATCTGCTTCAGGTTCAGCACCCGCGGCCGCCGGTCCACCAGGGCCAGCATGTTGATGCTGAAATTCTGCTGCAGCGGCGTGAACTTGTACAGTTGGTTCAGCACCACGTTGGCGTTGGCGTCCCGGCGCAGGTCGATGACCACCCGCAGGCCTGTCCGGTCGGACTCGTCCCGCAGATCCTGGATGCCGTCGATCTTCTTCTCCCGGTGAAGCTCGGCGATCCGCTCGATCAGGCGGGCCTTGTTGACGGTGTACGGCAGTTCCGTCACCACGATGCGCTGCCGGCCGTGGGAGAGGGGCTCGATCTGCGCCTTGGCCCGCATGGTGATCATGCCCTTGCCGGTCTGGTAGGCCTTGCGAATGCCCTCCCGGCCGAGGATGAGGCCGCCGGTGGGAAAGTCCGGCCCCTTGATTACCTGGTTCAGTTCCTCGATGGTCACCTGGGGCTTGTCGATCATCAGGATGATCCCGTCGATCACTTCGCCCAGGTTGTGGGGCGGAATGTTGGTGGCCATCCCGACGGCGATGCCGGTGGAGCCGTTGACCAGAAGATTCGGGAAGCGGGCGGGCAGGACCGTGGGCTCCCGCTCGCTGTTGTCGAAGTTGTCCTCAAAGTCGACGGTATCCTTTTCGATGTCTCGGAGCATCTCGCCGGCCAGGCGGGAAAGCCGCGCCTCGGTGTACCGCATGGCCGCCGCGGGGTCGCCGTCCACCGACCCGAAGTTGCCCTGGCCCTCCACGAGGGGATAGCGCATCACGAAGTCCTGGGCCAGGCGCACCAACGTGTCGTACACGGCGCTGTCGCCGTGGGGATGGTACTTCCCGAGGACGTAGCCCACCGTGTTGGCGGACTTGCGGAACGGCTTGTCCGCCGTGTTGCCGACCTCGTACATGGCGTACAGGATACGCCGCTGAACCGGCTTCAGCCCGTCGCGGACATCGGGCAGGGCTCGTCCCACGATGACGGACATCGCATAGGTGATGTACGACTTTTCCATCTCCTGCCGGATGTCCCGCGGTAGGGTCTTGGGGGCGGAGTCTGCTGCCACAGGATAATCCTCCTATGCTCGTAACCTGAAAGGTGCTGCACCGCCGTGCGCCGTGCCCTGGGTTTACCCGATGGTGTCGAGATCCGTCGCCAGGTGCGCGTTCTGCTCGATAAACTGGCGGCGGGCCTGCACATCGTCGCCCATCAGCACCTGGAAAATCTGGTCGGCTTCCATGGCATCCTCCAGGCGGATCTGATACAGGGTCCGCCGGCTGGGATCCATGGTGGTCTCCCAGAGCTGCTCCGGATTCATCTCACCCAGGCCCTTGTACCGCTGCGGCTTCTCGGTGACGCCGCCAATCCGCTTGATGATCTCGTCCTTTTCCTCATCGGAGTAGGCATAGTAGTGCTGCTTGCCCTTCGTGATGAGGTACAAAGGCGGCCGGGCCGCGTAGACGTAACCCGCCTCCACCAGCGGGCGCATGAAGCGGTAGAAGAAGGTGAGCAGAAGCGTCCGGATGTGGCTGCCGTCCACATCGGCGTCGGTCATGATGATCACCTTGTGGTAGCGGCACTTGGAAAGATCAAACTCGCTGTCGATGCCGGTACCCAAGGCGGTGATCAGTGTCCGGATCTCGTCGTGGTTGAGGATCTTGTCCAGCCGGGCCTTCTCCACGTTGAGGATCTTGCCCCGCAGGGGCAGGATCGCCTGGGTCCGCCGGTCACGACCCAGCTTTGCGGAGCCGCCGGCGGAGTCGCCCTCCACCAAGAAAAGCTCGCTTTCCGCAGGATCCCGGCTGATGCAGTCCACTAGCTTCCCGGGCAGCGAGGTGATCTCCAGCGCGTTCTTGCGCCGCACCAGTTCCCTCGCCTTGCGGGCCGCCTCCCGGGCCCGGGAGGCGCTGATGGCCTTCTCCACGATCTTGCGGGCCACCGAGGGGTTTTCTTCCAGGTACTCCGCCAGCTTCTCCGAGACGACGCTGGCAACGATCGACTCCATCTCCGAGTTGCCCAGCTTGGTCTTGGTCTGTCCCTCAAACTGGGGCTCCCGGAGCTTGACCGCCACGATGGCCGTCAGCCCTTCCCGGATGTCCTCGCCCGCAAGGTTGTCCTCCCCGTCTTTGAGCAGCCGATTCTTCCGGGCGTAGGTGTTGATCACCCGGGTCAGGGCGCTCTTGAACCCGGTCTCGTGGGTGCCGCCCTCGGTGGTCCGGATGTTGTTGGCGAAGCTGTAGATGTTTTCGCTGTAGCCTTCGTTGTACTGGAGGGCCAGCTCCACCTCGTAGTCGTCGGTGGCCTGGGAGATGTAGATCGGCTTGGGGTGAAGCACCCGCTGGGCCCGGTTCAGGTACTGGACAAAGGTCTTCAGGCCGTCCTTGTACTTGAACCGGTGTTCCCGGCCGGTCCGCTCGTCGATGAAATGGATGAAAAGCCCTTCGTTCAAAAACGCATACTCCCGGATGCGCGGCACGATCAGGTCCGCGTCGAACTCCACGGTCTCGAAAATGGTCGGATCCGGCCAGAACCGGACGTAGGTGCCGTGGCGCTTGGTGTCGCCGATGCGCCGGAGGGGATACAGGGGCTTGCCGCCATCGCGGAACTCGATCTCATAGACGCCCCCGCCGGTCTCGACCCGCACGTACATCCGGGAGGAGAGCGCGTTGACCACCGACGCGCCTACACCGTGCAGGCCGCCGGACACTTTATAGGCACTGCCGCCGAACTTGCCGCCGGCGTGCAGCATGGTGTAAACGGTTTCCACCGTGGACTTGCCGGTCTTCGGGTGGATGTCCACGGGCACACCCCGGCCGTTGTCCTGGACGCTGCAGGAACCGTCCTGGTGCAGCGTGATGACGATCTTGTCGCAGAAGCCGGCCAGGTGCTCGTCAACGGCATTGTCCACGATCTCCCAGATCAGGTGCAGAAGCCCCCGGACGGAAGTGCCGCCGATGTACATGCCCGGCCGCTTCCGGACTGCCTCCATTCCCTCCAGTACCTGTATCTGCGCACCGGTGTAGTCTCCGGTGGTGGCAGTGACCAGGTGTTCCCCTTCATGCACGGGGTGGTCCTTGTGCTGAGACACAGAGGTTCCTCCCTCGCAGGTCCAAAGTACTATAACAAGTTAATGGTATCATAAGTGTAGCGCTGTCACAAGTTAACTGGATTTTTCCTCCAGATCCAGCAGCACATGACGGCGCAGGAAATCCGCGCGCTTCTGCAGCGTCAGCGACGAGATCGGAGACAGGTAAATGCCGCTGTCGGTCACGACCACGCTGCGGGGATCCCCTCCGGACAGGTCGGTCACCTTGTTGGCCTTCCGGTAGGCTTCCAGGAACTCCCGGGTGGCTTCTCCGACCTGGCTGGTCCGGTAGTTCAGAATCGCCACCACCTGCCGGAGACTGACGGTGACATCGCTTCCCACGTGCAGAAACATTACGCTAACCCCCTGGCATCACACTGGATGGTGCCGGCCTGCACCCGGAACACCCGGGATTCCCGGGGCCACTGCCGCACCGTGAGATCCTCCAGGTCGGTGCAGCTCAGCAGCGTCTGCACCCCTGCATCCACGGCGCTGAGCAGGTAGTGGCGCCGGTGGGGATCCAGTTCCGAGGCCACGTCGTCCAGCAGGAGAACCGGGTACTCGCCGATTTCCTCCTTCATGTACTCCAGTTCCGCCAGCTTCAGGGCCAGCACGGCCGTGCGCTGCTGGCCCTGCGACGCGTACAGGCGGGCATCCCGCCGGTTGATGGTAAACGCGACATCATCCCGGTGGGGTCCCACCAGGGTTACCTGGCGCCTGAGCTCCTCCTTCCGGCGCTGCTGCAGCAGCCCGTGGAGGCGCCCGGCCACCTCCTCCCAGGTGAGGCCACCGCCCGGGTTCAGCCCCTCGCTCTGGTACGTAAGAGACAGGCTCTCCTTTCCCTCTGACAGCATCCCGTGATAGCGACTGGCCAGCTCCGTGAGCCGCTGCACCGCCTGGGCCCGGCGTACCACCAGCTGCGCCCCGGCGGATGCCAGCTGCTCATCGTACACAGCCAAAAGAGCCGGATCGGGCGCTTCCTGCTTGAGCAGGATGTTTCGCTGGGCCAGCGTCCGGTTGTAAGCCATCAGGTAATGAAGGTATGCCTGGGAAATCTGGGAAAGCTCCACATCCAGAAACCGGCGGCGGAGAGCCGGGCCCCCCTTGATGAGCTGCAGGTCGTCCGGGGAGAAAAAGACCACCGCCAGGTTGCCCACCAGCCTGGCAATCCGGCTCTCTGCCACACCATTAATTTTGACGCGCTTGCGGATGTGTAGTCCTAATGTAACCTCCACCTGCAGTTCCCCGGTGCGGCGCACCACCCAGGCCCTGGCCAGCAGGGACTGGGCTCCCTCCCGGATCAGTTCCTGGTCCCGGCTGGTCCGGTGGCTTCTGCCGGTGGCCAGAAAGGCCACCGCCTCCAGGAGGTTCGTCTTGCCCTGGGCGTTGTCGCCGTACAGGACGTTCAGTCCCGGGGAAAACTGCACCGAAAGCGCAGTGTAATTACGAAAATCCTGTAGCTGGAGGGCGGCCAGATGCACGGGCTACGCCTCCTCGCGGGTGATAACCCACCGTCCCAGGGCGCCGGCATCCACGTGATCGCCCGGGTAGAGCTTCCGGCCCCGGCGCAGCTCCACCTCGCCGTTGACCTTGACGCCGCCGGAGCGGATGAGGGCCTTGGCCTGGCCGCCAGTGTCAGCCACACCCACCCACTTCAGGAACGCGTCCAGGGTGATGTAGGGAGTTCGGATGGTCACGGTCTGTTCCGTCATGGCGATTCCCCGGTCAGTACGTGATCAGCGGCAGCACCACATAGGTAAAGTGTGCATTTTCTACCGGCTGTAGTCGCGCCGGGTTCCGGCTGCCGGAGCACTGGAACCGGATTTCCGCCGCCTCCACCACCTTCAGGAACTCCATCAGGAACCGGCTGTTGAAGCCGATGTCCAGCGGATCGCCGGTGAAGCTGGACGCCGGCACTTCCTCATAGACGTGGCCCACCTCCGGCGTGTTGGAGGTGATGGTGACCCGCCCTTCCCCCACACCCAGCTTGATGGCGCCGTCCCGGGCGATGAGGGCGGCCCGCTCGATGGCCTCGAGAAATTCGGTCCGGCTGAGGATCACCTCGGTGGGATAGTGCTGGGGCACCAGCCGGAGCACGTCGGGGTACTGCCCCTCCAGCAGCCGGGAGATGACGCGGATGGTTCCCAGATCAAAGAAAATCTGGTTCGGAGTGACAGAGACCGTCGCGAGGGCTTCCTCGTCGGCCGACAGCAGCCGGGTCAGTTCGCTCAAAGACCGGCTGGGAACGATCACCGCAAAGCTGCTCTGCTCCGGATTGAGGGCCTCGGCCTCCGCATGGGCGATGCGCACGCCGTCGGTGGAGGTGCCGGTGAGGCGGTCCTCCCGCAGCTTAAAGAAGACGCCGGTAAGCCAGGGCTTGCTTTCGTCGTGGCCGGCCGCGAAGGTGGTCTGGCGCAACAGATCCCTCAGCACCACCTGCCGGACCTGGAAGGTGGAGGCTCCGTCGATGTCCGGAATGGTGGGGAACTGGTCAGCCGCAAAGCCGTGGATGACATACTCGGACTTGCCCCAGCGTACCGTAGCGGTGTAGTTGCGGAGGTCCGCGCTCAGCTGCAGATCGCCGAAGGGAATCCGCCGAACCAAATCGCCAAAGTAGCGCGCCGGCAGCACGATCTCCCCTTCGGTCTCCACGCGGCAGGGCGCGCTGGATTCAATCGCCAGTTCCAGGTCGGTGGCCCGGAGGGTGAGCTGTTCGCCTTTGGCAGCCAGGTAGATGCCGGAAAGGACCGGGATGGTGTTTTTGCTGGAGACGGCGCGGGAGACGATGCCCAAGGCCGCGCTGAGCGCCTCCTGACTGATGATGATCTTCACGGGGAGACCTCCTTTTTGCCGGCCGCGGGGTGGGTGCTACGACTCACCGCGCGCGTGTAGGAAAGGTCATTGGTGGCAATGATCACAGTAGGACCTGTGGATTTGTGGAAAAGTCGGTGGATAACTGGTTTGATGCGGATCGCGCCGCCGAATAACCTGTGGATGAAGGCGCGCGCGATGCCCACAATGCCGCGGCGGTTCTGTGGGCGCGCGTTTACTGGGCGCGGATCTTGGCCACCAACTGCTCCACGGTGGCGGCAAAGGCCGGATCGTTCTTGATGTCCTCCGCGATGCGGTCGCAGGCATGAATGACGGTGGTATGGTCGCGGCCGCCGAACTCCTCGCCGATCTTGGGCAGGGAGCAGTCGGTCAGTTCCCGGGACAGGTACATGGCGATCTGCCGGGGATAGGCCACCGCCCGGGACCGGTTCCGGGCCTCCAGGTCCTGCGTCCGGATGTTGTAGTGTTCGGCCACGACACGCTTGATGAGGTCGATGGTGATCTGCTTGGGCCGGTGGGGCGGAAGGATATCCCGCAGGACGTAGGTGGCCAGGTCCAACGTGATGGGACAGCGCATCATGGCCGCGTAGGCCACGACGCGGTTCAAGGCCCCCTCCAGCTCCCGGATGTTGGTCTCGATATTGGTGGCGATGTAGTCCAGCACATCGTCGGGGACTTCCATCCGCTCCAGTTGGGCCTTTTTCCGCAGGATCGCGATGCGGGTCTCCAGGTCCGGCGGCTGAATGTCGCAGATCAGGCCCCACTCGAAGCGGGAGCGGAGGCGGTCCTCCAGGGTGGGAATTTCCTTGGGCGGGCGGTCCGAGGAGATGACGATCTGTTTGTTGGCTTCGTGGATGGCGTTGAAGGTGTGGTAAAACTCCTCCTGGGTCCGGTCCTTGCCCGCCAGGAACTGGATGTCGTCGATCAGCAACACATCCACGTGCCGGTACTTGTTCTGAAATTCGGACGTGGAATTGTCCCGCAGGGCGTTGATGAACTCGTTGGTGAAGGTTTCGGTGGACATGTACACGACCCGCATGTTCGGGTTGTGCGCATAGACGTAGTGGCCGATGGCATGCATCAGATGGGTCTTGCCCAAACCGACGCCACCGTAGATGAACAGCGGGTTGTACGCCCGGGCCGGGCTTTCGGCCACGGCCAGGGAAGCGGCATGGGCAAAACGGTTCGAATTGCCGACTACAAACGTATCGAAGGTATAACGCGGATTGAGGTTTTTGGGCCGGTTATCACTCGGGGTGATTACGTGGGGTGCAGGGGCTGACGTGGTGGCAGCTACCTCTTGGGCGGCAGGCACCGGATCCGGATTGTCAAT
Source organism: Symbiobacteriaceae bacterium (assembly GCA_036562385.1). Classification (GTDB taxonomy): domain Bacteria; phylum Bacillota; class Sulfobacillia; order Symbiobacteriales; family Symbiobacteriaceae; genus DATCKG01. Next base: position 20,267 of record DATCKG010000014.1, read on the forward strand.
CATGTTGGGGTTGGCCACGAACTTCAGCGTGAAGTTGCGCTTGGTGATGTCCCGCAGATTTTGCTGCAACAGGGCGCCGTAGCGCGCCTCCATCCGATCCTTGGCGAATTCACCCTGCACACCGATGATGACGGTGTCATCCAGCACGGCCACTGGCTTGGTGGTACGCAGCCAGCTTTCGATGCTGGATTTCGGCAGCTGCATCTCCAGCAGGTCGAGGCACTGTTGCCATACCTGAGACAACTCGGTTTTCATCGGAGGAGCCTCCTCAACGGGATGAAGTCAGCCAGAGGTCGAAAAGAGGCGAACAGTTTCCGCACCCCAGCGTATCGTGACGTCTATCAACAGGTTATACACAGCGTTATCCACAATTTGTGTATAAAAAGATTTGAGCCTGTTCCTCCTCCTGTGTTTCCACAGGAGTGGACGGGCTGCAGAACCAATATAACAAACGACCCAGGAGTTATCAACAACCCGGCTTGAATCTGCCCACAGAGGTGGCTTGTGCCTGGGGAAAAACGGCCAAAAACCCTGGATAGTTGGCACCAGTGTTGGGGAAAATCTGTGGGTGAGTTTCCCCAGCCTGTGAGTTGCCGCGCAAAACCTGCGTGTGGATTTGTGGACAGTCCGGCGAGTGCCGCGGGCGTCAAGTGAGGGTATCCCCATTGTTCACAGGGATCGATACAATAGAATCAACAGAGCGGACGGGCGGTGGCGTCGCTTGACGGCCTACACGCTCTCCGTTATAATTCCGCGTGTGTTTTCTTGGCGAAGAGTCAGGGGGTGTAGGCGTTGAAGCGCACATATCAGCCGCATAACCGCCGGTACAAGCGGACTCATGGGTTTCTGGCCCGGATGCGCACCCGTGGCGGGCGGAGGGTCTTGAAGGCTCGGCGACTCAAGGGGAGAAAGCGTCTTGCAGTTTAAGCCGCGGCGATCCAGTCGTGGCTCTTTTTCCATTCTTTACGAGTTACGAGGACATGCGAATGGAGGGGTCTGGGGAGGGATAGACCGCATGGCGGCGAATCCTTCCCCAGTTCAATGAAAAAGAAGTATCGGTTGAAATCGCGGCTGGCCTTTCAGGCCGTCTACACCCAGGGCCGGTCTGTGGCGAACCGTGCGGCCGTGCTGTACGTGTTGGCGCAGGAAAAGGGCAGCCCCACCAAGGTGGGGTTTGCCGCGGGACGAAAGTTGGGAAGCGCGGTAGTTCGCAACCGGGCCCGGCGACGAATTCGTGAGGCTGTTCGGCTGCTGTGGTCACGCGTCAAGCCCGGGTACCATCTCGTGCTGATCGCCCGGCAGGGCGCCTTGGATCTGCCCTTTGGCGAGTTACAGGCACGGGTGGCCGAGCTCTTAGAGCGCGCCGGAGTGCTCCGGAAGGAAGGACAGGAATCGTGAAGCGTCTCCTCCTGGGGATGATCCGGTTTTACCAGCAGTACCTCTCCCCGCTCAAAGGGGGTCCCACGTGTCGCTTTTACCCCTCGTGTTCGCAATATGCCTTTGAGGCGGTGGAGAAGTATGGTGTGCTGCGCGGCGGGTATCTGGCCATCCGGCGGATACTGCGATGCCACCCCTTTCATCCGGGGGGTTACGATCCAGTTCCCTGACCCCAGCCGAGCCGATGACGATGTTGAGGAGGTTTGTATACGTTGATGGCCGTATGGTACGCGCCGGATTGGATCGTAAACCCCATGCGGGCTACCCTGACGCTGTTCCTGGAGTGGACAGGCAGCTACGGAATTGCCATTATTTTGCTGACACTGGCCCTGCGGGTTCTGATGCTGCCCCTGACCGTCTATCAGAACCGGGCTGCCAAACGGATTCAGGAAGTGCAGCCGCTCATCAAGCAGATCCAGGAGAAGTATCGGGACCAGCCCGAGAAGCTAAACATGGAGATGATGGAGCTTTATCGGAAGTATAAGATCAACCCCTTCTCGGGCTGTCTGCCGCTTCTGATTCAGATGCCGTTTCTGTACGCCATGTTCATCGTGCTGATGAACTACGACCCGGTGGCCACGGCGCAGATCTCCCCGGCGTTCGGCTGGATCCCCAGCTTGAATGAGCCGGACCCCTACTTCGTGCTCCCGGCCCTCACGGTCGTCACCATGTTCGTTCAGATGTATCTGTCCACCACCAGCAGTGACCCCAGCCAGCGGACCATGGTATGGGTAATGCCGCTGCTGTTCGGCTGGATCACCTTTCGAATGCCGGCAGGCGTCGTACTCTACTGGGTAGTAAGCAACTTGATCGGGTTGATTCAGCAGGCCATCTATCCCGGATTCCCCCGGTTGGCGGGAGCGCCGGGCGTGAAGGGAGATGCAAAGGGTCGATGAAGTCGGTGGAAAAGAGCGCGCGGTCGGTGGACGAGGCCATCGCCGCCGCTCTGGAGGAACTGGGCGTTCCGTCCGATCGCGTCTCAGTTGAGGTGCTGGATGAGGGTAGGACCGGCTTTTTCGGAATCGGCGCCCGCCCGGCACGGGTCAGGGTCACCCTGAAGGAGACCCGCCGGGAGCGCGTGGAGCGGTTCCTCAACGATCTTTGCGATGCCATGCGGCTCACCGTGAAGATCGCCGTCACGGAAGACGAGGAGTACATTCGCTTCGATGTCACGGGGCCGGAGGCCGGCATCCTGATCGGCCATCACGGGCAGACCCTGGATGCGCTGCAGTACCTGGTCAACCTGGTGGCTTCCAAGGCCACCGATGGGGACGGGCGGCGCGTGCTTGTGGACGTGGAAGGGTACCGGAAACGGCGGGAGGAGACCCTTACCCGGCTGGCCACGCGGATGGCGGAGCGGGTGGCCCGCAGCGGCGATCCCGTGGTGCTGGAGCCCATGAGCGCCCACGAACGGCGGGTGATTCACCTGGCCCTGCAGAACAATCCGAAGGTGACCACCGGCAGTCAGGGGGAAGAGCCGTTCCGGCGGGTGGTCATCCAGCCGAAACGGTAAGCAGCGGAAGGCCCGGTAGCGAGGCTACTGGGCCTTTTTTCGTAGCGGGCGCACACTAGGCGAGGGGGGACCGTGGATGAACCATCTCGGGGACACCATCGCAGCCGTGGCCACCGCGCCGGTGGAGGCCGGCATCGGTGTGGTCCGGATCAGCGGACCGGAGGCCCTTCAGGTCGGGGACCGGGCCTTCCGGCCCCGGCGGGGCAAGCCGCTGTCGCAGCGGCGGTCGCACACGGTAAGCTACGGGTTTGTGGTGGATCGCTTCGGGCAGCAGGTGGACGAAGCCCTGGCGCTGGTGATGCGGGGTCCCCACTCCTACACCGGCGAGGATGTGGTGGAACTGCAGTGCCACGGCGGACCGGTGGCGGTCCGGAAGGTCCTGCAGGTGGCCCTGGAGGCGGGCGCCCGGCTGGCGGAGCCGGGGGAGTTTACGCGGCGGGCGTTTCTGAACGGGCGGCTGGACCTGTCTCAGGCCGAGGCCGTGGTGGAAGTGGTGCGGGCCAAGACCGACCGGGCGCTGGAGGCGGCGGTGCGGCAGCTTCAAGGGTCGCTGGGGCAGGAGATCCGGGCGATCCGGGAGCGGCTGCTGGAGATCGCCGCGCAGCTGGAGGCGGAGATCGATTTTCCCGAACTGGATCTGGAGACCGAGGGCCGGGATGCGGTGCTGGCCGGCTGCCGCTGGTGCCTGGAGCGGATCGACGGGCTCCTCAAGGGCGTGCGGCGGGGCGAACTGCTGCGCAGCGGGGTTCGGGTGGTGCTGGCCGGGCGCCCCAACGTGGGCAAGTCGAGCCTTTTGAATCGCCTGGTGCGGAAAGAGCGGGCCATCGTCACGGCCATTCCCGGTACCACCCGGGATGTCATCGAGGAGTGGGTGAATCTGGAGGGCGTGCCGGTGCTGTATGCCGACACCGCCGGGATCCGGGAGACCACCGACGAGGTGGAGCGCTTCGGCGTGGACCGCAGCCGGGAGATGCTGCAGCAGGCGGACCTGGTGCTCTGGGTGGTGGACGGGGAGGCCGGCCTTACCCCGGAAGACCGGGCGGTGCGCCGCTGGGTGCCGGAGGGCCGCCGGGTGATCGGCGTGATCAACAAGATCGACCTGGTGCCGCCGGAGCAGGTGCAGGCGGTGGCGGCTTCCTTAGGAGAAGAACAGGTGATCGCCGTCAGTGCCCGCTCTGGGGAGGGCATCGCCGAGCTGGAGCAGGCGGTGCTCCGGGAGGCCGGAGCCCTGGACATGGAGGAGGGCTTTGTGGCCAACGAGCGGCAGGCTGAGGCGCTGCGGCGCGCGGCCAATTCATTGCAGGCGGCCCTAGAGACCGCAGCGTTGGGGTTCGGCCCGGATCTCATATCGGTGGACATCCGGGCGGCCTGGACCACGCTGGGGGAGATCACGGGCGAAACGGTGCACGAGGAGCTGCTGGACCAGATCTTCAGCCGGTTCTGTATTGGAAAGTGAGGCGGCCATGGGACTGACCAGGAAGTACGATGTGGCGGTGGTGGGCGCCGGCCATGCCGGCATCGAGGCCGCGCTGGCCGCGGCCCGGATGGGCATGGAAACGATCTGCTTTACCACCAACCTGGACAACATCGCGATGATGAACTGCAATCCCTCCATCGGGGGGCCGGCCAAGGGGCACCTGGTGCGGGAGATCGACGCCCTGGGCGGGCAGATGGCGCTGACCGCGGACCAGACGTTTCTGCAGATGCGGATGCTCAACCGGGGCAAGGGACCCGCGGTGCAGGCCCTGCGGGCGCAGATCGACAAGCGGGCCTATGCGTGGCAGATGCGGCTGGTGCTGGAGCGAACCCCGCGGCTGACCTTGAAGCAGGCCATGGTGCAGGAGATTGTGGTGGAAGACGGCCGGGTCTGCGGCGTCATCACCGCCAGCGGGATCTTCTACGAGGCCAAGGCGGTGGTGCTGAGCACCGGCACCTACCTGCACGGCCGGACCATCATGGGGGAGCTGCAGCGGGAGTCCGGCCCCAGCGGCATGGCGCCGGCGGTGGGGCTGACCGACTGCCTGCGCCGCCTGGGACTGCGGGTGGGGCGGTTCAAGACCGGGACACCGCCCCGGCTGGACGGGCGGACGGTGGACTACTCGGTGATGCAGCGGCAGGACGGAGACCCGGAGCCCTGGCGGTTCAGTCTCCTGTCCCCCCGGGAGCCCCGGGAGCAGCTTCCGTGCTGGCTCACCAGCACCAATCCCCGCACCCATGAGCTGATCCGGAAGAACCTGCACCGGGCCCCCCTCTTCAACGGCACCATTCAGGGCCGGGGCCCCCGGTACTGTCCGTCGGTGGAAGACAAGGTGGTGCGGTTTGCGGACAAGGACAGCCACCAGGTCTTCATCGAACCGGAGTCGTGGGATAGCTGTGAGGTCTACGTGCTGGGGCTGTCCACCAGCCTGCCGGAGGAAGTGCAGATCGAGGTGGTCCGGTCGATCCGGGGGCTGGAGGAGGCCGAAATCCTGCGGCCGGGGTATGCCATCGAATATGACTACGTGGACCCCACGCAGCTGCGGCCGTGGCTGGAGACCAAGCAGATCCGGGGGCTGTTCTGCGGCGGGCAGATCAACGGCACCTCCGGGTACGAGGAGGCGGCGGCCCAGGGGCTGGTGGCCGGGATCAACGCGGCGCTGTATGTCCAGGGCCGGGAGCCGCTGGTGCTGAGCCGGGCCGACGGGTACATCGGTGTGCTGATCGATGACCTGGTGACCAAGGGGACGGATGAGCCCTACCGGATGATGACCTCCCGGGCGGAGTACCGGCTGATGCTCCGGCAGGACAACGCGCACCTGAGGCTCACCGAAAAGGGACGGGCGGTGGGATTGGTTGACGACCACCGATGGGAGGTCTTCTGCGCGGTGCGCGATGCCATCGGGGGCGAGATCCGGCGGCTGGAGGAGACCGTGGTGGCCCCCTCCCCCCGGGTGCAGGCGGTGCTCCGGGAGCTGGGTACGTCGGAGCTCAAGAGCGGGGTTACTGCGGCGCAGCTTCTGAAGCGGCCGGAGGTGCACTACGAGCACCTGCGGGCCATGGGAGTTGGCCGGGAGGACCTGGATCCCCTGGTGGCCCAGGAAGTGGAGACGGAGATCAAGTACGCGGGCTACATCCAGCGGGAGATGCAGCAGGTGGAGCGGATGCAGCGGCTGGAGAGCAAGCGGCTCCCTCCCGATCTGGACTACTGGGCCCTGAAGGGCCTGTCCACGGAGGCCCGGGAGAAGCTGGATCGGATCCGGCCGGAGACGCTGGGCCGTGCCAGCCGGATCAGCGGCGTGTCCCCTGCGGATATTGCGATGCTGATGGTCTACCTGGAGCGGATGGGCTCCGAGGGAAAGGGGATGCGGGATGGAACCGGGGAACCTTGAACTGCTGCGGGAGGGGCTGAAGGGATTTGGCCTTTCCCCGGAACCGGAGCAGGTGCAGGCGATGGTCCGGCACCTGGAACTGGTGGCGGACTGGAACCAGCGGATCAACCTGACCGCCGTCACCGAGGAGCGGGAGATGGTGATCAAGCACCTGCTGGATTCGGCCTCCGTACTCACGGTGCTGCGGCCCCAGGCAGGCAGCCGGCTGCTGGATGTGGGCAGCGGCGCCGGGTTTCCGGGGCTCACCATCAAGTGCCTGGTGCCGGCCGCGGAGGTGGTGCTCTTGGAGAGCATGGCGAAGCGCTGCCGGTTCCTGGAGGCGGCGGTGGCAGAAGTGATGCCCCTCCTCCACAACCCCGGCGGCATCCAGGTGGTGTGGGCCCGGGCGGAGGATGCGGCCCGGAGGAGCGGCTTTCGGGAGGCCTTCGACGGGGTGGTGGCCCGGGCGGTGGCGGAGATGCGGGTGCTCAGCGAGTACTGCCTCCCCTTCTGCCGGGTGGGCGGCGAGTTTGTGGCCATGAAGGGGCCGGGCGTCCATGCGGAACTGGAGGCGGCTCGGCGCGCCATCACCTTGCTGGGGGGCGAGATCGCCGAGGTCCGGGAACTGGAGCTGCCCGATGGGGCAGGATCCCGAACACTTGTTCGTATTCGAAAGGTCCAGCATACCCCCGGGGCCTATCCGCGTAAAGCGGGGATTCCCGCGCGCAATCCGCTGTAAAACGAAGATGGCCGCGCTCCCTAAAAGGAGGCGGCCTTTTTTATTGATGGGTATAGAAGGGGAAGGTATGCTTGTATTAAGTGAGCGGAGGGCGTACGGATGGGCAGGAACCCTCCTGCCCTTGGCGAAACCCTCTACAGTCTCCGAAACGTACGGGCGCTGCAGGAGTGGAGGGAATCAGGTGTGGGACGCGTGATTGCTGTGGCCAACCAGAAGGGCGGCGTTGGAAAGACCACGACGGCGATCAATTTGAGCGCCTGTCTGGCCGAGGCGGGCAAGCGCGTTCTGCTGGTGGACATCGACCCCCAGGGAAATGCGACCAGCGGACTGGGCATCGATCGGAACAAGGTGGAGCGGTCGATCTACGACGTGCTGCTGGAGGACCTGCCTGCGGATCAAGCGATGGTGCGTACCCCTGTGGAGGGTCTGCTGCTGATTCCTGCCACCATCGACCTGGCCGGTGCGGAGATCGAGTTGGTGCCCCGGATTTCCCGGGAGAGCCGGCTGAAGCGGGGCCTGGCGCCCGTTCGGGATCAATTCGATTTCATTCTGATCGATTGTCCGCCATCTTTGGGACTGCTGACCATCAACGCCCTGACGGCGGCGGATTCGGTGCTGATTCCGATCCAGTGCGAGTACTACGCGCTGGAGGGGCTGAAGCAGTTGATGGATACGTTCCGGCTGGTGAAGGACGCGCTGAATCCGGACCTGGAAGTGGAAGGCGTCCTGCTGACGATGTTCGACGGCCGGACGAACCTGAGCATTCAGGTGGCGGAGGATGTGAAACGGTATTTCCGGGGGAAGGTCTATCGGAGCATCATCTCCCGGAATGTGCGGCTCAGTGAGGCGCCCAGCCACGGGCTGCCGATTACGATGTATGATGCCAAGTCCAAAGGGGCGGAGGCCTACACCGAGTTGGCCCGGGAGGTTATTGAGCATGTCGAAGAGAGGGCTAGGTAGGGGCCTGAGTGCGCTGATTCCCGAGATCGACCCGGGGGATCGGGAATCGGTGGTGGAATTGGCGGTGGATCTGATCGAGCCCAATCCGCGCCAGCCCCGCAAGCATTTTGACGAGGGCAAGCTGGAGGAGCTTGCCTCTTCCATTCGCGCAAAGGGGATCGTGCAGCCCATCGTGGTGCGGCCCCGGGACGGGCGCTACGAGATCGTCGCGGGGGAGCGGCGGTGGCGGGCTGCCAAGCTTGCGGGGCTGAAGCGTGTTCCGGCGCTGGTCCGTGACTTTTCGGAAGCGGAGGTCATGGAGATCGCGCTGATTGAGAACCTGCAGCGGGAGGACCTCAACCCTCTGGAAGAGGCGGAGGCCTACCGGGTGCTGCTGGAGGAGTGCCATCTGACCCAGGAGGAACTGGCCCGGCGGCTGGGCAAGAGCCGGCCGCAGATCAGCAATACCCTGCGGCTGCTGCAATTGGCAGAGCCGGTGCGTGAGGAGCTCCGGGCAGGGCGGATTTCGGTGGGGCACGCGAAGGTGCTGCTGGGGGTCAGCGATCCGGCTCTGCAGGAGCGGCTGGCAGCCCGTGTCGCCCAGGAGGGCCTGTCGGTACGGGAGCTGGAGGCGGCGGTGAAGCGGCAGACGGCCGGGAGCCGGTCCGCTCGCCGGGGCCGGGAGTCTCGGGAGGACGACCTGACGCCGGAGCTGCGGGATATCGAGCGGCGACTGGGGGAACGGCTGGGAACCCCGGTGAAGCTGCAAATGGGGAAGGACCGGGGCCGGATCGAGATTACCTTTTTCGGCGAGGAGGGGTTGGAGCGGGTACTGGAATGTCTGGGGTTGTTGGAGGGCAAGCCGGCGACGCCTGTCCGGGAGGTGTTTCGGGTTTGACGGGGCGTTCCACGTGGAACGGCGCTGTGGGCGGAGGCAGGTAAGGAACCTCCGCGCGGGCACTGGGTGTGCAGCGTTCCACGTGGAACCTTTGTGCTGAACGGGGCCGGCGCCCGAGGAAAGGGCTGCGACGTGCGGTTTCCGTCCCACCCGCCGGGAGGGGACGTTCCACGTGGAACGGAGCTGCGGGTGAGGAGGCGTTCCGGTGAGGGGGTTACGCGGGAGGTGCCACGAGGAGCCTGCGGGCTGGGCGGTGGACCGGTGCAGTCCTGCCGCCAGGTGGGTTGGGCCTCGTGGAGGTTCCCCCCGGAACGGTATCGTGGCGGGAGCGTCTATATGGGTAAACGGTAGCGATGTGCGCCTCGTGGAACGGTTGGCGGAGGATAGAAGCGTGGCTGGTGGATGGGACCCTGCGCACGGGAAGGTGGGGCGCCTGGCGAACCCACCCGGGAGTACCTCAGGTGGATCCGCCCATGAACGGCATGGCGAGGGTGTTGGTCAGCACGTTCCACCGCAGGAATTCGGGTGGCGTCACGTGGTTGCTTAGTCCTGGGATGGGACGGCAACGTTCCACGTGGAACCTCGGCAGGAGGGACGAGCGGCGTCACCGTCCTGCGAGCGGCGGCGAGCAAGGGTGCGGTGAAACCTGAGGGCGCCAGCCGGGGGTTCAGGAGCTCGGCCAGCCGGGGTTTCACGATTTTCGGTGTGCCGGCGCTCCCTATGGAGTCCCGCTTTCGGTCCGGAGGGCGATAACCCGCTTCGTGGAATCCGGGGTGACGGCCGCACGTGGAACCACGGGGACCGGAACCTCGCTTCGGAGCGCGGAGGGCGATGGAACCGCCCGCTGAAACAGTGCGATGAACGTTCCACGTGGAACCGGCGGGGGTCCCCCTTCTGGGTCACTGCAAGCCGGGCAGAAGAGGGTTCCACGTGGAACGGCAGTGCCGGCGGCAAAGTCACGTGAGGGACCGCAGCTGGCTTTCTGGCTTGACTCTTCAGCCCTTCGGGCAGCGCGTTCCACGTGGAACGGTAGTTCGGGCGGTGAAGCGCGACTCGGTCGGAATTTGGTCAAGAGCCCCGGTCCCAGAAGGGACGCACCGGGCTCCGGCTATCCGGCAAGGGCAGGCTTGTCCAAAGCGAGGTTGGCAGGGATCCGTACATAGGTCTGCGCACCTTTCTCCACCATGATCCCGTTCCACGTGGAACGGTGCTGGCAGGGGCGCGTGCCGCATCGCCGCCTGCGGAAAAGCCACCGGGAAACGTTCCACGTGGAACCGTACATTGCCACAACCAGGACGGACATGGACCGCTACCCGGAAGCCAGCACAGGGTGCGGTGCGAAAAGGGGACGGGTTTGGCCTGGCAACGGCTGGCCAGCCATGGACGACGAAGAGATGACACTCACAAAGGAGGACCCAGCGGTGAATGCGCTCCTGAACATGGACAGCCTGCTGCTGGCAGGTATTGCTGTACTGATCAGTGTATTGCTGCTTATCTTCGCGATCCTCATCTATGTGCGTCAGAATCGCCTGCTGAAGCGCTACCGGATGCTTCTGAGCGGGGAGACAGGCCGGGACCTGGAACAGCTTCTTCTCCAGCAGCAGGAGGCCATCGCCCGACTGGAGGGAGAAGTGGCCGAGCTGCACCACCGGGTGGCGGAACTGGCGGAGCAGGCCAAGACCCATGTGCAGAAGGTCGGCATCGTGCGGTTCAATCCGTTCCCGGACACTGGCAGCGACCTCAGCTTTGCCGTCGCACTGCTGGATGCGGAAGATAACGGCGTGGTCGTCACCAGCCTCTACGGCCGCTCCGAATCCCGCACGTATGCCAAGCCGCTGACGCGTGGGGTCTCCCGCTATCAGCTGACGGACGAGGAAAAGGAGGCGATCCAGCGGGCCCGCTCCGGCGATCTACGCCGTCAGGAACAGGTTGCGGCGCGCTGATCGGTCTGACCGGCATCTGCGGGACAGGTCAGGTGGGGTCACCGGCTGCGGACCACTGACGGCAGAGGGCGCCCAGGCCCTGTGCAATGCCCAGGGCAGCCACCTTGGCCATCCGCATCACCAGGTTCAATCTGGTATTTTGCAGAACGAAATACTCCATGAAGCCACCGACGTTGACCACGCCGGTGACATAGACGTGGCCGACCTTGGGAAGCTGCTTGTTTACCCCGGCACCGGGCCGCAGGCTCCCCTGCCCCACCGTCAGCATGCCTACCGATTCGGACCGCCCCAGGCACGCGTCCACTGCCACCACAAAGGGCCGCCGGTAGGTGCGTTCCAGGGTCTTGAGCGTCTCCACCAGGTTGGCCGCGTGGACAGGCTTGTCCAGGGTTCCCAGGACGGCGTACGGATGGGGCCCGGACTCCTCCAGCCAACTGCCCACCAGTGGGCCCAGGGCGTCGCCGATGGCCCGGTCTGTTCCCACACAAAGCACCACCACGGCGTCGGCATTGCGGATGTACGGCGCACCGTAGCGTGCCAGGGCGCCGCCGATCCGTGCGGCCGCATCCGGCGCATCCATGTGCACCCGACACTCCAGCGTCTCACTGCCCAGCAGCCTAAGCCGCTCAACCCACCCCTCGTACACCAAACCACCCTCTCCGTACTCTCGCTCACAGGCACAGGGAAGTATATGGCAAGCCCCACCCCGCTATGTAGGCAGGTGGCCGAGGAGGAGGATCATGGACCGGGAACGCGTGGACCAACTGATCCGGGAAGCCGATGCCCACTACCTGAAAGGGGAACTCCAGGAGGCGCTGTCCCTTTACCGGCAGGTGCTGGCGGAGGACGAAACCGTTGCCTGGGCTCACAGCCGCATCGGCGCCATCTTGGCTGAGTTCGGCGACGAGGCCGCAGCCGAGGCCTCCATCCGCCGCGCCCTGGAACTGGATCCGTACCTGCCGCAGGCCCACAGCAACCTGGGCAACATCTATTACTCCCGGGGCGACTACCAGCGGGCCCTGGCCCAGTATCAGAAGGCGATCCAGCTTGATCCGCGCCAGCCCATCTACTATGAGAACCTCCACGCGGCGTATAAGAAGCTGGGCCGGATTGCAGAGGCGGTAGCGGCCTTCAAGAAAGCCCAGCGGCTCCACCAGGAAAAGGCCCGGGAAGAGGCCCGGGCCCATCTGAAGCAGGCCGCCGCCAACTTACGCCGCGGCGGCTGCCTCTCCACCACCCTGGTGGTCATGCTGACGGTCCTCCTCCTCGTTATCATCCTGCGGTAATCCTTTGTCCTTTCGGTAAGGCCGATTCGCTTCGGATGCGCGGCACCGTGACACGGGAGGGACAACGATGACCGGATGGCCCCAGCTCACCCCCGCCGACTACGTCATCCTGGGACTGCTCCTTCTCGCCTTCTTAGAAGGATTCCGCCGTGGCTTTCTGGCGGAGGCGATCCGGTTTGGCGCCTTGATCGTTACGCTTCTGGTAGCGGGCCGGTACAGCGAACCGTTCCGCCTCTGGCTGAATCAGCGCTGGCACATCGAAGAGCGCCTGGTCCTTTACCTGGCTGGGCGGCTGGGGCTGCCCCTGGAGGCCTACCAGACCGAGGCGGCGATCTCTCCGGCAGAGGCCGCGGACTGGCTCCGCCATCTCCCCTTGCCGGGCTCCTTTTGGGACGAACTCTTCTACCAGGCGGCCGCGTCGCAATCCGGTGACCTCATGGTCTCCCCGGCCCACCTGATCCTGCAGCAACTGGCCCGGGGCCTGGCCGCTGTCCTTTCCTACCTGACTCTGCTGCTGCTGGTAGGCCTGCTGGTGGCGGTAGCCGCGAGCCTCCTTTCCCATCTGGTACAACAGGATTCCCTCTTGAACACGATCAATCGAACGGCAGGCGGGGCTGTGAAGGCGCTGGAGTCGGCGTTGCTCGTGACGCTGGTGGTGGCCCTGGTGGCCCCGGCCCTCGCGGTGGCCGGCTTCCCCTGGCTGCACGAGCAACTGGCCGGAGCGGCGCTGACCCCGTACTGTCTCCGCCTCTATGACTGGCTGTGGACCGCCTTCTTTGGCCCGGCGGGGGGCCTCTTTTTCCCGGCCTGACGGCAACGGCACAACTGTGGGAGGTGCACGGTTTGGAACGCGTCCGGTATGAGATTGGCGACGTCGTGCGGCTGAAAAAGCCGCACCCGTGCGGTGCCGATCGCTGGGAGATCTACCGCACGGGCATCGATTTTGGTCTCAAGTGCCTCGGTTGCGGTCACCGGGTGATGATCCCGCGCACCAAGTTTGAAAAGGCTGTGCGTGAGCATTTTCCCAAAGCGGCACAGACTCAGGACGGGCAATCCTGACAGTTGCAACCCGCTCCAATGCGTGCTATATTTGATTGGACTCGCTTGCACGCGAGCTACCAGGCGCAGCCTGCGGGCTGTTGCCTCCCTGCTCCGTTCGTAGGGGCCATCAGACCATAGGGAGGAGGTGTACCCATGAGGTATTACGAGGTGATGTTCATCGCCCGTCCCGACCTGGATGACGAGGCCAGCCAGGCGCTGGTGGATCGGATTACCAACCTCATCAACACCAACGGCGGTGAGGTCGAGAAGGTAGAGCCGACCAAGCGGCAGCGGATGGCCTACGAAATCCAGCATTACCGGGAGGGCCTTTACACTGTCGTAAACTTCAAGGGTGAGCCGAGGACCGCGGAGGAGTTGGACCGCGTTCTGAAGATCACCGATGGAGTTCTCCGGCACATGATCGTCCGCCTCAAGGACAAGGAAAAGGAGTGACCGGAGAGGGGGTAAGAACGTGCTCAACGTCGTCGTCCTGATCGGCCGCCTTACCAGAGACCCGGAGTTGCGTTACACGCCGACGGGAAAGGCGGTTGCCCATCTCCGGTTGGCGGTGGACCGGAATACCACCAATCCCCAAGGGGAGAGAGAGACGGACTTCATCGATGTGATCGTTTGGGAACGGCAAGCTGAAACCGTGGCCAACTACCTGCAGAAGGGGCGGCTGGTGGCGGTGCACGGGCGCCTGCAGATCCGCTCCTACGAAACCCCGGACGGGCAACGCCGCGAGCGGGCCGAAGTGGTGGCCAGCCAGGTCCGGTTCCTGGACCGGGCCTCTGACAGCAGCCGCGGTCCGGGTATGCAACCGTCGCCTGACGTGTCCCCGTATGAGAGCCTCGGCATGGGAAGCGAGCCGACCCTCGACGACGACGATGATGTCCCCTTCTGACGCGGAAAGGAGGACGAAGCAGTGCGTCGTGAACGTGGGCGCAGGCCGAAGCGCCGGGTATGCAGCTTCTGCGTCGATAAGATCGAGCAGATCGACTACAAGGATGTCGCGCGGCTGAAGCGGTATATCACGGAGCGTGGCAAGATCCTGCCCCGCCGCATTTCCGGCAACTGTGCCGCGCATCAGCGCCAACTGACCACGGCCATCAAGCGGGCCCGGATTATGGCTCTGCTGCCGTTTACCGTGGAATAGGAGGCACCGCAGGAGATTCAGGGGCATCGCACGGGCGGTGCCCCTTTCCGCACTTATGGATCCGGAGCCGGGTGAGCCCTGCGGGAACCGCCGGATGATAGGCACAAGAGGCCTCAGGGAGGATTTGCCGCATCATGGATAATCGACAGACCGGAGTCCGCGGCCTGGTTTTCGGCGGCCTGATGGCCGCTCTGGCCGTGGTCTGTGCCTTGGTCCCTTTCCTGAGTGTGTTCATGCCGATTCCGCTCACCATGGCCTACATGCGCTACGGCGGGCGAATCGCCACCATGGCGGGCATCGTGGCCGTTTTGTTCTGTGCCCTGTTTTTCGGCCCCATTCAGGCCTTTCTGCTGCTGGTTCCGGCGGGGATTCTCCCCGGCCTGGCCTTCGGCTTTGGCTTCAGCCGCAAGCTGAGGCCCATCACCATCTCCCTGATTGCCGTGGCGGTCTTTTTCGCCTCCTTTGGGCTGGACTATGTGGTCACCAGGGCCCTGGTGCTGGGCGGCCAGGATCCCATCGCCGCCATGTTGGAGGCCCCGGAGGTTCAGCGGCTCTTGGACACTTATCTGGGGGCCTACGAACAGCGCCTCCGCGACCTGCAGCCCACCACAGAAGCCCAGCAGCAGGCGGTGGAGCGGGCGCTGAGCCAGATGACCGAGATCCGGGAAAACATCGTCGAGGTGGCCTGGATCCTGATGCCCTCCAGCCTCTTTCTGGCCGGAGTGGTGACCACGTGGTTCAACTACCTGCTATGTCGCTGGATCCTGCCCCGTTTCGGCTTTGAGATTCCGGCCCCCACCCCCTTCGGGGATCTGCGCCTGCCCCTGTGGCTCACCTGGGTGCTGGTGGCGGCTCTGTTTGGCGCCAGCTTCGTCGGGGACTCCCTCCTGAACGCCCCGCTATGGGCCCGGGCGATCATCAACCTGGCCAATCCCCTCCTCTACATCTTCGGGGTGGCGGGGATGGCCGTCGCATACGGATTTCTGCGCCGGAAGGGTCTGGATAAGCCCGTGGCGGTCTTGCTGACCCTGGCGGTCCTGCTGATGTTCGGGCAGTGGGGGCTTTACTTCTACTTGATGTTGGCGATGTGGGACACCGTCTTTGATTTCCGGGGCCTGGGACATGGGATGTTCAACCGCCCGCGCGGTTCGACGTGAGGAGGGATGCCAGTGAAGGTCATTCTGAAGGCCGATGTGAAAGGAACGGGCAAGAAGGGGCAGACCGTTGAGGTCGCCGACGGCTACGCACGCAATTACCTGATTCCCCGGGGACTGGCGGTGGAAGCATCGGCTTCGGCGCTCAAGAGCCTGGAAGAGGAGCGCAAAGCCCAGCAGCGGAAACAGGAGCGGCTGATCGCCCAGCTGACGGCCCTCCGGGATCAGTTGGAGGGAAAGACCATCCAGGTGCCGGCCAAGACCGGGGAAGGCGGCCGCCTCTTCGGCTCGGTCACCAACAAGGACATTGCGGCAGCCATCTCCAAGTATCTGGGGCAGGAGTTTGACCGCAAGTATGTGGATCTGCCCACACCCATCAAGTCCCTGGGGGTCTATCCGGTGACCCTGCGCCTGGGACACAACATTTCTGGTACAATTAACGTTGAAATCGTCGCGGAGTAGCGGGCGGCCCGACCGGTTCCACCGGCTCGGGCTGCAACTGGCTTGGAAGGAGGTGAAGGGGCGCGGCCCCGGAACCGATGAAAGAGCTTCTCGATCGGCTGATCAGGTCGCGTCGCCAGGCCGAGCGGTCCGACCCGGGGGCAGCGGGTGCGGACGACCAACTGGAACGCCAGGTGGGGACGCTGTTCGGGCTCCTCACCAACCTCTGGGGCCCGGAGCGCCTGGTGTTGAAAGCGGGCAAGTTGGAAGCCCTCTCCCTCATGAAATCGGACAACGTGGGCGAACAGGTTCTGGCCCTGCAGCGCCTGGTCTACGAAGATCCCACCATCGACGCGGTTCCGCACCGTTCCGAGATTCCTGCCATCCTGGAGGAACTGGAAGATGTGATTGCCGACATGCTGGCCCGCCGGTCGGTGGAGGAAGAGATTGAGAAAAAGGTCCAGCAGCGGATGCAGGAACGGAACGAGGACTACTACCGGGAGATCAAGCAGCAGGTCCTGCGGGAGGACGCCGGCCCCGAGACGGCCGCGACCCTCAAGAAACTGCAGGAACTGGAGGAACTGGATAAGAAGCGGCTGTCTCGCACGGCCATGGAGGTGCTGCGGCCCACCAGTCTGGACCAGGTGGTGGGACAGGAGCGGGCCATCAAGGCGCTGCTGGCGAAGATCGCCTCGCCCTTTCCGCAGCATGTGATCCTCTACGGGCCCCCCGGCGTGGGGAAGACCACGGTGGCGCGTCTTGCCCTGGAGGCGGCCAAGAAGCTGCGGTTTACTCCCTTTGACGAGAACGCGCCCTTCGTGGAGGTGGACGGCACCACCCTCCGGTGGGATCCCCGGGAGGTCACCAACCCCCTGCTGGGAAGCGTGCACGATCCGATCTACCAGGGCGCCCGCCGGGAGATGGCCGACACCGGCGTGCCGGAGCCGAAGCTGGGGCTGGTGACGGAAGCCCACGGCGGCGTGCTCTTCATCGACGAGATCGGCGAGCTGGACCCGATGCTGCAGAACAAACTGCTGAAGGTCCTGGAGGACAAGCGCGTCTACTTCGATTCCAGCTACTATGACCCCAACGATCCCATGGTGCCCCAGTACATCAAGAAGCTCTTTGCCGAGGGGGCGCCGGCGGACTTCATCCTGATCGGTGCCACCACCCGGGATCCCAGTGAGATCAACCCGGCTCTCCGCTCCCGGTGTGCGGAGGTCTTCTTTGAACCGCTTTCCCCGGAGCACATCCAGCAGATCATTCGGGGGGCGGCGGAGCGGCTGAAGGTCCGCCTGGAGCCCGGCGTGGACGAGCTGATCTCCGAGTACACCGTGGAGGGGCGCAAGGCCATCGGCATCCTGGCGGACGCGTACGGACTCGCCCTGTATCAGTTGGGCGACGCGCCCCTGGGGCCCGAACCCCTGCTCATCACGAAGCAGCATGTGCAGGAGATCATCAAGACCAGCCGCCTGACCCCCAACGTCTACCAGAAGGCCTCCCAGACTCCGGAGGTGGGACGGATCTTCGGCCTCGGAGTGCTGGGCTACATGGGGACTGTGCTGGAGATCGAGGCGGTGGCCTTCCGGGCCCGGGAGCCGGGGAAGGGCTCGCTGCGCATCAACGACACCGCCGGCTCCATGACCAAGGACTCCCTCTTCTCTGCCGCCGCGGTGGTCCGGCAGGTGACCGGAGAGGACCTTTCCAACTGGGACGTCCACGTCAATGTCGTGGGCGGCGGGCGCATCGACGGTCCCAGTGCCGGGGTGGCCATCTACCTGGCCATGATCTCTGCCATCCAGGGGCGGCCGATCCGGCAGGATACGGCCATCACCGGGGAGGTCTCCATCCGCGGTGCGGTCAGGGCCATCGGCGGGGTCTACGAGAAGATCTACGGAGCCAAGCAGGCGGGCATGCGCCGGGTAATCCTCCCCGAGGAGAACCGGAAGGATGTGCCGGACGACATCACCGGCATCGAGATCTGCTTTGTCTCCACCATCCAGGAAGCCATGCGGCTGATGCTGGTGGATGACGCGGCCTGTGCCGCCCAGGCAAGCTAGCGCGGCTCGCCGCGGCCCCGGCAGGATTTCCGGCCCCGGAGGCGAAAATGCAGGGGGAACTTATGTTTGGAGGCCGTGGGCATGAACGCCTTCAGTGAGCGGGTTCCGCCGCACAACCTGGAAGCAGAACAGTCCGTCCTGGGTGCGATGCTGATCGACAGCGAAGTGGTATCCCGCATCGTCAATCTGCTGCACCCGGAGGATTTCTACGTCGACCGGCACCAGCAGATCTTCGCGGCCATGCTCTCCCTGTTCAACCGGGGCGAACCGGTGGACCTGATTACCGTGCAGGATGAGCTGCGCAACCGCAACCTGCTGGAGGAGGTCGGCGGTCTTACCTACCTGACCAGCCTCATCAACCTGGTGCCCACCACGGCCAACGCCGAGCAGTATGCCCGGATCGTCGAAGAAAAGGCCACCCTGCGCCGGCTGCAGGTGGTGGCCCGCAAGATTGTGGAGGACTGCTATACCTCCGAGGACACCGAGGCCACGCTGCAGGAAGCGGAAAAGGCGATCTTTGCGGTCACCCAGCGGCGGGGCAGCAAGGGCTACAAGCACATCAAGGAGGCGCTGGTGGACGCCTACAGCCACCTGGAGGTGCTGTACGGCTCCAAGGGCCGGACCACCGGGATTCCCTCGGGGTTTCGGGACCTGGACCAGCTTTCCGCCGGCTTTCAGAAATCGGATCTGATCATCGTCGCGGCGCGGCCGTCGGTGGGGAAGACCGCCTTTACGCTGAACATCGCCCGCAACGCGGCGGTGATGAGCAAGGCGAAGGTGATGTTCTTCAGCCTGGAGATGTCGGCGGAGCAGCTGGCCATGCGTCTGCTGGCCGCCGAAGCGGCGGTGGACGGCCACCGGCTGCGGACCGGCCAGCTGCAGGACCAGGACTGGCAGCGGCTGGGCGCTGCCCTGGCGACCCTGGCGGAGGCCGACATCTTCATCGATGACACGCCCAACTGCTCGCTGGCCGAGGTCCGGGCCAAGAGCCGTCAGGTGGCCCAGGAGCACGGGCTGGATCTGATCATCATCGACTACCTGCAGCTGATGACCATACCGCCCAGGCCCGGGCAGCAGCTCAACCGGCAGCAGGAGATCTCCGAGATCTCCCGGTCCCTCAAGGGCCTGGCCCGCGAACTGAACGTGCCGGTGATCGCCTTGTCCCAGCTTTCCCGTTCCGTGGAGCAGCGGCAGGACAAGCGGCCCATCCTGTCGGATCTGCGGGAGTCCGGTGCCATCGAGCAGGACGCGGACATGGTCGCATTCCTGTACCGGGAAGACTATTACGACCCGGATTCCGACAAGAAGAACCGGGTGGAGGTGATCATTGCCAAGCACCGGAACGGGCCGGTGGGCTCCGTGGAGCTTTACTTCATGAAGGACATTCAGAAGATGGTGGGCATGGAACAGGCCCGGGGGGCATGAGGCTCTCGGGCTTTTTTCTGCCCTGGGCTGCCGCCCGGAATAATCAAGAGATCCTCAACGACGCGGCCAGCTTCTCCCATCGCGACGCCGCGGAAATGTTAGACGTCGCGAGTTATCAACATGATGTTCACACCTGTGGATGAGACTTCAGGGCTGCGTTGACAGCCCCCTACGGGAATGCTAAGATGTTGGCTGGCTTTTTTGGCCGCTCCGCTAGCCGCGGGCGGACTGTGGAAGTTGGGAGGTGCCCCCTTTGTCTGTAGTCGTCGTCATGGGTGCACAGTGGGGGGACGAGGGAAAGGGCAAGTTCGTCGACTTGCTTGCTTCCCACGCCGATGTGGTGGTCAGGGCCACTGGCGGCTCCAACGCCGGGCACACCGTATGGGCCAACGGGCAGCAGTACAAACTGCATCAGATCCCTTCGGGGATCCTGTATAAAGGAACTCTGTGCGTCATTGGCAACGGTGTCGTGCTGGACCCGCTGAAATTGCTGGAGGAGATGGACGAGCTCCAGTCCCGGGGCGTGGACCTGTCCGGCCTCCGGATCAGTGCGGCCGCCCACATCGTCTTCCCCTACCACATCCGCCTCGACGGGGCGGAGGAAGACCGCAAGGGCGTGCACCGAATCGGCACGACCCGGCGGGGGATCGGTCCGGCGTACATGGACAAGTATGCCCGGACAGGCATCCGTATGGTGGATCTGCTGGACCGGGATGAGTTCATTCCGAAGCTGGCCCGCCAGCTGGAGATCAAGAACCAGCTCTTGGAGAAGGTCTATGGCCTCCCGGGCTTTACCCTGGAGGAGATTGTGGAGCCGTATCTGGCCGCTGCAGAGCGGCTGCGCCCCTACGTGACCAACACGGTGGAACTGATCAACGACGCCATCGACGCCGGAAAGCATGTCCTCTTCGAAGGTGCCCAGGGGCATCTGCTAGACATCGATTTCGGCACGTACCCCTATGTGACGGCCTCGCATCCCATCGCGGCCGGCGCCCTGATCGGCGCCGGAGTGGGTCCCACGCGGGTGAACCGGGTGGTGGGCGTGGTGAAGGCCTACACCTCCCGGGTTGGCGAGGGTCCCTTCCCGACCGAACTGCTGGATGAGACGGGCAACCGGATCCGTGAAGAGGGCCACGAGTACGGCACCACCACCGGCCGGCCTCGCCGCGTGGGTTGGCTGGACCTGGTGATGGTCCGCTACGCCTGCCGGGTCAGCGGCATTACCGACCTGGCGGTGCCGCACCTGGACACGTTGGCCCGGACCGGCATCAAGACCCTCAAGGTCTGCGTGGGGTACCGGATGCCCGACGGCACCGTGACCCGTCAGTTCCCGGTGGGGCTGAAGGCCCTCAGCCAGGTGCAGCCGGTCTACACCGAACTGCCCAACTGGCCGTGGGATGAGGCGAACCCGCCGCGCCGCTACGAGGACCTGCCCGAGGGCGCCCGGCGCTACCTGGAACTGATCGAGGACTTTACCGGTGTGCCGGTGAGCATCGTGGGGGTCGGCAGCGAGCGGACCGACGCGATCTGCCGGACCACCTTCTTCGAGTAATCCAAACAAAATATGTAGGCCATTCAGCGGAGACCATCAGGTCTCCGCTCTATTTTTTCCCTTTCCGCCAGACTCTGACAAATTTCGCCACGCCGCCCTGCTATGCTGGACCCGGATGCCTTCTATCACGGTGCGAAAGGGGTGTCCCCACTGATGGGACCGCTGAGAAGGTCTCAGGTGGCGGCCGCCCTCGTGGTCCTCATCGCCGGGCTCGTAAGCCTGCTCTACGAGTTCGGGCGGGTTCAGGGGGCGTCCGCCGACCTGGCCGCTCATGAGGTCGGCTTGGCAGGCGAACGGGTGGAACAGGAAGCGTGGGCGTCGCAGCGGCAGCAGGTCCGTCTCTCCCACGCCCGGCAGCTGCAGGTCTGGGAGGAACGGAGCCGGGCGGAGACGGCCCTGGTGGCCCACCGCAGTCTTGTCCACCAGCAAACCCGATATCAAGCTGCGTCGGATCCCCGGGTGGACGATCTGGTCCCGGAGGCATACCGCCGCATCCTTCTGGAGGTGGCAGCGGAGTACAACATCGATCCCCGGCTTCTGGCCGCGGTGGTGACCATCGAGAGCCGCTGGAACGCCCGGGCGGTGGGCGCCCATCAGGACAGCGGCCTCATGCAGATCCTCCCTTCCACGGCCGAGGCCATAGCCAGGGGGATGGGACTGAAGGAGTATAACATCTTCGATCCCCGTACCAACCTGTCCATGGGGGCCTGGTACCTCAGGCAACTGTATGAGCAGTACGGCAGTTGGCCGCAAGCGCTGGCAGCCTACAACGGCGGACCCGCAGCGGCCCAGCAGGGGGCTAACCACCGCTACACCCAACAGGTGATGGCGGTCTACCACCAGGGCGCCTGACCGCCCCGGAAGGGCACGGCAGTACGGACGGCCCTGCCGGCGCCCGCGGCATCCCGCGTTCCCCCGATGAGCCGGCGACGGCCGGCAGCGATGCGTCAGTGGGGTCTCCCCCGGCGAGGTGCAGTGCCGGCGTGGGAGGCCCCCGGAGGGGCGAGGCCTGCAGGGGCGAGGATTGTCCTGCAGGCAGGAGAGTCGGGGCGATTGGCAGCCCAGGGGCTGCCCAATCCCCTCAGTAGGGTGGGAATGCGGCGCCGAAAGGGTACCCGGCGGGGGTTTCGGCACCGTCCGATACCCGGCCCATCAGGGGAGGTACAGCCGGGGGTTCTGGGGCTCGCCGCCTACGATGACCTCAAAGTGCAGGTGTGGGCCGGTGGAGTAGCCGGTGCTGCCCACTTCCAGAATCGGCGTGCCCTGCTCCACCCAGTCCCCGGTGGTGACCAGGAGCGCGGAAGCGTGGGCGTAGCGGGTCTGCACGCCGTTGCCATGGTCGATTACCACGCAGTAGCCGTAGGTGCCGTCCCATCCGGCAAACACCACGGTGCCGGACTGGGCCGCGACGGCCGGGGTTCCGGCCGGGACGGCCAGATCGATGCCCCGGTGCAGAGTCCCCCACCGGGGGCCGAACTCGCTGGTGGCCACGGCCCCGGTGACGGGCCAGATCATGGATGTGGATGCCACGGCCGGGGCGGAAGCGACTTGCTCAGCGGGGGCCACCGCGGCGGTTGCCTCCGGCTGGGTTTCGACGGCTGCCCGGGCGGTCCGGGAGGAGCGGCTCTCTGCCGAACGGCTGGCCACCGCGATCGACCGCCGGCGGCCCGTCTCCACGTCGGATCCCGTGATGACCCGCAGCTTCTGTCCGGGCTGCAGCCGCAGGGGGCGAACACCCTGGTTGAGGTCCATCAGCACTTCCACCGGGGTGTCAAGGGCCTGTGCGATTTTCCACAGGGAGTCTCCCGGCTGCACCGTGTACTGGACGATGCTTGGCTGCAGGGGAGCGGCCTTTTCGGGCTGCCGGTAGGCGTGGCGGCGGAGAGCCAGGTAGTCCTCCTCCTCGGCGCCCGGGAAGGAATCGCCCGGCAGGGCGGGTACGGGATCGGTATCCCCGGGTGCCGGAGGGGCTCCCTCCTGCATCTTCAGGCCCAGGGATCCGCCGACCAGCAGGCACCCCACGATGCCGGCGGCAGCCCGCTGATAGCCGGTGCGAAGGGGAATCGCCTTCTTCACGTCACCACCTCAGATCGCTTTTTCAAACCCCGCGGGAGGCGGGGTCTTCCGGCATGCCTGCGTCATGACGGCCGGGCAGGCAGCCTTCCCTGCCGCTGTTCGTCTTTCTCTATGCTCCTGGCGAATTTTGTATGCCCCCTCCAGCCATGGGAGAGACTAACAAAAAAGGACGATGATGCATATCACTGACAGAAGGAGATGCGGGACCGTTGGCGAAATCAGTACGACCCACCAAGACAGGAGAGCCATCGATCACCTTCCGAAGGAGGGCGTGAAGATGGAAAAGCCGAGAGAAGCCAAGAGCGCAGCGGTTGCGATTCGCCAGTTTCTGGAGGAATGCCAACCGAAGCTCCCAGAGGCGCGCGGTTTTCTCCAGTTCCTCCTGACAAAGGACGAAATCCTCCGGCGAATCGAAATCGTACCAGACATCAGCGAATACCGCCACGCCATCCTGGTCTCGGCTAAGGGGTCTGGCACGTGGCCGTTCCTGTATCGGAAGGGGGATCGGTACTACTTCAAGACGTCCCAGGCAGTGGTGGAACTGATGAAGTTCATTCCGGACCGGATCGGCCTTTGCCTTTCCACCCAGCCCCCTGAGTGGTCGCCCGAACGGGAGGAATTCTTGCAGACGATGGCACGGTGGCATGACGAGGTCTTCCGGGATGAAGTCAAGCGGCTCACCAAACGCCAGGATCTGCTGGACCGCATCGACGAAGCCCTGGCCTCGGGAGACCGGAGACGTTTTGAAGAATTGGCGGCGGAACTGCGGCATTTGAATTAACGAACGTGGCAGCAGAGTACATCGAGGGATCCGTCCCCTGCGGGGTGGATCCCTCGCATTTCTCTGCCATTGCCGCCATCCTTTTGCAGATGGGATCCTTCCGGCACCTCATTTATACTGATCCTGACAGTATCCCATATGAACGATTGGGCGGGGGCAGCGATGAGGGACCGGAGGATGCCGAGGTGGGTCGTGCTGGTGCCGATTCTGATCGTGCTGGGGGCTGCCTGGCTGGGATGGCCCCGGTCCCGGGCTGTGCTCTACAGCCTCCGCCGGGAGCGGGGAAAGGCACAGACCCTGGCCAGGGTGGCCGGGTACCAGCGCCGCGAAAGCCAGCACTTTACGCTCTGGTATACCGATGCGGATTCGGCGGTGGTGGACCTGGTCCTGGAGATGGCGGAGCGGGTGTACGAACCGGTGACCGCCGCGATGGGGTATGAGCCTGCAGACCGCGTGCCGCTGATTCTGTACGGCAGCCGGGAAGAACTCCGGCAGGCCTTCGGCTGGGGCGGCGGCCAAAGTGCCGTGGGGGTGTACTGGCGGGGCACCATCGCGCTGCTCTCTCCCGAGGTCTGGATCGCGGCGGATAGCCTGGAAGAACTCCGCAGTGCCTACTGCCGCCTCCATCCTCTCGCCCATGAACTGACGCACTACCTGCTGGACTACCTCACGGCCGGGAATTATCCCCTGTGGTTCTCGGAGGGACTGGCCCAGCGAATCGAGTATCAGGTGACCGGCTACCGGTGGTTGGAGCCGCAGAGCACGCTCCGGCAGCCACTTTACGGGTACGACGACCTGTACCGCCGCTTCGACCGGCTGAGCAACCCGGCCCTGGCATACCGCCAGTCCTACCTGATGGTGGACTTTCTGGTCGAGGAGTTCGGTGCCGAAAGCCTCACGCGCCTGGTGGGGCACCTGGGCCGCGGGATGGATTTTGCCAGGGCCTTGCAGACTGAGACCGGCCTGGAGCCCGAGGCCTTTTACGAGGAGTGGTGGCACTGGGTACAGCGCCACCTCGACCGCCTCGAGGCCGCGTCCTGACGGGCGATTCCATTTCGGGTATCCTGCTTTTCCGGTATCCGGAAGGAAGGGACGGCGGGATAGTCGAAAGTTCGGACGGGGCACCAGAGAAGGGGGTACACAGCAACCATGCCACAGCGGGTGCTGGTGGTGGACGACGAAAGACCCATCGCAGACATCTTAAAATTCAATCTTGAACGAGAAGGCTATGAAGTAGACGTGGCCTACGACGGGGAAACTGCCATCGCCATGGCGCGGCAGAAACCCTTCGACCTGGTGATCCTGGACATCATGCTGCCGAAACTCGACGGCTTCAGTGTCTGCCGGGAGATCCGCAGCAGGAGTTCGGTGCCCATTCTCATGCTCTCGGCAAAGGAGGCTGAAGTCGACAAGGTGTTGGGGCTGGAGCTCGGGGCGGACGATTACGTCACCAAGCCCTTCAGCCCCCGGGAACTGCTGGCCCGGGTCCGCGCGATCCTGCGGCGGACGCGGAGCGCACCGGCCGGCGGTTCGCAGGGAGGGGATCAGATCCTCAGCGCCGGCCCGATCACCCTGAACCTGACCAGTTACGAGGTGACCAAGGACGGTACGGTCATTGACCTCACGCCCCGGGAGTTTGACCTGCTGCGCTATCTGGTGGCCCACGCCGGGCAGGTCTTCTCCAGAGAGACGCTGCTGCAGGAGGTCTGGGGGTTTGATTACCTGGGAGACCTCCGGACGGTGGATGTGACGGTCCGGCGCCTTCGGGAAAAGATTGAGGACAACCCCGCACAGCCGGAACTGATCAAGACCAAGCGCGGCATCGGCTACTACTTCCAGCGATTCGGGTAAGCCAACGGGTCTTCACACGGCCAGCCCACTGGCACCCTGGAGAGAGGGGACACCGGTGTTTCGCAGCATTCAAAGCAAGCTGATTCTCGTCGATCTCCTGCTGGTGCTCGTGGCGATGCAGCTCAGCGGCGCCTATCTGATCAATCAGCTCGAGCAGGCCTACGTCAGCCAGATTCAGGACGACCTTCACCAGAGCGCCCAGCTGCTGGTGGGCCACCTGTCGGGCTACACCGTTGACGGCCAGTTGGATGAGGCCAGCGTGGCGGAGTTCGTGGCGGGCTGGCCGGGAAATGTCCTGGTGCTGGACGCCAACAGTACGGTGATCGCGGCTTCCCTGAAGGACGCGTCCAACCGGGAACTGATCGGCAAGAAGCTGACCCACGATGATATCTCACCGGCCCTCATTGGCCAGGAGACCCGGCGTACCGGGCAGGAAAACGGCAAGCCCACCGCCTTCGAAACCCTGCCCATCACCGTGGACGATGAAGTGGTGGGGGTCCTGTATCTGAAGGCGTCGCTGGAAGAGGCCTACCGCCGCCTGGGGGATATCCGGGAGGTCTTTCTGGTGGCCACGCTCCTGGCGCTGGGTTCCAGCGCGATCCTGGGTGTGGCCCTGGCTCGCACCATCACCGGCCCTGTCCGGGAAGTGACCCGGACGGCGGCCCGGATTGCCGGGGGCGATTTCGGCCAGTTCATCCGGGTCCGCAGCAGCGACGAAATCGGCCAGCTGGGCGAGATGTTCAACCGCATGACCAGCCGTCTCCGGCAGACCCTGGAGGAGGTCCGGGGGGAGAAGAACAAGGTGGAGGCCATCCTGGCCCATATGGCCGACGGCCTGCTGGCCCTGGATGCCCAGGGGCGGATCAGCAAACTGAATCCGGCCGCGGAGCGGATGCTGCGCGTATCCGAACCGGAGGTGCTGGGGCGGCTTCCCGATGAGGTGTGGCCGGGCATCGGTCTGGCGGAGTCCGTGGCATGGGCCCGGAAGGAAAACCGCTCCCTGACGCGCGAGATCCACCGCGGACCGCAGACCTTGCTGGCCCATGTCACGCCCCTGCAGGGAGAGGGCAGCGATTCGGCCGGCACCGTGGTGGTTTTCCACGACATCACCGAACTGCAGCGGCTGGAGGCCATGCGGCGGGAGTTTGTGGCCGATGTCTCCCACGAACTCAAGACGCCCCTTACCACTGTGAAGAGTTATGTGGAGACCCTCCTGGACGGTGCCGCCGAGGTGCCGGAGGTGCGGGACCAGTTCCTCCGGGTGGTGCAGGCCGAGACGGACCGCATGACGCGCCTGGTGCGGGATCTTCTGCAGCTTTCGCAGTTGGATCAGGGACAGGCCCGCTGGGACGTGCGGCCCACCAGCATGGCCAACCTGGTGGAGGAGTCCCTGTCGCGCCTGCAGGTGCCTCTGGAGCAGAAGCGGCAGCGGGTCAATCTGATCTTTCATCCGGACACGCCGCTGGCGAAGGTGGACCGGGAGAAACTGCAGCAGGTGCTGGTCAACCTTCTGGCCAACGCCATCGAGTTTACCCCGGCGGAAGGCGAGATCACGGTGGAGGTGGAGCCGGCCGACTCCATGGTTCGGGTGACGGTGCGGGACACCGGCATCGGGATCCCTCCGGAGGACCTGCCCCGCATCTTCGAGCGCTTCTACCGGGTGGATAAGGCCCGCTCCCGGATGCTGGGAGGAACGGGCCTGGGCCTGGCCATCGCCAAGCAGATCGTGGAACTGTCCGGCGGGACCATTGCCATCGCGTCCGAGGTGGGAAAAGGGACCGAAGTGGTCTTTACCGTCCCGGCCGCGCCTACGGGGGACGAGGTGGGGTAGATGCAGCAGCGCAGGGAAGTCTTCCTCAACGGGCTGCTGGCGCTGCTGGTGCTGAGCAGCATCCTGCTTTCCGCCCGTCTCCTGTATTCTCCGGGTGAGACGTCGCCGGTGGGCGGGACAGCGGATGTGCAGCCGCCGCCTCCGGACTGGCAGGGTGAGATGCCGGATGTCTACCGTCCGGAACGGATCCTGGTCCAGCCCCGCGCGGATCGGGGCGCTCTGCTGCTACCGGGGTCTGCGCCGTATGAAGCGATGTGGAAGACGGTCTGGAGCCTTCTGGCCGAGTCAGAGCCGGACTGGTCCGCGGTGGAGGTCTATCCGGATCGGGTCGTGGCTCCGGCCGTCACGCTGGTGCTGCCGGTGCCGGCGCCCCTGGAGCACTGGGCGGAGCAGTGGGGCTGGGACGCACCGGATCCCTCCCTGGGTTCGGTGCGGATCGACCGGGTCCGGCTGCTGACCGGTGAGGAGGCAGGGATGGTGCTTTCCGGCCCCGCCGGGGACGCCTACCGGATCCGATCCCTTTCCCCCGACCAGCGGCAGCGCCTGCAGAACCAGGTGGCGGATCTGGACGAATCCCTCTTTACCGAGTATCGGCCCGTTTCCGTGGTGGATGAATCGATACGGCTTCTTGCCGGCCTGACCGTTCCCGCCCTGGATGCGGTCCCCTGGGCCCGTGTCTCCGGCCTCACCCCGGACCCTGTTTGGGAAAAAATCCGGTATTTCCCCGATTTGTCGGTGGTCCGGCAGATCGACGAGACCAACGCCCAGAGCTACACCGACGGGCAGCGGCTCTTGCGCATCCTGGCGTCGGGGGTGCTGGAGTACCGTACGGCCGACCTGGACGGCACCGGTCCGGACCTGCAGCAGGCGCTGGAACTGATCGAAGACTGGGTGATGGCCCGGGGCGGATGGCCTGAGGACCTGGTGCTTACCGGCTGGATCCAGCAGGAGACCCGCACGATCCTGACCTTCGAGGACCGGGTGGCGGGGCCGCTGCCGGTGGAGACCGCCGGGGGCGCCCTTCGGGTTCACGTCATCGCCGATGCCGGCAATCCCCGCAGCGCCCGGGTAACCTTTCTGCAGCGCTATCCGGAACTGCTGCCGGCCTTCGACCGGAAGGTGCTGCTGCCGGTGATTTCGCCGGAGGAGGTCTTGCAGACGGCCGCGGACCGGTATCCGCAGGTGCTAAAGGCTTCGGCGGTGCGGGACCTGTACCTGGCTTACCTGGTTCAGCCCGGTAGCCGCCCCGGCGATGTCAGTTGGCACATCGAGCCGGTCTGGGTGATCCAGGCGGGCTCGACGCGGCTGTACATCCCCGGACTGCCAGACGGAATGGTGCGGGCGGTGCAGGCAGGTTCGCTGCATCACCCCACAGGAGAGTAACCTTCGGGAACGGTGTATCGTTAAGGAGGTGGTGAGGGGTGGACTGGCCCAAAGCCCGGGCGATCCTGCTGGTCGCCTTTCTGCTTGTCAACGGGGTACTGGCGTATGCAATATGGGGACCGGACAGATCGCTGCCGGGACTGGGAAGGTCCTCCCATGCGCAGGAAGTGGAGCAGGTCAGGACCGCCCTGGCGGAGCGGGGGATCATCTTGCCCGCTTCTGTGACCGTTCCCGAGACACCGCCGCCGATGCGATTTTTGCGGGTCGAATTTCGCCCAACCCCACCTTCTGTTCTGCCTCCAAACGAATCCTCTAGCCGGGACCTGGAACCAGCCCGATTCCTGCCAGATCCGGATAGCGGTGCGCTGATTTACTACGCATGGGAACAGGGAGCCGGGTCCCGGGATATCCGGCCGGAGAATCGCAGCCAGGTGCAGCAGGTGGCGGAGGAATATCTGCGCCGGCGCGGCTGGCTGCCTGCCAATGCCGTGGTGGCCACATACCGGCACGACCCAGACCGAAACGTTGCCATGGTGGAGTTCGTGCCGTCCTTTGACGGGCTACCCGTCTTTTCGGGCTATGTCCGCGTCGAGGTTTCTTCCAGGGGGGTGGAGACAGTACGCTTTCTGTGGGTGGAACCCACGCGGTATACCGATGCGGCTCCGAAGGCGGTGCGGCCCGCCACGGAGGCGCTTCTGCGCCTCGCGGGACGCCTGCAGGACTCCGTTGGGGAACCCCGAGTCATTCGCGATATCCGTCTGGGATATTATGCCAACCGATCGCTGACCGGAGCGCAGCCGGAGGCGGTCATCGGGTGGGATACCGTCCCGGTTTGGCGTATTGAACTGGAAAGCGGGGAAGTGTATTACGTGAATGGGTTCAACGGCGAATGGGAGTCTTAGTGCCGATTGGGCTGTGCGATTCGCGGTAGGCAACGGACCGGGACGATGAGGAGGAAGTCAGGTTGGCGAAGCTCACAATCAGGGGTGGCCAGCAGCTCCGGGGAACTGTGCGGGTTGGGGGACGAAAAAATGCCGTGCTGCCGCTGCTGGCTGCCACGCAGCTGATGGACGGACCGAGCCGGCTCGAAAACGTTCCTGTCATTCACGATGTGGAAGTCTACCGGGAATTACTCTCCTTCCTCGGTGCAGATGTGAAATGGGAACCGCACCTGAATCGCATGACGGTGGACCCTTCCGGCGCCGCTCCCAAGCAAGTCCCCTTCGAGCTCGCGGGAGCGATGCGGGCTTCATATTATCTCCTGGGTGTTCACCTGGCCAAGTACGGCTGGGCCGACATTCCCCTGCCGGGAGGCGACAAGATCGGGCACCGACCTGTGGACCAGCACATCAAGGGCCTGACTGCACTGGGGGCCGATGTCTGGATTGACAAGGGAATCATGCGCGCCCGGGCGAGGCGGCTGGTGGGTACCACCGTCTACCTGGATGTGGTCAGCGTGGGGGCCACCATTCAGATAATGATGGCAGCCACCCTGGCCAAGGGAACGACGGTGATCCAGAACTGCGCCCGGGAACCCCACGTGGTCGATGTGGCCAACTTCATCAACGCCGCCGGCGGCCATATCACCGGCGCCGGTACCGATACGATTCGGGTCCGGGGGGTGGATCGGCTCACCGGCGGTGTCCACACGGTGATTCCCGACGATATCGAGGCCGGCACCTGGATGATCGCGGCGATGATGACCAACGGGGACATCACCCTGGAAAACGTGATTCCCACTCACATGACGCCGGTCATCGCCAAGCTCCGGGAAGCCGGTGCCCAGATCTACGAAGGGCCGGACAGCCTGCGGATTATCGGCTGTGAACGCCCCAAGCCCATCACCGTCAAGACGTACCCGTATCCCGGATTTCCCACCGATCTGCAGAGCCAGATGACGGCGATGCTGACCCGGGCCACAGGCACCAGCTATGTGACCGAGACCCTTTACGATGACCGGTTCCGGTTCGTCTCGGAACTGCTGCGGATGGGGGCCGACATTCGGATCGAGGGCCGCACGGCCATCGTCAAAGGCGTCCCACGGCTCTACGGTGCACCGGTGGAGGCCACGGACATCCGGGCCGGAGCAGCGCTGATCCTCGCGGGCCTGGCCGCGGAAGGCCGGACCACGGTCTACGGCATGGAGCACGTGCAGCGGGGATATGAGCGCATCGAGGAAAAGCTGCTGGCCCTGGGGGCCGAACTGGAGGAAGTACCGGAACCGTCGCAGGTTTCCGTGGGATAAAAAAGGAGCGGCGCCTGCGGGCGCCGCCCTGTTATTCCTGGATGGAAACGGAGGAGACAACTCTGCGGATTCGCATCCTGATGGTGGGCAAGATCAAGGAAAAGTACCTGGAGGCGGGGATCGCGGAGTACCGGAAGCGGCTGGGGCCATATGCCCGGGTGGAGCTTCTGTCTCTGCCGGATGAGCCCATTCCGGAGGGTGCCTCCCCCGCCCAGGAGGAGCAGGTGAAGGTCCGGGAAGGCGAGCGGCTGCTCCGCCACCTGGACGACGGCACGTACGTCGTCGCTCTGGACCTCCGGGGGAAGAACCTTTCCTCGGAGGAGTTTGCCGCGTTCTTAGCTGAACGGGAACTGCGGGGGCAGTCCAACCTCACGTTCGTGATCGGGGGCTCCCTGGGCCTGTCCCCGGCGGTGCTGCGGCGGGCGGACTTCAGCCTCTCCCTGGGGCGGATGACCTTCCCGCACCAGATGGTGCCCCTGATCCTGCTGGAGCAGATCTACCGGGCGTATAAGATCAACCGGGGAGAAAGGTACCACAAATAATCGCGTGGCGCACCCGGATCGAGGCCACCGGAGATAAACCTTGACCCAATGTCGGAGGTTAAAAGATGATCCACATACGCGATGCGACCACAGCAGATTACGAAGCGATGCTCTCCGTGGCCCGCTCGCTGCCCGAGTGGTTTAACGAGCGGGGGCTCCGGGAAATGGCCAGGGACTTCCTGACCCATCGAGGCCTTGTGGCCGTCTGCATCCGTGATACAAGCGAAAAAGTCGTGGGCTTCGCGACATGGCTCCAGTCGTCTGACTCACCGGAAGCCAACGTGGCTGAAATCACCTGGCTCGGCGTAGCTCGGGAGTTTCAGGGTCAGGGAATCGGGCGGCGGTTAGTTGAAGCCCTGGCAGACCGGTGCCGAAAGGCCGGCTTGTCCGTGCTCCAGGTCTCCACGCTGGCGGACAGCGTGGACTACGCCCCTTATGTTGGCACCCGCGCCTTTTACCGCAGGCTTGGCTTTCGGGACTGGCGGGTTGACGTTGCCTATTACGGCCCCGATGAAGACCGACTGGTGCTGCGCAAGGAGTTGTGACTTGGCGGAGCCGAAAGGCAGCGCCCCTGGCTGCATACCATGGCAAAAACGCCGAGGAGGCTCCCCATGCGCCTACGTGCCCTGCTCCTCGCCGGCATGATGGCCAGCCTGGCGGTCGTCCTCCAGACCGCGCCCATCTGGCTGGGGCAGCCTGTGGGCTTCGCCCTGGCCATCCTTGCGTGCCTCCCCGTGGCTTTTGTCGCCGTTGTCGAGCCGTACGCGGCTGCCCTGGCCCTGCTTGCCGCGGCCCTGCTCTGTGCGCTTTTCCAGCCGGAGGAGGGCTTGGTATTCGGGCTTGCCAACGGCCCGTTCGGCGTGGCGCTGGGCCTGGCGTTTCGCCGGGGCCACCACGGCTGGAGGGCTCCCCTGTTTCCCGCGCTCACTCTGTTCTGCGGGCTGGCGCTGCTTACCTGGGGCGTCGGCTTCGCCGCTCTGGGACCGGACCTGCGCTCGCTGGGCCTTCCGGTCGCCCTGGTAGCCTGCGCCCTGTTTGCCGTCGCCTGGTCCGCCCTCTTCACGCCGCTGGTCCGGCTGCTCCTCCGGCGGCTTCGGCCGGTTATGGATGACTGGCTGCGCGCAGATCCGCCCCGATAGGCCGGGGCGGATCGCGCTTTAGGCCCTGCGGATTCGCCAGAGTGCACCTGTGCCGGCATGGGGGATGAAGTGGCCCGGGATGGCATCGAGCACGCCGAAGTCCACGAGGTAGAGGCAGCGATCGCGGGGGCAAAACTTGACGTCGATGGGACGCTCTGGCCAGGCGCCGCCGGTCCCTGGCCTGCGGTTTACGTAGAAGTCACGCACTTGCCCGCTGGCGAGATTGGCGCGCACCACCCGGAAGCCCGGGATCTGGCTCAGCGCGCGCGGGTCTGTCGTGAGCGGGGCGCCGGCGCCGAACTGGGCGATGAAGACCTGCCCGGCGAAGCCGAACTCCCGCGGGGCGAAATCGAACTTCATGCTCGCGCTGTGAGGCGGCAGCCGCAGCAAAGGCTGGCCCGCCAGCGGCGGATGTTCAAGCAGCACAAAGCGCGGCTGCGGCTGGCCTCGCGGGCGGAAGCGGGGCGCGGTGACGGGCAGGCCGCTGGCAAAGTCGGGCCAGCCGTACCAGCCGCCGCGGTGCACTTCCCAGAGGCTGTCCCAGTCGCCATCGATGGGGCGGTTGCCGCGGGCGTCAAAGCCCTGGTTCAGGGCCAGCAGCCGGCCGTCGGGGCTGAACCGGAGGCCGAAGACGTTGCGCAGCCCGTCGGCAAAGATCTCCAGTCCCGAGCCGTCGGGCCGGACGCGGTAGAGAACGCCGTTGGCCATCCGGCGACCCCGGATGAGCTCGCCGGGGCGCGCAGGCGTGCCGAAGGGCTTGAAGGCGCCGGTCCAGGTCTGCTCCCGGCGCGGGTCCGGGGCCAGCCAGTTCAGGTCCCAGTAGTTTTCGCCGACCAGGCGGAGATCCCGCGCCGGAACGTCGTGCCCGTCCGGCACCTGGGGAAGCCAGCCGAACACGTAGTTGTCCCAGCCCACGACGCCGCTGTTGGTGGCGACGCCCACGCCGAAATAGAGGTAGCCGTCGGGACCCAGCGCCAGCTCGCTGCCGTAGTGGTCGCCGAACGTGCGCAGCCCGGTCACCAGGCTCTCCGTGCCCTGACCCGGTACGGTCCGCGCCAGCCTGCCCGAGGGTCCGCCCTCCACGGTATACAGCGCCCCCTGGTGCCAGAGGGCACCGGTGACCGGACCCTGCAGCCCGTCTACCACCACCGAAAGCCGCGAGCCGTCGACCTTCAGCACCCGGGCGGGGCCTTTGGCCGGGCCGTAGGTGAAGCCGCCCTCGACGACGTAGACGCCGCCTTCGTCGTCAAAGAGTACGCCGGTGGGGTAGGTAAGGCCCGAGACGACCTGCTCCAGCACGTATCCCTGCTCCAGGGTAAAGTCGCCCTGGCCTGAGCGCGGGTCCGTCTGCGCGGCGATGGCCTGAAGCACCCGCGCCTTCTCCGCGGCCACCTCGGCAAGCGGCGCCAGGTTTCCCCCGTCCTCCTCGGGGCCCAGCTGGTACTCGCTTACGGCCTGATCCGCCAGCTCGGCCAGCTCCGCCACCAGGAGCGCCGGGTCGGGGAAGGCTTCCGGGCTGCCCGCCCTCTCTACGGGGCCTTGTGCGACCTGCCGCAGGAGGTCGATTTCCCGCTGGTGCAGCGCGAGCGCCTGCCTGGCGAGCTCCCTTCCGGCCGGGCGAGCCAGCTCCGCGACGGCCTGGTAAAGCGGCAGGTGAAGAAGCGCCCTCTGCAGGTGGCGCCGGAACAGGGATGCGGGGTCTCGGCTGCTCAGTCCGATTCCCTCCTTCACGAGTGAAGCATCCCATTCTTATGAGCCTGCGCAGACGGGAATACCATCGGAAACCTGGCCGACGACCCGCTGCTTCACGATGGAAGGCGATTGCACGATCGTTACGGTCCGCTCATGTTCCCACCCGGTCCTTTCGGTGGGATGGGCACTTATCGGAACGATTCAAGTGTCAAATAAGGATGCGGCTGCCAGCCCGTTCGCAGGCTGACAGCCGCATTCGTGTGCAGATCATCCTTTACCGCGGATCGTATCCCACCACCGTCCAGATGCCGGTAAAGTCCTGCCGCACCAGCCGCTGCAGGTACACCCGGCTGATGGGGCCGGTGGGCACTTCCACGATAGCCCGGACACCGGTGGAGTAGGAGACCTCCAGGGCATCCATGTCGGGGAGAACCAGTTCCAGAGACCCCAGATACGACATGGTCACCATGGTGGGATCCAGCAGGTAGGGCATGTGGCCCGCGTCCACCTGGCGCTGGCTGTTTTCCAGCACGCCCATGTCCACCTGCACCGATACCTCCGGCTGCTTGGGAAAGTCCGCCTCCGGATCAGGCAACGTCAGGTCCGGCGTGATGCTGCGAGCGATGGATTCCGCCTCCGGCCCGGTGACGGTGATCTCCAGATCGCCCTGGCGCCACCGAAGGCTGTTTTCCAGCACCTCCAGGAGCCCGCCGGCCGCCTGGCCCAGGGCGCCGTAGGTGGCCGGGCGGAACGTACCTTCCGCCTTCCGCTGCACCACGGTGGTGGGCCCGAACTCCATCACCAGCCGGTCCTGGTAAGCGATCATCCGGGTGGGCACCGCCGTCGGCATCACCGGCTCAAACCCAAGCCGCTGAGCGGCCTCCGCCGGGGTGGTGACGACCAGACCAGGATCATCCTCCACCACCTGATAGCCCTCGGGCACGATGAAGCTAAAGCGGTCTTCGTCAAAGGGCTGGTTGATCTCCAGGGTGGTGTAGGTAAAGGTGGTCTGCAGGGCGTTCTGCATCGGCGTGACCAGCTGTACGGGCAGCCCCGTGGCGGTGTCGACCCAGATCCGGTACGGATCGCCCCCGGGTGGGCTGATCTCCACGATGTCGGCTGTCCGGCCGGCCACGGTGTCCCGGCCCACGACCTTGTGGGGGTACCGGCGGGCGTTTTCGGCCATGGCCTTCAGATCCAGCTCAAAGCGCAGGGGATCGGGGGCCACCGGCAGGATGGCCACCACCCGGTCCTGCGGGCGGACCTGCCACTTCTGCTCGCCGTTGTTGATGGTGAGGGTGCCGTCCTGCATCTGGATGGCGTAGCGGTCGCCTTCCACCCAGACCTCCTGGGTCCGGACCACCTCCTCCTCGCCGGCGAGGTTAGCCATCCGCACTTCCAGGACGCCGTGGTACCGATGCACCTGCTCCACCGCCTGGACCATGGCGGCCACCACGTCCCGGCGCCCCAGGCCGGGCACCAGCACCAGCAGCAGGACGGCGGCCACAGCAGCCAGGCCGGCTCCGGCCCACCACAGGCGACGGCGGCGGCCCTGTTCGCCCCGAAGGCTGGACAGCAGCCGCTGTTCAAAGTCCGGGGAAGGCTCGGCCGGCTCCTTCAGCGCCTTGACGGTGCGGACGGTGCGGAAGAGGCTCTCCATTTCCGGGGTGGAGGGTGGTTCAGGCCGCTTCTCCGCGTCGAGGGCATCGATATACTGGTTCAGCTCCTGTTCAGGATCGGGGCGCGACTTCATCGGATTTCCTCCTTCAGGGCCTGGATGGCCCGGTACTGCAGCGTTCGGACGGCGGCTTCGGTCCGGCCCATCTGCCGGGCGGTTTCGGCCGTGGAAAGGCCTCTGAGGATTCGCAGTTCCAGCACCGTCCGGTAATCCGGGTTGAGACGGTCCAGCGCCCGGCGGACGGTGTCCCGCTGCACGATGCCTTCTGCGGCATCCCCGGTGGACCGCATGGGCTGCATCAGCGGATGGTTTCGGTCCCGGGCTTTGGCGCTGCGCCACCGGTCCCGGATTACATTCAGGGCCACCGTCTGCAGGTAGGTCACGAACTGCCCCGCGGAATAGCTGGCCGGGCGCGCCTTGAGCATGCGGGAATAGGCCTCCTGGGTGATGTCTTCCGCCTCCTCCCTGTTTTGCACTCTGTGGTAGACAAACCGGTACAACTGCCGCCAGGTCTGTGCGCACAATTGTTCCAGCGCCTTCTGATCGCCGCTGGCTGCCCGCCGGGCGATCTGCTCGTCGATCAACACGGTCACCTGCCTTCTCAGTCGCCGTCCGGCTGCTTCTTCCGTCATAGGAAACGGGCAAGCCGGCCCCATCTCGCGCCCTTGCTGAAAACGCGTAGCAAAAAAGCCCCCGCGGCTGCCAGTGCGGCTGACAGCCGCGGGGTTTTCGGCCGGTCCGGTTTTCGTCATAATATGGTAGGCTAAGATTGCCACGGTCCCCGCAGGTCCATGCTGACGATTTCCCTGAGCAGGGGTGTGGATATGGGACTTTTCGTGATCCTCCCGCTCATCCTGGCAGTGTACGGCGCAGTCAACTATTACGTCGGGCTCCGGGGGTGGCAGTGGCTGACTGCCCTGACCGCCGGGGCAGTGCCTTGTCCGCTTTACTGGACGCTGTTTTGGCTCCTGGCCCTTTCCTTTCCCTTGGCCCGGCTCACCGCGGACCAGCTTCCCCTCCTGGTTTCCGACTGGCTGGTCCGAATCAGCTCCTATTGGATGGCCTTTTTCGTTTGTGCGCTCCTGGTTCTGCCCTTGTTCGACCTGCTCCGGCTTATGGCCCGCTGGTCAGGCCTCCTGCCGGCAGGGCTGGTGGCCGGCCCGAAACTGGCTCGGCTCTCCGGTCTGGTGGTCTGCGCGCTGGTGGTGGGGCTGTTTCTGTACGGCACCTGGCGGGCCCGCACCCCTGTGGTGACCGAATACGACCTGACGATTCCCAAGCAGGCGCCGGGCTATCGGGAGCTGAACGTGGTGCTGGTCTCCGACACCCACCTGGGCGCCATCATCGGCAACCGCCGCATCCGGCAGCTTGTGGAGACGGTCAACCGCCTGCAGCCGGATCTGGTTCTGCTGGCCGGAGACATCGTGGACGACTCCTTCCGTCCCTTTGTGGCCTATGACATGCCGGCGGAACTGAGCCGGCTTCGGGCCCCGCTGGGCGTCTACTCGGTCCTGGGCAATCACGACGCCGGTTCCGAGAACCTGGCGGAGTTCCGGGCGCAGATGGAGCGGGCCGGCATCCGCCTGCTCGTGGACGAATGGGTGAAGGTGGACGACAGCTTCTACGTGGTGGGGCGCAGCGACGGCTCGTGGCGCCGCTACAGCGGGAGGAAGGAGATTCCCCTCACCCAGATCCTGGCGGGGGTGGACCCGTCCCTGCCGATCCTGCTCATGGACCACAAGCCTGACCGCCTGGAGGAGGCGGTGGCTTCTGGGGTGGACCTGCAGGTTTCGGGCCACACCCACCGGGGCCAGATCTTTCCGGGCAATCTGATCACCCGCCGCATTTTCGAAGTGGACGCGGGCTACCTGCAAAAGGGAAAGACGCACTTCATCGTCTCCGTGGGATACGGCACCTGGGGACCGCCCATCCGCATTGGCAACCGGCCGGAGGTGGTTCGGATCCACATCACCTTTTCCGGATAGTCGCTACAGCATCTCCAGGGGCCGCTTCCGGGTGGGGGCGGGGAAGGCCCGATCCAGGTCGGCCAGGTCCTGCTCTGTAAGCGTCAGGTCCAGGGCTGCCCGGTTTTCCCGCACGTGCTCCAGCCGGGCCGCCTTGGGAATCACCAGGATGTCGCCCTGCCTGAGCAGCCAGTTGAGCGCCACCTGGGCAGGGGTGGCACCATGGCGGCCGGCTACCTCCCGCAGCACCGGATGGTTCAGCAGGCGGCCCTGTTCAATGGGCGAATACGCCATGATGGGGATCTTGCGCTGCCGGCACCAGGGCAGGAGGTCAAACTCGATCCCCCGGCGGCTCAGGTTGTACAGCACCTGATTGGTGGCCACCGCGGAACCGCCCCGGATGCGAACCAGTTCCTCCATGTCCTCCGTATCGAAGTTGCTCACACCCCAGTAGCGGATCTTGCCGGCCCGCACCAGCTCCTCAAAGGCCTCCACCGTCTCTTCCAGAGGATAAGAGCCCCGCCAGTGCAGCAGGTACAGATCGATGTAGTCGGTCCGGAGGCGCCGCAGAGACCGCTCGCAGGCTTGCACGGTGCCCCGCCGGGACGCGTTGGACGGCAGCACCTTGCTCACCACGAACACCTGGTCCCGGCGGCCGGCGATGGCTTCGGCCACTACTTCCTCGGCACCGCCGTTGGCGTACATCTCCGCCGTGTCGATCAGCGTCATCCCCAGGTCGATGCCGAGCTGCAGGGCAGCCACCTCCTCCCGGCGGCGGCTGCGGTCCTGGCCCATATACCAGGTCCCCTGACCCAGGATCGGCACGGGCTGGCCCGCAGGCAGCTTTACGGTAGGGATCGGCGTTTGGGGTGTTGGAACGGTCATAGGGCACAACCTCCCGGAATGTTGGTTTGTCATTAGTTTAGCAAAACAAACCAGGAGCGCGGTGGGTGCGGAGGCCGGCACGGGGCTTCATAAGAAAGTCACGGGGGCCCTTGCCGAAAGGGACCGGTCGCGCTACGTTATGGGCAAGCGAACTGGCCACTTCAGCCTCTTCCCATTCCCAGTGGGAATTGTTTATGCTCGTTACTGTGTAGCAAGGATTACCGAAAGCAGGCTCGGCTAGACTAAAAAACCAGAGGTGGTCCCTGATGGAAAAGAAGAAGCGGTTGCCCCCGAATTTCATTCAGGACATCATCGATGCGGACCGCAAGGCCGGCCGGTACGGAGGGCGAGTCCATACGCGCTTCCCTCCGGAGCCGAACGGGTACCTTCATATTGGTCATGCCAAATCGATCTGCCTGAACTTCGGCATCGCCGAGGACAACGACGGACTGTGCAACCTGCGTTTTGACGATACCAACCCCAGCACGGAAGATGAAGAGTACGTCGAGGCGATCAAGGAGGATATCCGGTGGCTGGGGTTTGACTGGGACGACCGGTGCTATTTCGCTTCCGACTACTTTGATCAGCTATACGAATACGCGGTCCAGCTCATCAAGATGGGCAAGGCCTATGTCTGCGACCTGAGCCCGGAGGAGATTCGGCAGACGCGGGGCACGCTGACGGAGCCCGGCATCGAAAGCCCCTACCGCAACCGCTCGGTGGAAGAGAATCTGGACCTGTTCCGCCGCATGAAGGAAGGGGAGTTTCCGCCGGGGTCCCGTACCCTCAGGGCCAAGATCGACATGGCTTCTCCCAACCTGAACATGCGGGATCCGGTCCTGTACCGGATTGTGGACGCCGAACATCACCGGACGGGCCGGAAGTGGTGCATCTACCCGATGTACGACTTTGCCCATCCGTTGTCGGACGCGATTGAGGGGATCACCCACTCGATTTGCACCCTGGAATTCGAGGATCACCGGCCCCTGTACAACTGGCTGCTGGAGCAGCTGAATATTCCTGATCCGCCCAAGCAGATCGAGTTTGCCCGGCTGAATCTGACCTACACGCTGACCAGCAAGCGGTGGCTGCGCCGGTTGGTGGAAGAGGGCATCGTCAGCGGCTGGGATGATCCCCGGATGCCCACCATTCGCGGCATGCGGCGGCGGGGCTACACGCCGGAGGGGATCCGCAACTTCTGCTATGACCTCGGCGTAGCCAAGAGCAATAGTGTCGTCAGCTTCGCGCAGCTGGAGCACTACATCCGGGAGGACCTGAACAAGCGGGCGCCCCGGATCATGGCCGTCCTCCGGCCCCTGAAGGTGGTGCTGACCAACTATCCGGAGGATTTGGTGGAAGAGTTCGAGGTGGAAAACAACCCCGAGGATCCGGCGGCCGGAACCCGGAAGGTACCCTTCTGCCGGGAGATTTACATCGAACAGGAAGACTTCATGGAGAATCCGCCCAGCAAGTACTACCGGCTGGCGCCGGGACGGGAGATCCGCCTGAAGGGCGCCTACTTCATCCGCTGCGAGGAAGTGATCAAGGACCCTGCCACCGGTCAGGTGGTGGAGCTCCGCTGCACCTATGATCCGCAGACCCGGGGCGGGGAAGCGCCCGACGGCCGCAAGGTGAAGAGCACCATCCACTGGGTGTCGGCCCGGCACGCGGTGGATGCCACGGTGCGGCTGTACGAAAATCTCTTCCTGACCGAGGATCCGATGGAGGGCGGCGACCCGCTGGCGAACCTGAACCCCAACTCGCTGCAGGTGCTGACCGGCTGCAAGATCGAGCCCAGCGCCGCCGGGGCCGCTCCCGGCACTCGGTATCAGTTCCTGCGCCACGGCTACTTCTGCGTGGACCCGGACACCACCCCGGGCAATCTGGTCTTCAACCGGACGGTGACGCTGAAGGATACCTGGGCCAAAGTGCGGGATCGCTGAGAAGGAGGCGGCGCGATGGCTTCCTGGCTGACCTGGCTGCTGGTGATTCTCGGCGGGATCGCGGCGGCGCTTCAGGCACCGGTGAACGCGACCCTGGCAGCCCACATCCGACCCATTCCGGCAGCCCTGATCTCGTTTTTGGGCGGATGCATGACGCTGCTGGTGCTGACGCTGGTTTCCATGCGCGGCCAGGGAATCACCGCGCTGGTCAGTGGCCTGGCCGCAGCACCCCGCTGGAGCTACCTGGGGGGCCTGGCGGGGGCCCTGGTGGTGACGGCGGTGATTGTGGGCACCGCCAAGTTGGGGGTGAACGCCACCCTCAGCCTGCTGGTGGCGGTGCAGCTGATCGTGGCACTGTTGATCGATACCTTCGGCTTCGGGATTACCCGCCCCTTACCGGTTCACTGGCCCCAGGTGGTGGGCCTGCTGCTGATCATCGGTGGGGTGAGGCTGGTCCTCTGGCGGTAGCGGAAGAAGCCTGGCTCCAGGCGGAGCCAGGCTTCTTGGCAAAAGGGCAATGTTGACGGTTCTCTGGACAAGGAGGGGGGCTTGCCTATGGGGTCCGGACGTCTCCTGAGACTCCTGCTGGCTGTGGTACTCATCGTGGCGGGAGCTGCCGGTTGGCAGGTGTTCCGATCCGGCAGCCTGCTGCCGCCGGCGGTGGCACCTTCGTCCGTCCGGGACGTGTACCAGGTCCCCACGGAAGACGGGCTGCTCCTCTCCCTGTTTCTCTTAAGTGACCTGCACATTTCCGCGGATAACCCGGAGCCGGCCAAGAAGCTGGAGATGGCGCTGCAGGATCTGATCCGCTTCGACCCGCCGGTGGACGCCATCATCCTGGGGGGCGACCTGACCGAAAACGGCAGGGAGCAGGACTATGAAGCCCTCAGACGGATTCTGTCCCGGTACCGCCTGCCGCCCATCTACGGCCTGATGGGCAACCACGACTACTACGACATCTGGTACGGCCCGGACGGACGCCTGGAGCGGGACACGGTGCCCAACGGGAAGACCGATGCCCAGGCCCGGGAGCGGTTCGTCCGCTTCATGAACTACGACGGCCGGCCGTACCACGACGTGTGGATCAACGGGGTCCACCTGATCATGCTTTCCCAGGAAGCATACCTCCAGGAGCGGCCCGAGGTGGGCGAGGGCGCCTGGTACTCCGATGAGCAACTCAACTGGCTCCGACAGATCATGGCCGCCCATACGGGCGGGGAGCCCGCGCTGATCTTCATCCACCAGCCGCTGCCCCCGGAAGGGCAAGATGGTGGCTCGCACCGGCTCATCCGGGCCAACGAGTTCCGGGAGATCTTGCGTCCTTATCGGAACGTCTTCGTCTTTTCCGGCCACACGCACCGTCCTCTGGAGAGTCCGGACCGGTATGTGCGGCAGGGCAACCTCCACTGGTTCAGCAACGCCTCTGTGGGGAGGACGCGCAAGCAGGGTCCTTCCGTGCCCGATCCGGTGCAGGGGCTCTACATCCAGGTGTACAAGGATCGCGTGGTGGTCCGGGGCCGGGAATTCTCCACCAACACGTGGATCCCCGCGGCGCACTGGACCGTGGCGCTGGAGTAGGCTCGGTATGATGATCCCATCTGTGGGGATGCTATCCAGGGAACAATTACCTGGAGGGCATCCCCATGAAGCGTTATCGCAGGCTTTGGACAGGGCTTTTCATCGTCATCGTCGCTTCGTTTTCCGTTCTGGGATACTACGGCTGGGATACCTACTGGGAGGCTCCTCCCATTCCGGCCCGGGTCGTCACCACGGACGGCACCGTCCTGTTTACAGATCAGATGATCAGGGACGGGCAGAACGTCTGGCAGTCCATGGGCGGGCAGCAGGTGGGCAGCGTCTGGGGCCACGGCGCCTACACAGCGCCTGACTGGTCGGCCGACTGGTTGCACCGGGAGGCCACCTGGCTGCTGGACCGCTGGGCGGAGGACGAGCACGGCCGGCCCTTCGACCAGCTGGACGGGGAGACGCAAGCGGCTCTGAGGGCCCGGTTGAGGCAGGAACTCCGCACCAACACGTACGACCCGGAGACCGGCGACCTGGTCGTCTCGCCGCTGCGGGCGGAGGCGATTCGGGCGGTCAGTCGCCACTACGACAGTCTGTTCGGCGCGGACCCTGCCCTGCAGGATCTGCGAGAGGCCTACGCAATTCCCGCCAACACCGTGCCGGATCCCCAGCGGCGGCAGCTTTTGAACGCATTCTTCTTCTGGGCCGCCTGGTCCACGGTGACCCACCGCCCCGGGACCACGGTTACCTACACCAACAACTGGCCTCCTGAGCCGCTGGTGGGGAACCACCCCACCGGTCCCATGGTGGTCTGGTCGGTGATCAGCTTTGTGCTGCTGCTGGCCGGCGTGGGCGCCCTGGTCTGGTACTATGCGGCGGAACGGCACCGGGAGGCGGGGGAACTGCACACGGCGCCGGAGAACGATCCGCTCCTGAACGCGCTGCAACCAACCCCTTCCATGCGGGCGACCATCAAGTACTTCTGGGTGGTGGCCCTTCTGATCGTCCTGCAGATCGGCATGGGCGTCATCACTGCCCACTACGGGGTGGAAGGGAGCGGCTTTTACGGCATTCCACTGGCCCGCTGGCTGCCATACTCGCTGGCCCGGACCTATCACACTCAGTTGGGAATCCTCTGGATTGCCACTGCCTGGCTGGCCACCGGCCTCTTTATGGCGCCGGCGGTCTCCGGCTATGAGCCGCCGCTGCAGCGACTGGGCATCAACTTGCTCTTCGTCTGCCTCCTGGTGATTGTCCTGGGTTCCATGATCGGGCAGTGGCTCGGGGTGCACCAGCGGCTGGGGCTGGTTACAAACTTCTGGTTTGGCCACCAGGGCCTGGAGTACGTGGACATAGGCCGCTTCTGGCAGGCGTTCCTGTTCATCGGCCTGTTCCTCTGGCTCTTCCTGATGGCGCGGGCCCTGTGGCCGGCCTTCCGGAAACCGGGGGAAAACCGGCACCTGCTTGCGCTCTTTCTCCTGGCCTCCATGGCCATCGCGCTCTTCTACGGCGCCGGCCTGATGTACGGGCGCCAGTCCCACTACGCCATGATCGAGTACTGGCGGTGGTGGGTGGTCCACCTCTGGGTGGAAGGCTTCTTTGAAGTCTTTGCCACGGTGGTGATCGCGTTCCTCTTCACCCGGATGGGGCTGCTGCGGACCGGCACCGCGGTTGCCACGGTGCTTTTCTCCAGCATCATCTTCCTGTCCGGCGGTATCATCGGCACCTTCCACCACCTCTACTTTACCGGCACAACCCTGCCGGTGATGGCCCTGGGCGCCGTCTTCAGCGCCCTGGAGGTGGTTCCGCTGGTCCTGGTAGGGTTCGAGGCCTACGAGAACCTGAGGCTCGCCCGGGCGCGGCCCTGGGTGGAGGCGTACAAGTGGCCCATCTACTTCTTCGTGGGCGTGGCTTTCTGGAATCTGGTAGGGGCTGGGCTCTTCGGCTTCTTCATCAACCCCCCCATCGCCCTCTACTACATGCAGGGGCTCAATACGACTCCCGTCCACGGCCACACGGCGCTGTTCGGGGTGTACGGCCTGCTGGGGATGGGGCTGATGCTCTTCTGCCTCCGGGCGGTCAGTCTGGGCAAGCAGTGGAACCAGCGCATCCTGAGTTTCGCCTTCTAGAGCATCAACGTGGGCCTGGCCCTGCAGGTACTGCTCAGCCTGCTGCCCATCGGCT
This sequence comes from Symbiobacteriaceae bacterium, assembly GCA_036562385.1. Taxonomy (GTDB): domain Bacteria; phylum Bacillota; class Sulfobacillia; order Symbiobacteriales; family Symbiobacteriaceae; genus DATCKG01. Next base: position 64,916 of record DATCKG010000014.1, read on the forward strand.
TCCTGCAGACCTGGGCCAGCGTGGAACACGGCATGTGGTACGCCCGGTCGGCCGAGTTCCTGCAGACGGGCACCATGAACCTGCTTCGCTGGCTCCGGGTGCCGGGAGACACCATCTTCGCCCTGGGAGCCATCGCACTGGGCTGGTTTGTCCTGACGCTCCGGCAGGATGACCGGCCGTTGCCGGCCACATCGAAAGGGAAGGGGGCGGCCACGTAAGCCGCCCCTTTTACCGAAAGACAACGGTCTTGTTCTCGTGGACCAGGATGCGGTCCTCCAGGTGCCAGCGGACCGCCCGGGCCAGCACGATGCGCTCGATGTACCGGCCCGTGCGCTTGAGGTCTTCTACGCTGTAGCGGTGGTCCACCCGCTGGACATCCTGCTCGATGATGGGTCCGGCGTCCAGTTCCTCCGTGACGTAGTGCGCGGTGGCGCCGATCAGCTTTACTCCCCGCTGATACGCCTGCAGGTACGGCTTGGCCCCCACAAAGGCGGGGAGGAAGCTGTGGTGGATGTTGATGATCCGGTTCGGATAATGTTGGATGAAGTTGGGGGTCAGGATCTGCATGTAGCGGGCCAGTACCACCAGGTCCACCTGGCCCTCCAGCAGCTTCAGTTGGGCGGCTTCGGCCTCCTCCTTGCGTTCCTTGGTGACGGGGATGTGGTAGAAGGGGATGCCGTAGGACTCCACGGTATCCCGGAGGATCTCGTGGTTGCTGACCACCATGGCGATCTCCCCCGGCAGTTCACCGGCCCGGTGCTGCCAAAGCAGTTCCAGCAGGCAGTGATCCTCCCGGGAGACGAAGATGGCCATGCGTTTGATCTGCTCGGCACAGGCGATCCGCCAGTTCATGGAGAACCGGCGGGCGACATCGGCAAAGCGCTCCTGCAGTTCGGGCAATCGCTCCACCAGGTGAGGCAGGTGGAATTCCACCCGCATGAAAAAGGCGCCCCCTTCGGGGTCGGTGGTGTGCTGGTCGGAGTGGATGATGTTGGCGCCCTGTCGATACAGAAAGTCCGAAACAGCAGCGACGATGCCCGGCTGGTCCGGGCAGGAGATCAGCATTCGGCCGCGATTGTGCAGTTTTTCGTGGTTCATCGGTCTCTCCTCTTTCCCTCCCCTGCACGCAGAAGGCCAGCCCGGACAGGCCGGGCTGGCCGGAAGCACACAGGTGGGAGCGTACGCGCCTTCGGCGTACGCTCCCCTTTCCTCTGTCCTTTTGCCTGAGAGTTACGGCTCTTGGCCTTGCTCCTTCGGCGCCCGCCCGGCGGGTCTCTCCAGAGGTGCGTCAGACCGCGGTACTTCGCCGGAGCATCCGGCGAACCTGAGAGTGTCGGACAGCAGTTGGGGTCCTGCGTCCTTGCCCCTTCGGTGGTGGCAGTGCCACGCTCTCCCTGCGGCCGTCATCCGCGTGCAGGATTCAGTTTGGAACGTAGATTACATCCCGATGATCCACGCGTCAAGTATGCAGTGCGAAACAGGGAGCCTGATGGTGAGCGGACGGGTCAGGTCCACTGGGTTTGATACCACAGGGATTGGGCGCTGGTGGAGATGGCGATGGCGCCGGCGGACAGGGCTGCTTTCACCTGCTCCACGGTCTGGATCAGGCCGCCGGCGATGACGGGACAGCTGACCTGTTGGGCCAGCATCGTGATGCCGTCGGGAGCGATGCCCGGCAGGGCCTCCAAAAAGTCCGGCGACACTTTCCGGCACTGCTCCACTCCGATTTGCAGCGACTGGGAATCCAGCAGGAACGTCCGCTGAATGGTGGTCAGTCCCAGGGATCGGGCGTGGGAGGCCAGCGGGCTTCGGGTGGTGATGATGCCCGTGGGCTGGGCGGTCCTGGCCAGCCAGTCCAGTGCATGCGTGTCCTTGCCGAGGCCGGTTATCAGATCGAAATGGACGAAGACCTCCTTACCGTTCTCCTTTGCGGATCGGACCAGGTCCACCACGTTGCTGATGTCGCCGGTCAGCAGAAAGAGGACGGGCTGGGGGCACTCCAGCGCCCGGGGCAGGTCCTTGGGATCACGGACGGCTACGATGATGGGGGAGCGATAAATGGCGGAGTTCTTCTGCGGTTGCAAAGGGATTCCTCCTTCTTCTGGCTCGGCGGGAGGGATGGGATGAACCCGCAGCCCTGGTCACAAGTTCGGCATGTGCGAAATGAGTTCACGCCGGGCGGTATTAGATCTTTACTCCTAATCGGCGGGAGTTTCCTCTAAGAGCTAACGGTACCCCGGGGCTTTCTGGCCGAAAGGGCTTGCTGGCCTTTACACAACGAGGTATTCTGTTATACTTCCATATCGTACATGGTAGACGCGTTCTGCCTGGGAATCGAGTCGTAGCAATGACGATGTGAGGTGAGGCCCCGTGAGTCGCCAGGATCGGACTCCCCTGTTTACCGGGCTGCTGGAACATGCCCGCCGCAACCCCATTCAGTTTCACATTCCCGGGCACAAGAAGGGGGCGGGGATGGCGCCGGAGTTTCGGGAGTTTATCGGGGAGAATGCCCTGAAAATCGACCTGATTAACATTGCTCCGTTGGACGACCTCCACAACCCCCACGGCATCATCCGCGAGGCGCAGGAGATTGCCGCGGAGGCGTTTGGGGCGGACTATACCTATTTCAGCGTCCAGGGTACCACCGGCGCGATCATCACGATGGTGATGAGCATCTGCGGTCCTGGCGACAAGATTATCGTTCCCCGGAACGTCCACAAGTCAGTGCTCACGGGGCTTATTCTTTCCGGGGCCCTGCCGATTTTCATCAACCCGGATGTAGACACACGGCTTGGGATCGCCCACGGCGTCAGCCTGGAAGCGGTCCGCAACGCGCTGGACCAGCATCCTGACGCCAAAGGGGTGCTGGTGATCAACCCCACGTACTACGGGGTGGCCGCGGATCTCAAGTCTATCGTGGAGTTGGCCCATTCCCGGGGCGTTCCGGTGCTGGTGGACGAGGCCCATGGGGTGCACATCAACTTCCACGAGCAGTTGCCGCTGTCGGCCATGCAAGCGGGGGCCGACCTGGCGGCCACCAGCGTCCATAAACTCGGCGGCTCCCTGACGCAGACCAGCATCCTCAACCTGCGGGAGGGGCTGGTGAGCCCGGGGCGGGTTCAGGCCATCATTTCCATGCTGACCACCACCAGCACCTCCTACCTCCTGCTGGCCTCTCTGGATGTGGCCCGCAAGCAGCTGGCTACCCGGGGGCGGGAAATGATCGACCGGGCGATTCGCCTGGCCACGGAGGCCCGGCGCCGCATCAATGAGATTCCCGGGCTGTACTGCTTTGGACCGGAGATCATCGGGGAGAGCAGCGCCCGCTTTGACTATGACCCCACCAAGCTCTGCATCCACGTTCGGGAATTGGGCCTTACCGGTGTGGAGGTGGAGCGGATCCTCCGGGAGGAGTTCAACATCGAGGTGGAGCTGTCCGACCTGTACAACATCCTCTGCGTCGTCTCACTGGGGGACACGGAGGAAGACTTGGAAAAGCTGGTGGAGGCGCTGTCCATTGTGGCCGACCGGTATTACCGGACCCGCCCTGCCCGGGAAATCAAGGTCCGGGTGCCGGTGCCGGCGATCCTGGCCATGTCACCGCGCAACGCCTTTTACGCCGAAACGGAATCGATTCCCCTGGACGAGGCGGACGGCCGGGTGATGGCCGAGTCCGTGATGGTCTATCCGCCCGGGATTCCGGTCCTGCTGCCCGGGGAGATCGCTACCCAGGAAAATATCGACTACATCCACGAGTGCATGGAGGCCGGACTCCCCGTACAGGGGCCGGAGGACCCCGAACTGAAGTATGTGAAGGTCGTCAAGCGGGTCCGGTCCTGACTTCCCTGCCCTGCGGCATGTGAGGTCGCGGGGCTGTTTCTTTTGTGTTGGAAATGATTTGTATCCACAGGTCCGCGGCGGGTTGTGGAGAACGTCTGTTGCCTGAAACCGCGCTCTGGCGCGGGTTTGTTCGGTTTGGGCCTTCACCGCTGGGGAAAACCTGTGGATAACTTGGTGCATAACATGTGGGCGCGCTGTGGGTTTTTGTTTCCACCTGCGGGCAGGGCGCCGGTCCGGCGCGTACCATGGTGAAAAACCCGGGAGGGCTGGGGCATGGTGTACTACTTCGTGCAGAAGGGCGAAACCCTCTTTGCCATCGCCATGCGCTATCAGACCACCGTGCACGCCATTGTGACCGCCAACCGGCTTTCCGACCCCAACGACATCACGCCGGGGCAGCCGCTGCTCATTCCCCGCCCCGGTGAGGTTCCCATACCGGCTCCGGGCGGCGTGGTCCACGTGGTGCGGCCCGGTGAGACCATTTTCCACCTGGCCGCCCGGTATCGGACCACGCCCCAGGAAATCCTCCGGGCCAATCAGGTGGCCCACCCGGAGTTTATCCTGCCGGGGCAGCAGCTCGTCATTCCCGAGCGGATGGAGGCCGGGGACGAGTGGCCTACCTGGGGCCGCACACCGGGCCGGGCCGGCGTCAACGCCGCGGTTCCCTCCGGGGCGCCAGTGGAGGGCTGGCGGTTTGCGCCCGAGACCGCCGGCATCTGCCTGCCGTCGGCGCCGGTGGTGCGCTACGGCAAGGTATACGTGGGCCTGGGCGACGGCTGGTTCTATGCCCTGGATCGCCGCAGCGGCCGGCTCCGGTGGCGGGTACCCGGCGTTCCGGAGGGCTTTGCCGAAAGGGACTTCGTGCTGGCCACGCCGCTGGTCTTCGACGGGCTGGTCTACCTCTGTGGCCCGGACGGGGTGATCCGGGCGGTGGACGCCCATTCGGGCAACCTGATCTGGCGGGTCGCGGTGGAAGGCCGCTTCACCGGCAGCCCGGGCATCTCCAACGGGATCATCTGCGCCGGTTCGCTGAGCGGTTCTGTCTATGCCTTGGAGAGCAAGACGGGGGCCTTGGTGTGGAAGCGGCAGCTGGACGGACCGGTGGCTGCTCCGGTCTGCACGGGAGACGGGCGCCTCTTTGTGGTGACAGAGGCGGGCCGGCTCTGGGCCCTGGGAGCCGAGACCGGTCGGGTCCTCTGGCAGGCCGAAGTGGCGCCCGGCCGGCACCCGGTCTACGGCGAGGTCGTGGTGCTGGTGGGCGGGAAAGCCTACGATCCCGGGGACGGCAGCCTCCTGTGGGAGGCCGGGGCGTTGGATGCGTCGCCGGTGGTCTGGCTGGACCAGGTGTTCTACCCCCACGGGGTGGTGGACTTGTTCAGCGGTACTCCCAAAGGCCCCGTAACCGGCGAGCAGGCGGGAGCGGAGGCGGACCCGGCCGATGCCAGTGAGGGGCACAGGGCTGCTTCGGCCTTGGATCGGTTCATCGTGGCCGGCGGCCTGCTGGTGGGCGTGGCGAAAGACGGCCACCTCTGCGGGCGCGAGCCGGGCAGCGGGCGGCTGGTCTGGCGGGTGGCCCTGGGCGGTCCCAGTCCCCACCCGCCGGCGGCGGTGGGCCAGCAGCTTTTCCTGACCCTTGCCAGCGGAACCTTGTGCACCTTTCGGGTGCAGGCACAGTGACGGCAGTCCCGGTGCAAGCAGCACCGGGGCTTTCTGCATGGGAAGGAATCGCCGCAGGCAGACTACCGGTAAAGACTCCGTGCAGCCAGGAGGGTGCGTATGCGGAGAAGTTGGATCAAGACAGCGGTGGCCTGCCTGATGGTGCTGGGGGCGATCCTGGCCTGGCCGGCGCAGACCCTGGACGAACGGGCCTTCGCCGAGTCGAAGGCGGCCAAGGACAACCTCCACCTGCTGGCGCAGCTGGTGTGCGGCGAGGCGCGCGGGGAGCCCTACGAGGGGAAGGTGGCGGTGGCCGCGGTGATCCTGAACCGGACCCTGGACGAACGCTTCCCCGATTCGGTGGCAGGGGTGGTCTACCAGACCCACGCCTTTGAATCGGTGGCCAACGGGGAGATCTACCGCGGCACCACGGACGAATGCTACCGGGCGGCCCGGGCCGCGCTGGCGGGATGGGATCCGAGCCACGGTGCTGTCTTCTTCTTTGCGCCGGATAAGACCAACAACGCGTTCATGTGGTCCCGGCCGCAGGTTCGGCAAATCGGCAAGCACATTTTCGCCAAGTAGGAGGAGTACCCATGAGGCCCCAGCGGGGAGTGGTCTGGCCGTACTTGCTGCTGAGCGCGGCGCTCATCGGGGCGCTTGGCTTCGGATGGTACCAGACCCGGCTCAATCGGCAGTATGCGCTGGAGATCGAAAACAAGTACATGTCGGCCTTTCATAAGCTGAAATGGACCAGCGAAAACATCGAGGAGCGCTTCGCCAACCTGATGGCCACCAACAACCCGCGCCTGCAGGAGAGTCTCTTGGCGGACCTGCGGGTCTTCAGCGCCCAGGCGGTGGAGCATATGGCGGTGCTGCCCCTGCTGACGGTGGACACGCCCCGGATTCAGCAGTTCCTCAATACGCTCCGGGAGCGGTCGGACGAGTACCACTACAAGCTGTCCCAGGGGGAACTGCTGACCGAGGCGGACTGGCAGCAACTGGCAGAACTCCGGAAGCAGGCAGTGGTGTTTGAAGAGCAGCTTTCCAACGTGCTGGGGCTGGTGGGCAACAACGTGATCCGCTGGCGGGATACGGTCCGGGCCACCAGTCCGATGCAGAGCGGCATGGCGGAGACGCCGATCACCAAGTCCGTGCTGGAGCTGGATGAGGCGCTGGCGGCGCCGCCGGGGGAGGAAAACGCCCTGGCGGCCGGGGATGTCACCGGGCCGCTGAAGCGTCCCCGCACCGACCCGGGGCCCCGGGTGGACGAGGCCACGGCCCGGGAGGCGGTCAAGCAGTTTCTGGGGGAACCCCTGCAGGAGGAGCCTGTGCTGACCGGCAACTCGGACCCCGCGGACCAGGGGAAGACGCTCTCGCTGTACTTCTTTGACGCGCGCAAGGCCGACGGGACGCCGCTGAATTTCGGCGTCAGCATTCATGGTGGCCACGTGATCTACATGATCGACGGGCGCCCTGTCGAGGCCAAGAACTTCACCCCGGAGCAGCTGATCGAAAAGGCCAGGGAACGGCTGCAGCAGTGGGGATACCCGCCGGTCACCTTTGTGTCGGCGGTGGAGAATGATGGCACTCTCGTGATGGATTTTGCCCCCCTTCAGGACGGGGTGGCCATCGAGACCGATTTGATCCGGGTCATGATGGCCATGGACAAGGGGGACCTGGTGGGCTTTGATGCCAAGAGCTACTGGATCAACCGCTACGACCGGACTCTGCCGGCGCCCCGGCTCTCGGCGAAAGAGGCGATCCAGCACATCTCGCCCCGGCTTCAGGTAGACGGCGAGCCTGTCCTGGCCCTGATCGCGGACCGGAAGGACAACGAGCGTCTTACCTGGCGCATCCCGGCGCGGTATGAGGACCAGCAGTACCGCATCTACGTGGACGCCACCACCGGGGAAGAGGTGGAGATCCGGCGTATGGCCGGCGACCCGGCGGCGCCCATGAACGAAGGGTAACAGGCAGGCGGCGGTTTCCCTGGGAGACCGCCGTCTGCTCGCGCACAGATGGTTGCACACGCGAACGGTTGGTGCTACAATGGCGAGCGGTTGTCCCACGCTGGCACCGTTGCCGCAACCGAAAAATTGGTGGTTGACGAGATCGGTGCAGCGTGCTAATATCTGATCTTGCCGCCGGTCCACGGCGGCAGGCCTGGAACCTTGAAAACTGGATCGTGGAAGCGCTTGCGGAAGCGAGCCGTACTGGATGGAAAAGAGCCGTATCAAACTTTTTCACGGAGAGTTTGATCCTGGCTCAGGACGAACGCTGGCGGCG
>DATCKG010000088.1:0-2678 GCA_036562385.1 Symbiobacteriaceae bacterium
CACGAGCATGATCCGGAGACCGATCGCCTCCGCTGGCTTGCGGAGCGGCCAGGGCGATGGGTGGTGTATTACGAGGACCCCGAGATTGCCGACGGAAAGCAGGCTGTGTGGCTCCGGAGGGAGGGCGAGCCCGCACCGGACTCGGTGGATGACGGCGCAGATTACCTGCTCCCCGGCGCGCCCATCCGCTCAGATGAAGATGCGATTGCATGGGCGCGGAAGGAGCTGCGGGGCGAGATTGGCGGCGCAAGGATGGTCCCGTAGGCGCTACGGCAAAGAAGCCGGGGCTAATGCCCCGGATGGGAAACTGACGCCCATTGTTGACTCCTAGTCAACACAAATCTTCGACGTAGCTGGCCGTGAGGCCAGATGCACTCCTAGCTTAGGAGGGAGAGCGGATGGATGTCAACCTTGCGGCCATCCGGTCGATCGAGGACCTGCTGGCCGCCTGCCAGGATGACCCGGATACCCTGGCGCACGTGCAAAATTGGGCGACCGGCAAGATGCATACGTATCTCGGCGTCAAGCCAGACCGGTTGCGCCCAGGCTGCCTGTACGTCCAGGACAAGTGGGAGCCGCAGGCGCTGGACGCTACTGACATCATCTTCGTGCGGGCCAGCGAGGACCCGGAGGAGACGGCGCTATGCGTCCGGCTGGCTCGTAAATACAGCGACCACGTGATTGTGGTGGAGGAGGCGTGAGTGATGGCAGAAGCCGCTCGAATCGCAATCTACCTGCCGCCCAGCACGGTCGCCGAGCTTGAGGCCCGGGGCTGGGACGAGAACCGCTCCGGCACCATCAGCCGGGACCTGGAACGCCTGTACGGCCTCTACCGGCGGGCGCTCCGGAACGCCCAGCTGTCCGTGCCGGAAGCCCTGGCCCTCTGCAGCATTGTCCAGGGCACCCGCTATGACGCCAGCACGATCCGCCTTCTGCCTTTCGCCGTCGAAGACGCCGACCGCCTTGAGGGCCTTGGGCAAACCTTCGGCATCGACGCCAGCCAGCTGGCCGCCAAGCTGCGCTCCCTGGATGACCTGACGCTCATGGCCCTCGTCGACGCAGCGGAGCAAGCCCTGGCCCACAACGGCAACCTGCGCGAGGCCGTCGTCAAGGTCGGTCTAGCCCAATCATCATAAAGAAAAAGCCAGGAGGAGCATCGATTGTTGCTCCTCCTGGCTTTCTTTTGGTCCGTTTTCCTGGACCGCTACACCCTCTTTCAGGGTACCGCAGATAGGCTTAGGTAGTCAACACGCTGCGCCAAGTATGCCAACCCACAGGACAGGGCGAATTATGTATAATGTTCCAGAAGACACCACCGGGGGTGGAGACGTTGCAGCTTCTTCGCACTAAGGGGCTTTCCTTCTTGTCGTCTATAATCCTCATTGCGATGGTCGTCCTGCTTGCTCATGCCGGATCCCAGGCTGGCACAGTCTACTACACAGACCGGGTAGCCGTTCTCATGTACCACACCTTCAACGAACCAACCGATAGCAACATCACCGTTACCAAAGGCCAGTTCAAGGACCATCTTTACGCCCTTCGCGCCGCAGGTTTTCACTTCATCACCGCTGACCAGTTTCGTGCATGGAAGGAGGGCCATGCAGCCATCCCTCCCAATGCGGTCCTCCTTACGATCGACGACGGCTGGCCCAATGTCGCCACTGTTGCTGCGCCCATCCTGAAGCAGTATCGGGCACCATCCATCGCATTCGTCATCTACAGGAGGATTGACCGATCGCCACACCACATGACCACCGCGCAGGTGAAATCGCTCCCAGACTCCGGCATCGAAGTCCAATCCCACACCTGGAATCTCCATCACAGTATCGGCGGAAAGGCCGCTGCTCACGCGCTTCATCCCGATGACCTGCGTGAAGATGCTCTCCAAGCCCGCCACGCCCATGCCAGATTGTTCGGCACCCCACCTGACATGCTGGCCTACCCGTTCGGGGCCTACAACGGACCCTTCATCGAGGCAGCCCGTCATGCCGGGATTCGCTACGCCTTCACCACTCAGCCAGGGCTCGTATCGCGCAGCACGCCCAACATGGAGCTTCCACGTATCAACGCCGGCGAGAAAGGCTTGAGCGGCCACGCCCTTGTCCAGCGCATCATCCACTTCGTCCAGGATTCGAGCTACTACATTGGAGGCGGTTTCTACCGAAGCCGGGCAGAAGCTACCCAGGCCGCCGTCCGCTTCACTCGCCTGACCGGATACAGGATGTACGTCACGCCCCATCCCTCCCTGGGACATGGCTTCTGGATTCAGAGCGGCCGCGCCAACGGCTTCGACTGGGCATCCACCCTTGCCAAGCGGTGGTCCCGCTGGGGCATCCGGTACATCATCCCTGCGCGATAAACACCAAAGAGGGGCGGGCCTGCTGTGGCCCGCCCCTCTTTTCTTCTCAGGCATCCACGATATAGACAAGCCACCCCGTCAGATCCCGCAAGTCCTGCGCCGCCTTTTCCGCAGCCGCCCGTCCCCGGAACGTCCCCGTGAAGATCCGGTAACGAGGACTCCAAATCCCGCCGCTGCGATACTCCCCCTCAGCCCACTCGTAGAGCTGCCACGGGAAGTGCTGCCGGACGCGCTGCATCCCCGCCGCCAGCTGTTCCGCAGACCCGAAGGTGCCGGTCTTCAACCGGTACAGCGCCGTGTCTTCGGCGACCCACGCCAC
>DATCKG010000032.1:0-34023 GCA_036562385.1 Symbiobacteriaceae bacterium
CGCCTGCCGGGCTTCGTCGGACCGGATGCAGCCGTTTACCAGCACCCCGCCCACCGGAATGTCGTAGGCCTGCACCTGCTGGATGAACCGGCGGACCACCGAAATGGGCAGAGCCAGGGGCAGGGTGACGAAGAAGAACGCGGTGATCTCGGGATCCATCAGCAGGCGCTTGACCCGTACGAACCGGTCGTTCATGTCCATGAGGTCGGCGAGCATCGGGTCCTTTCGGACCTCTTCCTCCACCTTCTCCTTCCGGAAGGAAAGCTGGACCCGCAAAGAGAGCGCCTCCTTGCGGCTTTGGATCATCCGGTTGAGCCACAGGCCGTAGATCTTCGAAAGCCCGATCAGGCGGATGGCGTTGGCCACCGCGGCGGTGTCGAAGACGATCCGGTCAAAGTCCTTGGCCTCATTCAGCATGATATCGATCATCTTGTCGAACATCGCGGACTCCTCGAAGGCCGGGTTGGTCACCGCGATGTCCACAAAGGGCCGGGAGTCCACGGGAATGTCGGCGTACTTTAAAAATTCCCGGACGCGCACGGCGATGTTTTCCCGGTACCGGGCCACCACGTCGGAGGCGTCCACCTCCACCGCGTACAGGTTGGGCACCCCCTCCACGGCCCGGATGCTGCCGCCGGAGAGGTCCTGGCCGAATACCGAGGTAAGGGAGTGGACCGGGTTGAGGGAGGCCACCAGGGTCTTCTTCCCTTCCCGGGCAAACTGGTACCCTAGAACGGCTGCGGCCACCGTCTTGCCGACGCCGCCTTTGCCGCCGGTGAAGATGTAGCGGAGGCCCGGCCGGCTGTCGAGAAACTCCCGGAGGGTCTGGGCCATCAGGAGACACCTCCCCTGACGCTGGGCAGCGGCACCTGGCAGTTGATCAGGTACTCCGAGGCGGTCCGGATCATCTCCACGCCCTTGGGCTCCCGGGTGAACATGGGCACCACCGCCTGTACCTTGTCCCCGAATTTGGCAGCAATGGTCCGCAGGTGCTCCTGCTGCATGCGCACCCGGTTCCGGAGGTACTCGGAGGTTCCCTCCTGCGTCAGGAGGCGCTCCGGATAGACCTGATTGACCACCAGCCCGGACATGTGAATGCCGAGGTTTTCAAACATCTGCAGGGCTCGCTCGGTGTCCAGGATCGCCATCTGCTCGGGAATCAGCACCATGAAGAAGGCGGTGCGCTGGCGGGCGGTAAGCAGGTCGGTGAAGGACTTGATCTTGTTCCGGATGTCGATCAGTTCCTTCATCACCTCATCCTCGCGGGCTTTCTCGCCTTTGAGGGCTGCGGCCGCGGCATCGTATTCGGCCACCTTGGCCCGGGCATCGGTGATCTTTTCCACCCACTTGGAGAGGATGTCGGCCATGGCCACCATCCGCACCCCATGGCCGAAGGGCGGCATGTCAAAGATGTAGATGTCGTACTCCTTTTTGGCCACCAGTTCCGCCATGGCGTCGTAGGTGGCGCTCTCGTACATGGCGGGTTCGGCGGACGTGGAGTCGATGTACTCCTCGATCTCCTTCGGCACGGCTGGGAGCCCGTACATGTCCATGATCTTCTGCTTGATCTCCTGCTGGTATTCCCGAACCCGGCGGTCGGCGTCGATCTCCACCACAAACAGGTTGGGAAGCACCTCCACCTCGCCCTGGCCGTAAATGTTTCGCTCGAAGATGTCCGAGAGCGAGGCCTGGGGATCGGTGGAGAAAAGCAGCGTCCGCTTCTTTTTGACCTGAGACATGTAGTAGGCCAGCCCTGACGAGCTCGTGGTCTTGCCGAGGCCGCCCTTTCCGGCGAAGATGACCACCTCGGCCTCGGGGTTCTGCTCAAAGTAGGCGCCCAAGCCCTTGGGCATCGTCACCCTCCTCCCTTCCCGTCAGCCCCTGCCGGCACGCCGGCGCTCAATAGATCGCATCGGTAAAGTCCCGCTCCCGGAAGACCCGCTGCTTCCACGACTCGATGTTGGGCACCGCGTACGGCAAGATTCGGAGGGAGTAGTAAGGCGGCAGCACGGGAATCCCCAGCATGTCGCCCAGGGTGATGAACATAAAGAGGTGCTCCATGTGCATCCGGGTCCGCAGGGCCGCGGTGACGTTGCCGTGGCTGGCCATGCCGTACAGCACGCCCTTGAGGGCGCTGAGGAACCCGCCCTTTTTGGGCTCGTTCTTCCCACCCAAAGCTCGCTTCACCTCGCCGATGGGCGTCATTGACGCCGCCTGTATACGGGCTGTAGCGGGGCATCCCCGGAGGACGGGGATGCCCCGGCCCGCGTGAGGGGCTAGTCGTCGCCGGTCGGCACGGGCGCCCGCCGCGCGGCGGCATAGGCGGCGTAGGTACGATACGCCATGGTCAGGCCAAGGATGAACAGCGCCGCACCCACCAGGACGAAGATGCCGTCCATGGCCCGGGCAAAACCCGAGTACTGGTTGAATGGGTACTGCACCAGGGTCGGAGTGGTCCCCAGGAAGGCCGGCAAGTAGACCCGAACCGCCTGCCAGGCGATGGCGGAGATGGTGGTGATGATCATGAAGGTGGCGGGCAGGAGAGTGTAGATGGTCGGTGCCTTGGTCCGGGCCAAGTGGATGGTGATGAGCATGAGCGCCAGCCCCGCCAGGAGTTGGTTGGAGCCGCCGAAGTAGAGCCACAGGTTGTTCCAGGAGCCAGTGGCGGCAAAGGCCAGCGGAATCACCAGGCCCACGAAGGTGGCCACGTGCTTCTGGCCGAGGATGGCCAGGGGTCCCCGGAAGACCTCCGCGGAGACCAGCCGCCAGAAGCGGGTGACCAGGGTCTGGACCGTGAGGGCATAAAGGATCAGCACCACGCCGAAATAGGCCTTGAGAAAGTCGGTGGCAGCGGCACCCAAGAAGGGCTGGGTGAACTTGATGGCACCTGCCACCCAGGCGCCCACCGAGCCGGTAAGCTGATCCTTGGGGATGATCATGTAGGCCGCCAGGGAGGCCAGGGCCAGGAGTCCCTCCGACAGCATCGCACCCGCGCCCACCGGGAGGGCGTCGGTCTCCACGTCAAGCTGCTTGGAGGTGCTGGAACTGGAGACCAGGCTGTGCCAGCCGGAGATGGAGCCGCAGGCGATGGCCACGAACATCAGCGGCCACATGGGGTTGTTGCCGGTGGGATTGAAGCCGATCCAGGCAGGCTGCTCGAGCCTGACCCCGGTGAACCCCGAGACCAGGGCGCCCACCAGGATCAGGATCACCGCCAGGAAGGTCGGGAAGAAGGAGACGTAGTTGACGGGCTGGATGAAGGTCGGAAGCGGTAGGACGGAAGCCAGGTAGAGGATGACGCAGACCACCACGCTCCAGACGAGCAGCGACCACTCGCCTGCGATGCCGCCCGCCTGGACGCCGCCGGCCGGGTCAGGCGGCCACGCGCCGGCCGGAGTCTGCAGGGCCGGGAAGGTGGCCGCGGCCCAGATTACCAGGGCCATGAGGCCGAGGGCCACCAACGTGGTGGTCAGCACGTTGATCCGCAGCCTGTAGAGCATCTGCCCCGCCAGCACGCCCACCAGGAGGATGCCGGCCGTGGCGGCAAAGGTGGACGGGAAGATGTGCCAGAACAGAGCGATGAAGTAGATGAAAGTCGCGGAGATGATGAGCAGATAGAACAAGATGAAGCCGAGGAGGGTGTTCCGGCCGGCGTTGCCGGTGAACTCATACGTAATCGGCCCAAAGGAGCGTCCCTGGTTCCGGACCGAGAGCATGATGGCCCCATAGTCCTGCAGCCAGCCGATGAAGAAATTCCCCAGGATGATCCAGGCCAGGGCCGGCGCCCAGCCGTAGTTGATGGCGATGTAAGGGCCGAGGACCGGACCGAGGGCGGCGATGCTCTTGAACTGGTAGCCCCACAGGACGTACTTGCTGACGGGGAAGTACTCGACCCCGTCGGTGTACATGTGGGCCGGCGTTGTCCGTTTGGGGTCGGGTTTCCAGACCGTGCGATCGAACCACCTGCCGTAACCGAAGTAGGCGATGCCGTAGGCGACCAGGGCGATCAGCACGAACAAGGCTGGCGAGTTCATCCCGCTGTGCCTCCTTTCTGTGACCGAAATGACACGGCGCGGCCAGCCCCTTCACCGTAGATCCCGGGCATCCCCCCCTTTCCCGTGGTCTGGCAGTCTCTTACGCACCCCCGGCGCCCCGCATTCCACTTTGGGAAAGAAAACACTGCTTCACCGGCTCTTATAAGCAGGGCTGCCGGCGTGCTAAGGCGCCGTCTTCCGCGTAAGCATGGAAGACAAGGCGGGGGTGAGACCGGTGGGAGCGCATCACCACGGCCACAGCCACGGGCACGAGCCATGGGTCCGGCGCAGGGAACTGCACAGCCGGCCGAAGACCTGGCGACAGAAGCTCAGGCAGTTCTTGTGGGGCTTTTTCCTGTTTGAGTGGTACCACGAGCTGCTGCACGAGCGGGCCAAGTACAGCGACGTGATGAACCTGGTCCTCTTCGGCGAGCTGATCGGCATTCCGCTGATGAATTCCGCCATCGGGCTGAGGCTGCTTCCCTACGCGCTGCCGGAGCTTCAAGGCTGGAAGCACCGGCAGCTTGAAGAGCATGAGGTCATCGAGCATGCCCCGCACCTGCACTGACGGCCCGGAGGGAAAAGCGTGGAGAACGGTCAGATGATCGCCCTCGCGGTGGCGGTCTTCTTCCTCGTCTGGTACTTCGTGGGAACGCTTATGAACCGGAGGCGGGCCATCCAGTTGATCGGCGCCATCCGGGAGGCGGTGGACACCGTGGGGAAGAAGCCCACCATCCGCTGGTACGGCCGCTCTGCCTTTGAAATCACAGTGGCAGAGCCCCGGCCGCCGCTGAAGGACATCCGCCTGCTCTGCCTGTTGGAGCCGCGGGATTTTCCGCTGGCCCTGGCCTGGAACCGGCTGCGGAGGCGCCGGGACCAGGTGCTGATCCATGCCACCTTCAGCCGCCCGCCCCGAGCCGGGAAGAATCCGGACCCGGACAGCTTCAAAATTCCCGGGCGGACCGGGGTGATCCTGAAGACAGAAGAGCCCCACCTCCGGCTGACCTTGCAGGTCCACGCCGGAGGCGAGGCTGCCATCGCCGAGTCCTTGGCCTTGGTGCGGAATCTGGCGGACTGATCCTGAGGGAGCCGTAAGATAAAACCGTGGGCCGGTAAGATGTACCGGTCCACGGTTTCCTTGTCTTCGGCTGGGTGCTGTCACCTCTCAATAGCTCGCAAGACTTCGAGCGCGCTGGCCAGGGGAGCCCTGTTTACCGGATATATACTCGTATACTATACTCGTACTGTAGGGCGATGAAAGGGGGGAACCAGCCTGGCGGTCAAACATGGAATCCTCGGCATCCTGGCCGAGCGGCCCTGCCACGGCTATGAACTGAAGACCCGGTTTGACAACCTGACGGGCGGCTTCTGGGAGCTGAACGCAGGGCAGATCTATTCGACCCTGGAACGGATGCTGAAAGAAGGCCTGGTAGAACTGGCTGAAGCGGAAGGGTCGGATGCGGAGCGCAAGATCTACCGCATCACGGAAGCCGGACTGGCCGAACTGGAGAACTGGCTGGCAACCCCGCCGCTGAAAGCCCGTCCCGTGCGCAACGAGATGTACGTCCGGCTCGGCCTGCTGGTGGAGAAGGACCTGACCCGGGCGCTGGAGTTTCTGGAATCACAGCGCCGGGTTTACCACCTTCAGATGGCGGAACTGACCCGCGCCAAGATCCGGCTGGCCCGGGAGCAGCGGCAGGACCCGGACCGGCTCCGGCGGGAAATGATGCTGGACGCGGCGCTGCTTCACGTGGAAGCAGACCTCAAGTGGCTGGAAAAGTGTGAGGCCCGCCTGCGGGCACGGGGAGGCATGGAAACGTGAAGAAAGAGATGATCCGACTGGACCAGGTTGTCAAGGAGTTCCGGCGCGGCAATTCCACGGTGCGAGCGGTGGACGGGGTGAGCCTCAGCGTCTCCTCCGGCGAGTTTGTGGCCGTGATGGGCAAGTCCGGATCCGGCAAGTCGACCCTGCTCCACTTGATGAGCGGCCTCCTGCAGCCCACCTCCGGGAAGGTGCATCTTCTGGGCCGCGACCTTTCTCAACTTACGGACGACGAGCTAACCCTACTCCGCCGGGAGCAGGTAGGTTTTGTGTTTCAGTTCTTTAACCTGCTGCCGACCCTGTCGGCACTGGAGAACGTGGCCCTGCCGCTGCTCCTGGCCAGGGTGAAGCGCAGCGTGGCTGAGGCCAGGGCCCGGGAGGCTCTGGCGATGGTCGGCCTGAGCGACAGGGAAACCCACAAGCCCGAGGAGCTGTCCGGCGGCCAGATGCAGCGGGTGGCCCTGGCCCGGGCCCTGGTCACCAACCCTCCCCTCCTCTTCGCGGACGAACCCACCGGCAACCTGGATTCGCAGTCGGGCGAGGAGGTGCTGCTCCTGCTCAAGCGGATGCAGGAAGAGCGGGGCCAGACCATCGTTATGGTGACCCATGACCCCAAGGCGGCGGCCTACGGCGACCGGCTCATCCGGATGCAGGATGGCAGGGTGATCGACGACCAGCCCACGGGGGAGGGAGCCTGATGCGCACCGCATTCCGCGCGCTGGCCCAGTACGTGGGGATGGCCCGTCACTACTTGTGGGGCCGAAAGGGCCGGTCCTTCATGACCCTGGCGGGCATCGCGCTGGGCGTCACCATGGTGGTGGCCGTGCTCCTGCTCAACCGCTCGATCGTGAGCAGCTACGAAAACCTGCTCACCGCAGCGGCCGGGCGGGCAGACCTGCAGATCTCTGCCACCACGGGCTTCGGCTTTGACGAGCGGCTCTTGGCCGCGGTTCAGGCGACTGACGGGGTGGACGTGGCAGCCCCGGTGATTTCCTCCAGTGCGCCGGTCTTTGCCGGCGACCGACAGGCGGGGGCGACGTTTTACGGCATCGATGTGGTGCTGGATCAGAAGGTGCGGGACTACCGTCTCATCACCGGACGGCTGCCAGCCGCGGACGGCGAGGCCGCGATCACCACGGACCTGGCCGAAGGCCTTGGCCTTGCCGAAGGCGATGGCTTCCGCCTCCTCACCACCCAGGGACTGAAGGAATTTAAGGTCGTGGGCATCTTCGATGCGCAGGGCACCGTGCGCGGCGCGCTGGGCCCCTTCGGAGTGCTCACATTGGAGGCCGCTCAAGCAGCGTTCGGCAAGGACGGCAAGCTTGACGTGATCGACGTGATCGCCGCTCCGGGCGAATCGGTACGCGCCCTGCGAGAACAGCTGGCCGCAGCCCTGGATCCGCAGGTGCGGGTGACCACCCCCGCGGAGCGCTCCCGCGACATGCAGAAGCTGCTCGACTCTGTCATTTTCCTGCTCACCATGGCGGGCTCCATCTCGCTGTTTGCCGGTACGTTCATCATCTACACCAACGTCTCGATGAGCGTGGCCGAGCGGCGGCGTGAACTGGCGATCCTGCGCGCCCTGGGCATGAAGCGGGGCGAGGTCATGGCCGTGGTGCTGACGGAAGCGACTCTCCTCGGCCTTCTGGGCGCCCTGCTGGGCCTCGTGAGCGGTTTCGGCATGGCCCGGTTCATGGCCGAACAGATGACCAACGAGTTCCTCACCGCCTATGGCGTGCAGTCAGCCGCCGTCACCATGAACCTCACCACCTTTGTCGCCGCGCTGGCCGTGGGCGTCGGAGCCGCCCTGGTCGCAGCCTTCGGCCCCGCGCGAGAGACGGTCATGATCAGCCCGGTGGAGGCGATGCGCCCGGCGGAGACCCCCGGAATCGATCGCTTCCGCCCGAACTGGCGCCGTGCGGCCGGAGGCCTCACGCTGATGCTCGTGGGCGTGCTGACCCTCTGGGTCACCTGGCCGCGGGGCGAGATGGTCTCGCCCCTTGTCCTCCGGCTCTGGGGGCTGATGCTGGTGGTGATGCTGCTCGGCATGGTCCTTTTGCTTCCGCTGCTCTTGGACCTGCTGACCCGGGCGGTGCTGCGGCCGCTGCTTTCGGCGGTGCTGGGCATCGCGGGCCGCCTGGCCGCCGATAACCTGATCCGCACGCCCCGGCGCACCGCGGCCACCATCAGTGCGCTCATGGTCGCCCTGACCTACATGGTTGCCATGGGCGGCGTGAAGGCCAGCCAGATGGCGGCCTTCAACCGGTGGTTTGAGAAGAACATCGGCTGGGACATGAACGTCTCCAGTTCGTATACAGGCATCGGCGCCCTGGTGGAGATGGATGACGCCTTCGTGCAGCAGCTGGCCGAGGTGGAGGGCGTCCGGCTGGTGAGCCCACAGAAAATGATGCGGGTGATGCTGGCCGACGGCGAGCAGGCCTTCATGCAGGTCTTCGATTACCGTCTGCTCAGGCAGTACTCCGAGACGCCGCTGGAAGAGGGGAGCTGGCCCGAGGCTGCCGACCTGATGGAGCAGGGAGGCCATACGATCATTTCCCCGGCCATCGCCGCCCGCCTGGGAGTGGGCCTGGGCGACACGGTGGAGCTTCCTACCCCCGGCGGTACCCTGACGCTCACGGTGGCGGGCATCATGACCGACATCACCCCTTACGGCGGCACCATCAACATCGACCGGCAGGACTACCTGCGGTACTGGAATGACAGCACCAGTTCCAACGTGGCAGTGCTGGTGGAGCCAGGCTACTCGCCCGAGGAGGTAAAGCAGCGCATTCTGGACCGGTGGGGCGAGACCATGCCCCTCACGATCCGGCTGAACCGTGAGTTCTGGGAGGAATTGAAGCTCAGGTACGACAGCTTCTACGGGCTGACCGAGGCCTTGATCTGGGTGGCCGTCCTGGTCTCGGGCCTGGCCATTGCCAACACGCTCTTTGCCGCGATTTTGGAGCGGAAGCGGGAATTCGGCGTGCTGCGGGCGGTGGGCACCCGGCGCGGCGAGGTGCTGCGAGTGGTGCTGGGCGAGGCCCTGAGCATGGGCCTCGTGGGCGGCCTGATCGGCGCCCTGGCCGGGCTCGCACTCCAGTGGGTGATGGTGGCAACCAGCCACTACATCAACGGGGCATCCACCGAGTGGGTGGTCGACTGGGCCTCGCTGGGCATGGCCGCAGCGGTGGCGCTGCTCCTGGCACCCCTGGCGGGGCTGCTGCCGGCCCGCTGGGCTGCACGACTGGACGTGGTGGATGCGCTCCGGTATGAGTAGGGTGGAAACGAATTCGTGCGAAAACCGGGCGGGCCCCTCGAGGGAGGCTCGCCCGGTTCCGTCGTTCAGACCCTCTTCACTGGGATACCGCCTAAATCGTCCACCGGTCGCTGATGACCCCGACCAGGTACCACTCTCCCTCCGCTTCTTCAAACACCAGCCGGAGGCTGGAGTAGTCCATCCAATTCCACTGTGGCGACCCCGGGAAGTGAAACTCGACAACGTGCGCGTCCGGGTAGACCTCCCAGATGTTGTTCGGTACGTTGCCTCGGACCAGGACCCAGTCGAAAGACACATCAGGGGCGTTCTTGTAGTCCCTGCCGTACACAAAGTCGCTTCTCAGATACTTCGAAAAGGTCATCTGGATCGGATTTCCGCTGCCCTCGTAGAACCCCCATTCAAAAACCAGGTCGGGATCCAGTTCCCGTAATTCTTCCGGCCAAAAGACCAGGTCCCAAGTCACGTCTATATACGCATAGGGAGAGAAGCGCACGCCTTTTTCGGGGTGCACCAGGTCGGCCAGCCTTACCGGGTCGGCCTGCTCCAGCGCGTCCAGCACCTCCACAGCCCGCAGCCAGATTTCCTCCTCAGACTCGGACAACTCGCCCAAGCGAATGAGCGCCCGGTAAAGCATCTGGACGGCCATCTCACGGGTCAGTTCCAGGCTGCCTGCGAAGGTGCTATCGCCCATGCCGAGCACGAGGCCCGTATCCTGCGCCAGGGCCACATAGCCCCTGGCCCAGGGGGAGATCTGGTAAGCGTCTGCAAAGGCGGGCATGGCTTCGGGATCCACATACTCCTCCAGGCCGACCAGACGGATGATAGTGACTACCGCCTGCTCCCGGGTGATGGTCCGCCCCACTCCGAAGGTGTTGTCGCTGAGTCCGATCATAAGGCCGTGGGCCGCGGCGGCGTTGACGATCCCGTAATACCACGCGGAGGGATCGGCGTTGTCAGCAAACCGGCTGGGGCCGGGCTCCTCGTCAAGTCCCATGGCCCGCACCAGTAGCGCCGCAAACTGCTCGCGGGTCATCGGCGCCCGGGGCGCAAACCGCCCGCCGCCGACTCCGTGAACCAGGCCCTGGGCGTGAAGGGCGATAATCGCTTCGCGGGCGTAACTGTCTGCAATGTCGATGAAGGGATCTGCGGCCGTCGCCGCCGGAATCGAAGAGAGACCGAAAAGGGTCGCGCTCAGCAGGCCCGCGGCCAGGCGGGCAGCCCGTTTGAACAACCGTCACCCCACCCCGTTCACATGTCGGAGAGGTACCCGATCGGCTCCCGCACGGGCCGTTCCTATTCGCCAGCCCTGGTGCCCAGCCCCGCGCGAAACAGGAGTACCTCCCTCCCGGAAAGGTACTCCTGTTCTCGCGGTCCGATGACTGAATCGCTGGGTTCAGTCAGCATCAGGCTTTGTCGGGTGGACGGTTCCATGCGGGTGCTCAGGCGGGGCGTAAATCGAGTAGACCTTCAGCGGCCTGTTGCCCACGTTGGTGATGTTGTGCCACATCCCGGCGGGGATCATGACGGCGAAGCCCGGGCCTGCCATCTGTTCAAACTCCACCTGATCACGGCTGGGACCCATCTGGACAAGCCCCTGGCCTTCCTCGATGCGGATGAACTGATCGGTTGACGGGTGGGTCTCCAGGCCTATGTCCCCGCCGACAGGAATGCTCATCAGCGTAACCTGCAGGTGCTGACCGGTCCACAGCGCAGTGCGGAAATTGCGGTTTTGTCTGGTCACCCTCGCGATGTTCACCACGTAAGGCCGGGGTCCATGATCCCTGATCGCAGGCTCGTGGTGCGGAGGAGTCCAGGGACCGCCAGGCCACCCATACTGCGGTGGCATGTTCCAGGGGTAGGGGTATGGCGCCTTATGAAACACATCCATGCTCCTTTCGGCCGTTTACCCCCATATTACGTTCACTGGCCACCGGACGGTCTCATCGTGAGTGGGGCGCCCTTCGGAACGGTCGCAGAGAACGGGCTGACTCTTGATGTGCGCTGTCCTGAATTGGTATGATGGATATATCAGGTTATGTCTGATGCGCTCGGCATATGTAACCGGAGAACAAGGAGCATGCGGCATGAGACACCGTCGCGGCGACACCCCCCTGTACGCGCAGATCAAGGCATATTTGGAGGAACAGATTCGTCAGGGACGTCTTCGCCCCGGCGACCGCGTTCCGTCTGAGGCGGAACTGGCCCACCAATTTGGTGTCAGTCGCATCACCAGCAAGCACGCCCTGTTCCTGCTCGCCCAGGAAGGGCTGATCTACCGCATTCCCGGAAAGGGCAGCTTTGTGGCCGACCGAGCCACGCGGGCATTTGGCGGGCACATGATGCTCGGCGTGGTTCTGCCATTCCTCCGCATGCAACATGAACTGAATCTCCTGCGCGGTGCAGAGGCCGAGGCGAACCGGCAGGGCCTGACCCTGGTCCTCCGGCAGAGCAGCGGCTCCCAGGAGGTGGAAGCGGCGGCCGTGCGTGACTTGCGGGAAGCCGGCGCCGCCGCCCTGATCGTGTGGCCGGTGGACGGCGCCCACTACAATCCTGCCCTTCTGCAACTCAGTCTGGAAGGATTCCCAACGGTGCTGGTGGATCGGTGCCTGGAAGGAGTTGCCCTTCCCGCGGTCGTGTCTGACAACCGGGAGGGAGCGCGCCTGGCCGCCCACTACGTGGCCCAGGCGGGTCACCGTCACGTGGCTGTCGTCAGCCCGCCGGGCGACTGGGCTTCCAGCATCCGGGACCGGCAGCTTGGGTTCCTGATGGGGCTGGCAGAAGCGGGCGTCCGGAGGGAACCTGACTTGTGGCTCACCGACCTGAAGAACGATCTGGCGCAGGACCGCGTCCGGATCCGTACCTTCCTGGCCGCCCATCCGGAGGTAACTGCCCTGCTGGCAGTAAACAGCGGTAACGGCGAAGCCGCTTTCCAGGCGGCCCGTGACCTCGGGCGGTCCGTGCCAGACGACCTCAGCATTGTCTGCTTTGACCAGCCCGACCCGGCCTCGGTGGAGGGCATCCCGTTTACCCATGTGGCGCAGCAGGCCGAAGAGATCGGGAAGCGGGCCGTACAGCTTGCCATCCAGCGGATCCAGGGCGATCCAAGCAGCCTCCGGCTGGAGGTGGTCCCGGTAAAGCTGCTTCATGGCCGCACCTGCCAGCCGCCCGCGGAGGCGGCTTCAGGATGAAGCCGCCTCCGCGGGAACGGCCCAGGCTCCCGATCGCAAGTAGCCGGGAAGAGCGTTTGTGCGCAACCCGAAGGAGCCGGATCCGGCTCTTTTTTTGTGCGCGCCTTTCAGCAAGCAATCCGCGGCCGCGTTACACGGTCATGTCGCTGGCCGCACCCGGAAGGTGTGGATCGCAAAGGGCCTGGTTGCAAACTCCAGTCGGTTGGCGGTTACGGCCGCCGGTCCCTGGTCGGCCTCTACAAGATTGCAGGTCCGGGCGCCCGCCACGCCAAACCCAAACTCCAGCACGACCGGCCCGCGGCGGCGGCCAAACTCGTACGTACGCACAATCAGTCCGTCGCCGTCTTCGGCCTGCTTGACCGTGTCGACGACCACGTGGCCGGCGTTCGTCCGGACCAGGCTGTACCGCAGGGGCAGCCGGCCTGCGCCGGGGCCCACCACCCTCGGCATCAGGGGGTTGTTCAGAGCATGCGCCGCGGGAACTGTGCCGCCCTCGTACCAGTCTCCGGCATGAGGATAAAGGCTGTAGGTGAACCTGTGCTCGCCCAGGTCGGCAGTGGGGTCCGGGAAAATGGCCGACTTCAGCAGGGTGAGCCGCAGGGTGCCGTCCCGCACATCATGGCCGTACTTGCAATCATTGAGCAGGCTCACGCCGTAGCCGCCCTCGGACAGGTCCACCCACGTGTGGGCGCAGGTTTCAAATTGAGCCCAGTCCCAGGGAGTATTCCAGTGAGTGGGCCGATCCACGTTGCCGAACTGGATCTCGTAAGTCGCCCGGGTAGACCGCTCATCCACCGGGAAGGCGACCTTCAGCAGGCTCTGCCGCTCCTGCCAGTCCACCTGGGTGACAAAGTCGAGGCGAGGGATGCGCCGGTGGATGGTCAGCCGCTGCGTAATGGTAGAGCGTTGGTAACGCCAGCAGAGCCGCAGTACGCCCCGTTCGGGCCCAGCTTCTTCCACTACCGCCTCCTGCAGGTCAGTAACCTCCCAGCCCTTCTCCTGGTAGAAGATGTCGATGTCCCACGCGTCCCACTCCAGGGGCTTGTCCTCGAAGACCTGAAGCCGGTTTGCGCAGGTGCCCGCCGGAAGGACCTCCCGCCCCGCGATCTTGTCGAAGATCCGCCGGATCTGGCCGGAGGCGTTTCGTTCCACCACAAAGAAGGCATTCTCCAGCCGCTCAGGTGTCACCATCACCGGCGGCAGGCCATGATCAGATGCTTCTCCGCCTACGGGTCGGAGCGGATACGCCGCCCAGCCGCACGGCGGCACGTTTGGGCAGTACACCCACAGCCGGCGTTCGCCGTCCTCTTCCACTACCTGGACCGGAAGCGGCTGCCCGTCGGGCCCCACGGGGCGCAGGCGCTCAAACTCGGGCTGCCACGGCACCGCCACGGGCTCGCTCCGCTCCCAGGAGAGCCCGTTGAAGACGACCAGCATGGGTTCGGGCCTATCCATCGCTTCGGTCAGTGCCTGCAGCGAGTCGTCGAGCACACGCTCACCCAGGGCAAAGACCTCCTGGAACTCGCGCCGGCTGTCCTGGTAGACCTCAGGAATGGACGAGCCGGGCAGGATGTCGTGGAACTGGTTGCGCAAAAGCGTCTCCCACCCACGGCGAAGTTCAGCCTGGGGGTAGCTGTAGCGCGGCGTCACTACCCAGGCAGCAGCGGCAAAGAGTTCCGCGTTGTGGTAAAGAATTTCGGCACGCCGGTTGTTCTTCTTCACCTCTGCCTGGGAGGTATAGGTGCCCCGGTGCAGTTCGAGGTACAGTTCGCCGTCCCAAACCGGCAGGTCGGCACGGTCCTTCAGCCGCTCGGTGAGGCTGCGGAAGTACTCCTCCACGCTGCCCGTTTCCACCCGGGGCACGCCCGGCATATCGGCCAGCCGCCGGGCCGTCTCCAACATCTCCCGGGTGGGGCCGCCGCCTCCGTCGCCATACCCGTATGCCAGGAGCAGCTCCCGGTTCTGCGCTTTCTGGGCATAGTTTTGCCAAAGACCCTGAACCGACTCGGCCGTAATCTCCCCGTTATAGGTATAGGACTCGGAGCCGCCCTCGGTCGGCGTCGTGATGAAGTGGGTAAGCACCTCGGTACCATCCAGCCCGCGCCAGCGGAACGTGTCGTACGGGAATCGGTTGAACTGGTTCCAGGAGATCTTCGTGGTCATGAAGGCGCGGAGCCCGGCACCGGCTATGATCTGAGGCAAAGCCCAACTGTACCCAAAGACATCCGGCAGCCACAATACGTGGTTATCCACCCCAAACTCTTCCCGGAAGAATCGGGTGCCGAACAGGATCTGCCTGACCAGGCTCTCACCGCTCGGGATGTTGCAGTCGGCCTCCACCCACATCGCTCCGGTGGGCTCCCACCGGCCCTCGGCCACCCGCTGTCGGATCCGTTCGTACAGCTCAGGCTGGTCTTCCTTGATGAACTGGTATAGCTGCGGCTGGCTCTGCACGAACCGAAACTCGGGATACTGTTCCATCAGGTGCAGTACGGTCGAGAAGGTGCGCGCCGCCTTCTGCCGGGTGACGCGCAGCGGCCAGAGCCATGCGACGTCTATGTGGGAGTGTCCCACCGCCACCACCCGCGGGCGGCCAGGTTCGCCGCGCAGCGGCGCAAGGCCCGCTGCCAGTTCGGCCTGGGCCGCCATAACCGAGTCGTAAAAGGCCTGCGATCCGGGCTGCCGCCAGTCCAGAAGGAGGGCGGCCCGGTTAAGGGCTTCCAGCATGGCGACCCGCCGGGGATCTCCCGGCGGCAGGATGGCTGCCGCTTCCAGTGTGGTACACATGTCCCAGTACAGGGCCTCTGCCGCCAGGGACTTGAGGGCCAGCCGCAAGGGACCGATTCGGTGGTCGCCCTGGCGCATGCCCGAGAAGGCATGAACCGCCAGGTGTAATTCGGAGGCCGCCGCCAGTTCCCGGGGCAGAGGCACCTCCACGTGATACCGGTCCAGCCCCTGCAGGGGCCGGCCGTTCACGTACAAAAGGGCCTCCGCACCGCCCGTGACACCATGCTCCGTACGGCCGAAACTGAGCAGCAGACTGAGCGGTCGGCCACGCCAGGCTTCCGGTACAACGACGCGGGTCCGAAACCATGCTTCTTCCCCCGGGTGCCCCCAGCGGTGGCCCTCGGCGATGAGCGGCCAGTCACTGTCGTCGAGGGCCGGGTCCTGGCCGTTCGCCAGAAATCCGCTTCGGAAACGGAAGGGCCCCACCGGTACCGACTCCGGAAAGATCCAGCGCTCCAGCTCCGCGACCCGCCGCTGCAGCTTTTCCAGTTGCCAGGCATGATGGGGATCCACGGGAGCGACATCGGCGACAAGCGTCCTTGCCGCCCGTTTCGCCTCTTCGTAGCGGCGCCGGAGCCGATCGGTCCACAAGAGGTTCATGAAGCCTGTCTCCTTTCGTGAAGTGCCACCGCCGTGGCCTGCCCGCAGGCGCTCAGCACTGACTGGACACATAATGAATATAGCAGGTATGATGTTGTTCTAGTTTCGCAGGTGCATCCGTCATTTCCTTCGTACCCATGACTTGTTCGATCATGAATAATGCTGACGAAGCCTGGCCCAGATCATAGTGGGTATGTGCAAATATACCTACTCGCGCGCGTATATATCAGCAGGCTCAACTTCTTTTCCTGCCGGCTGACCGGAGCGGCCGTTCAAAAAAAAGAACAGGGCTGTCCCAGCAGCGTGATCTGCCTTGGGACAGCCCCTTGTATTACCCTACCCCGTCCTGAGATACTGCCAAAGCTGCTTGATGGTCGGCCGAGTGCCGAAAGTAAGCAGCGCCGCCCGGTAGACCCTGCCGCTCATCCAGGTCGCCAGGGCAGTGGTAACCACCAAGAGGCCGATGGACAGCCCCACCTGCCAGGCCGGAACGTCGCCCACAATCACCCGGAGCAGCATGATGATCGGTGTGAAGAACGGGATGAAGGAGAGGACCACAGCCGCCGTGCCGTTGGGGTCGCTCATCACCGGGGTAAGCATGAACATCGGCACAACCATAAGCATCATCACGGGAGCGATGACCGTCTGCCCGTCCTCCATCCGGCTGACGGTGGCTCCCAGGGCCGCCATCAGGGTGGCGTTGAGCACATAGCTCAGCAGGGTGAAGACGATGATCAGAGCCGCGATTCGGAGGCTGACCGATTGGGTAGGTACTTCTACGATCCGCCGGGACAACACATTGCCTGCCAGCCACGCGGCTATCATTAAAACGTACTGGGTAAGCCCCAGGCCTCCCAGACCTAGAATCTTGCCCGCCATCATTTCCCACGGCCGGACCGCTCCCGCCATCACTTCCACCACCCGGGAGACCTTCTCCTCCAGCACGCCCTGGAACACAAACTGGCTGTTCATCACGGTGATGACGTAAACGGACATGATCGCACCGATGGCCAGAAAGAGCGTGCCGGCAAACTGCTCCGCAGTCCGCTGGTTTTCTCCCGCGGTAATTTGCACCGCCTCGATCTCCAGGGGCTTCATGATCTCCACGGCCACTTCAGGAGACAGACCCCTTTCCTGCAAGCGGGCCAAGCGCACCACGGTTTCCAGCGGGGCCAACACCAGGCCGCTGTCCTGCAGTTGGCTGAGCTTGGAGGCGAGGTACCGGGCCTTCAGCGCCGCCGGAAACTCCCCCCGATGATGAGCAGGGCAAACTCCCCATTCCGGGCCCGATCGATCAGGACCGATTCGTCCTCCTGCGACCTGGTAAGCCGCACCTCACGTTCCGCCTGCGTCGTTACGGTGTCTTGCTGCACCTGTCCCTGAAGAAGAGCAAAGACCTGGCCAGTTTTGTCCAGAACCGTCACGTCCAGGGGCTGAGACCGGGAAGAGGACTCAAACAGTGCGGGCAGGAAGGTGGTGCCGAAAAAGACCAGCATCAGGATGATCGTGCTGGAAATGTATGCTCCTGATTTCAGACGGCTCAGATACTCCCGCCTGGTCACCAGCCAAAGATTACGCATCGGCGCCACCTACCTTCTCCAGGTAAATCTCCCTGAGCGAGGGTTCGCCCAACGAGTATTCCACCACAGTGGAGTGCTCCATGGCCGCCCGCAGGATCAGGTTGGGATCCAATCCGGCAGGGATGGACACCTCCATGTCCCCCGAGGCCCCCTTGCGGGCGGAGATCCCCGGAATCTGCCGGAGGAAGGTGTAGTCGCCCGATTCCACCCGGATCTTTACCGTCTGTCGCCGGGCAGCCCGCTTCACCTCCCGCAGCGAACCGGCCAGCACCAGCCGGGAGCGGTGAAGGAGTACCACGTCGTCACACAGGGCTTCCACCTGGTCCATGTTGTGGGAGGAGAAGAGGATTGTCGTCCCTTCTGACCGCAGCGTTTGGAACGCCTCCTCCATAATAAGGGTGTTGACGGGGTCAAGGCCGGTGAAAGGTTCATCCAGGATGCAGAGGGCTGGCCGGCTGGCTACTGCGGCTGCGAACTGAACCTTTTGCTGGTTACCCTTGGAGAGTTGTTCCACCTTGCGATGGGCATACTCCCCCAGGTTCAACCGCTCGATCCACAGGTCCACCTGCTTTGCCGCGTCCCGGTAGGAAAGTCCCTTGAGCCGGGTCAGGTAAATCAGCTGTTCCCGAACCTGCATTTTGGGGTACAGTCCCCGCTCCTCGGGCAGGTATCCGAACCCCCGCCGCACTTCGTCGGTAACCGGTGCGCCGTTCCACCGGATCTCGCCCTGGTCGGGCAAGAAGATCCGCATGATCATCCGCATCGTCGTCGTCTTGCCAGCGCCATTGGAACCCAGAAGACCGCACACTCGCCCCCTCGGAACGGTGAAGGAGACGTCCTGCACCGCCCTGACAGGCCCGAAGGACTTGTAGACTCCTCTTACCTCCAGTGCCATTCCATCACCTCATTATTACGTAGGACATAACTGGCACCTATTATACAGTGGCACCCGCAACAGTAATACCCTCCCCCATCGGGATCGGCCAGACCGAGACGAAATCGCCTCCCACTTCCCGGAAATCCGGAAGGGGAGGCAAGTAGAAGCTCGGGGTCACTCCTTTTCCGCAAGAGGCAGCGGCCGATCCGTGCGGCTGTCGGTGCGCAGGTCGAACCGCTGAAGGGGCAGGGCGAAGTGGATCGATTCTTCCTGGAACCGCCGCATGATGCCCAGGTTGACCCGCTGCTGGATATCCATGTAGGTCATGTAATTCGGATTGGTCACCCAATAGACAACCTCAAAAACGAGGGAATAGGCACCGAACTCCTTGAAATGGGCCCTCTCGAAACGGGCCTGCTCCTCCGCCTCAACGACTTCCCGGATGATCTCCGGGATTTTCACTAACTTCTCTTGCGGCGTGTCGTACTCCACGTTCAGCAGAAAAACGACCCGGCGCTCCTGCATCCGCTTGTAATTCCGAATCCGGCTCTTGAGCAGGTCGCTGTTGCTGATCACCAACTGTTCCCCGGTAAGACTCCGAATCCGCGTCGTCTTCAGCCCCACGTATTCCACGGTGCCTGAGAGCTGGTCCAGCGTAATGAAGTCGCCGATCAGGAACGGCTTGTCGAGAACGATGGAGAGAGAAGCAAACAGATCGCCCAGGATGTTCTGCACCGCAAGAGCCACCGCAATGCCGCCGACGCCCAGGCCGGCCAGCAGCGTGTCGACCTTAAAGCCGAGGTTCTGCAGGGCCAGCAGGACCACCACAATCCACACAGCCAGGCGAGAGACAAAGCCGATGGCGGTGACGGTGGTGGCCCACGCCGGATCTTGACTGATCATGCGTTCGCGGTAGCGGTCCAGCCAGAAGCTGAGGAGGCCGTTACTCCAGATCCCCACCTGCAGAAACATGAGAATGATGACGGCAGCCCGGAGCGGGCCCATCACCTGGGAAGGCAGTGCTGCCACGTGCGCTCCGAAATACAGCGACACAGCCAGATAGAACCAAAAACGGGTTCGGTCCAGCAGGTCCGCGATTACATCATCAATCTGCGCATTCGTGCGCTGGGCCAAAGCCCGGAGTTTGTTCACAACGAACTTCTTGAAAACGTAAAGAACAAGCGTGGTGGCTACTGTCACGGCGCCGGCGGTAAGCCACGCGCGCAGAGCTGGGAAGTGATGGATCCACTCCTTGATCCACTCCAAGGCTGCCGATACCTCCATCATCAGGTGGTGACAAAAAAAGGGCCGCTGCTGCGAGCGGCACACCAGGAAACGCTCCACATTCCTGTGCCGGCATGACCCAGCCCAGGCGGGGTGAATGGTTCGCTCTGAGCCGCTCAGCTACCCCCGTGGAGCATGCGCATGTCTGAAACTGACCCGTTGTTCATTCTATCCGGATGCATCTTCCCGGTCAATTCCGGGCAGTAGCCGCCTCCCCCTCTGCAAGGTCCGGCAATGGTGTTTCCACCCGGTACAGTGAGCCGACGATCTTCAGCGTATTGCCCGATCCGGCGCGATCGCCGGTCAGTTCGACGCCCTCCACCCGGAGGCCCGTCACCTGAGTCTCCAGGCCCTTCAGGAAGAGCGTCAGATCCTCCCAACTGCCTGCAGCCGTGAGCTCATAGGGCACCCGTGAGTACGGTCCGGAACCTGCCGATTCCTCCTCGTTACGGGTGCGGTCCCCCTTTTCAGTCCCTTCCGGAGCAAGCGGCACCGCGTCCTGGGCCCGGTACTCCTGTACGCGAATCCCTCCTCCAGCCAGGGATTCCACCTGCCTGATGAGGCTGGTGTCCTCGGAAGCCGGTACCAGGTCGGCCTCGAGCTGAAGCAGGGCCGAGCGCTTTTCGGCGTACCGTTCCCGGTTGGCAGCGATGGTAGACGTCAGCCGCCTTTGCTCGGCAAGCTGCTCCTGCGCAGCCTCCAGTTCCTGCCGGATCTCCGCCCGCCCCATCCAGGCCGGCCAGATCACCAAGAGGTCAAAGGCGATCAGCACCGCAGCGGCAAGACCGAGACCCCACGGGGTCCGCCGGATGGTATCGGTCGGTCTCACTGGACATCTCCCCCTTCCGCTTCCGCGGCTGCGGCAGCCGGCGAAGCCAGCGTGCCGCGGAACACGAACGTAATCTGCTGGTTTTCGCCCGTCCGCGTCGAGGAGTCAAAGGTCATGCCGCTCAGGCCGGACAGCAGACGCAGCCGGTCCAGGTAATCCGCCACCAATTGGTGGCTGTTGGCGGTGCCGGCAATGAATACACTGCCGTCGGACTGAATGGTGATGCCATTCAACTGCACACCGGCAGGGCGGACGCCGTTGATTTTGGTAATCAGTTGGGCGAACCGGTCTTCCCGCTTGGGAAGCTGCTGCAGGAGCTTTGTCCGGGCTTCCGCCTCCCGAATGGCTGACAGGAGGGACCGCGCCTCGGCAACCCGGGACTGCTCCGCGGCAATCTGCGCCTGCACAGCTTCCAATTGATCGCTCAGAGCCCACCGGGAGAAGAGGATCCACACCAGGGCCAGTGCGCTTGCGATGGCCAGGCCCACCACGGCGGTGGTGCTGACGCGCAGCCGTTTCCGAACCAGCGCCTCCCGCGAGGGAATGCGAGGCTGCAGGAGATTGACCCGCATCATCGCCCGAGGCCCCCTTCCACCGGCTGCCGCCGGACTCCGCGCATCTGGGGTGCCGGCATCATTTCAGGTATCACCTGACGGTAAAACGCCAGGGCCGCCGCCTGGGCCATGCTGGGCGCCACCGCTCCGCCGGGAAGGACCAGTTCTTCCCGGGCACGCACCCCCACGGCCTGCTCCACCAGGCTCCGAATAAACGGCCACTCTGCACCACCGCCCACGATATACAGGCCGTTGTAGCCCTCAATTCCCCGTTCCCGCTCCACATAGCGGAGGGAGCGTTCGATCTCCTTGCGCAGGCGGTGAGCCTCGGCGCTCAGCTCCGGGATCTCCTCCGCTTCCTGGTACCGGGAGCGCTTGAGGGTCTCGGCCTCGTGCCACTCCATGTTCAGAGCCCGGGCCAGCGCCGCGGTCAGATGTTTGCCCCCCACACCCAGTTCCCGGAACATGAGCAACTGTCCCTGCCGGGACACCACCACCCGGGTGCCGCTGGCGCCCAGGTCCACCAGCACGTGCGTGCCTTCCGTCCGGGACCGGGACAACAGTTGCAGCAGCCTGAACAGCGTCACGGGCTCCGGCTCGATGGCTTCCGGCTGGACATGGGCCGCTTTCAGGGCATTCCGAAGCAGATTGATCAGCCTTTGCTGCGTCGCCATGAGCAGATAGGACTCCTGGTTGCCGGACCCGCCACCTTCCGCCGCCAGCGGGAAATAGTCTCCTACCACGTCCTGATCGCCCAGGCTCAGGAAGCGCTCCAGTTCGAGCTGGAAAGCCGCCTGCCGCTCCCGGTTGGTGAGGGGCGGCAAATGGACGACCTTGGTGGCCATCGCGCCGGTAGGCATGGAGACGGCCGCCGGCACCCTCCGCAGCCCGATGCCGGCCTGGACCCGCAAACTGGCCAGGGCTGTGCCCAGGGTGTTGGGATCGCCGCTGTGGTCCACCAGGGAACCCGG
The DNA here is from genome assembly GCA_036562385.1 of Symbiobacteriaceae bacterium. Lineage (GTDB taxonomy): Bacteria > Bacillota > Sulfobacillia > Symbiobacteriales > Symbiobacteriaceae > DATCKG01. The sequence goes on from DATCKG010000032.1 coordinate 21,804, forward strand.
GGACGGACCTTCCTTAAAGATCATGGCGCCTCCGAACTCCCTGGAGCCCGCATCCAGTTGACAGACCAGTTTGATGGTCTGACTGCCAACGTCAATTCCACAGAACCGGACCCGCTGTTCCATCGCTCATTCCCCGTCCTTACCTGCGTACGTTCCCTCCAAACATCGCTCATCACTCGGTCCATTCCCAGGACATCACCCAGGACCGGCCCATGCCCTGGAGGAATGGCGGTGCATATTTCCAGATGTCTGGCTGCGCCTTGGCGGTAAACTGTCCCACCGCATTGGCCAGGCCGTCGTTGTCAATCACCACGTCGCCGCCGGCCACCGCGATCATGGGCAGTGATTCGATGTCAATAGCATCAATCAGCTCGCTTTTGTGGACCTTGATGTTGCCATCGCCCCCGGCGTAAAGCAGCAGCGGTGCTGCCTTGGCTCCGCTCAGGCCTTCGATAAGGCCCCCAAGGCCGAAATAGATGTCGTTGTTCTTGTCCTCAGGGCCGGTGGTAAGGGCCAGTACCTGAAGGACCGTCCGGGTGGACCCGAAGGAGAGCAGCTTGGCCACCAGGCTCTTGCCCACTTCGATGTCTCCGGTGGCGGCCACGATCCCCCCGCCGGACACCGGATTGAGGACCCCGATCAATTCCAGCAACGACAGGGTGTCGATATCCACATGCCCTGTCGGATCCGGTTCCGCTGCACCCCGGACGTAGAGCACCCCGCCCACTTCCGCGGCGTAGACATCGACGCTGCCGTCCACCACCACCACCGCACCGTTTTCGATCTTCAGCTTGGAAAAAGCACCGCACTTCAGATCGCCGGTGATCCGGGTATGCTCCCGGATGGTGCCGCAGGCGTCCCGGGGGGCTACCTGGCGCATCTGCCCTTTCGCCTCCAGATCGGCTACCAGCGCCTCAAAGTAAGCCGTATCGGCCTCCCGAATGGGCGGAACCATTACACCCTGCACTTTCAGTTCTGGACCACGATGAATGAAACCCAGGAAGAGCGTGTCCTCTACCAATTTCCTATCAATACCATGTGCGACAGGCCCGCCTATGTCGATGGTGGCTCCCGAAAGCAGCGGTACGTAACCCTTGGCCTCCAGGATAACGTCCCCCCCGGCGCTTACGGAGCCGTCCACCTCGACTTCCGCATGGGAAGCCACCACCGCTGTAGCACTGAGCTTGACATTCCCACCGGCCGTGACGTTGCCCTTGACGTGCACCTTGGGGACAATGCTCAGCAGCACACTGGATGACTCTAACACGACGTTCCCGCCGGCGTTGACGTCGCCATCGATGATCACGCTACCGCCGAGGCTGATGCCGTTGCTATTGGAAACCTTTACGTTCCCACCCGCCAGGATTGCAAAAGGCTTCGGCGGCGGGGCCACCTCCGCGGTGATGGTCCGGGTCTGGTTGTTAGCCTTCCCGGTGCTGACCACGGTGTAAGTGCCCCGGCCGGTAGGTGTAATGCTCACCTCATAGGTACCGGTCTCCTCCTGCCCCGTGATCCGCTCCCGGGGGACCTTGTTCTGGTCGATTTCAGCCAGGGCGGCTTCCACCCCCGCCCGGGCCAGTTGACCGGCCTGGATATCCCGGGTCTGGCGGGCGGCGCTGACGAAGTGCGTGGAGGCAATCCCCACTGCGACCCAGCCGAGCATCAGCATTACGCTAACCACCGCCAGGAAGATCGGGGCAACGTAACCCCGCTCGTCCTTCCAGGCGATCGCGTGCCGCATTCGCTCACCCGCCTCTCACTGATTCACGTTGGGTACCGTCACCGAAGTCTCTAGAATGTACGGTGTGGCTGCAGAGACGCCGGTCTGCTCCAGTTCCATCCGGATTTCAATGCGGCGAATCTGCTTCCGCCACCTGGACTGGCTCAGGTTCGCCGGATTCAACTGCAAATTGCTGCTGGTGAAGTAGCGGAAGGAAAGGGATCGCACCCGAATTCCCTCTTCCGTAAGGGGACGCAGTCGCCCCGCTCCAAGATCTTCCATGAGACGGCCGTTGACGAGGTAATAACTGTAGGTCTGAAGAGTGCCGTCCGAAGACCGGTACCGCAGGGAAAGGGCCTTCTCCCAGTTGCCCCCGGCCCCGGGGGGGAGGGGCGGGAACGCCTCCTCCCCCTTCCGCAGGTCCAGGTTCAGCCCGGCCAGGCTGATCTGGCGGGTGAGGTGCTGCAGGGCGATGTTGCCGCTGCGCTGCAGCTCCACCTGCTCCTGCACCCGGTTTTGCACCCGCTGCCCGCTGGCCAGGATCGATCCCATCATCATCACCACGATGCCGGCGAGGAACGCCCCGACCAGAAATTCCAGCAGGGTGAAGCCCTCCTGGCCCCGGCGGTCCGGCCGATGCCCTTTGCGGTGGTTACGGACGAACATAGCTGATCACCCGCACCGGATTGGTTACCCCAGTCCGCCGGACAGTCACTGTCACCTTCCGGAGGGATTCCGGCAGGCCGGGCAGGGACTTCACCTCCACCTGTACCTCGTCGATTCCCTCGGGGCACGCCGGGGGACACCAGTTCCATGTCCCGTCTTCCAGCCGGGGATCCCCTCTGGGAATCAGGCGGACCTCCTCGATTACGGCTTGTCCGACGGCTGCGGCAGAAACGTAGCCGCCGGCCCGGCGAGCCGTCCGGTCGGCGCCCAGGAAGGAGGCAAGCAGGGCTGCCGCAAGAACACTCAGCAGCGTCCCCACCACCAACACCTCCATCAGCACCGAGCCCCGGTCGCCGGCCCTGCCGCTAAAGGAACCCTTGCGAAGAAGAACCGGCATCATGATCCACGCCTTCATGGTTCTAGCAATCCGGCCCTGTCAAAGTAGCGGTACCGTCTTCTTTGAGCGTAATTACCCAGCAGCGACCGTCAGTAGTCCGATGCCGTCCGTCAGCCCGAATCGTGGCCTCTGTGCTGCCACCAGTCAGTGAGAAGTCCCAACGATCGGCAGCGTCACCTGACACATTGTATTCCAGGGCTTCCAAAGTGGGGGGAAACGTGTCGTTCTCCAGGTAATAGGACCATGCCATGGAACGGATCTCGCCCAGGATTTGCTTGGCCTCCGAATCGTAGGAACGGTTGCGGACGTTCAGGTAGGTGGGCACGGCGATGGCGATCAGGATGCCCAGGATGGCCAGAGCCACCGCCAGCTCGATGAGCGTGAAACCCCTCTGGTCCGCTGTCTTGCGGCCAAGAAGCTTCTTCACCTGCTGCATCCATTTCCTCATCCCAGACCCCTCCATGCTTGATATGGTCATATTCACCTCCGACCGGCGGCTTGGTCGCCGGTCAGAAGGCGGTATCGACTGCATTCAGGAGCGAAACGATCGGCAGGAAGAGCGAGACCAGCACCAGGGCTACGATTCCGCCCACGAGGAGCAGCAGGAACGGCTCCAGCAGCGTGGAGAGGTTGCTGACCATCTCCTCCACCTGCCGGTCGTAGTGCTCCGCCACCTTGTTCAGCACCTCGTCCAGCGCTCCGGTCCGCTCGCCAACCTGGACCATCTCCACGAAGAAGTCGGGAATGACGCCGGTCCACCGCATGCTGTCCGCGAGAGTTGCTCCCTGGGTAACTCCCTGGCTCACCTCGGTGAGAGCCCTGCGGAAGACCGAGTTGCCCATCACCCGGGCCGTGGCCTGCAGCACCGGAATCAGTGTCAGGCCGCTGCTCAGGAGCATCGAGATATTGCGAGCCATGCTGCCCAGCAGCAGCTGGCTGTGCAGTGCTCCGAAGACCGGCACCCTTAGCTTGAGGCTGTCCACCGCCCGGCGGCCCTGGGGCGTCGCGACCCAACGGCGGTAGCCGATCACCAGTGCCACAATCAGCAACAGGACCAGCATCCACCACCGGCGGATCGCTCCCACAACAGCCATGACCATCCGGGTGATCATGGGAAGTTCCGCGTTCAGTTCCTCGAAAATCCCCATGAAGGTGGGGAGGACCACCAGCATCATGAAAGCCAGCACACCGCAGGCCACCAGGAAGACCACCATTGGATACAGGGTGGCGGATCGTACCCGGCTCCGGAGGCTCAGTTCCTTCTCTTCAATCACAGCCAGCCGCTCCAGGACCTTGTCCAGGTAGCCCGACATCTCGCCGGAGCGGATTAACTCGATCTGCACCGGAGGGAAGGCCGGTCCCATGTTGGCCATGGCATCGGCCAGGGACGAACCCCGGAGAATCTGGCCGTTGACGGCCGCCGCCACTTCCCGGATTCGACCCCGCTCCTGGCTGGAGAGCACCTCCAGTGCCGTCACCACCGGCAGGCCGGACTTCACCATCGTCGCAAGCTGCCGGTAGAACGCCGCGAGATCCCTCGGCCCGAGGGGGCCTCGGTCGCGGCGCACCCACTGGCGCCACCAGCTACGGCTATCAACCCGGACGTCCAGGGGCACATAGCCGGACTGCTTGAGCTGCTCGATGAGGTCAACGGAGCTGGCAGCCTCCACACTGCCCAGTACCAACCGGCCCGTGGTGGCATTTCGGGCCCGATAGTGGTACAGCGCCATGGCTTACACCCCCACCGTCTCCGCGAGGGCTCGGCCCAGTTCCAGCAGCGCCTGCGGGGAGGTTTCCGTAACCCGGAGGACCTCCTCCAGGCTGGTCTCCCCCGCCCGGACCCGCCGGAGACCGTCCTCCCTGATGGGAATCATGCCGTTCTTGAGGGCCGCCTCCCGCAGCTCGTGGGTGCTGGCGCGGCTCAGGATGAGGTCCCGGATGGTGTTGTCCACCTCCATCAGCTCCGCCACCACCGTCCGGCCCGCGTACCCGTGGATGCAGTGAGGACAAGGCTCACCCGATCGCTGGGTAGGAGGTCGGTACAGGATCTGATCGGGTTCCAGTTCCAGTCCGGCGATCTTGGTCCCCTTAGGCAGCACATACGACTCCCGGCAGTGCGGGCACAGAAGCCGGACCAGCCGCTGAGACAGAACCCCGGCCAGGGAAGAGGCCAGGAGCACCGGTTCCACTCCCATGTCCAGGAGCCGGATCACCGTGCTGGGGGCATCGTTGGTGTGCAGCGTGGACAGGACCATGTGGCCGGTAAGGGCCGCCTGGATCGCCATCTCGGCGGTCTCCCGGTCCCGGATCTCGCCCACCATGATCACGTCGGGGTCCTGCCGGAGAATGTGCCGCAGCGCCGTGGCAAAGGTGAGGCCGGCTCGCGGGTTCACCTGGGTTTGGGTGGTGCCGGGGATCTCGTACTCGATGGGATCCTCCACCGTCACGATGTTGATGGTGTCACGGTTGAGATAGGAGAGAGCAGCCGACAGGGTTGTGGATTTGCCACTGCCCGTAGGCCCCACCACCAGGAAGAGGCCGTGGGGACGGGAAAGCAGCGCTTCGATCCGCTGCCGCGTTTCCTCGGTGAAGCCCAGTTCCGACAGGCTGCGAATGCCGCCGCTCTTTTCCAAGATCCGCAGCACCGCTTTCTCCCCGTACTGGCTGGGCAGGGTGGAAACGCGGATGTCGTAGGACTTGCCGTCCACGGTCATGGTGAAGCGGCCATCCTGAGGCAGGCGTCGCTCGGCGATGTCCATTCCGGCCAGCACCTTGATCCGGGTGATGATGGCCGGCTGCAGCGACTGATCCTGCCGCATCACTTCGTGGAGCATCCCGTCCACCCGATACCGCACCCGCAGATCGTGCTGCTGGGGCTCCACGTGGACGTCACTGGCGCGCTCCCGGATGGCCTTGACCAGGAGGCTCTGGACCAGCCCGACGATGGGACCTTCTTCCACCGGCGGCGGTGCCTCCTGAGCTGCCTTGGTCTCCCGGGCCGTCGTCTTGCTGCGCGTGACCGCCAGTTCCGCGTTCTGCATCACATCGAAGATCCGACTGATGGCATCCTCAATTTCCTCGGGATCGGCCAGCGCGGGTTCGATCTCCAGTCCTGTGATGGCCCGAAGCTCATCTTCCGCTGCGATATCCGTCGGGGTGGCCATGGCCACCGTCAGCCGGTTGCCCTGGCGGCGGACGGGGATGAGCTGGTACCTGTGGGCCAGACGTGCAGAGATCATTCGGGCCGCGTCCGGATCCGGCGGTGTCGTGCGAAGGGAGATATAGGGGACACCCAGGAACTCAGCCAACTGGACAAAAAGGGTCTCCTTGGTCAGAAACCCCAGGGATACCAGGGCCTCCCCCAACAGGCAGCCGGTACGACTCTGCTGCTCCAGCCCAGCCTGGAGTTGTTCGGGGGTAATGACCCCGGTACGTACCAGATACTCACCCAAGCGCTCTCTTCTGACCAACTTTTATACCCCCATATAGTCCGACGCCAGTGTTAATTACAAAGTAGCGATGCTTAATTCACATAGTCAATCAACACAAGGATCAAGCACAAAAGTCTATTACTTCTACTCTCTTTCCCGCATCCTTCTACTCTGGATCTCGTAGGAATCTGTACGGATCCTCCGCTTTGGAGGGTATCTTTCTGACATTCCGTCCCTCATTTGCCGTCTATTCACTTCTAGTCCTAAAAGTTGCCACAATATCGCGCTATAGAAGATACATACCTTGGTATGTATCAGGAAGGAAGCGTTGTACCAACCCTGGTTGGAACTTCTTAGACCGCCCGCTTCCACCGCAACAAAGTGAAACAGGTGTCGCCCTGTTTCGCCTTCCGTGTTTACGGACCCGACCGTAAGGTATCCCCTCACCAACCTGCTACGCCCATGCCGTCCATAGGCCGCACGAAGACGTGCTCTACAGGTGCCACCGGCATTGGGCGCCGGGGAGATCCGCTGTGTTCATGGATGGTTCCCTCATGCCACTCCAAGGAGATCAGCGCTGAAGACCAACATATGATCCGAAAACGGAAGCAGTCCCGGTAGCCCGAAGGCTACCGGGACTGCGTATGTAGACGCCCATGTCGGTCCGCGCAGGCAGATCAGCGGCCGGAGCACAGGCGGTGCAGGATGACCGCGGCCTGCTCCAACCGGTAGGGAACCGGCCGTACGTCCGCCAGTTCCCCGAACAGCTGAGCCACCAGCGGCATCCGGAGGCGGGCCTGTCGTACCAGGTCAGGATCGGTGAGCAGAGCCGGCGAACCCTGGGCGATCACCTTGCCCTCCACCAGCAGGATGACCTCGTCGGCCCAGTTGGCGGCCCAGTCGACATCATGGGTAGCCACCAGCAGCGTGACGCCCTGGCGGTGCAGCCGGTCGAGTACCTCCTCTACCTGCCGCTGCCCCTCCGGATCCAGGAAGGCCATGGGCTCATCCAGGGCCATCACAGCGGGACGCATGGCCAGGACACCTGCGATGGCGACCCGCTTCTTCTGGCCGAGGCTGAGCCGCTGCGGCGACCGGCTGCGCAGCGGAAGCAAGCCTACCGCGGAAAGGGCCTCCTCCGCCCGGGCTTCCACCTCGGCCAGGCTAAGCCCCAGGTTGAGGGGTCCGAAGCAGACATCGTCCCACACCGTGGGAGAAAAGACCTGATCATCAGGATCCTGAAAGACCAGGCCGACCTGCGTACGAACCTGCTCCTCGGTGGCGGCGGAAAGCTCGCATCCGCCGACCTGCACCCGCCCCTTCTGGGGCAGGTAGATTCCGTTCAGATGCAGCAGCAGCGTCGACTTGCCGGCGCCGTTGGGGCCCATCAGTGCCACCCGCCGGCCCCGCTGAATCGCAAAGGTGACGCCGCGCAGGGCCGCGGTTCCGTCGGGATACCGGAAGTGCAGGTCTTCAACCACCAGTATGGGTTCCATGGTTCAGCCCCCTCCGTTCAGCCGGCAGTCCAGCAGCACCAGGGCCACGGTCACTGCCACCGCTCCGGCCACGGCCCACCGCTCCCGACCAGAAAGCGGACGGGCGGCGGGCGGCCGGCGCACGCTGTATCCGCGGCTCAACATCGCCCAGTAAATCCGCTCGCTGCGGTCGTAGGCCCGCAGCAGCAGCATCCCCAGGGTCTGGGCGGAAGTGGCCAGGGTCTGCCGGTTCCAAAATGCGCGCGACGGCCGGTACCCACGACTTGCGCGGCTTATGTTCATCCGCCGGGCCTCGTCCTGCAGGACCGATACATACCGGATGGCCATGCCTGCCAATACGGTAAAAAGCCGCGGCACGCCCAGCCGGCTCAGGGCCTCCAGCAGTTCCGGCAGGGGCGTGGAGGCGGTGAGACTGAGGGCCGGCAGGAAACAGCCCAACATCCGCAGGCTCAGCAGGCCCGCGAGCCGCAGGCCTTCCCACGAGCCGGTCACTTGCAGCGAGCCCACCTGAACCTGCAGGGCGGGCTGCCCGGGCAGCACCAGGGGCAGGGTCAGCAGCAGCCCGCCCGACAGATAGACCAGCCAGAGCAGACGCCTGAGCACCGTGCCGGGCGCCATCCCCGCGGCCCGCACCAGCAGCAGGCCGGTGGCGATCACCAACAGAAGAAGCTGCCAGTGACGCAGCAGCGACGCGGCAACAATCAGGGCAAGCAGAAACGCCACCTTGGCCAGGGGAGAGGCCGCGGTGAAAAGACGGGTCATCGGGGCACATCACGGTGCCGCCCGGACCCGGACAGCAGCCGGAACACAGCCCAGGCAATCCCCAGGGTCAGCACCAAGCCGATGATGCCTGCCAGGGCGCCGGAAAGCGCAGACGCCCCAATCGCAGGCACCTGGTAGTCCGGCAACAGCGCCGGCAGGAGGGCGGGGGCCTCTTCGGGCAGGGCTGCCAGGTCCTCCAGCACTCGCTCCAACCCATCCGGGTGGGCAGAGGCAAACAGCGAAAGCACCCCGGCAGTCACCAGAGCCAGGATCAGCAGTCCCTGCGTCCGCCTAGTCATGGTGCCTCACCTCCGGCTGCAGTTCCGGCCGCTCCGCCGTCACGTACGCGGCAACAGCCGCCGTGATGATCCCCTCACCGACGCCGATCATGAGATGCCACAGCCCCATGGCCGGAAGCCCCACCGCCAGGGGGATAACTCCGGATAGCGCCAGCATCAGGGCAGCACCGGCGGCCCCCGCCACCACCGAAACCAGTCCGCTCAAAAAGACCGCCGCCAGCCAGCCGGCCCGACTACTCCAGAGGCCCTTGAGGAGCCGGTAGACGCCGTATCCCACCAGGGGGCCGATCACAGCCATGTTCAGGAGGTTGGCTCCCAGGGCCGCGATGCCGCCGTCCTGAAAGACCAGAGCCTGCACAGCCACCACGGTGGTCATCACCACCATGGAGACCCAGGGCCCGAAGAGGACCGCCGCCAGGGCGCCTCCCATCAGATGGCCGGACGTTCCGCCCGGGATCGGGAAATTGACCATCTGAGCCGCAAAGATAAAGGCGGTAAGCACCGCGACCCGGGGAACCTCCCGGCTGTCCAGATCCCTTCGGACCCGCCAGGTGGCGTAAGACACCCCGGCCGCCGCCAGTGCGGCCGACCCGATCAGGGTCTTCGGATCCAGCAAACCATCGGGAATATGCATCTGCAAGTCCCCCTTACGGCAGTTCCTTGCCTGTGGTGGCGATGGTCAGGCGTCCGATCTTGACGCCCTTCAAGGCGATGAGGCGGTCGGCCAGTTCCTTGATGTGGCGCGCCCGTCCCCGGAGGACCACCACCTCCAGGCAGTGATCGGCATCCTGGTGCACGTGGAGGGTCGAGACCACATGGGCATGATGGTCATGCTGAAGATCCCTGAGGACCTCACTGACCGAAGAGTGGTGGTCGTAGACCAGGGTAACGGTTCCGGCCACCTCCGCGTCCCCGTCCTGCCACTCCTCCTCGACCAGGTAGTTTCGGATCAGGTCCCGAATCGCTTCTGACCGGTTACTGTACCCCCGGCGGGCAATAGCCTCGTCGAACTTGGCCAGAAGCTGTGCGTTCATGGAGATACCGAAGCGGACCAGTTCTTCCATGGCGGCCTCTCCCCTTTGGTAGCACGGTTTCCGAAATCGTAGCACCAAAAGGGTTCGACACCCGAAGGTCACTTCCTGCCGTCTCCCGGCAAATCTCCGAAAAACAGGCCCTGCTGCCCTTCCGGCCACCGGCCGCACAGGCAATAGCAGACGCTTTGCCAGGCCCGGCGGACCTCCCCGTTCAGCAGATCGATGTAGCGGATGTCCGCGGGCTCCACCTGCAGCGCTTCCCGAATCTGCCGGATCCGCCGGACCACAGCCAGCGGAGAGACTCCCAGGGCCCGGGCATAGTCCTCGTCGGTAAGGTGCCGGTCGCCCAGGACCAGGCGGCGGCTGATGGAGAGGATCGCCGCAACCCACTGAGGCGGATCCACCCGGCGCAGTCCCAGGGCGATTGCCGCATCCCACCACAGTCGCAGGGCGGCTCCAGGGTCCTCCTGCAAACCGAACACCCCGGAGTGAAACACGTGCGTGATGCGGTCCGCCACCTCCAGACACTGGGCGGTGGCCCCGGCAAGAGGCCGCCCGTCCCATCGCACCGGCGGACCGGAAGGCCCCTTCACACCGCAGACTGCCTCCCCGCAAATGCGGGCCACGGAGACACACTCTAGCAACCGGGGCCACAATTCCCGGTAGAAGGACTCCCAGGTGCCCAGGGGCTCTTGCCGGCGGTAGAAGGACATTTCCACGTGCAGAAGATGGGCGAGGGCCCCCTCGATCCCAGGGGGAAGCATGACCACGGCATGGCCGCACCGGTGCACACCGCCGGCAGGCATCAGCCAGGCGCCGATCAGCATGCCCGACCAGCGGCGCACGGGCGCCTGCCCCGACAGGGCACAGACCACCGGCCCGGAGGGCAGGGTCATCCGGAAAGGCATCCCATCGGGCAGGCGGGAAAGATGCAGGACCCCCTTTTCCTTCTTTTCCACCCGAAAAAAGCCTGGGGCACTTTGTTCCCAGGCCTTGAGCAGTTCCCGTTCCCCCAAGGTGAGATCCAGGCCCCTTCGGGCGTAACGGCCGCAGAAGGTCTCCCCCGTGACCGTACGGTACCCGCAGAAGACCCAGTCGAAGGCCAAGTCAAAGGCCGCCGGGGTGACATCCGCGGCCCCGGCGCAGTCCGGAAAGAAACGGGCAAGAGCCCGCTGAATCTCCCGCACCGGCTCATGCGTGATCACGTACTCCTGCAGTTTCTGCCAAACCCCGTCCAGCCGGTGCCGGGCGAAGGTCTCCAGCGACAGCACCTGTCCCCCGCCGCGCCCTCTGGATCCTGCTCTGATGCCCCTTCCCCTGGTACCCAAGGCAGGCCCCTCCCCTCAGGCGCTCATGAAATGATTTCCATATTTATCCATCTCCAGGGCAATTTCCTGCTTCGTGAAGGTAGTCCCTTCCAGAGCGGAAGGAGGGGCGGGTACGCCCATTTTGACATTTTTGGTCTGGCCGTGTCCTGTTGGACGATGGTTGATCGTCAACGAATTAGAAAGGCGTTAGAACAGGTCGTGTTAGGCTTCAGATGCGTGTCAGCGGGGCCTTTGACAGGAGGTTGGGGTACATGCTTCTCAGACGCTGGGTGAATCTCAGCTTTGTCCTCATGGTGTTTTCCGTGGCTGCTCTTGGAACGGGGTGCTCTGTGCAGCGATATTCTTGGGAGGTGCCGGATGAGGTTGTTTCAGGGTTACCCAAAGAGATGCCTGTTTATAAATTCGTGGCAAAGAATCTGGGCGAGCAAGACTTCAAGTTACTGGCGAGCCAGTTGGGCATGTCTGGTGCAATAGAACGTGATGAAGATCAGTCATCCTTTCTGATGACGGACGGGGAAAAGCGGTTGTCAATGAATTGGGAAACGGGTAAGTGGTCGTATGGCGATTACTCCAAATTGTACAGCAGTAACAACACCAATATTCCCAGTGATGACGAGGTGGCACGAATCGCTACTGAATATCTAAAGGAGAAGGGTTGGCTGCCGGACGATTTCCGGCTTCAGTCGGTAGAGGCAGTAACAGAGCAGAACGCTGCGGATATCACAGCCCCTCCACGAACCGTTGGTAAGGTTGCCTATTTCTATCGGTACATTGGCGATTGGCCGGTGTTAGGCGTGTCCCGGATCGTTGTTCACGTTGGAGACAACGGCGAGATCGTGGGAGTCAAGAAGTTATTTAAGGATATTGAGCCAGTTGGTAACGTGAGCCTTAAGAGCGTGGATCAAGCCTTCGCTGAGCTCCAGGCAGGAGACACGATTTTTTCAATAGATAATCCGAATGTGAAACAGGCAGCGGTCCAAGACGTCCATCTCGCCTATTGGGAAGACGCAGGTTCCATTTCAGATCAACCGTACCTGCAGCCAGTTTATGTGTTTACGCTGAAGGCGACGGAGGGCGCTGCGGACAC
>DATCKG010000033.1:0-43396 GCA_036562385.1 Symbiobacteriaceae bacterium
TGCGCTGATGCTTGAAATGTTGGGCCTGAGGCCCCTGCTGGAGCTGGATCTGCGCCTCGGCGAAGGCACCGGGGCAGCCCTGGCCCTGCCGCTTCTGGAGGCCGCACACCGGGTGATGACGGAGATGGCCACCTTTGAGGAGGCTGGAGTGTCAGGCGCAGTGGAGTAGCCGGCCTTCGAGGGCTTCTTACTGCGCAGGACCCGTATTGGCCCAGGCCACAGCCCCGCTTTCACGCAGGGCCAGAACCTCGTCCTCCGTATACCCGACCTCCCGGAGCACTTCCAACGTGTGCTCCCCCAGCAGCGGCGCCGGCCGGTCAATCCGACCCGGCGTACGGCTGAGCTTGATCGGAATCCCCGTCATGGGGCTGGTCCCGCCGTCCGGAGAGGGTCCCTCCACCACCATCTCCCGGTGCGCCACCTGGGGGTCGGAGGCCACCTCCTCGAGATGCAGGACCGGCATGAGGCAAGTATCAACCCCCTGCATGTCGGCGAGCCACTGGTCCAGGGTTCTGGTCCGAAACAGATCCCGCAACTCCGCCCGCAGCCGCTCCCGCTCAGGGCCGGTGGCGCTGTGCAGCGGAATCCAGTCCTCCCTTCCCACCGCCCGGCAGAAGGCAGCCCAGAATTTCTCCTCCAGGGCCCCGAGGGTGATGTGCCGGCCGTCGGCGGTCACGTAGACGTCGTAACAAGGACTTCCGCCGGTCAGTTGCTCGCCGCCGGGAACCGCTGCGCGGCCCAGTCCCAGGTGGCGAGCCAGGGGCAGCGCCAGGGTGCTCAGTGCGCTGTCCAGCAGACTCACGTCGACCCATTGGCCCTGGCCGCTCTGCTGCCGTTCCAACAGGGCCAGCAGGATTCCAACGCAGGCCATCAGGCCGCCGGTGATGTCGGCGATCTGCGTACCGGGCGGTACTGGCGTACCCATGAGCCCCAGGACGCCCGCGAGCGCAATGAAGTTCAGATCATGCCCGGGCAGCCGGAAATAGGGCCCCGTCTGGCCGTAGCCGGAAAGCGAACAGTAAACGAGCCGTGGGTTGACGGCCCGCAGGGTCTCGTAATCCAGCCCCAGACGGGCCATGACACCGGGGCGGAACTGCTCCAGCAGCACATCGGCCGACTGCACGAGTCGCAAGAACGCCTCCCGGCCCTGTGGGTGCCGCAAGTTGAGCGCCACGCTGCGCTTGCCCCGGTTCAGGGCCAGAAAGGCCGGATCGGTTCGGCCCTCGCCCAGAAATGCCTCCCTGAGCGGGTCGCCCCCATCCGGTTTTTCCACCTTGATCACATCCGCCCCAAAATCGGCGAGCAGCATGGTGCAGAACGGGCCGGGGAGTAAGGTGGAAAGATCCAACACCCGTACATTTCTCAGGACACTGGCCAAATCAGCCATCTCTTCCTCCCTCTCGGGCATCCCGTGTCGCCGTTCCTCTGGCCGGGGCCACCGGAATAGAAGGAGCGGTCATGATGGATGCCGCTTACAGTACAGACTTATTTGAACTATTCGCCGACATTTTCACGCGACCCTTCAGCCCAGTCCGCTCCGGCTGTGTCGTGCCCATGACAAAGCCCCGAAGGCACAACGCCTCCGGGGCTTTTCATTGCCATCGCTACTGGGCGTACTGCTGTCGGCAGAACTCCGCCAGGCCCAGACGCTCCAGCCGGTCGATCGGGACGAGGAAGGTGACAGTTACCACGCCGGGGTAGCGTCCGATCTGGATGGCGCCGGTGATGGTCGCCCGATTCTTCACCTCCGGCACGCTCATATCCAGCAGCCTGGCTGCCCGTTCGAGCCCGTTGTCGATCGCGCTGTTCAGGTTGGGACCAGTACCGATGAAGGATAGCGGCAGGCTTTCCTCGATGCCTTCCAGTCCCCAACGCCGGGCCTCTGCCAGGGCGGCCTCCCTTTCACGAGGGGTAAGGGGCCTCGCCAAGTACGGAAGGTCCTCCGCCACCGGCAGCAGAATGGGTCCTTCCAACTTCAGCCCCTTGATCACATGGACCTGAAGGGTCACGATTCCTGCCACATCGGTGGTATGGCCTGCAATCTCGCCGTCGCCCTGCATGGCATGCATGTCGCCTAGGTACACGCCGCCGCCGGGCACCTTCACCGGGCAAATCAGGATGGCGCCTTCCCGTACCCGGTTGATGTCCATGTGACCGTCCGTACGGTCCTCGAGCTGCTCCGCAGTCAGGGCATACTCGTGAGGAGCCCCGACCAGGAAGGAACCGAAATCACCGGCGTTGTGGCTGTCGGGAAATGGCCGTGCCGGGCAGGTGCCGAGCTGCCCCAGGAAGGGCCGCATGCGGGCGCAAAGCCCGACCAGGTCATGGGGGGCCATGGCTACGATGGGGTTCTGTTTAGAGTGGTCCGGAATGGCCATGAACCGCCGCGCATCCCGGGCGATCCGTTCGGCAGCCTCCCTGGGAAGGGTGATGCCGAAGGTCCTGTTGGCATCAAACGCGATGGTGTAGCCGTTGGTAAAGGCGAAGGGGCTGGCCTCAGCGCCGCATTTGGCGCAGCGCACAGCCGTAGGACCGATGCCCTCCAGGTACGTCTCCGGGTAGAGGGTGCCGCACTGCGGGCAGCGGCCGGCTACGTAGGGATCGCCCAGGCAACGGTCCGTGTAAACCTTATCGTTGCCCGAAGCCGTGGCGATGCTGGTCACACGGATCGACTTGATCCGAATCGCGATGGCATCGCCCACCTCCGCGCCCTCCACGTAGACGGGTCGCGTCACTTCATGCCCGCCGCGAATCGCCGGGGTAATCATGGGACCCCAGCATCCGGGGGCCGTGTTGGCCACAATGTGGCCGCCGTCCCGCACGGGTCCCAGCATGGGTTGGGCCGGATCCAGGATGCCGTTGGTGAACTGGTCGACGAAAACGGTCTCGCGTGGCTTACCCATATTGAGCGCCTCCTTTGAGTTGTTCCGTCGACGAGCTATACCAAGCCTTCCGTTCCGTCCCTCCCCCTGCCCACCATCCCCTTCGGCGGATGAAGACGGATTCCTGCCGACGTTTTCAGCCGTTTTGACATTTCATTTCGGCAAAGCGCCATGCCGGGCGCACCATGACAAAGCCCCGAAGGCGAAATGCCTCCGGGGCTGTTTGTAGCCCAAAACCTTATTCCCCATCTGCAATGAGAGCCCGAAGCTCGCGGTAAAGCCGCAGTTTTTCTGCGAGGGGTTCCCGGCTCCGTCCGCTGGGCGAAGCCGCTACAAAATCCAGCACCCCGGGCACCACCGAGGTCGCCTGCAGGCCGTAGGAAACCCTGCGGCTACCCGTCAGGGCCGCGTAGATGCCCTTTCCGTTGTAACAGGCCACCCGCGGCCGGTACTGGGCCAGCTTGCGGAGCAGTTCCTCCCGCCCGGCCTGCATTTCCGCTGCGGTGAGATCGCTACTGGAGCGGCTCGACCGGCCCACCAGGTCGGTCAGGCCGTAGCCGAGTGCCAGGAGCGCCGCGTCCTCATGGGGCGCGTAGAGGCGATCCGTCAGCCCGGCCTGCCACAGTAACCAGTAAAACCGGTTGCCGGGGTACGCGTAGTAGTGCCCCTCCCGGGCCGACGTCTCGCCGGGATTGAATCCGACGAAGATGACCCGCAGCCCCGGGGCCAGGTAGTCCGGGAGCGCCCGGGTCACTTCGCATCACCGGCCGATTCGTCTCCGGACTTGTCCCGGGCAGGCCCGTCACCGTTGCGACGGGGTTCCGGCGTTTCCGCCGCGATCAGGCGCAGGTCCACTGTCATGACGATCCCCCCTCTTGTCTGCACTGTACCACATCTGCCTGCCGCCGGCGCCCGGATATGGTAGGATGGGCTTGCAATCCTAAATGCAGTGACATGGCCAACCTCGGATTGGGGGGGCACATGCTCCAGACCGCAGCCGGGCGATCGGCGCTAAACCCCTCGCCGAGGGCGGCAGAAGGTCCCCCAGTCAACGCAACTGGCCACTTGACGCAGATCACACGCAACATCCCGCCGTTCGTCTTCCCCGGTACGTTTGGGGCGAAGGTGCGGGCCTGATCCCGAGGGGGGACATACCCTTGCTCATCAGCCTGCTCATCCTGCTCGTGGAACGCATCGGACTGCTGATCGCCCTGGCGTTTGTGCTGACGCGCATCCCGGCCTTCCGCCGCCTGATGCAGGGGAACATCCGCCCGGCCGATCAGGTCTGGCTGGGGATCGTCTTCGGCCTCGTCGGCATACTGGGCACCTACACCGGCGTGGTGGTCCGCCCGGAAGGTGTCGACCCTTCCACGACGGTGGGTACGTCGATTCTGCCGGAAGAGGCCATCGCCAACTCCCGGGCGGTCCCGGTGATCGTCGCAGGGCTGCTGGGCGGTCCGGCAACGGGGATCCTGGCCGGGACTTTGGCCGGCGGCCACCGGCTCCTGATCGGTGGCTTCACCGGCCCTGCCTGCGCCCTGGCCACCTTCACTCAGGGGGTGGTGAGCGGCCTCATCCGGCTTGTGCCGGGCCGCACCCATGGCAGCGTCTCTCCCGGCCGGGCCTTCCTCGTGACCGTGACGCTGGAGATCGTGCAGATGGTGATGATCCTGCTGGTGGCCAAACCTCCGGAGGCGGCCATTGCCCTGGTCCGGCTGATCGCTGTCCCCATGGTGGTGGCCAACAGCCTGGGTGTCGCTTTCTTCCTGACATCCGCCCGGGTGATCCTGGACGCCGAAGCGGCGCGTGAAGCGGACGCGGCCAGCAAGGCCCTGGCGATCGCCACCCAAACCCTGCCCATGCTGGAGCAGGGGCTCACTCCGGAGAGCGCGCTGAAGGCCGCCCGCCTGATCCACTCGGTGACAGGGGTCAGCGCCGTCGCCCTGACCGATGTCGAGCGAATCCTGGCCCACGTGGGCGTAGGTGACGACCACCACCGCCCGGGGGAGCGGCTACTCACCGCGGCCACCCGACGCGCGATCCGGGAGGACCGGATCGAACTGGCCACCGACCCCGCGGCGATCGAGTGCAGCCACCCCCGCTGCCCACTGCAAGGGGTCGTGGTGGTGCCGCTGCATGAGGGCAACCAGGTGGTCGGCACCCTGCTGCCCCAGGCCAGCATCGTCAAGCGGCTCTGGGTAGCCATCCCGCTCTTGGTCGTTGGCTTCGGCCTGACGCTTATCAACTTCAACTTCCTGTGGCGCTACTTCGCCTGGGCCAACCAGACCATGGCGATGATCGCCCTCTGGGTCGGCGCCATGTCCCTGGTAAAGTGCGGAAAGCCGCACTGGGTCTGCTCCGTACCAGCCACCTTCATGACCGCCGTTTCCTTTACGTACATTCTGATGGCCCCCGAGGGCTTCCGGCTACCGGCCGCCATCGGCTACCCGCTGGGGCTCGCCATCACCGTCGCCATCGCCCTACTCTTCGCTATCCGGGTGCGCCCCACCTTCGGCACCCTTGCGCCGGAAAGCGGCGACGACTAACCGAATCGGAAACGAACCCCCGGCCTTCCTGGCCCGGGGGTCTTTCGCGCCTGCCGTCAGGCGACCAGGTTGCGGAACTGCCGGCAGTTTTCCACCAGGTCCGGGCCGCCGCGGAAGAGCCCGCCGCCGATCAGGAAGATCACATCGCGGCCGTACACCTCGTACATCTCCGGAACCCGGTCCACCGTCATGCCCCCGCCCGGAGTGGGGAAGATCGGCTTGATGTGGCCCATGGGCGCCGCGCTTGCTTCGGCGATGGCGGCGCATTCGGCCTTGCTGAAGGCGAAACGGCCACCCCAGTTGGGGTAGACGGTGGCATCGGCCCCGGCCAGCCGGCAGAGTTGTCCAAAAAGCGCCGCGTGCGAAAAGCCGCTGTCGGGAGAGGTAACCCAGGAACCGGCAAAGGCCGGGTGACTCATGATCGGCAGAGCGATCTCCTCGTCATCCGCGAGCATGCGCATGGTATCGAACCCGGTCAGGCCGGGGGCAATCAGAAGGCCGCCCGCCCCCAACTTCTTGGCCAGCAAGGCGTTTTCCCGGACCCGATCCGCCGGACCTGTCACGTTGGGCATGTAGATCGCCTTGAGCCCTGTCTTCTGATTGGCCCGTGCCACCGCCTCGGCGCATCGGGCCACTCGATCGGCGAAGGGGGCCATCGGCTGGTCGGCCAGGCCATGGTCGTCCTTGATGATATCGATGCCGCCCAGAGCAAACTGGTAGGCCAGGTCGGCCAGTTCCCGGGCGGAAAGGCCCTGCGGTTTCAGGGCGGTGCTCAGCAGCGGCCGCTCCGGCACGCCCAGATAGGCGCGCAGACCCTGCACGCCGTAGCGTGGGCCCCGGAAGCGGCCCAGGAGCACGTCAGGCAGTTCGAATCGTTCCACCCGCACACCGGGGAAGATCGACGAGTTGCCCATCATGACGTTGAGCAACTGCGTCAGTTCGAAGCCGGTGGTCTCCACAGCATAGCTGATGCGAGCAAACCACCGGCCGGGGCCGCCGGGCTCCAGCCCCTCGATGCGGCCGACGACCTGTTCCTGAATGGTAGAGGGGACGAGTTCGTAAGGGAACTCTACGGTCTGCTCCACCGCCACGCTGAAAGCCCGCTCCCGCGCCTCCTGCTCGGAAGCGGCGGCGATGGAGTACAGCACGGCGAATCGCTCACCGGAGAGGTTCAGCCTGGGGGTAGGCAGTGGGGGCGATGGCTTTCGCGACTGCATTTTACAAGGCCTCCGCCTTCGCGTCGCTGTGCACCGCCGTCAGGCGCACAGCAGACAGGTCGCTCTCGGTGATGCCAAAGCAAGTGTCCAGCAGCCCCTCCACTGCCCACACCAGGGCCATGGCGTCGATCCCCAGCTCCCGCATCAGGTATTGCTTCGAGGCGCCATGGGCGAACGTGTCCTGCAGGCCCAGGCGCACCAACCGCCGGCCCACGCCGTTTTCCGCCATCACCTCGGCCACAGCCGAGCCCAGGCCGCCGATGACCGTGTGGTTCTCCATGGTGATGACCCCGTACTTCGCCTTGCTCACCGCCTCCACCACTTGCGGGTCGGTGAAGGGCTTCAGCGTGCTGACGTGCAGGTGCTCGATGGAGACCCCCTTCGCCGTAAGGACTTTGACCGCCCGAAGGGCTTCCTCGGTGCAGATTCCCTCGGTCAGCAGGGCGATGTCCGTGCCCCGGCTCAGAACCCGAGCCCGGTTGAAGACCATCGGCTCAGAGGCAGGGAACAGGCGGGGGATTTCGCCCCGCAGCATCCGGATGTAGACCGGGCCGTCGATGGCCTGGGCCACATCGAGGACGCTCTCCACATCCGTGGCGTCGCCGGTGGACAGGACCGTCATGTTGGGCAGGGTGCGCATGACGGCCACATCCTCGATGGCCTGATGGGTGGCGCCGCCCGGGGTGGTGATGCCGGGCAGAAAACCGATGAGCCGCACGCGCACGTTGGGGTAGGCCACCGACATGGCAATCTGGTCCAGAGCCCGGCGGTAGAGGAACACAGCGAAGGTGTGCACGAAGGGAGTGAAGCCCTCCCGGGCCATGCCCCCCGCCATGGAGAGCATGTTCTGCTCGGTAAGGCCCATGGAGAAGAAGCGGTCGGGATACGTGTCGCGGAACAGATCCGCCTCGCTGCTGGAGGTCAGGTCGGCGGAGAAAACCACCACCTCGGGCTTGTCCGCCGCCCACTTCACGATGTTCTTGGCGTGCACCCTGGCAAGCACTTCCATGTTACCCCTCCTCCTCCAGCCGGCGGAGATACTCGGCGTACCGCGCCTTCTCCTCAGCGCTCTTGAAGCGAAGGTAATGAAGCTTCGGGGCGTTTGCCCGCAGCAGGTCGAGTCCCCGACACGGGTCGGTATAGCAGAGGACCACCAGCGGGCGTCCTTCGTGCTCCTGTTCCGCCGCGGCCGCCAGAGCCTCCACGTCGTGACCGTCCACCTCCACCACCCGGGCGCCGAAGGCGGTCAGCTTCGCCGCCAGATCGCCCAGCGGCAGGACGTCGTCCATCTTGCCGTCGCAGCACTGACCGTTGACGTCCACGTAGATCCCTACCCGGTCGAGCCCGTGCCAGGTAAGGATCTGCATGGCCTCCCAGGTCTGGCCCTCGTGGAACTCGCCGTCGGACATGAAGACCCAGGTCCGGCCGGTCTCCCCCTTCAGCTTGCGGGCCAGGGCCACGCCCATGGCCTGGGAGAGCCCCTGGCCGAGGGAGCCGGTGGTCACCTCCATGCCCGGTGAGTGCTCGGCGCCGATCATCTCCACTGAGGCACCGTCCTGGTTGAAGTGGGCCAGCCCCTCGGGGGCCATGCGGCCCGTCTCGATGAGAGTGGCATACAGCACCAGGGCGTAGTGTGCCGGCGACATGTAGAACCGGTCCAGGTGGGGGGCCCGGGGGCCATTGTAGGCCGCCCCGGTAAAGTAGTGTTTGTTGGTGGCCGAAGGCACCCCGGGAAACGGGGCCGGAACCGGAGGGCCCTCGGAGGGGCCGATGCGCAGGATCCGGGTGTAGAGGGTGGCAAAGATCTCGGCGGAGGAACAGGCCTGGCTCATGTAGCCGCCGCCGTTCCGGAGCACGTGCGCCAGAACCCGCCGGCGGATGCCGCGAGCCACCCGCTCTGCCTCCTGCCGCCAGTCCACCGCAGAAGCGGAACTTGCCATGAGGGGGTCAACTCCTTGGCTCACAGCCCCTGGGCCGCCTGCAAGTGTGGCGAGTCTTACGTGCGGCCCAAGAGCGTCAATTCTGTACGCGTAAAAGGAAGGTAACATGATCGGAATACTTGGTCAAGAGGGTTCTGACAGGGAGCGTTTCTGTCCGAACGATGTAACCCCGGAGGCCAAACGCCTCCGGGGCTGTTTGTGGCCCTCAAACTCAAGGGGGGTTGTATGCAGAACGCGCACACCACTTCCGCACCAGGCAGGTACGTTGGAGTTGCCTGTACAATTCATGTATCGGCATATTCGTAACCAGAAATGTTGTGCCACCGTTCGCTTTGGCAAGTCACCCAAAGAGGGCCGAGGGAAACAGGTGCAAGCGACGCAGGATTGTCGCCGTGTGGGGTGTCAGCTATGTACGTGGACCCAAAGGACCTGCCCTCCGATCACACCGTTGGATGCATCGTCGACATTGAGACCACGGGCCTGAGCCCCTCGACATGCGAAGTGATCGAGATCGGGCTGGTCCTATTTGCCTGTGATCGTCGAACTGGCCAAGTGTACGGGATTTTGGACGAATACCTGGGCCAACAGGAGCCGGTGAGGCAGATCCCTCCGGAGGCCACGGCCATTCATGGGCTCACCAAAGCCGCATTACGTGGAAAGAAATTCGATTGGGAGCGGATTGAATCGATCCTGAACCGTGCCGACTTCTTGTTGGCACATAACGCCAAGTTCGATCACAAGTTCATGGCTGGACTCACGAAAACCGTCAGCAAGAAGCCCTGGTACTGTTCCATGAATGGCGTCGACTGGTATGCACTGGGACATGCATCGAAGGGCTTACAGAATCTCCTCCGTGATCACGCCATTTCCACCGCCAGAGCACATCGAGGCCTGGATGATGCACGAGCGGTCCTGGCCCTGGTATCCTTACCTGGCCCAAAGGGACATCCGTACCTGTTCGACATCCTCCAGAAAGGCCCAGCCGTAAGACCCGGATCCGTTCCGGGATACCTCAAGAATCGCCCAGCACCCAAACCGAAACCCCAACCTGTCTCTCGCTCTCGGCAACCGCAGCCGGAGGCAAGCCGTCCCGGTTGTCTCGCTTGGCTATTTCAGGTCGCCTTCGAAGCCATCGCCCGTACCATTCAAGAGCGCACCGATCGTCCCAAAAAACAAAAGCAACCGGCACCGCCGCAAGAGGCGATCGTCCCCCAGAGGCGGGTGCAGAACCCCGAGTGGTACTATCAACTTGACGGCATGGTGTGCGGACCAATTACCGAGTGGGAATTGGAAAGGATGCTGTCAGCCGGCGAGCTTGCTCCTGACACTCCGATCCGACACGAAAAGGACCGTACCTGGCGCCCGGCAAACAAGTATTAAAGCCATTTTGGCAATGAAATGGCCCGGCAGGCATGTTGCCTACCGGGTCTTCAGCCGCCTGCGGCACTGGAGGAGGAACGGAGGCCACAGTACCACTGGTCGCCCCGCAGCCCGAAGAAACTGATCATCCGATCGCTGCTCCGCGGGTTGAAATCCACGGAATCGCAGCACCCGTAGTGAAAGACCTTATCGAACTCCTGGGGCAGAATCTGCCCGTCATAGGAGATTCGCACCTTACTGTCCTGTTCAAAGAAGAAGAACGGCTTCCCGGCAATCATGTGGAACTTGAAGATTTTGGAATACCCTAACTGATCGTTGAGGCTCTCGCCGTTTACGATGACCTGCTCCTCAATGGTCTCCAGGACCCACCTGCCGTCCCAATCGGCGAGGCCCTGCGATCAGCCAGGATCTTCCGGCATGCATTCAGCCCGCCCTCACTCTCTTTGGCCAACAGATACTCTTCGATGGTAAGATCGGCAAACCTTGCCGTTGACAAAGTCACTCCGGTACAGCCGGAAAGCAGCAAACCCAGGCACAACCATACGACCAAGGCCCGTTTCATCCGTTGCCCCTCCCCCGATAGGTCCGTTAGTCAAAAACGCTCCTGAACAGGGAGGAACGCCCCTTGGACAGAAGCTGTACATACTGGCTCGTGGCAGGTGACAGTGAGACAAGGAGGGGGCAGAACACGTGACCGGCAGGGTTGAGGGTCGCATCGGCGGCTGGATATTGGGCAACGACATCCGCGTTGCCTATGAGAACGGCCTCCTCAGCGGTCGCTTCGGCGGCGCCATCTTCGGAAAGGACGTCAACCTTACCTTCGACGGCACCGTGCTCAGCGGCCGCTGGGGCGGCGTAGTGGACGGAAAGGACCTCCGCTTCCTTATCAACGGAAACGAGGGCGAGGGCCGGATGGGCGGGGATATCATCGGCTGGGACATCGCCCTGGTGCAGGACGGCGACTGGATTGAGGGCCGAATCGGAGGCAGCGTCCACGGAGCCGACCTCCGTCTGCATGCCGCGAGCGGCCGGCTCACCGGCCGCATCGGCGGCGCTATCTTTGGCAAGGACTGCAACCTGGAGGTGGAAGGTGTACCCTACCTGGTCGCCGCCGCGCTGGCAGCCATGGTGTACTACCAGATGCACCTGGATAGCTCCAAGTCTTCGTCAAGTGCCGCGGGATCGTAAACCCCCGGTCTGAGCGGAGGCCATCGTACCCACCTCACATGCCCATACGCACCAGGTACCGGGAGGCCGGCACGAGGGCCAGATGGGCCAGGGCCGCTCAGCCCGCGGCGATCGGCAGGGCGGCGGCAGGCTGCCGGGCGCAGAGCCAGCCCGTCAACACGGCAAACAGGACCGCACCCAGGTAGCCCATGAGGTTTCCCGGCTTGCGGGGGACCTGTTCCAGCGCCGCCCGCAAGACGTCAGGCACGTCGCGCTCTGTCACCTCAGCATGCGGGTCCAGGTCCGCCAGCCCACCTGCCAGGGCAACGGCGTTGTAGCCCAGCGCGATGAACCCTGCAGCCAGGCTAAGGAACGGGTCGGGTTTCCCCACCAGGACAGAGCTCGCCCACGTAACCACAGTCGAAAGGAAGGTCAGTGGCAGGCAAGCCAGCCACTTGGCACGAATCACCTGCCCGGCCCGTGCACCAGCTACGGTACCAGTCACCGGAGCTTCGTTTCGACCGGAGCGGCACCAGTACGCCGGGAAGCGCCGTTACCCCTACGATGGCCAGCGTCCCGCCAACCAGCCAGCGCCATCCGGCCGCGAAAGCGGCAACGACAGCCGTAACAGGCGGAGCCACGATGACGAGAAAGATCAGGACAATGACGATGGCGGCTCCAGCGCACGACGCCGCGCCTCCGCTTCCGGCATGTCATAGAGCCCGCCGATCAGCCAGAGGTGCTCCTGCGCGGTCAAATTCTCATAGAGCATGGGCGCATCCGGCACATACCCCACCAGCCGTCGGGCTTTGAGGTCTTCCCAGGGATCTTCCCCGTAGATCAGCACCCGACCGCTGGTCGGACGGAGCAGTCCCACCAGCATCTTGATCGTCGTCGACTTACCTGCACCGTTGCTGCCCAAGAAGGCGAAGATCTCACCGGGAGCCACCCGGAGGCTAAGCCGGTCCACGGCCACGAAGTCGCTGAAGCACTTCGTGAGGCCTTGCACCTCAATCGCAGCGGGCCCCTGTGCAGGAGTGAGGCCGGTGTCCGGCTCCAAGTTCTTCTTATCAGGCAGGAAATAAACGGTATCCTCCTGCGGTACGTACCTTGCGGTCACTGGCCTTACGCCGTACGGCAAGCTCCCCGTGAAGCGTTCCACGGATCGGATGAGCGCGCGGAATCGTCCGGGCACCACCAAGCCTGCGCCCACCGTCTCGGCAACGACGGCCACCTGCCAGGTACGCACGCTCAGCCTGAGCTGGTCGGCCGTGCGATGAAAAGTAAAGTATAGCACGACAGGACACTTCTTCGTGGTGCCGGAACCGGCACACCCGAGATTTCGGTAAAGACGAGTTCGCCGGCATTTGCATACAAGTAGTAAGTTACCATAATTTCATGTCTCTTACAAAAAGTGACGTAACGGCTGCGCGGAAAACTCCCACCCGAGCAACTGGTCGGGAGGGGGTACCCAACTCTTTTTCTTGCTACACGGCTGCTGTATTTCCGCCGAAAACGCAAGACGGGCTACAGGTCAGAACCCTGTAGCCCGCATCCATATTGGTGCCCGAGGCGGGAATCGAACCCGCACGCCGTTTCCGGCCCAGGATTTTAAGTCCCGTGCGTCTGCCAGTTCCGCCACTCGGGCCTGAACATCTTCATCATAGTATTACAGCCGCCGATACGCAAGGAACGTAACTTTCCAGGATTGTCAAAGCGGGCGCCCCAGGCGCCCGCTTTTTCCTGCTGCTGCGGCCGCGGGGCTTCCCTCCAGCGCAGGCCGGTCAACAACATTCAGGCGCACAGTGACCACTGTACCCGCGCCGGAAAGACAGGGGCAAGCGAATCGTACCGGCCTTACCGGGAGGTGCTGTTTCCGGGCTGGTAGACGGTCTCCCCGGGATACACATATCCCATTTCCTTGGCCAGAACCTCCATGTAGGCATCGCTGGTGATCTCAGCCAGCCTGGCCTGCAGCATCTGGTTCCGCCGCATCTCCTCTGCCAGCTGTGCTTCCAGCTGCATGCGCGTTGTGCGAATCTCCCGCAGCCTCACTTCGGTGCGGTACAGATACTGCCCGCTATAAGCCACCAGCCCCACGATACTGAAGACAAAGACGCCTGTCAGCCAGTGCCGGCGCACCAGACTACGCGGGCCTCTCATTCCTCATCCTCCTTATCGGAGCTGTCAAAGAGGCCAAGGGGATCGCCAGAGATCACAATGACCACCTGATACCCCTTTGCTTTGGCCCGATTGTACAAGGTCGCGACCGTGCCCGGCGCCAGGGACAGGCGCTTGGCGATCTGCTCATTGCTCATTCCCATTTCTTTCAGAACGACCACTTGCCGCTCCCGGAAGCTGAGCCGTTCTGCTCCCCGGATTTCGATGTTCACCGGTGCGACCCGCCTTTGCAGTTATGCACAGGCTGTGGATTTCCTGTGTACAAGATGAGGACAAACTGTGTACAAGTCATGTACGGTATTGATACGTTTCTGGGGATCGCGGCGAATTCCTGCTCATTCCGAATACAAAATCAGCAGTCGCACACAGTTCAGGAATATACCCCCAGTCACCGCCGGCCCCGGGGCGGACCCGGGCGCCGGCGGAACCACCGCCGCACCTTCCGCTTCAGCAGCAGGTAGTGCAGCCTCAGCAGCCGGTAGGGCTGGATCAGCGGACTCAACAGCCCCTGCAGGAGCCTGCCCACCAGGCCGCCCAGCCAGCCGAGCAGCCTCCTGAGCCACCGATAGAGCAGAAGCAGTCCATTTGCGCACAGGCCGGCCAGCGCCACCAGCGGCGCCCAGACCAGCCGCAGCACCAGGTTGATGAGCCCCCTTACCAACCACTGCATGGCCCGCAGCAGCAGGCTGAGCAGGCCCAATACAACGGGACTGGCCAGCCAGAGGTAGCTCCCCAGCCCGAGGAGCAGGCTGACCAGCACGTAGAAGCGGAGTTCCCCCCAGTTGCCGTGAAAGAGCCCGGCGCTGACCGCCGCCGTGGCCACCGCCCAAAAGGAGAGATCGGCCAGGGCGCCGATCCAGGGGTTGGGCCGGAAGTGCCTCCGCAGTGCCCGCAGCACGTCGAAGAGCAGGCCGAAAGCGGCTCCGCTCAGCGACACCATGAAGAAGGAGTACAACTGCAACTCCAGCGGCTGCAAGGGCCTCCCCCTTCCCGCGCCCCCGGGGCCCCGGGCAGGCATCTTTCACCGTGCCTGCAGCGGAGCCACCCGGGGGCTTCTCACTTCAGCAGCCGCTCCAGGATGCTCCGCCCCCGCGGCGCCTTCGGTCCCCGATGGCGGAGGTTGCTGTACATGCAGGCTGAAATCAGCCCCTCCACCGCGAACCGGCCCGACTCCAGATCGAGCTGCTTGATGTGCAGATCCTCCCCCCGCAGCGTCAGGGTGCCCAACTCCGTCTCCAGCACGATTTCCTGATCGTCGAAGCTCTCCACGGCCAGGACACCCTCCACTTCCACCTGCTCCCGGTTCACGATGCGAAGGGTATGCTGGCCCGAGCCGCCTGTGCCCTCGTGGCCCGAGGAGCCCAGGATTCGGGCCTCACCCCGCAGGTTCTTTTCCTCCATACCGTCCGTCCTCCTCATCTTGGGGGTGTCGCCCCGCCTTCCCCCGGGTAACCTGTCCTATCCCTATGGCTTGGCCCAGAGGATGATGACACGACATTTCCGACGGTTCACTGAAAGAAACTCGTCAAGCTGGTTAGACTAAATGGAAGATTCGGAGTAACAGCGCCGGAGGCGGTGAATCCCCCGGTGCCGTGACAAGGAGGGCGTTTCACGTGCAGAGCATCCTTCGGCGTCTGGAGGAACACAGACAGCAGGAGAACAGCCTGCACTGGGAAGGAACCTTCGCGGATTACCTGGAGATCGTGGCCAAGAACCCGCGGGTAGCCCGGCACGCCCACGCCCGGATCTACGACATGATCGTGGAGGCCGGGGTGCGGATCGAGAACGGGCGCAGACGGTACAACTTCTTCGAGAAGGAGCTGTTCGGTCTGGATGCAGCCCTGGAGCGGCTTGTGGAGGAGTACTTCCATCCCGCCGCCCGGCGGCTGGACGTCCGCAAGCGAATTCTGCTGCTGATGGGCCCCGTCAGCGGCGGCAAGTCCACCCTGGTGACGATGCTGAAGCGGGGGCTGGAGGCCTACAGCCGGACCCCGGAGGGCGCCCTGTATGGCATCAAGGGCTGTCCGATGCATGAGGAGCCGCTGCACCTGGTGCCCCATGAACTGCGCCCGGAGGTGGAAAAGGCCCTGGGCGTGGTGATCGAGGGCGATCTCTGCCCCTCCTGCCGGCTGATGGTCAAGGAGAAGTACAACGGGCAGGTGGAGAAGGTCCCGGTAGAGCGGGTGATCCTGTCCGAGGCGGACCGGGTGGGCATCGGCACCTTCACCCCGTCGGATCCCAAGTCCCAGGACATCGCCGACCTGACCGGCTCCATCGACTTCTCCACCATCGGCGAGTACGGCTCCGAGTCCGATCCCCGGGCGTACCGGTTCGACGGCGAGCTGAACAAGGCCAACCGCGGCATCATGGAGTTTCAGGAGATGCTGAAGCTGGACGAAAAGTTCCTCTGGCACCTGCTCAGCCTCAGCCAGGAAGGCAACTTCAAGGCCGGCCGCTTCGCCCTGATCTCCGCCGACGAACTGATCATCGCCCACACCAACGAGACCGAATACCGGGCCTTCGTCAGCAACAAGAAAAACGAGGCGCTGCAGAGCCGCATCATCGTCATGCCGATTCCCTACAACCTGAAGGTCAGCGAGGAGGTCCGAATCTACGAGAAGCTCATCCGCCAGGCCGACGCCCACCACGTCCACATCGCCCCCCATGCGCTGTACGCGGCCGCGGTCTTCAGCGTCCTCAGCCGGCTGAAGGAGTCCAAGAAAGCAGGCATCGACCTGATCAAGAAGATGAAGCTCTACGACGGCATGGAAGTGGAAGGGTTCAAGCCAAAGGACGTCTACGAACTGCAGCAGGAGCACGACGGGCTGGAGGGTATGAGCGGCGTCGACCCCCGGTACGTGATCAACCGGATCTCCTCCGCGATCATCCAGAAGGGGGAAAACCAGGAAAAGGCCTGCGTCAACGCGCTGGATGTGCTGCGCGCGCTGAAGGACGGACTGGACCAGCACCCCTCCATTACCCGGGAGGAGAAGGAACGGCTGCTCAACCTGATCGCCCTGGCCCGTCAGGAGTACGACGAGATCGCCAAGCGGGAGGTCCAGAAGGCCTTCGTCTACTCCTACGAAGAGAGCGCTCGCAACCTCTTCAACAATTACCTGGACAACGTCGAGGCCTACTGCAGCGGTACACCCATCCGCGATCCCATCACCGATGAGCTGCACGAACCGGATGAGAAGCTGATGCGCTCCATCGAAGAGCAGATCGGGATCTCTGAGAACCAGAAGAAGGCCTTCCGGGAAGAGATCATGATCCGCATCTCTACCTACGCACGCCGCGGACAACCCTTTGACTACACCAGCCACGAGCGGCTCCGGGAAGCCATCGAGCGGAAACTCTTTGCGGACCTGAAGGACGTGGTGCGCATCACCACCACCACCAAGACCCCCGATGCCGAGCAACTCAAGAAGATCAACGAGGTGGTGGCGCGGCTGATCCGGGAACACGGCTACTGCGTCTCCTGCGCCAACGAACTGCTCCGCTACACCGGATCGCTGCTGAGCCGCTAACCCGGCCAAGACGGGGCGGGAACGCCTGCAGGAGGGAACAGCATGTCCAGCAATCCGTTCATCATCGCGCGGGAGGACTGGTCGCTGCACCGGCAAGGCCAGATGGACCAGGAACGGCACATGGAAAAGGTCCGGGAAGCCATTCGGAATAACCTGGCGGATATCATCAGCAACGACTCCATCGTTGCCAGCGACGGAAAGCGACTCATCCGGGTGCCCATCCGCTCGCTGAACGAGTATCGCTTTCGCTTCAACTGGGAAAAGCACGAGCGGGTGGGCCAGGGGTCCGGCGGCAGCCAGGAGGGTCAGGTCATCGCCCGGGAGGGCGAAGCAGGGGCCGCAGGTCCGGGCAACGGGAAGATGGCCGGGGATACCCCGGGCGAGGACCAGTACGAGGCGATCATGACGGTAGACGACCTGGAAGAGATCCTGTTTGCGGACCTGCGCCTGCCGAACCTGGATCCGAAGAAACAGCCGGACATGCTCACCCGCCACCACGAATGGGACGACGTTCGCAAGACAGGGCTGCAGGCCAATATCGACAAGAAGCGGACGCTCTTGGAGGCGGTGAAGCGGAACGCGCTGGCAGGGCGCCCGGCCTTAAGCGGCTTCCGCCGGGACGACCTCCGCTTCAAGACCTGGGAGGAGAAGTATGAGCCGCAGACCAGCGCCGTGGTCCTGGCCATGATGGACACCTCGGGCTCCATGGGGGAGTTCGAGAAGCAGATCGCCCGCGGCTTCTTCTTCTGGACCGTGCGGTTTCTGCGCACCAATTACGACAACGTCTTCATCCACTTCCTGGCCCACTCCACCGAGGCCAAGGAGGTCACCGAGGAGGAGTTCTTCTCCAAGGTGGAAAGCGGCGGAACCCGCTGCTCCTCCGTCTACGAACTGGGCCTGGAGATCATCGCCAAGCGCTACCCGCCTACGTTCTACAACATCTACGCCTTCCACTTCAGCGACGGCGACAACCTGGTGACGGACAACGAGCGGGCGGTGGAACTGGTCAAGAAGCTCCTGGAGGTCTGCAACCTTGTCGGCTACGGCGAGATCGACTCCACCGGCGGCAATCCCGTTTACTACCGTAGCAGCAGCCTGAGCACGCTGTATCAGCGGGAGATTCAGCACCCCCGGTTCCAGAGCGTCGTGATCAAGGACCGGTCGGAGGTCTACAAGGCCCTGCGCGCTTTCTTCGGCGCCCGGGACCTGGAGGCCCAAAAGGGGGTGAGCTAACGTGACCGAAGCAGCCCGCTCCATGGATGCCCGGGAACTTGCGGCCCTGGAAACGGCCATCGAGGAGATCATGGCCAAGGCCCGCTCCTTCGGACTGGACTTTTTCCCGATGCGCTTTGAGATCTGCCCGGCCGATATCATCTACACCTTCGGGGCCTATGCCATGCCCGCCCGCTTCTCCCACTGGTCCTTCGGCAAGGCGTACCACCAGATGAAGACCCAGTACGACTACGGTCTTTCCAAGATCTACGAGCTGGTGATCAACTCCGACCCCTGCTACGCCTTTTTGCTGGAGACCAACTCGCTGCTGCAAAACAAGATGATCGTGGCCCACGTCCTGGCCCACAGCGACTTTTTCAAGCACAACCACCGGTTCCGCCACACCAATCGCCAGATGATCGCCTCCATGGCGGCCTTCGCCAACCGGGTCAGCGAGTACGAGCGGAAAGTGGGCCGCCACCGGGTGGAGCGGTTCTTGGACGCGGTGCTTTCCATTCACGAGCATGTGGATCCCTATCCCACCGCCGGCGCCGCGGGGCGGCCACAGGCGGAGCGGGCTCCTCATCAGGAGGACGAATCCCCGTACGCCGACCTGCTGGCGCTGGACCGGCCGAAACCGGAGGCCCCTGCGCCAACAGCCCCCGAGCCGCCCGCCTCTTCCGGCAAGTCCGCCCCCACCCGGGATCTGCTGCTTTTCCTGCTGGAGCATGCCCCTGACCTGGAAGACTGGCAGCGCGACATCCTCTCCTCGGTACGCAACGAGATGCTCTACTTCCGGCCCCAGATGGAGACCAAGATCACCAATGAGGGCTGGGCCTCCTTCTGGCATGCCCGGATCATGCGGGAACTGGACCTCACGCCGGAGGAGAGCGTCGAATTTGCCCGGATGCACGCCGCGGTCCTGGCGCCCGGCCGGTTTTACCTCAATCCCTACCACCTGGGCTTCCACATCTTTGAGGACATCGAGCGCCGCTACGGCTGGGACAAGCTCTTTGAGGTACGGGAGACGGAGGTCGACGTCTCGCTGATCCGGAACTACCTGACCGAAGAGCTCTGCGAACGGCTCGACCTGTACGTGTACGCCCGGGTGGGCAACGAGTACCGGATCACCGGCAAGGCGTGGGAGCGGGTGCGGGACGCCCTGCTGCGGCAGCTCAACAACTGCGGCATCCCCTACATCTACGTCGAGGACGGCAACTACCAGCGCCGGGGCGAACTCTACCTGCGCCACGCCTACGAAGGAGTGGAACTGGACCCGGTTCACCTGCAGAAGACCCTTCCTCACGTTCACCACATCTGGCAGCGGCCGGTGCACCTGGAGACGGTGGAGGACGGGCAGACAGTGGTCTACACCTTCACCGGCCAGGAATGCCTCCGGGAGGTAAGAAAGGCATAGGAAAGGCCGTGCCCGCCATCGGGCACGGCCCTTTCATATTCACCGAGTCGCAGCGCCTACTCCGGATCATCCTCCAGATAGGGCAGGTCGCTGTCCGTCCGAAAAGTCTCTTCCACGACTTCGTACAGCTCCCTGGCTTCGGCGGCCCGGACGTTTTCCCGCACGGCCAACACCCTGACGGTAAGCTGCCGCCGGCCGAAATCGATGTGGATCAGGTCGCCTTCCTTCACATCGGTACCGGCTTTGGCCCGCCGGCCGTTGACCTGCACCCGCTCGCCGTCACAGATCTCCTTGGCCAGAGTACGCCGCTTGATGATACGGGAGACTTTCAGGAACTTATCCAGTCGCATCCTTGCTGCTCCTTGCCAACAGAAAACCGGACCCGGCCGGGCCCGGTTTCCTGGGGAACGCGGGCTCCCTTTAGACGCTCTCCTTTAGATCCTTGCCAGGGCGGAAGGCGGGGACTTTCGCGGCGGGGATCTGGATGGTTTCACGGGTACGCGGGTTGCGCCCTGCCCTGGCCTTGCGCTCCCGCACCTCGAAGGTGCCGAAGCCGACCAGCGAAACCTTGTCACCCCTGGTCAGGGCTTCCTTGATGCTATCCAAAACCGCATTCAAGGCCTTCTCAGCGTCTTTCTTGGTAAGCTGAGCCTTGTCGGCAATGGCAGCGACCAGTTCCTGCTTGTTCAAGAATCGGTCTCCCCTTTCCAAAGATAACGTTTGGAATGAATGGAATGATCTCCGCCGATTCCCGCTAAGCCGTATTCGGTAAGGCTTTGACAAATTCCTTCCGTATAATCCAAAGAGTGACCGATTCTCCCCCCTATATTTTCCTTGTTTCCGCCTGCTTTGCCTCCTCCCACAGCCTGTCCAACGCCTCGAGCCCCACCTTGGACAGTTCCTGCCCGGATTCACGGATCCGCCTCTCAACATACGCAAACCGGCGGATGAACCTGGCCGTCGCGCCGGTCAAGGCCACCTCCGGCTGGACTCCCAGCTTCCGGGCCAGGTTGACCACGGCAAAGAGCAGGTCGCCGACTTCTTCTTCCACCCGGGCGCCGTCCGCTGCCAGCACCTCCTGCAGCTCTTCCCGCACCTTCTCAGCGGGGCCCCGGGCATCGTCCCAGTCAAAGCCCACCTTGGCGGCCCGCTTCTGCACTTCATGGGCCCGGGAGAGAGCCGGCAACGACGAAGGGATTCCCGACAGGATCGACTCTGTCTCTCCGGCCCCTCCCTTTTCGCTCCGCTTGATTTGCTCCCAGTTGCGGGTGACCTCGGCGGCACTGGTAACCACCACATCGCCGAAGACATGGGGGTGCCGCCGCACCAGCTTTTCCGTAATGCCCTGGATCACGTCGTGCATGTCAAAATGCCCGGCCTCCCGGGCCACCTGGGCATGGAAGACCACCTGGAGCAGCAGGTCACCCAGTTCCTCGCACAGGCGGTTCGGATCCCCTTCATCCACCGCTTCCACGGCCTCGTACGCCTCTTCCAACAGATACGGCCGCAGCGTGCGGTGGGTCTGCTCCCGGTCCCAGGGACAGCCTCCAGGCGCCCGCAGTCGAGCCATCACTTCCACCAGCGGATCCAGCGGCCAGCGGACAGGTACCCACCGCCTGGGATCTGCGTCGCCAGCCCGCGAAGGCTTCAGCGGCGGGAGATAGAGCGTCGTGAGATAGTCTACCCAGTCGAAGTGATCCAACTCATAAAGGGCAATGGTCTCTTTCCGCTCCTCGCCGGGCACGCCCGCGGCCCGCAGCAAGATGACCGGATGATCATCAGGATACCGTTCCATCAAGGCCAGTTTTGCGTCCGAGGCCACCGCCCGGCTGTGAAGCTGCATCACCAGTGCCGGCAGGTCACCGCTGGGCAGGCGCTGGTTCAGCTGCAGCGCATCCAGCAGTTCCAGGCCGTCCACCGGATCCAGGTTGAGGCTGACCAGCACCGTGTCCAGGAAGGACGGGCCGGTGATGACCTCCACCCGTTCCGGCGCCCGCTCCTGGATCAGCCGGACGCTCCGCTCCCCCACCAGGGGATGGCCGGGCACCGCAAAGACCACGTCCGGATAGCTGAGGACCCGCTCCGCAATCCGCTCATAGACTTCCTCGAAGGAACCGGACGACTCGTACAGGTCGTCGCAGGATGAAAAGGCGATGCCCATCTGCCTGAGCGCCGCCACCGTGGGATGGATGGCTGTCCTGAGCAGCACCGGCCGCCCCGATTTCAGCGCCTCCAGCGCGCCTACGGTAAGATGGGCGGGGTTGCCCGGCCCGAGGCCGACAATCGTAATGCTCACGCTTGCATTCCCCCCTTTTCCTCTTCCCTGAGAAGTCCGCAGCGCTGCAGCGCCGTCACCATCCACGGCCGGACTCCCGGAATCAGTCCCAGATCCGCTTCCGTCACCCCGCGCACCGCCAAAATCGCGGCCAGGTACACCAGGGCGCCCAGCACCACCACCGTCAGCCCGGCCAGGCGCAAAAAGGGAATCAGGCGGTGGACCGCCGGCTGCAGGAGCCAGATCGCCACGCTCATCAGGACCGAGGCCAGCAGCGGGCGCCCCACATCGTTGCGAAGGCTGATGCCCAGTCCCAGGGAGCGGTTCAGCGCCCACAGGTTCAGGCCCGCCGCCGTCGCGAAGGCCACGCCGGTGGCGTAGGCTGCCCCCCGGACCCCCAGGGCGGGCCAGCCTGTCCACAGGTAGGTAAGCAGGATCTTCACCACGATGCCGGCCAGCAGGTTGCGGACGGAAGTCCCGACCTGCCCCAGTCCCTGGAGGATTCCCGCCGATGTCTGCTGCAGCATCAAAAAGAGGGTGGACCACGCCAGGGGCGCCATCACCGTCCACCCCGGCCCCTGGTACAGCACCCCGTAGACGTCCCGGGCGCCCACCAAGAGCCCGGCGGTGGCCGGCAGCCCAATCAGCAGCGTAAGCCGGAACGCGGTGGCCGCCCGGTACCGGGCCTGAGCCCAGTGACCGGTGGCCGCCGACTCCGCGATGGCAGGGACAAGGCTCACGTACAGGGCGCTGGTAAGGATCGCGGGCAGATCCCGCAGGGTTCCGGCGTTGGCAAGATAGGCCAGGGCCTCTTTGGCCGCGCCCTCAGGCACCCCCGTGGCCATCAGCCGGTTGGTCACCAGGGCGGAGTCGATGAACTGCATCAGCGGCATGGTGGCGCCGATCAGCGAAAGGGGCAGGGCAATCGCGATGATCCGCCCCACCAGGCGGGAAACCGGCTCGTCCCGCCAGCTTCCCTCCACCTGCTGCTCTGCTTCCAGGGCCGCCCACGCGGCGGTGGGCCGCTCCCGGAAATAGACCCAGGCCCCGTACAGGATCGCCAGCAGGATGCCGGCGGTGTTGCCAGCGTTGAACCCCGCGGCCCCGTACTGGACCGACAGCGACGAAAGCAGGGCCACCAGGATGAGCCCCAACCCTACCCGGCCAACCTGTTCTACCACCTGGGACATGGCGCTGGGCCGCATCTGCTGCATCCCCTGGTACAGTCCCCGGAACGTGCAAAGAAGGCTGACCAGAAAGACCGCCGGGGCCAATACCAAAAAACCGGCCCGCGCCTCAGGAAAGCCCAAGGCAGCGGCCAGCCAGCCGGAGCCCGCAGCAAACAGCGCGGCGAAGCAGAGCCCACTGATCAGCAGCAGGCCCGTCGCCACGCGGAAAACCCGGCGGGCACCGGCGTAATCGCCCAGCGCCAGCCGCTCCGATATGAGCCGGGAAATCGCGACGTTCATCCCCACCGAGGAGAGGGCAGCCACGATAAAGTACGCGCTGTTGGGCGGCGTCACCAGGGCCAGCCCCCGGTCACCGATGAACAGCTGCGCCACAGGCCGGTAGATGGCACCCAGCACCCGGGAAATCAGCTGGGCAAGGGTAATCAGAAAGGCACCTCGGATAAAGGTCTGAGTCTGCGATAGCGACGCCAACGAGAAAGCCTCCTTGCCTTTCCCCATCATACGGCAAGGGGATCACTCCGTCTAGCGGAGCAATCCCAGCCGCACCAGCCAGGCGGCGAGGCGCCGTCCCACCCCGGGCAGCCGCTCCATGTCCTGGCGCCGAACGGCCCGCACCAGCAGAGCCGCTATCCCGTAGAGTGCACCGCCGAAGGCAATCAGCAGCAGCGTCACTACATGCACGTTGGGAATCAGATTCGTCAAAGGGCCGCGCACCAGCGCAATCCCGCCGGCCATCACCAGGGAGGCCGCCAGCGGCTTCAGGATCATCCCCCGGGTCTTGAGGGTACGGCCCAACAACCGCTCCACGAAGATCACATTCAGCACCGCCGCCACCGTAAAGCCCACTGCGGTGGCGTAGGCCGCGCCGCGGACGCCCCATGCGGGGGTCCAGAGCGCGGAGAGAACGATCTTGACCAGGGCGCCCAGCATGAAGTTGCGGACGGGCAGCACAATCTTTCCGATCCCCTGCAGCACCCCGGCGGTCGTCTGCTGCAGCATGATCGGCACCGTGGCCCAGGCGATGGCCGCCATCGCCACCGCCCCGGAAGGGTCGCCGAACAGCAGGGTGTAGATGCCCTCCGCCAGGACGTAGAGCCCTGTCTGCGCCGGAATGGCCAGCAGCAAGGTCATCCGGTAGGCCTGGGCGGCCCGCTTCCGGGCCAAGTGCACATCCTCTCGGGCCATGGCTTCCGCCATGGCCGGCAGGATGCTGGTGTAGATGGCCGTGGTAAACACGGCCGGCAGATAGGTGATCATAAACGCGTTGGTCAGGCGCCCGTACTCCGCCTCGGGCTCAGGCAGCGCCTGGAATACGAAAAAGGTGTCCGCGACCATCATCAGCGGCACCACCGCCCCGGAAATGGCGACGGGCCCGGCTACCGCCAGAATCCGCCGGATCAGTTCCCAGGGGGTTTCTCGGACCAGGGCTGCGGACGGGGGCTCGGCGGCGGTGGCCTCCTCCCCGGTGGCCCAGAGTCCCTCGCCGGCGCGGCGGGCCAGCACAAGGAGGTACAGCAGCCCCGCCAGCGCCCCCAGCACATCGCCGAAATTGAAGGCCGCGGCCCCCAGCGGCACGCTGTGGGTGACGTGCATCACCACGAAGGTCAGCACGATGCCCGCGATCACCCGGACCATCTGCTCGATGATCTGGGAGTACGCGTTCGGGGTCATCTGCTGAAATCCCTGAAACAGCCCCCGGTAGGCCGCCATGACCGAAACCACCAGGAGGGCAGGAGCCGTGGCCCGAAAGCCCGGCACCGTCTCCATCGCGCCACGGGCCACCAACCGGGCCAGCCAGGGCGCCCCGACGAACATCACCACCGAGGCCAGCAGCCCCAGGCCAGCCATAAGCAGAAGCGACACACGGAAAACCCGCCGGGCCCCCCGTACATCTCCCAGAGCCATCCGCTCCGCCACCAACCGGGAGATGCCCACATTCAGCCCCACAGACGTAAAGGCGAGCACCACCTGGTACGCAGACAGCGGCACCTGGGTGAGGCCGATGCCCGCCGCCCCCGCCTGACCGTCAAAGGGGGCGAAGATCCGGGCCACGATGGGCTTGTAAAGCGCTCCCAGCAGTCGGGATACCAGGGCGGCCAGGGTCAGCATGAAGGCGCCCCGCACAAAACTCTCTCGTTTACGCAGGTTCATATCTGCGTGCCATCTCCGGCCTTTTTGTCTGCGCGTCCAGCGCGCAAGCAACCTTTCCCCATGGTATCCCGCGGCAACCTTGGGCGTAAAGCCCTCATTCGGCGGATCAACACGGCAAAAAAAGTAGCGACTGTCCAGCCGCTACTTGCAAATAGGATTCAGCCGCGAAGTCGCAAGGGGACAGAAAATCGGGAGGGGACTTTACTGTTCCATCTGTTTGGCGAGGAAACCGGCAGCCGTTTCCGCCAACTTGATCTCCGTCTCGGTCATTTGGGCGTCCGGCTCCCGGGAGCAGATGATCACCGCTCCGATGGGATCCCCACCGGAAACGATGGGAGCGATGACGTACGCGGTAAACCGGTTTTCGTCATCGTCCTCGCCGATGAGCGATCCGCGCATCCGGCTTTCGCCGGGCTTGGTCACCACCAGCGATTTCCGATCCTCCATCGCTCGTTCCACCAGGGAGCCGACGGACTTGTTCAGAAACTCCTTCTTGGGTGCGCCGGCCACCGCGATGACGCTGTCCCGGTCGGCAATCAGAACCGTGTGCCCGATGGACTCGTAAAGCGAGTCGGCGTATTCCTTGGCAAACTCTCCCAGTTCTCCGATAGGCGAGTATTTCTTGAGAATCACTTCCCCGTCCCGATCTACGAAGATCTCCAGAGGGTCGCCTTCCCGAATTCGCAGGGTACGGCGAATCTCCTTGGGAATGACAACCCGGCCCAGGTCGTCAATGCGTCTGACAATGCCTGTGGCCTTCAAGTACAACCCTCCTCTGCTGGGCAGCGACTTCGGCTCGGTTGCTGATAGTATACGGCAGGGCTTGCACCTTCTATTCTTTTTTGCCAGGGGTCAACCCATCGTCCCAGCAGAGGAAATTCTCAGTGAACGGCGGACACCGCCATGTCCCGGAGGTTGGTCAGCAGCTCCTTCAGCAGCCTCAGCAGCGACCGCGGATCCAGATCGCCCACCTTCACGGAAAACTGCCCCGGCTTCGTCCCTCTCACCTGAATCCGGCCCTTGAATTCCGGCCGCCGGTTCAGGGAGGTCAGACGATCCAGCGGAATGCGCCCGGCCGCCTCCGGCAAGAACTTGGCGGTCACCACATCCCGGGTCTGGGTCAGGGAGGCAATGCCCACCTCGGCACACAACACCCGCAGCCGGGCGATATCCAGCAGGTTCTTCACCGGATCCGGCATGACCCCGAACCGGTCGACGAATTCGTCGGCCACATCATCGGCATCTTCCAGGGTACGAATGCCGATGATCCGCTTGTACGCGTCGATTTTCTGCCGGGCGTCGGCCACGTACTGATCCGAGATGAAGGCGTCCACCTGCAGCTCCACGGTGGGCTGAACCTCCTTGGGCGGCGGCGCCTCGCCCTTTAGCTCCCGGACCGCCTCCTCCAGCAGTTGGGTGTACAGGTCAAACCCCACCGACATGATAAAGCCGTGCTGCTCGGGCCCCAGGAGGTTGCCGGCGCCCCGGATCTCCAGGTCCCGCATGGCGATCTTGAAGCCCGACCCCAGCTCGGTGAAGTCCTTGATGGCCTGCAGGCGCTTCTCCGCAGCCTCGGACATCACTTTGTCCCGCCGGTACAGGAAGTACGCGTAGGCCAGCCGATTGGAACGGCCCACCCGCCCCCGGAGCTGGTAGAGCTGGGCCAGCCCCAGCTTGTCGGCCTCATCCACGATGATGGTGTTGACCATCGGCATGTCCACGCCGTTTTCGATGATGGTAGTGGCCACCAGTACGTCGTACTCACCTTCCAGGAAGTCCAGCAGGATCTGCTCCAGCCGGTCCTCCTTCATCTGGCCGTGGGCCACCGCCACCCGGGCCTCCGGCACCAGCCGCTGAATGGTCGCGGCCATCTTGTCGATGGTCTGCACCCGATTGTGTACCACAAAGGTCTGGCCGCCTCGGGCCAGCTCCCGGCTGATGGCCTCCCGGATCAGCTCCTCGTCGTACTCCGCCACGAAGGTCTCCACCGGATACCGGTCCTCCGGCGGGCTGGTGATCACCGACATCTCCCGCAGGCCCACCATGGCCATGTGCAGGGTGCGGGGGATCGGCGTGGCCGAAAGGGTGAGGACGTCGATGTTGGCCCGGAGCTGCTTGATCCGCTCCTTGTGCTGGACGCCGAAGCGCTGCTCCTCGTCGATCACCAGCAGGCCCAGATCCTTGAAGCGGACGTCCGGACTCAGCAGGCGGTGGGTTCCAATCACCACGTCAATCGTGCCGTCGGCCAGGCCCTTGAGGATCTCGCTGCATTCCTTCGGCGTCTTGAACCGGTTCAGCACCGCCACGTTGATGGGGAAGCCCTCAAAGCGGCTCTTGAAGGTCGCATAGTGCTGCTGGGCCAGGATCGTGGTGGGCACCAGCACCGCCACCTGCTTGCCGTCCATGGCCGCCTTGAAAACAGCCCGCAGGGCCACCTCCGTCTTGCCATAGCCCACATCCCCCAGGAGGAGCCGGTCCATGGGATGCGGCTTCTCCATATCCCGTTTGATCTCTTCCACGGCCTTGAGCTGATCCGGCGTCTCCTCGTAGGGAAACGCCTCCTCAAACTGCCGCTGCCAGATCGTGTCCGGCGAGAAGGCGTGCCCGGGCTGGGTCTGCCGGATGGCCGCGATCCGGAGCAATTCCGCGGCCATCTCCCGGATCGATTCCTTGACCCGGCTCTTGACCTTGGCCCATTCGGTGCCGCCCAGCCTGTTCAGCTTCGGTTCGTGTCCTTCGGCCCCCACATACTTCTGGATCAGGCCGATCTGCTCGGTGGGAATCTTGAGCCGGTCGGTGCCCTCGTACTGGATCACCAGATAGTCCCGAGTCACCCCGAGGATGGTTTCGGACTGGATCCCCAGGTACTTCCCGATGCCGTGGTGGACGTGGACGACGTAATCGCCCACCTTCAGATCGTGGTAACTGGCCACCCGGGCCAGTTCCTGATTGGAGACACCGCCATGCAGGGCAAAGGTGGTTCGCCGCCGGGACTTCCGGGTACGCCCGAACACCTCCCCGTCGGTAACCACCACGATTTTCTGGCCCGGCCACTGGAAGCCGCCCTCCAGGCTGCCCAGTCCGATCCAGACCGCTCCCTCCGGCGGGCTGGGGATTTCGCTGCCCGGCTTGCCGGCGCCGGACTCAATATCCGCCTCCTGCAGCACCTCCCGAAGCCGCTGCTGCCGCTCCTCGGTGGAGGCCAGAATCACGATCCGGTAATGCTGCTTCTTCCACCGCTGCAGTTCCTCATGAAACAGCGGCCACTGGCCGTGGAACTCGGGCACCGCCGTGGCGGACACGCCCACCTCGTTACGGGGATGGATGCCGGGAACAGACCGCCCGAGGGCACTGAAGTAGATCACCGTATGTTGTTTAAGCCGGTGAAGCAGTTCACTGAAGTTCAGGTACAGGCCCAGTTGGCCGGGAAGCAGGCCTCCCTTTTCCATCAGGGCGACCTGCCGATCCGCATCCCGCAGTTCCTGTTCCTGGCTGCTTTCCCGAATGCGAGCAGGCTCGTCCATGAGGATCAGCGGCGGTTCGCTGAAGTAATCCAGCAGCAGATCCAAATGGTCGTAGAAAAAGTTG
This sequence comes from Symbiobacteriaceae bacterium, assembly GCA_036562385.1. Lineage (GTDB taxonomy): Bacteria > Bacillota > Sulfobacillia > Symbiobacteriales > Symbiobacteriaceae > DATCKG01. The sequence continues at coordinate 28,674 of DATCKG010000033.1, forward strand.
GCGTACTGGTCGACGCCCTCAAAGTAGATCCCCTGCTCCAGCTTGGCCAGGTGGTTTTCCACCCGCTCCTGCAGCCGAAGTACCGGATCCGGCGCGTCCTGCAGCACCTGCTCCAGCTTCTTCCGGCCCTTGGTGCGCGGCTGGGGCTCGGCCTCCTCGGCCGCAGCCTTCTCCTCCTGCTCCTTCTCCCGGAGCCGGCGCAGCCGCTTCACCGCCTTGTCCAGATCCTTGCGGATGCGCTCCGCGGCCCAGGTCCAGTCTCCCTCCGGGAGGATAAACTCCCGCGCCGGACCGATCACCGCCTCGCTGACCTTCTCCGTGGTCCGCTGTGTGGCCGGATCGAAGCGCCGGATCTCGTCGATCTCGTCGCCCCAGAAGGCAAACCGGTACGGATATTCCGCAGCCAGCGGGAAGACATCCACAATCTCGCCCCGGACGGCCAGGTGGCCCTTGCTCTCCACCATGTCCACCCGCTCGTAGCCCTGGCGGATCAGCTTTGCCACCAGTTGGTCCCGCCCCACTTCGTCACCCGTCCGGAGCGTCATCAGGGAGGAGCGGAACACCTCCCGAGGAGTAAGGGCCCGGTAGAGCGCCTGGACCGGCGCCACCACCACCGGATTCTCCCCCCGGGCCAGCCGCTCCAGGACGTACAGCCGCTGTGCGATCACTTCCGGCGAGTGGGCCATCACTTCAAAGGGCAAATATTCCATAGGCGGAAAGACAAGAATCTCCCGGTCGGGTAGCCACGTGGCCAGATCCTCCCGGAGACGTCCCGCCTGCTGGATATTGCTGGTCAACACCAACGAGGGGCGGCCGGTCCTGCGGATCAGGCCGGCCATCATGAACGTCTTGGTGGAAGCAGATACGCCATAGACCATCTGCTCCGGAAGCCCGCGCTGAAGCCCCTCCAGCACGGAATGGAATTCCGGGGCAGTGTAGAGTGTTTCAAGCAAAGTGCCAGTACCCATGAGCCAGCCCCCCCGTCCGCTTCGAAAACGCCACAAGGGCTCTAGCCCCGAAGCAGGGGGCTACAGCCCGCACAAACCAACCTTCTTTCTTTCGTCCTTCGTCTGTCCTGTCTGGGCCCATTATAGCGACCCCCAGCGGGCAGGGTCAAACTTCGGCTCCTGACCCCTGCTCCACGGCGGGCAGTGGCAGCAGAATGCGGCTGGCTACATATCCGAACAAGATCCCCATCACGGCCCGCACGCCCAGGAGCAACAGCCCGTTGGTACCTGCCGCGGTCAGCAGGATCGTCTCCTCAAAGACAGCATGGCAGATGCCCACCAGCACGCAGGCAGTGGTCAGTTGGTTGCGGGTAAGCCGCCCTTCCTGCCCCACCTGTATGATGATGCCCGCTCCAAAGGTGACGCCCACGCCCAGAGCGGCCACCACGGGCAGCGCCGCATCGGCCGGCAGGCGCAAAGGAGCCAGGAGCGGATACATCCGGCGGGAGACCCGGTCCAGCCAGCCGCTATCCTTCAGCAACTGGATTCCGATGAAGACGAAGATCAGCCACCAAAGGTCCGCCACTTTCAAGATACCGTCTATGAAGCCTTCCCATACCCACTGAAGCCACACCGGCGGCCCCTCCTTCTATGGCCAGAGCCAGTTCATCAGCAACCCCGTTAGAACCATGGCGACAAACCGGGTGGTCAGTACCCACGCGCCGCTAGCCCCTGCCTTCGACAGCAGGGCGGTCTCCGAAATGGCTGCGTGGCAGATCAGCATCATGGCCCCCAGGATGCTCTTCTGTTTCAGCGTCAGATCCAGCGCCAGCATGGTCGCCAAACCGGCGTATACGCTGGTGAAGTTGGCAGTCACCAGGACCAGGGCCGACTCCCCGGGCAGGCCGAAAACGCCCATCACCGGGCCGAGCCACCGGCTGATGTCATCAAGGATGCCACTGCGGTCCAGTACTGTGATCGCCACCACGACGGGGATCATCACCTTGGCCAGTTCCCACAGGACCTTGAGACCGGCCACGGCCCCCCTGGCTACCGAGGCACGCAGATCCACGTCCCTTCCCCCTATCACCCGTTGAACTTGGACATGGTCTTGGCCGGGCCATCGGTCAGGAAACTCTCGATGGCCTCCACCGCACGGGGCAGCGTCTCGGCGATGATGGCCTGGTCTTCGGGCCCGAAAGGCGACAGCACCCAGTCCACCACACTCCATCCCGGTGCCGGCCGGCCAATACCGATCCGCAGCCGCGGGAACTCCTCCGTCCCCAGTTCCTGAATGATCGATTTCATCCCGTTGTGGCCCCCGGCGCTGCCCTTCTCCCGCATGCGCAGGGTACCCGGCTTCAGATCCAGATCGTCGTAGACCACCAGCAAGTCCGGCAGGGCAATCTTGAAGAACCGGACCGTGGGAGCCACCGCCTGGCCGCTGAGATTCATGTAGGTCAGCGGTTTGAGCAGAATGACCTTCTCGCCGTGCCAGAGCAGTTCCCCCTGGAGTCCGTGAAACCGCTGCCGGTCCAGGGCCACGCCGTGCTTCCGGGCGAAGGCGTCCAGGGCCATCCAGCCCACGTTATGACGGGTATTGGCATATTGGGCGCCGGGGTTGCCAAGGCCTACGATCAGCTTGGGCATGGTGCCACTCCCACAGACATCGTAAAGTGACAGAGAGCCATTACTTTACTTTACCACACCGGCCCTCTGGCCGGAAACGATCGCTTCCATGCGAAAAGGCCGCCCTGCCGTGTGCAGGCGGCCGTTTTCCTTCCGTCGGTCCGTCAGATCCGAATTTCCTCTTCAAAGATCTTTGAAACGCTAAGATCCTCGTGAATTCGGATGATGGCCTTGGCCAGTAGCGGTGCCACCGACACGACCTTGAGCCGGTCCCCCAGGAGTTCCCGCTTCACCGGAATCGTGTCGGTGACCACGATCTCCCGGAACGGGCTCTCGGCAAGGCGCTGGTAAGCCTGGCCGCTGAAGACGGGGTGGGTGCAGGCGGCATAGACCTCCGTCGCCCCCATCTCCAGCAGTCGGTGGGCGCCCGTCACGATGGTACCGGCGGTATCAATCATGTCATCGATCATGATGGCGGTCTTGCCCTTTACATCACCAATGATGTTCATCACTTCGGCCACGTTGGGCTCGGGCCTCCGCTTGTCGATGATGGCCAGGCCCACCCCCAGGCGCTCGGCCAGGGACCGGGCCCGCGGTACCCCGCCCGTATCCGGGGAGACCACCACCAGGTTCTCCCGGTTCAGATGCCGGAAGTACTCGGCCAGCAGCGGGACCGCGTTGAGATGGTCTACGGGAATGTCGAAAAAGCCCTGAATCTGGGCCGCATGCAGGTCGATGGTCAGCACCCGCCGGAAGCCGGCGGTGGAAATCAAATTCGCCACCAGCTTCGCGGTGATGGGTTCGCGCCCCCTGGCCTTACGGTCCTGGCGGGCATAGGGATAATGGGGCAGGACAGCCGTGATGCGACGGGCACTGGCCCGCCGGAGCGCATCGCCGATGATCAGCAGCTCCATCAGGTTCTCGTTGATGGGGTCGGCCCCGGAAGAGACCACAAAGCAGTCGGCTCCGCGCACGCTTTCGTTGATGTCGACCCGGATCTCACCGTTGGAGAACCGGCCGACATTCATGTCCCCCAGTTCGATGCCCATATGTTCCGCGATGGCCCGTGCCAGTGGGAGGTTCGCATTCCCTGCAAACACTTTCAGCTTCCGGTCTGGATAGGGTACCACCGTCCGACGCCCTCCCTATTTCTTCTGCTCTTTCCTCATCCGCCAGCGCTCGCGCAGCCTCGCCGCGCCGCCTTCCTTGATGACCGCTTCTGCCCGTTCCACTACCAGGGCATCAGGGGGGATCTCCTTACCCACGGTGGACCCCGCCGCGACGAGGGCGCCCTCGCCCACCTTCGCCGGAGCCACCAGATTGACGTTGGTGCCGATGAAAGCCCGGGCGCCGATATCCGTATGGAACTTTTCAAAGCCGTTGTAATTGGCCGTGATGGCACCGGCGCCAATGTTGGCCCGTTCACCGATGGTCACGTCGCCAAGGTAGCAGTGGTGATGGCACTTTACGCCACGGCCGACCTTGGCCTTTTTCAGCTCCGCGAAATTGCCGATCTCCACCTCGCCCTCCAGCTCACAGCCGGGGCGCAGGTGGGCCATCGGGCCGATGCGGCAGCGGGGACCCACCACCGAGCCCTCCACCACCGACTGCTCCACCGTGCAGTCGTCCGCCACCTGCGAGTCGACGATGGTGGTACCGGGGCCGATCTTGCACCGGCTACCGATCACCGTCTTTCCCTGCAGGAAGGTAAAGGGCCAGATGGTCGTATCCCGGCCGATCTGTACCTCCTCATCAATGAAGGTGGACTTGGGGTCGATGATGGTGACGCCCTCCAGCATGTGCCGCTCGAGAATTTTCCATCGCAGTCGGGCTTCCGCCTCGGCCAGCTGGACGCGGTTGTTGGGCGCCAGGGCCTCCTCTTCCGTGGCCTCCAAAGCGGCCTCCACCCGAGCGCCATCCTGCAGCAGCAGTGTCACCGTCTGCGGCAGGTAGTACTCCTTCTGCGCGTTGTTATTATCGAGCCGGCGTAAGAGATCCGTAAACCCTGCCCGGCGGAAGACCGCCACCCCGGTAAAGATCTCGGTAATCTGCTTCTGCTCAGGGGTCGCGTCCTTCTCCTCCACCACGCCGAGAAACCGGCCGGTCTCCGGATCCCTGAGGACACGCCCCAGTCCAGAGGGATTACCAACCCGGGCAGTCAGGAGGGTCGCGGCGGCACCCGTCTCCCAATGGCGCGCCAAGAGACGGCGGATCACTTCCGGCCCCAGGAAGGGATTGTCCCCGTACAGGACCAGGACATCTCCGCCCTGGCGGGCATCAATTTGGGGAGCGGCCTGCAGGACGGCATGACCCGTTCCCAACTGCTCTTCCTGAACTGCGTACTCGACTCCGTCTCCCAGGTAGGCCCGGACCCGCTCCTGCTGGTAGCCCACGACCACGATGATGTCCGTCAGCCCGGCTTTCCGGACGTTGTCCACCACGTAGCCGATCATGGGCTTCCCGGCAATGGGGTGCATCACCTTGATCAGATCCGACTTCATCCGGGTGCCATGGCCTGCAGCCAGTATCACAACGGTGACGTCCGACATGGAAACCCTCCCCCGGGTCATAATCCGCAGACATTATACCACAGCCTTTCGGGTTGACAACGCAAAAGGCCCGGGGGCTTCACACGCCCCCGGACCGCCCCGTGGGCACCCTTTCAGGCCGTGGCGGAGGACTCCTGGCCGGAAGCCAGAAACGCCTCCAGTACCGCCTTCTGAAGCGCCTCCCGGGCCTCGGCGGTGATGGGGTGGGCTACATCCCGGTACTGGCCCTCCCCTACCTTCCGCTGCGGCATCGCCACAAAGATGCCGTTGGCACCTTCCACCACCCGCAGGTCGTGTACCACAAAAGCATCGTCAAACACCACCGAGCAGGTGGCCTTCAGCTTTCCCTCGCTGCTCTGCAGCCGCCGGACCCGTACATCCGTAATGCGCACGCTCCGTTCCTCCTTGCAGGATTCTATGCTGTAATTTCCATGCTTTTCCATAGAATCCTGCCAGGAAAACCAAATCTTTACATGAAAGGCGCGACTCAGGCTTAACTCAGTCCGCCGGACGGTAGGGCGGGATCACGGAAACCTGGTAGCCCTCCCCCCGCAACGTTGCCAGGATCCGTTCCACATGGCGGGCATCCCGGGTCTCCAGGGACAGGTTGATCTCCACTTCCCCCAGGGTGACCTTGTTCAACCAGCGGTCATGGTGCACCTCGATCACGTTGGCCCCTGCCCGGGCCACCGTGGCCAGCAAGGCCTGCAGCCCGCCCGGGCGGTCCGGGACAAAGGTGCTCAGCCGGACGTAACGACCGGCTTTCACCAGGCCCCGCTCGATGATCCGGGAAAGGACGTTGACGTCGATGTTGCCGCCGGACAGCAGGATGCAGACGGGACCCGTCAAGTCGCTGACCTTATTGCCCAGCAGCGCAGCCAGCCCCGTCGCGCCGGCCCCTTCCACCATCAGCTTGGCCTGCTCCAGGAGGATCAGAATCGACTGGGCAATCTCCTCCTCGCCCACCAGCACCACGTCATCCACATACCGCTGGATCAGCTCCCAGTTGAGCTTCCCCGGCTGTTTCACCGCGATGCCGTCGGCGATGGTCCGGGCGGAGTCGGTGCCCACCAACTCTCCCCGCTGCCGGCTCAGAAACACCGCGGGGGCTCCCGCCGCCTGCACGCCGATAACCCGGACCTCGGGCCGCAACTCCTTCATGGCCAGCGCCACCCCGGAAATCAGGCCGCCGCCCCCCACCGGCACCAGCACCGTCGCGACATCCGGCAGGTCCGCCAGAATCTCCAGGCCAATGGTCCCCTGTCCCGCCACGGTATAAGGATCGTCGAAGCCGTGAATAAAGGTGTAGCCGTAGGTCTGCTGCAGTTCCAGGGCCTTCTGGTACGCGTCGTCGTAGGTGTCGCCGTGCAGCACCACCTCGGCGCCGTACCGTTCGGTGTTCTCCACCTTGATGATGGGCGCCCCCTCCGGCATGCAGATGATGCTCCGGACGCCCAGAATCTGCGCCGCCATGGCCACTCCCTGGGCATGGTTTCCGGCGGAGGCGGCGATCACCCCGCGGGCCCGCTCCTCGGGTGTCAAGCTCAGAAGTTTGTTGAACGCGCCCCGCACCTTGAAGGAACCGGAGCGCTGCAGGTTCTCGGCCTTCAGATAAACAGGCACTCCCACCTGGGCGCTCACGTAGGGCGAATGGAACAAAGCGGTGTGCTGCACATACCCGGCCAGGGCCGCCTGTGCCTTTTTCACATCTTCCAGAGTTACCAACGAAGGCCTCACTCCTTCCCCATCGGGAAGGCGGCCGGACGGATTTCCGTACGCCGCGCTTCCTCATCCACGCTGATGAGCGTCAGCAAGGACACGTAATCCTCCACCCGCTTCTTCTGGGGCTCCGCCGTGGCCACGAAGATCCCCACCCCCACCACGACGGCCCCCAATTCGGAAACCAGGTCCACCATCCCGCGGGCGGTGGCTCCCGCCTTCATGAAGTCGTCCACGATCAGCACCCGGGAATCCCGCTTCAGAGCCCGAAGCCCCACCGTCATGGTGCTGATCCGGCGGGAGGAGCCGGTGATGTAGTGGATGGTAAAAGAGGGGCCTTCGGTCACCCGTCCCTCCCGGCGAGCCATGACCATGGGAATCCCCAGAGCCCGGGCCGTCATCAGAGCCAGCGGAATGCCCTTGGTCTCCAGGGTGAGCACCACGTCCGGGTCAGCCTCCAGAAAACGAGCGGCCAGGATCTCGCCGATGCGGGCACTCCAGAATGGATGGGTGATAATATCCGTCATGTAAATGAAACCACCGGGAAGGATCCGGGAGGGATCCTGCATCATGCGGCATAACTGCTCCAGGGTGGTGCGCACCTCCGCCGGCGAGGGAATCGGCCAGTACTGAACGCCGCCGGTTGCGCCGGTGTAGGTTCGCACCAGCCCCGATCCCTGGGCCTCCAGGACCTCTTTGATCAGGGTGATGTCCTCGGAAATGGTGGACTTGGCCGCGCCGAACCGCTCGGCAAAGTACTGCAGCGGAATCAGTTCGCCCGGCCGCTCGGCCAGGACTTTCATCATGTACACCAGCCGCTGACTCCGGCTCCATCGGTTCACGGTGCTCGCCCCCACAAAAGATCCCGGCCAGCAGCCGGGGACGGATTCAGTCAGGTCAGGACAGCTCGGGCCAACTGCAGGTCGCTGGGCTTATCGACGTCGATGCCCACTTCCGGCCACGGGCAGATCACCACAGCCCCGCGGACATCGAGGACCTCGGACGCCTTCCGCTCCACTTCCTGCAGCCGGAGGTTCTTGAACAGTAAGTAACGCACCACAAAGGAAAAGCCAAGCAGGCTGGCCAGCTTGATGGGGTTCTTTCGATACTGCAGGAACTTCCGGGCCCGGGGGGCGGCCTTCTCCACAATGCGCGGATTCAGCAGAAACAGGTTTCCGCCGGTGAAGACCCCTTCCCGGAGGCTCACATAGGTTCGCTTCACGTGGGGATATTTCCGCTCGCCTATGCTGCGCTCCACGATGGGATAATATACATCGGCCTCGGTCCGGCGGCACAGGGCAATCAGGCCGTCCACAATCTCGCCGGTGATCAGGGGAATATCGCTGGTGGCAATCAGGACCTGCTCATCCTGCGGAAGGATGCGGGTAGCCCGGACGATATTGTCCACAATATCACCTGTGCTGGGCACAAACTCCAGCCCCTCTCCCCGGACATGCGGTTCCAGTTCGCCGGGAGGAGCCACAATGACAATCCGGCCCACCTCTTTGGACTGCCGGAGCCCGTCGATGACGTACTGGATCATGGGCTTGCCGCCAATTTCGATCAGTGCCTCATTGGTGGCAGGGCTGACATCCTTCAGCGGGCCGGTGTTGGCCGCGCCTGCCAGCAGGATGGCGTTGACTGCCATGCCCGATCACTCCTTTGGTGAGCGCCCTGGGAAGGATCCGTCCAGAACAGACGTTGTGGTTCGTCATCCCTATGAGGAACTCCTGCCGTATATTTCTCCCGCTCATAATATGTACAGTCCCCTTAACATTCCATACCCTTTTAGGGCAGGGAACTTCGACATCGAAAGCGAACAAGCTTTGATGCATCTCGTCTGATGGAGGGACGGGCCCGTTGTTGTTCAGAGCGGTAGCCATCAGCGCCATCACCACGGTGGCGATTCTCGTTTCAGCCACCCACCCGGTCCTGGCTGCCTCCGCCCCCCAGCTGCACGGGCGGGCGGCGGTCTTGTTGGATGGGGTATCCGGACAGGTATTGTACGCGGAAAATGCCACGGATCGAAACTACCCCGCGAGCACCACAAAGTTGCTCACTGCACTGGTGGCGTTGGAGTACGGGGATCTGGATCAGATGATCACGGTTACGCCCGAGGCTGTGGAGGTCCCGCCGGATTCCTCCACTTGCTGGTTGGAAGCCGGTGAGCAGCACTCGCTGGAAAACCTGCTGTACGGGTTGCTCCTGCCCTCCGGAAACGACTGTGCCAACGCCATCGCCGAGGGCCTCACCGGCGGACAGCCGGAAACCTTCGTCGCCTGGATGAATGAGATGGCCCGGCGTCTCGGCGCCACGGGCACCCACTTCACCAATCCCCATGGCTACCATGACCCCAACCACTACACCACGGCCATGGATCTGGCCCTCATCTCCCGGGCCGCCCTCCAAAATCCCGTCATCCTGCGGATTTCGGGAACCCGTGAATACTACTGGCCCGGCAAGAGCGAAATCAACGGCATGTACCTGAACAACAACGACATGCTGTGGCTCGACCCCACCACGGTGGGAGGTAAGACCGGCTACACTGAGGAAGCCGGGCGAACCCTGGTCAACGCCGCCCGACGGGACGGCCGCCTGCTCATCGGCGTCCTGATGGGGGAGCAGAACCGGGACCAGCTATACCAGGACATGATGAACCTGTTGGATTACGGTTTCACCCAGTTTACGCAGCAGGACCTGCTGACCCCGGGGACGTATCCGGATAAGGTGGCCGTGGTGGACGGCGAGGCCGAGGAGGTCGCCGTGGCCCCCGCCACCCGCTTCCCCATCTCCGTGCCCACCGATGGCGAGACGGACGTCACGGTCTCCTTCGAAGTCCCGGAGCAGGTCACGGCCCCGGTTCACAAGGGCCAGACCATCGGACACGCTCACGTCTGGCAAGGGGACAGGCTATTGGCCGCCATCCCCCTGATCGCCCAGGCTGACGTAGCCGCTAAACCGGTGATCGTGCGGATGGGCCGGCAGGTTTGGAGTTTCACCGGTGAGTTGCTCAAATGGGCGGCCAGCGCGTTCGCCCTTCTGGTGGTGACCGGCTTCGCCGTCCGGCAGATCCGGGGCGCCGCCCGTCCCCACAGAGCCGCGGGCCCCTCCTTCCGCCGGCGCTCGTCCCGGGTGGGCACCATCTCCTCCTTCCCGCCCAGAAGTCCCGGCCGCTAAAACACCAGTGGGGCTGTCCCGACGTCATCGCTGATGACCTCGGGACAGCCCCTTTCGCTCTGTTCAGGCCGGAATCACCGTAAAGACCGCCCAGGCCGGGCATCCCATGGCAGTTAGCGCCGCGGCGGCACGGCGGGCAGCGGACTCGTCAGGCATCACGCCGAAAACCGTGGGACCGGCCCCGGACATCAGGGCGCCCAGGGCGCCGTGATCCACGAGCACCTGCTTCAGTTCCCCGATGACCGGATACCGGGGAATCATGACCTGCTCAAAGACGTTGCCCAGGGCGGCCGCGATGGCGGCCAGGTCCCCCCGGGCCAGGGCCTCCTCCATCGCCATGGTATCGGGATGATTCACCTGCTGCAGTTCATCAAGCCACCGGTAGACGGTGCCGGTAGACTTCTCCACCGCCGGCGTGGCCAGCACCAGCCAAAACGGCGCCCGGACGGCGATGGGCGTGATGCGGTCGCCGATTCCCTCCACCCGGGCCGGGCGGCCGGTGACGAAAAACGGTACGTCCGATCCGAGCCGGATGGCCAGCGCCTCCAGTTCCGACACAGAGAGCCCGGTTCCCCACAGGCGATTCAGTCCCGTCAACACGGCAGCGGCGTTGGTACTGCCGCCGGCCAGGCCCCCTGCCAGGGGGATCTGCTTTTCCACCCGGATAAAGGCCCCCCCGGGATACCCGGTTACCTCCCGGAGGAGGCAGGCGGCACGGTACGCAAGGTTCGCCTCCACCGGACCGGGGATGGGCGGGGCCATTTCCACCTCGATCCCGGCGGCGGGCCGGAGCGTCACCGAGTCGGCCAGGCTGACGGCCACCATGATGGTGCGGATATTGTGATACCCGTCTGGACGCCGGTTCAGCACGTCCAGAACGAGATTGACTTTCGCATAACTGGGAACGCGCAGTTCCATTTCCCCCGGGTATGCCTGCTCCATGCACGCTTCACCTGTCGGACCCAAATACGAATAACAGAGCCAGGGCTTGTCCCTGGCTCGAATCCATTCTAACGGGAATGGGCAGCGATACGGGTTTCCTCCCCGCTTCGGGAGCAAATCACCAGTTCAACCGTTTCGGTGAGCAGATCCGCATAGGTGTAACTTATACGGCGCTCAGAGTGATCGCCCTCTTGAATCTTGATGATAAAAATATTAGGGTAAATGCTCTCCAAGATGCCTTCCCGCTCCATGATTTTCTTGCGGCCCTTGTTGGCTTTGACGCGAATCCTTTCACCCACATACGGCTCCAGGTCCTTCTTGATGTGCGCGAGAACGCCCTTGGACGCCAAAGAAACACCACATCCTTCCATGAACTGGTGCCGAAGACACTGGCCTCGGCGTCCGCAAAAAACTGGACATGCTTATTATACCCAAGCTGGGACCTGGAGTCAAGAAATTATCATTCTACTTGTCTCCCCTAATCCTGTCAAGCCTCTCTTTAGGCGGCTATAGCCGAACAGCCTATTTTGTATACCGGTCCGCCACCTTTGTGGCCCCGTACGAATTCGGCTTGATCTCCGCGTGAAAGCCGCTACCTGTCACCATGCCCACCACGTCGCGGATGAGCTCCTTGGTCTCCCCGTTCTCACCCACGTCCAGGTGAATCTCCACGTTCAAGGCCGCTCCGTACGCCGCGAGGCTTTCCGCCAGCCGCTGGGCGGTGTCCAGCGAAAGGGCCGTTTCATAAAAGATGCGCTGCCGCAGACTCCGCATCTTTGGCTGATGATGCCGCTGGTAGTAAAACCGCGCACCTTTGCCGATGCGGTGGACCACAATCGCCGTCACAAAGCACAGGTCCGCTGCCACGTGGGAATCGGTCCCCACGATCAGCTTGTACGCCGCATCGCGGTCCTCGGTCACAAAGGCAATGAGGTCTTCCACCAGTTCGTCATACGTCAACGGGCCTCGTGTGGGGCTATGAAATAAGCCGTCTATCACACACGACTCCTCCTCCGCGGATCTGGCCGCTGATTCATCTGGCCTACCCGTTGATCTCACCAGCCAAGCCAACGCTGCGATACAAGTTTCGGGCCACGGCTGCAAACTCCTCCAGGGAGAGGGTCTCTCCCCGCCGGCTGGGTTCCACACCAGCGCCTTCCAGCGCCCGGGCGATCACCCCTTTGTCGGCGCCCAGCCCCGCAGCCAGCGCGTTCAGCAGGGTCTTCCGCCGCTGCCCGAAGGCCGCCCGCACCACCGCGAAGAAGGCCTCTCGGGGCGCCGACACGGGCGGTTCCCTGCGCATCACCATCCGGACCACGGCGGAATCCACCTCGGGAGGCGGCAGAAAGGCGCCGCGGGCCACCCTTGTAACGATTTCTGCCTCTGTATAATACTGTACCGCGACACTGAGAGCGCCATACTCCTTGCTGCCGGGAGAAGCCACCATCCGGTCCGCCACTTCTTTCTGCACCATCACGACGATCCGCTCCAGCGGGAGCCCCTCTTCCAGCAGCCGCATCAGCAGCGGGGTCGTGATGTAATAGGGCAGGTTGGCCGCCACCTTGGCTTTCCGGCCCGGCTCCAGCCGCTCCTCCAACAGTCTATGTAAATCGATCTTGGCGGCGTCCCCGTGGACAATTTCCACGTTGGGACAAAGGTCGGCCAGCACCCTTTGCAGCACGCTCACCAGGCTCCGGTCCAGTTCCACGGCCACCACGCGGCCCGCGGCCCCGGCCAGGCGCTGGGTCAGGCTCCCCAGCCCGGGCCCGATCTCCAGCACCAGATCCTCAGGGGTCAGTTCGCAGGCCGCCACGATCCGGTCCAGGACCCGAGCCTCCACCAAGAAATTCTGCCCCAGCCGGTGCTGGGGCCGGATGCCATGAGCCGCCATCACCGCCTTCACGGTGGACGGACGGGACAGGTCCAGCACGATCACTTCACGCTCCCGACAGGTTCAGCGGCTGAGCGGGCAAGAGGCCAGAGCCGGCACGTACCGGACTCTGGCCTCCGCAGCCTTATTCCTGCAAGATGTACACCGTTACCGGACGTACGCCCCACTGCAGCGCCTCTTCCACCGTATCGAAGCAGAGATCGATCCGGTTGCCCTTGATGGCGCCGCCGATATCCGCTGCCAAGGCGGGGCCATAGCCCTCGACATACAGCCGGGTATACAGCGGAATCACGTTGGGATCCACCGCCACGATTCCGCGCCTAGCCTTCAGTCCCGTATAGGTTAACCCATTACCCCGGGGGTTACTCTCCTTGCCAGCGGTGTAACCCGTGGCAATCATCTCCAGGGCGCGAGTGTACCGATATTCGGTTCCGCCGCGGGAGACGACTCCCAAGGTGCCGTAGGCGATGATCTGGGGGACGGGTTCCTTGATGACCCGCTCCTCGAGGATTTCGGACGCCACTTCGACACCGTCTTCATATCGAACCAACCGGCGGATTTCCCGGATGCCGGGTTCACCCGCTTGGATCTCACGGCGCTGCCCGATGAACAGGTACGGGTCGTTCTGCTCCAGAATTTCGTAGGGAATCGGTTCCTGCACCACTTCGATCTCCTCAGAGTGGTGTACGACCCGCACCTCCATGCCCGCGGCCAGGGCGGTAGCCGGATCCAGGTTCAGTTCGTCGCCAGGCTCCAGGGTGACACCCAGCTCCTCCAGCAGCTCCCCAACCGTGGCTGCAGCGGTCTCCACTTGCTGGGACTCGCCGCGGATCGTCACCGTCACCGGGAACGCCTTCCGAATGGTCACCGAGAGTTCCTTGATCCCCTTCAGGGATGTATCAAGAGGTGGGTCCACCTTATCTTTCGGTCCCACCAGGATGCCCTGCTCCTCAAGAGCGGCACCCAATGTCGTTTGATGCGTTCGAATGGTTATGGGCTCGTCCAGGCCGGCCACGTGGATCACATGGACCTCCGGCCAGGCGAGCTTGACTGCAACTCCCCCGACGAGCAGAACTGCCACTGCTACGACCGCCACCCAGCGCGCCCGCAGGTACGGCAACCATCGGGAGGGCTGCCACCACTGACCACTCATCGAACGCCTCCTTTCCGCTGGGCTCCGCTTATGCGGGCGGGATGCCGTGAACATCGTGCGCCGCTCGGCGCACATACTTTTTATGATATTCGCCACCGATGGCCCAGTGCCTGCTCGCGAAGGGGTGAAAATGATGGCAACGCCAGTGGGTAAACACAAAACAGCCCTGGCAGACTCGCGTCTGTCAGGGCATCCTTCCGGAGTACACTGGCGTGCCCGGCAGGAATCGAACCTGCGGCCTCTTGCTCCGGAGGCAAGCGCTCTATCCGCTGAGCTACGGGCACACCGGTGGTGACCCCAACGGGATTCGAACCCGTGTTTCCGCCTTGAAAGGGCGGTGTCCTAGGCCTCTAGACGATGGGGCCACGTGTGGCGGAGGCGACGGGATTCGAACCCGCGATCTCGGCCGTGACAGGGCCGCATGTTAGGCCTCTACACTACGCCTCCGTATGGGCCGGCACCCACCGCAGCAGGTGCCGATCTGGTGGACGGTACTGGGATCGAACCAGTGACCCCTTGCGTGTGAAGCAAGTGCTCTCCCGCTGAGCTAACCGTCCAAGCAGACGGGCTGTGCCCGGGCGCTGTGAAAACAGTTTGGGCAGCGACCTACTCTCCCGCGCACGATGCGCAGTACCATCGGCCCTGAGGGGCTTAACTTCCGTGTTCGGAATGGGAACGGGTGATCCCCCTCGGTATGGCCACCCTAAACTGTTTGG
>DATCKG010000038.1:0-38393 GCA_036562385.1 Symbiobacteriaceae bacterium
CGATACCGTGATTGCCACAGCCATTTTAGACAGGCTGCTGCACCACTCCGTGGTGATAAACATTCGTGGCGAATCGTACCGGCTCCGGGAGAAGAAGCGCGCCGGCCTATTCGCACTGAACCTTGCTTCTCCCCGCGATCCTCAGCGTTAGCTATACTTGCCACAAGGGCAAGGAGGTGATTGTCGCCCTACTATGCCGGGGTGGGGGAAAATTCAACTGGCCGTAGTGGGTGACTTTCTGGCCGGCCTTGACACTGTTTTCGGCACCGGATTCTATTTCCCGTCCCCCGCAGATCTACTATGA
The DNA here is from genome assembly GCA_036562385.1 of Symbiobacteriaceae bacterium. Taxonomy (GTDB): domain Bacteria; phylum Bacillota; class Sulfobacillia; order Symbiobacteriales; family Symbiobacteriaceae; genus DATCKG01. The sequence continues at coordinate 305 of DATCKG010000038.1, forward strand.
GAACGGGTATCTTACGCACACCCCCCTCCTCTCCACATGTCCAGCAGGTAGGCATTAGGACATGGGCCCTTGCCTCCTCCCCCTATGGCCAAGCGGTATGATAACCTTTAGGTCAGAGGCCTGCAGGCTGTGGAGATTGCCAAACTGCAAGCCGAGATCCGTGAGCTCCCACGAAAACGGCGTAAGGTGGACGATGACAGTGCGTCGATGGACGACCTGAGCCAACCCTTGTAAGCCCAGGTTGCCGCAAAGCAAATTACCTGCAGGTTCTGGAACCACTCGGGGCCCGGATTACCTTTTCCGTTACCTTTTCCGAACATCTTATCGGACGGTCCTGAAAAGCCATACTCTTCCTTCCCAGTCTATTCCTGGCGAACCTTTCCCCCACCCGGTCGTATTCGGCAATGACGTACACATTGTCCATTGCTGGCATTGGGTGCAATGGGCGCCGTAAGTTCAGTGGGTTGAGTGTACACTATGTACATTGTGTACATTTCACATTTCACGTGTTATACTGGGGGCGAGAGGTGATGCTGATGTCCGCGATCTCTGCCACGGAAGTGCGCAAGAACTGGGGAGGCTTTATCGACAGCGTCGTGCGCGGCCGCCCGGAGTTTGTTAAGCGCAACCGGGATTTCATCGCGGTGCTGTCAATCCCTCACCTCGAAACCGTGCTGAGCGCGTATCGGTTCCACCTGGTCTATGACCAGGAAGCAGACGGCTCTATTTCCGGTTCGCTGCAAGAGATCGACGTCGTTGCCAACGCCCCCTCCGTCTCCGAACTGAAGCAAGCGCTGGCCCATGAACTTCTGGAGTACGCCCGGGAGTACATGGAGCATTACGACCTGTATTCCCACGCTCCCAATCGCAAGGGGCATCTGCCCTACGTCCTGCGGGTCCTAATCCAGCCGGACGAAGCGGCGGTGGCAGCGCTCATTGATGCCTAGCTGGAAGGATCTGAAGCGCTTGTGTGAGGCAGACGGTTGGCAGCTATACAAGGACACAGACCGCTACTACCAGAAGATCATGCCCGACGGCACCATCAAACGCACCAAGGTTTCCAAAGGATCCGGCGAAATCGGCTATCGCCTGTGGAGGCATATTCCAAAAAGGCAGCTCCAGGTGACTCAAGAGTACTTCAACAGCAAGATCTGACTCCTGAAAATGATGATCCTCCGGTCAGACGCCCGGGGGTTTTTGTGTCTGGCAGGGGTAGCGGGGCTCGAGCGGCAACTGCCTGCGCGCCGGGCACCGCCAATACTGGAAGCAGGGGCAAATTCCATCGTTAGGCCCCCAGATGGCCGGACTGCACGCATGGGCCGACCTACCGGTGGCCACCTTCGAGGCGGAGCGCCATAGATCGCCGCCGGCATTGGTAACGAACAGCCGATCCCACTGCTGTAGTCAGCAAATTGTTCGAAAACATTTCAACCCTCCCCACCCGAGGCAGGCCATGTCATAATTCTTCTAGACAGATCCAACGTACCGTGGTATGATTTCGGCGAACGAATCGCAGGTGTTAAACCAATGCATATGCCTACATTCTTACGTCCCCCGGCCGAACGCTGGCGCCGGGATCTCTACATTTTGTGGCTAAGCTGCTTTTCGACAAGCCTCGGCTTCAGCCTGATCATGCCCTTCCTGTCCCTGTACCTGGAGGAACTGGGTGTTCAGGGGCCGGCAGTGGAGATGTGGTCAGGCGTCATTTTTTCCGCCAACTTCCTCGTTATGGCGCTGGTGTCCCCCATCTGGGGTGCCCTTTCGGACCGGGTGGGCCGCAAGGCGATGATGCTGCGCAGCGCCTTCGGGATGGGCCTGGTCATCTGGATGATGGGGCTGGTGAGGAACCCGTGGCAACTCCTGGGCCTGCGCCTTCTGCAGGGGCTCACCTCCGGTTTTATCCCCAGCGCCACCTCGTACATGGCCACTGCGGCGCCACGGGAACGCTCCGGGCAGGCTTTGGGAACGCTGGCCACCGGCCATGTGGCGGGTAACATCCTGGGGCCGCTGGTGGGCGGCGTCCTGGCCGACCTGATCGGCTACCGGCCCATCTTCTTCCTCACCTCCGCCGCCTGCTTGCTGGCAGGGCTCCTGGTGCTGGTGCTGATTCACGAAGACTTCAAGCCGGTAGTCAAGACCGGCGAGGAAGCAGCCACCTCCACCCTGGGGATCTTCTCCCAGTATCCGGTGGTGCTGCGGATGCTGGTGGTCATGTTCCTCAACATGTTCTCCGTCCTGACGGTGGAGCCGATCCTCGCCCGGTACCTGCAGACTCTGCAGGCTCCGGCCGGACTGGTTTCCTTCCTCTCCGGCGTCGCCTTCTCCATCACGGGTGTGGCCACCCTGCTGGTGGCGCCCCGGGTCGGCCGGCTCAGCGACCGGATCGGGTCCCGGCCGGTGCTGGCCATCTGCCTGGGAGGCGCTTCAGTCCTGTACGTGCTGCAGGGGTTTGCCACGCACTTCTGGCACATGATTCTGCTCCGGTTCCTCCTGGGGCTCTTCACCGGCGGTCTGATGCCCGCAGCCAACGGGCTGCTGGCCCGCTCCGTCCCCAAGGAAGTCCACGGCCGGGTCTTCGGCTTCAGTAACACGGCCATGTCCCTGGGCAACACCCTGGGGCCCTTGGCCGGCGGCGCCATCGCGGCCTCCTTCGGCATCCGGTCGATCTTCCCGGTGACCGGCGCACTGCTCCTGCTGGACATGCTCTGGGTCCTCAACAGCGTCAAGGAGCCGGGTCCCGCCCCGCGGCCGGCAACCAAGTAGCGTACGCTGCCATGACAAAAGGACCGGGGTTCACGCCCCGGCCCTTTTTTGTGTTCACGGGTATTACACCGTGAGCCGTTCCTTCGTCCAGGAGGTCAGAACCCGATAGCCGGTCTCGGTCACAGCGACGTCATCCTCGATGCGGACGCCGCCGATCCCGGGCAGGTAGATGCCCGGTTCGATGGTCACCACGTGGCCCGGCTGCAGCACCTTGGTATTGCCCGCCACCACATACGGCTCTTCGTGAATTTCCAGGCCCAACCCGTGCCCGGTCCGGTGGATGAAGTAAGGGCCGTAACCTGCGTCCTCAATCACCTTCCGGGCAGCCCGGTCCACCTCTCCCAGGGGTACCCCGGGCCGAACCGCCGCGATGGCAGCCTCGTTGGCAGCCAGGACCACATCGTAGACCCGAGCCAGCTCCTCCGGCCACGGGCCGCAGCAGACGGTACGGGTGATGTCGGAGCGGTAGCCCTGGTAGACGGCACCGAAGTCCATCAGCACCACCTGCCCGGCTTCCAGGGGTTGATTCCCCGTGGACCCGTGGGGCAGAGCGCTTCTGGGGCCGAAGAGGACGTGGGTCTCGAAGGCGATGCCCTCGGCTCCGGCCTCCGCCATCGCTTCCTCCAGCACCGCCGCCAACTGCCGTTCCGTGATGCCAGGGCGGATGGCTTTCAGCGCCGCATCCAGCGCCGGGTTCAGGATGTCGGCCGCCCGCTGCATCAGTTCCAGTTCGGTCTCGCTCTTGCGCTCCCGCATGCCGGCGATCACCGGGCTCAGGTCCGCGGTCTGCTCCAGCAGCTTGCCAGGAGCCGCGCCGAGGGCGCCGGCCATCCCCTCGAACACGTGCAGCGGCAGCGCCTCCTTTTCCACCGCCAGGGGCCCGCCGCCGGCCCCGCCCAGCACCTCAGCCAACAGCCTGAAAGGATCCTCGCCGTCCCGCCAGTCCCGCAGGATGCGGATGGCGCCCTGGCTGGCCCCGCCCATCTCCAGGGTGGGGACGATCAGCACCGGCTCCCCTTGCGCAGGGATCACCAAACCGGCGAAACGCTTGCTGGGATTGGACCAGCCGGTCAGGTACTGCATGCTGACCGGGGCGGTCACCAGCCCCGCGGCTATCCCCTGCTGCCGAAGCCACGTCTGGATCCCTTCCAGACGCCGGAAGTAAGCTTCCTTCATCCATCACGCCCCCTGAAGGCTCCGAATCACCGGCTACCTAGTTCGTCGCGACAGGGACACTTCCTGCCGTACCATGAGCCACCTGCAGCCACTGGCCGCTGCTCACGTCGCCCAGGGCGAAGAGCGCCCAGCTGTCCGCACCGACGGTGACGTAGCGGACGCCCTCCCGGCGCTGCACGTCGATCCCGCCTGCCTCCCCTGTGGCCACAAAGGCGACCGGCTTTCCGCCGGACTCAGACCGGAACCGGGTCAGCATTGTCTCCACCAGGGCGGCTTCCCTGGCGTCGGCAAATCCGTGGTCGCCCCCCTGGGGATCCCAGAGCGGATGATGAGCCATCACCACCACGCTGTGGATCCCCTCGTCGTGGGCCGCCTGCTCCAGGGCCTCCTGGAGGGCCGCAATCTGCCCGAAGTCCGCGGTCCGCAGGCTGCCGTTGCCGCTGTTCAGGAGGATGTACCGGGTGCCGTCCCGGTCAAACCGGGGACGGCCTGCCGGGAAATACTGCTGCACCAGCGCCGCATTAGCGGCCTCCGCCGGGCCGGGGACGTAGTAGACCGGCACATCGGTACCCAGGGTGGCGGTGATCAGCCCCTGCAATAGCTGCAAGCGGCTGGGACTGGGATCGGAGACCACGTCGCCGGCCAGCACCAGGAAGTCGGGCTGGAAGGCGGCGATTTCCCTCAGCTTGGCCTGCAGCTGTTGGGCGCTGGCGCTGTACCACCAGTCAGAGGAAAGAAGCGTGTGGGAAAGGACTGCAAACCGGACCCCTTCGGCCGGAAGGTCCGCCGGCGCCACCACCATCGGGTCGGGCTCCGTCGCAGGAGCCGGCGCCGCCGGAGCGGCCGCCGGCAAACGGGCAACCAGACCGTCCAGGATCAGCTCGCCCCGGTACTGGGCGGTGGCTACCGTCTCCACCGGATAAATCCGGCGCAGGGTAACCGGCTGCGGGAGACCCACAGGGAGCGCCGCCTCCACATAGCGCCACCCGGTCCAGTTCACATGGCGCGCAAGATCCAGGGTGTGGGAGGTGCCGGAGCCGTCCACGATCACCATCCGCAGCCAGGCGCCCCGGCCGTCACCGTGGACCCACAGCCCCACCGCCGTGGCATCCGCCGGCAGGGTAAATCCCGCAGGGGCATTCACGTAGGCCGCCCGGCTCGCGGTGGTGGTGGTAAAGTCGTAAGTCAGCCGCAGCCCCTGCCCCACATAGCCCGGCGCCGGCGTGATGACACTGCCCACCCCGGTCGGATACGCCGAGGCCCACCAGCCCGTCAGATCCTCAAAAGAGGTCAGCTCCGTAAGCTGTTCGCCCAGGGAGACCGGCAGCACCACCTGCTTGTCCCTCACGGTCACGGTGATCTGGGTGGTCCCCTTCAGAGCCAACGGTTTCACGTCAAACCCGCCCTGCCCGTTAGCGGTCACGCTCAGCACGGAAGGATCATATTGCAGCCACACGTCCATGGTGTCGATGGGGGCTTCGTACCCCTCCGCATCGTAGCCCACCACCCGGAAGGAGCCCGGTGCACCGTTCAGGCGCAGCACCCCCGGCCGCGCCTCGATCCGGGCCAGATCCCCCAGCACCTGGATCTCCCGGACGCCGGTGATGCCCAGGACCTCCGCCTCCAGGCGGATGGGCCCGGTCCGGCCCGCCACCAGGTATCCGGACATGGCCAGGATCCGGCTGTCCTCCGGCGAGACCCGCCAGGTTACACCAGTCACCGGTACCGGGGCGTAGGTCTCATCCTGCCCCACCACCGTCAGCCGCCGCACCAGTCCCGGGAAGACCCGGTCGGCATGGGGCAGATCGTGCACCGGAACAATGTGCAGCGACCGGAGCTGGCCGCTGCCCGGCTGCACGAAGACGCCTACCCCATTGGGAACGCTGCGCCGCTCCGAGGGGCTGTTGGCCACCGTGGCCTCCGTCTGCCCCGGCTTGCGAGCCACCAGCGTGGTCGAGCCGCCGCCATCCAGATTCAGGGCGTCTGCGGCCCCCACGGCCTTGAGTAGTTCCGCCAGTTGCTTCAGGGTCATCCCCCGGCTCATGCTCTGCCGTCCGTCCACCGCCACCAGAAACATCTTCCGACCGTCGGCGGAAAACCCGATGGCGCTCCGGGGATGGGCGGCATTGTCATCCAGGTTCTGGACTTCCCCGCTGCGGAGCAGCACCTGGTCACCGCCCACGGCGAATGAGAAGGGAACTTCGGCGGTCGTCTTGGGACCGTACTGGAACGCAACCCGGTCTCCCACCTTGAGCTGTGCCAGGGCCTGGGCGCCCGCGTCCCGGCCCAGCAGCACCACCGTATCCGGCGGAATGGGGCCGCTGCCGGCCTCATCAGCCACCGCGACGACCACGCCGTTGCGGACCGTGACTTCCTTCACCCCGTTGCCCCATTTCACCGTCAGATACCGGGAGGTGTCCCCCCACAGGGAAGTAAAGACGCCGATTCCATTCTCCGGGACGTGTTGGTTCAGCGCGGTGATCGGATACCGACCCCCGGGCAGGACCACGTACCCTTCCACCGCCATCTCGGCAATCCGTCCCAGGCCGTCCTGGCCGACCCCAGCCACCAGGGGCCATCCGGTGGCCGGTCCCTTGATCAGGGTGCCCCCCGCCACCGCGGCGGAAAGGGGCGCCTTCGTTCCTGAGATGTCAAAGAAGTCGCCGTTGATCGCTGCCACCGCGCCCCGCTGGCGGGCCATCTCTTCCAGGGGGCGGGCCGCCGCGATGCTGCCTGGGAACAGCAGATCCGTGGAAATCAGCGGGTTGGTCAGATCCACGGTCAGGACATGGGCCTGAACCCATCCCAGGGGAGTCAGCACCTCATAGGCGGTAAGCGTCACCCCGGGGGCTATGGCATCCGTCCTCAGCGGATTCAGGATCATGGAGGGCGCCGCCAAAGCCGATGGCAGCGCCGCGGGGCTGAGCAGCCCGGCACTGTCCGAGATAGCCGCCTCCCCGGCCGGCACCTGAGCCAGCGCCGCAGGCGCCGGCAGCGATACCGTCAGCATCGCTGCCAGGGTGAGCGCAATCCGACGAAAGCGATGGGGCCTACCTTTCACCATGGCGACGACTCCTTGCGTACTGGTTTATAAGCAAACTTTATATGGGTAGACGGATTTTCCTTCCTGATGGTTGCAGCGCGGCAGGAAAACAAAAGAAACACCCCTCCGCCGAAGCGTGGGGTGTTTCGGGGAAGTCCCCCGTGAATTACATCATATCCATGCCGCCCATGCCGGGGTTGTTGTTCTCCTTCTTCTCCGGCTTCTCGGTCACCGCAGCCTCGGTGGTCAGCACCAAGGAGGCGATGGAGGCGGCGTTCTGCAGCGCCGACCGGGTCACCTTCACCGGGTCGATGATGCCCGCGGCGATCATATCCACGTACTGCTCGCTGACCGCATCGAAGCCGTGGTTCTGCGGCAGGCTCTTCACCTTCTCGACGACCACGGAGCCCTCCAGGCCGGCGTTCTCCGCGATGGTGCGGAGCGGATACTCCACGGCCCGGCGGATGATGGTGGCACCGACCTTCTCGTCGCCCTCCAGGGTCTCCAGGAGCTCGTCGATGGCCTTCTGGGTGCGCAGCAGCGCAACGCCGCCGCCCGGCACGATACCCTCCTCCACCGCAGCCCGGGTGGCGTTCAGGGCGTCCTCGATGCGCAGCTTCTTCTCCTTCAGCTCCACCTCGGTCGCGGCGCCGACCTTGATGACAGCTACCCCGCCGGCGAGCTTAGCCAGCCGCTCCTGAAGCTTCTCCCGGTCGAAGTCGGAAGTGGTCTCCTCAATCTGCCGCTTGATGGCGGCGATGCGGGCCTTGATGGCCTCAGCAGAGCCGCGGCCCTCGATGATGGTGGTCTTCTCCTTCTCAATCCGCACCTGACGGCACTGGCCGAAGGACTCAAAGCCGGCGTTTTCGAGCTTCCGGCCGAGCTCCTCGGAGATCACCTGGCCGCCGGTCAGGATGGCGATATCCTCCAGCATCGCCTTGCGGCGCTCACCGAAGCCCGGCGCCTTGACGGCAGCCACCTGCAGGGTGCCGCGCAGCTTGTTGACCACCAGGGTGGACAGGGCCTCGCCCTCCACATCCTCGGCAATGATCAGCAGCGGCTTGCCCCGCTGGACCACCTTCTCCAGCACCGGCAGGAGCTCCTGGATGGTGGAGATCTTCTTATCGGTGATCAGGATGTACGGCTCGTTGAGGACGGCCTCCATCTTTTCGGGGTCGGTCACCATGTAAGCGGACACGTAGCCCCGATCGAACTGCATGCCCTCAACGGTCTCCAGCTCGGTGGCCAGGGTCTTGGACTCCTCGACGGTAATGACACCGTCCTTGCCCACCTTGTCCATAGCCTCAGCCACCAGCTTGCCGATCTCCGGATCGTTGGCGGAGATAGAGGCGACCTCGGCGATGGCCTTGGAGGAATCGACGGGGATGGCGGCCTTCCTCAGGGCCTCCACCGCGGCGTTGACCGCCTTTTCAATGCCCCGCTTCAGGATCAGGGGATTGGCGCCGGCGGTGACGTTCTTCAGGCCCTCCTTGATGATGGCCTGCGCCAGGACGATGGAGGTGGTGGTGCCGTCACCGGCCACGTCGTTGGTTTTGGTGGCGACCTCCTTCACGAGCTGGACGCCCATGTTCTCGAAGGGGTCTTCCACCTCAATCTCCCGAGCGATGGTCACGCCGTCGTTGGCAACTGCGGGAGCGCCGAACTTCTTGTCCAAAACCACATTACGGCCGCGGGGACCCAAAGTGACCTTCACAGTGTTGGCGAGAGCATCGACGCCGGCCTCCAGTTTCCGGCGAGCCGACTCCTCGAAAACGATCAGCTTAGCAGGCATCAGACTCTACCCTCCTAACTTAACCCTGCGTGACGACCGCGAGGATGTCCCGCTCGCCGTCCAGGATGATGTACTCTTCACCGTCCACCTTCACTTCGGTGCCGGCGTACTTGGAAAAGATAACGATGTCGCCCTCCTTCACATCGAGGGGCGCGCGGGAACCGGTCTCCAGCAGCCGCCCGGAGCCCACTGCGATGACCTTACCCTGCTGGGGCTTCTCCTTGGCGGTGTCGGGCAGCAGGATGCCGCTCTTGGTGCGCTCTTCCTGCTCCAGCGCCTTGATGACGACCCGAGACCCCAACGGCTTGATGTTCATCGTTCGAAGGTCCCTCCTCAGACTCACCGTGAGTCGTCTTAGCACTCACCATCCAGGAGTGCTAACACCGCCCTTAATCATACGGAAAGTGTCAGCCGGTAGTCAAGTCCTCGATCTCCATATTCTTGGAGAAGTCCCCGCCTGGAATGACCATGAGGGCGCCTTCTCCAGTGTCCTCTTGGGATTCCCCACTCAGTGGCCCCACTTCCTGACTGGCTGAGACATGGACTGGTAATTTTTTGCACTGGTGCTTGTGTAGACCTTCCGGTCTTCTTAAATGGGCGTTTTGGAGTCTGCCTCTTTGCTTGTACTCGCAGTAACATGTCCAGAGAGTACCATACAAACCCGGAAGGAGGGGCCTCGCGTGGGCTTCCTACAAGACCTGCTGTCCCAGAGTAGCTTCTCGGAAATGTTCATGGGCATCACGGGGCTCACCTGGCAGCAAGCCGTCCTCATCCTGGTTGGCTGCGCCCTCATCTACCTGGCTATTGTCAAACAATACGAGCCCCTGCTGCTGGCCCCCATCGGTTTCGGCGCGATCCTTGCAAACCTGCCCTTTTCCAGTGCGGCGGGAGAACACGGCTGGCTCACCCTGCTGACCCAGGCCGGCATCAGCACGGAGCTTTTCCCCGTCCTCATCTTCATCGCAGTGGGAGCCATGTGCGACTTCACCCCGCTGCTATCCATGCCGTCGATGATGCTCTTCGGCGCTGCAGCCCAGTTCGGCATCTTTGCCACCATCGTGGTGGCCACCCTGCTGGGCTTCGACATCAAGGAGGCCGCTTCCATTGGCATCATCGGCGCCGCAGACGGTCCCACCACCATCTACGTGGCCACCCGTTTCGCGCCCCACCTGCTGGGACCGCTGACGGTCTGTGCCTACACGTACATGTCCCTGGTGCCGATCATCCAGCCTCCGGTGATCCGCCTGCTGACCACAAAGAACGAGCGGGCCATCCGGATGGTCTACACCGGCGGCCGCCCGGTCAGCCGCCTGACCAAGATCGTCTTCCCCATCGCCGTCACCATCATCGCCGGCATCCTGGTGCCTTCCTCCGTCGCCCTGATCGGCGCCCTGATGTTCGGCAATCTCCTCCGGGAAGCCGGCGTCATGGAAAAGCTCTCCAAAGCAGCCCAGAATGAGCTTTCCAACCTGGTGACCCTGCTGATCGGCATCACCATCGGCTCCACCATGGATGCAGAGATCTTCCTGACCTGGCAGACCCTCGGCATCTTGGCGCTGGGCCTGGCTGCCTTCATCCTGGATACCGCCGGCGGTGTGCTGTTCGTAAAGCTCATCAACCTCTTTGCCCCCCGGAAGATCAACCCGATGCTGGGGGCGGCAGGCATCTCGGCCTTCCCCATGTCCGCCCGGATTGTGGCGAAGATGGCCCAGGAGGCAGACCCCGGCAACTACCTCATCATGCATGCGGTGGGTGCCAATGTGGCGGGTCAGATTGCCTCCATCATGGCAGGTGGCCTGGTGCTCGCTCTGATTCGCTAGGAGGAATGCGGGATGTTTACACCCAACTGGGAAGCCTTCAAACAAGCCGTCGCCATGATGATTCTGGCGCTGCCGTTCATGTTCGGTACCCTGACCCTCTTTGCGCTGGTGACCCTGGGCCTGACCTATTTGAAATCGCGGGACGGCAAGTCGTAACCCACTCCCATACGACCACAAAAAAGCCGCCGCTTTCCCGACAAGCGGCGGCTTTTTGCACTCACCCTCCGATGATCGGGCAGCGGTTACTCGGCCTCCTGGTCTTCGTCCGGACGCTGCCTGTTCTTTCCCGTGTACCGCCGGGCAGGCACCCATTCCGCGTCCCCTGCGGCTTTCACCTTGGGAACAGCCACTCGGCGCACCCGGCGCACCTCACGGCGACTGGCCGCCCCCACGAAAAGGAGCACCTCCACGACCCAGGCGCCCCAGAGCCAGGGCGCCACGTTCAGTTCCATGCCCAGCAGGCGGCCCAGCACCCCCGGCACCGGCAGCGCCCACCCCTGCCAGACGGACCAGATCCAATCGGGCACCCAAAGGGGCAAGACCGCCAGCCCCGGCAGTTGCCAGAGCACAGCCACCAGCGACGCGGCAGCTGCCGGCACCACCGGGATGCCTTTCCGCTGCGCCCGGGACACCTCCCCCCGCATGACCGTCGCGGCCCGGACCAGCAACCACAGAAACAGCAGGGTCACCACCAGGGCCGGCCAGGGATAGCGCCGGAGTGCGTATCCCGTGAGGCCAAGGATCACTTGCGCCGAAGCCAGCAGCAGAGCCATTCGCAGATAAAACTGAACCTGCACAGCAATCCCCTCTTCCCCGGGTCCCGTTCACGTGGGAAGTATGCGACGAGCGGTGCGAACTCCTGCCACAAGACAGGCTGACTTTGCATCCGGCGGAGGCCCCGGAGCGACCCCGGTCCGGAGTCGCAGGGGTTCTAGAGGACTGTGCCGAATTTTGGGCGGATGGATCATCTGGTGGAAGGATATCCGAGAAGAAGAACGGTTTGTCGCAACAGGAGGGCGTACCGAGATGAACTTTGTCTTCCGCACCACATCGCCCATCCTCTTTGGGTACGGGGAGAGCGCCCGGGCCGGCGAAATCGCCGCGCACTACGGGCACCGCGTCTTCCTGGTCACCGGTGCCGCCTCTCTGGAACGATCCGGCCAACTGGAGCGCATCATCGGCGGACTCACCCAGGCAGGGGTGGAGTGGGTCCACTGGCGGGTCTCCGGTGAGCCCACCACCCACGTGGTGGACGAAGGAGCCGACCTGTGCCGGTCAGAGGGCTGCGATGTCGTCCTGGCCGTGGGCGGCGGCAGCGTGATGGACGCGGGAAAGGCCGTGGCGGCCCTGGTGACCAATGGCGGAAAGGCCCTGGAGTACTTGGAGGCGGTGGAGGGCGGTGGCCGCCGTACCATCCAAACCCCGCCTTTGCCGCTGATCTGCGTCCCCACCACCGCAGGCACCGGATCAGAGGTCACCCGCAACGCGGTGCTCACCGTCCCGGAGGCCAGGGTGAAGCGCAGCATGCGAAGCGATCTGTTGCAGCCCCGGGTCGCCATCGTGGACCCCCATCTGGCCAGCCTGGCGCCCCTGTCGGTCAGCACCGCCGCTGCTTTCGACGCCCTCACCCAACTGATCGAATCCTACCTGTCCAAGGGTGCCCAGCCCATGACCGATGCCCTGGCCGTGCCGGGCATCCGGCTGGCGCTGCGGAGCCTGCGGGCCATGGCCGAGGGCAGCCCCTCCCGGGACCACTGGGAAGGCATGGCCCTGGCCAGCCTCTGGAGCGGGATCACCCTGTCCAACGCCGGGTTGGGGGTGGTACACGGCTTGGTGGCACCCCTGGGCGGTCTGCGTCCCATCCCCCACGGCGCCGCCTGCGCCTGCCTCCTGCCCCATGCCATCCGGGTCAACGCCCGGGCCCTCCTGAAGCAAAGGCCGGGCCACAACGCCCTGGCCCGCCTCATCGAGGTGGCGGGGATGATCGTCACCACCGGAGAGCCCACGCCGGACCGGGCCGCCACTGAACTGGAGCGGCTCCGGCGGCAGTTGGGCGGACGCATGCTCCGGGACTACGGGTTTACCCGGGAGGATTTTCCGGCCATCATCGCCGGGGCCAAGGGCAGCAGCATGCGGTACAACCCCATCGACCTCAGCGAAGCCGAACTGGAAGAGATTCTGGCCGGCGCCCTGTAGCCGACCGGTGCGCAAAACCCCCGGGACCGCGGGCAGGTCCCGGGGGCTGCTGTTTCGTCAGACCGTCTCGCCCGGCCGCACGTACGTGCCGCTTTTGCCGCCGGTCTTCTTCACCAGCCGGATTTCGCCGATCACCATGCCATTGTCGGCGGCCTTGGCCATGTCGTAGATGGTAAGCGCCGCCACGCTGCAGGCGGTAAGGGCTTCCATCTCCACGCCGGTCCGGCCCACCGTCCGCACCTGGGCCTCGATCAGAATCCGGCTGCCGGCTTCATCAAAGGTGAAGTCCACACTGGCATGGGTGATGGGCAGCGGATGGCAGAGGGGGATCAGTTCCCCGGTCCGCTTGGCCGCCAGAATCCCCGCCACCCGGGCCACGCCCAGGACATCGCCCTTGGCGACGCCACCGGACTGGATCAGGGCCAGGGTTTCCGGCCGCATCCGAATTTCGCCCCGGGCCACCGCCACCCGCTCCGTCTCTGCCTTGTGGCTCACATCCACCATGCGGGCACGGCCCTGCTCATCGATGTGGGTCAGCCCGGACAAACCGCCTCGCCTCCCCTCACCCGCCGATGGCGTTCATAACCCGCAGCCTGTATTCCGGATCGCCGTCCAGGAAGTTGTGCTCCCGGGGTTTGGCCTGAATGGCCGCGGCCAGGGCCTCCACCAGCTTGTCCAGGGAGTAGTCGGGGCTCCGGAGCACCGGCTTCAGATCCACCTCATGGATGTGACCCAGGCAAGGGCTAATCTTGCCGTCGGCGGAAAGGCGGATGCGGTTGCAGCCGGCACAGAAGCATTCCGTCAGGGCCGAGATAAAGCCCACCGTTCCCCTGGCCCCCGGCAGGCGCCAGTACTTGGCCGGTCCGTTGCCAGGCACCCCTTCCCGTACCGGCTCCAGGGAGCCGAAGACCTCCATCAGCCGCTCCCGGATCTCGGCAGCGGGCACCAGATTCTCCTCCGTGAAGGGATAGCCCTGGGAAAACGGCATCACCTCGATATACCGAACATGGATGGGCTGCTCCAGGGTGAGCCGAGCCATGTCAGCCACCTCGTCGTCATTCCAGCCCCGAATCACCACCATGTTCAGCTTGACCGGTTCCATCCCCAGGTCCAGAGCCGTCTGCACCGCCTTCAGCACGTCACCGGGATCGCCGTTCAGCCGGACGATGCGGCGAAACCGTTCCGGCTGCAGGGTGTCCAGGGAGAAATTGACCCGGTTTACCCCAGCCGCTTTCAGGTCCCGGGCCATGGACGTAAAGAGCAGGCCGTTGGTCGACAAGGAGAGATCCCGCACGCCCATGGGCTTCAGCCAGGATAGGAACTGGACCAGTCCGGGCCGCACCAGCGGCTCCCCGCCGGTGATCCGGACCCGGTCAATGCCCAGGCAAAGCCCGGCCTTGATCACCCGCTGAATCTCCTCGTAAGTGAGGATCTCCTCATGGGCCCGTAGCGGCACGCCCTCCGGCGGCATGCAGTAGACGCACCGAAGGTTGCAACGATCGGTCACGGAGACTCGCATGTAGGTAACGGCTCTGCCCCACTGATCAATCACGGCGTCCACCTCCCGGTCGCTGACCGGCCTCAGACGGAAACCTCACGGACTCTGCCCGCTTCCCGGACGTCGTAACCGCCCAGGGCCTCCACTGCTTTCTGAAATTCCGGATTCCGAATCAAATCGATAACCGCCTGCACTCCCGGATCATCTGCCAGCTCCATGGGAATGCACAGTTCGTACTCTTCCTCCGCCACCGGCACAAAGTCCAGATCCAGCGCCCGGGCCGCGGCCAGGATCCCCAGGCCGGTGTCGGCCGAACCGCTCTGCACCGCCGCCGCCACGTTCAGGTGCGTGAATTCCTCCCGCTCATAGCCCTGAACCTGGCTGGGATCGATCCCTTCCTTCCGGAGGTGGTAGTCCAGCAGCAGCCGGGTGCCGGCCCCCCGCTGGCGGTTCACGTATACCACATCCGGTCGGATCAGGTCGCGGAACCCGGTAATACGTTTGGGATTCCCCTTGGGGACCAGAAATCCCTGCTGCCGGCGGGCCAGCAGCACCAAAAGGGCAGGGCGACCCAGGTACCGCCGTACGTAGGAGACATTGTACTCGCCGGTGGTCTCGTCCAGCATGTGAACGCCGGCCATGTGGGCCTCGCCCCGCTTGAGGGCCAGCAGTCCGCCCAGGGAGCCCACGTGGGAACTGGAGAGGTAGAACCGGGAGCCGGCCCGCCTGAGGAACGTGGCCATCAGGTCCAGCGCCGTATCGTGGGAGCCGGTCACCACCACTGTTTCCTGAATCTCATCCAAGGGGCGGAGCAGCTGCACCGTCACCGGCTCGCCCGCAGCGATCCCCTCCCGGCCCGCCGGCACCACCAGGAGGCCGTCGGCCCGGACCAGGGAGGAGATCACCCCGGCGCCCTTCCCCATGGGAGTGGCCACCAGCCGGTCCTTCACCCGCCCGAGTTTGACCCGTACGTAATCCTCCACCCCCATGGGCGAGGTAACCTGACGGGACAGCGTGGCCTCCACCCGATCCTGCTTCGGTTCCGGAATGCGCAGATACCGGTAAATCAGCGGCTTCAGAAAGAGGGTGGCGGTCAGCCAGGTGCTCACCGGATAGCCCGGAAGCCCCAGAAAGGGTTTCCCGTCAATCAGGCCCAGCATCACCGGTTTGCCCGGCCGGATGGCCACGCCGTGGACCAGTACCTGCCCCAGCTCAGCCAGGACGTGGACGGTGTAATCCTCACTGCCGGCGCTGGATCCGGCGTTGACCACCACGATGTCGGAGGATGCCACCGCCTCCTGCACCGCGGCCTTGATGAGGTCGTAGTCGTCCTTGACAGGCTGGTGACGGACCGGGACGCCGCCCCACTCCGTCACCTGGCCCAGCACCACCCGGGAGTTGAAATCGATGATCTCCCCGGGACGGGGGTCCGGCCGCGGATCGACCAGTTCGGTACCGGTGGGGATGAAGGTGACCACCGGCCTGCGCCAGACCGACACCTCGGTGACGCCCGCTGCCAGCATGGCGCCCAGGTCCTGCGGCCGGATCCGGTGCCCCTCCGGCAGCAGGATGTCGGTGGCCACGATGTCCTCCCCGATGGGCCGGACGTGCTGCCACGGGCTCACCGGTGCGATGATCTCCACCTGGCTGCCCGGCTGCCGGTCGTCGTCCACCAGGTTGACTTCCTCCACCATCACCACGGCATCGCAGCCCGGCGGCAACGGGTCCCCCGTATCCACCCAGAAGGCCTGTTCCCCGAGGGTGAGCCTCACGGGATTCGTCTCCCGGGCTCCGAAAACGTCCGATGCCTTCACCGCCACCCCGTCCACCGCCGCGGCGTTGTAGTGCGGAGACGAGATCCTGGCCATCACCGGCTCAGCGGTGATGCGGCCCAGGGCCTCGTCCACGGGGATCTGTTCCGCCACAGGCCCCCATCCGGAATCATCCAGGGCCTTCAGCAGGCGCTCCAGCGCTTCGCTCGGCGTCGTCGATTCGAGATAGATCTTCCGCCTCATAGCAGCAACTCCACTTCCACCCATTCGCCGGCGAGGACCCCTTCCCGGTCGGAGGGGATGATCACCAACCCGTCGGCTTTCACAAGTGTGCTGATCAGACCGCTCTTGCCGTGGACCGGTTCGGCAAGGATCTCCTGCCCCTCTCGGATGAGACGCACCCGCACGCAGTCGGTGCGGCCGGGCGCCGAGGGCACATTTTTGGTCATCCGGGCCCGTACCGTCGCCCGGAACGGCGGCTCCGGCGGCAGCCCCTGCATCTGCCTGAGCAGCGGGGAGACGAACAGGCGATAGGCGATCTGGACGCTGACAGGGTGTCCGGGCAGCCCCACCACCGGCGTGGAGCCTGCCATCGCCAGGATGGTGGGCTTCCCGGGCTTCAGTTTCACCCCGTGCACCAGGATGCCCGGCGAACCCAGTTCGCTGATGAGCCGGGCCGTCAGGTCCCGGGTCCCGACACTGGAGCCGCCGGAGATCAGAATCACATCGTAGGCCATGCCGGCCTGCAGCATCCGCCGGATGGGCGCCTCCTGGTCCGGCGCCAGCCCCAGGTAACAGGGCTCGCCGCCGTCCCGACGCACCAGGACCGCCAGGGCCGCGCTGTTGGACTCCCGGACCTGCCCCGGAGCCGGCTCCACCGTGGGCGCCACCAACTCATTGCCTGTGGAGATGATGGCGACCCGCGGCCGCCGGTACACCGGCACCCTCAGCACTCCGGCCGACTGCAAGAGTGCCACCTCCTGGGCCCGGATGATGTGGCCCGCGGGCACCAGTTCCGCCCCGGCCGGGCAGTCCTCGCCCTGCTGCATCACATTCTCTCCCGGGGAGACCGGCCGCAACACGCCGATCTCATCCGCCGTCAGGCTTTCGGTGTGCTCTACCATCACCACGGCGTCCGCGCCCGGCGGCAGCGCGCCGCCCGTGCCGATCTGCCAGGTTTCCCCCGGCTGCAGCGGCCCCGGCGCCGGCCGTCCCATGGGGATCTCGCCCTTCACCCGCAGGTACGCGGGCAGGGCCTGCGAAGCGCCGAACGTGTCCGCCGCCCGGACGGCATAACCGTCCACGGTGCTGCGGGGAAAGCCCGGCAGGTCGGACGGGGCCTTGACCGGCTCCGCCGTCACCCGCCCGGCCGCCTCGGCGAGCGGAACCGATTCCACGCCGGTGCGGCACTCCCGGGCTGCCGCCAAAAAAAGCGATCGAGCCTCTTCCACCGACTTCAGTTCGAAGAACTCCAAATGGCCTTCCCCCCGGTTTCCTCGTTCCTCCCGGCAGGCCGAGACAGAAAACCGCCACCTTGCGAACGCGAGGTGGCAAGGCGTTCCCGCTCGGGAGGCACAGCCGCTTTCCGACCAGACCCTCACCGGGTCTTTCCAGAACCGACCTCATGCAGAAATGCGCGATCACTTACGATACTATAGTGTTTCTCCACCGGCACGCAAGCAAGTGCGGACGAGTCAGGACATAAGTACTACCAATGTCAGTGGACAGCCGGCGGATCGGAGGGATGGCGTTGATCACAAAGGAGCGTTCCGGCCTTGTACCCCGGATCTTTCGGGTCGCCGCCACCTACGTGGGTACCGTAGTTGGTGCGGGCTTTGCCTCAGGCCAGGAGACGCTCCGCTTTTTTGCCGCCTACGGCCGGGTGGGGCTGGCCGGGGTTGCCCTGACCACGGCCCTGTTTTGTGTGTATGGCATTCTGATCATGGAATTAGGGAGGCGGCTGCACGCTACCTCCCATCGGGAAATCCTCCATTTTGCCTGCGGAACCACCATCGGCCGGATCATGGACGGCCTGATCACCCTCTTTCTGGGGGTGACCCTCACCATCATGGTGGCCGGCGGCGGGGCCGTCTTCGCGGAACAGCTTCACCTGCCCGCACTGTGGGGTGCGGCCCTCACCGCAGGCCTCACCGGCTTTACCATCCTGGGGCGCATGCGGGGCATCATCGCCGCAAACTCCCTGGTGGTGCCCCTCCTTACCCTGGCCGTGGGTGGGCTCTCCGCGTTCTCCATCCGCTACCACGGCCTGGACGCCATGCTGAAAAACGCCCTTCCCTGGCCGGAACTGGCCGCCTCTCCCCACTGGATGGTGTCAGCCGTGCTGTATGCCGCCTACAACCTCATTCTTTCCATCTCCGTCCTGGGTCCGCTGGGGGCGGAAGTACAGGACCGGCGGGCGCTGTATGCCGGAGGCGCCGCGGGGGGCCTGGCACTGGGGCTGCTGGCAGGGGGGATGGGCCTGGCCGTCAGCTTCCACATGCCGGAGATCAGCGCCTATGAAGTGCCCATGCTCTACCTCGCCCGGCTTCACGCCCGGCCGGTCCAGTGGTTTTACACCCTGATCCTCTGGGCCGAGATCTACACCACCGCCCTGGCCTGCGCCTACGGGTTTGCATCCCGGACGGCACAGGTGCTGGGGATGGGCTACCGGGAAGTGGTGGGGGCGGTGACGCTGCTGGCCCTGGCCATGAGCGGGGTGGGCTTCAGCAGCCTGGTGGCCATCTTCTATCCGGCCTTCGGCTTCCTTACCCTGGTGGTGCTCATCTCCCTGGGGCTGGTGGGCCTCACGCGGCGGACCACCTGATCAGCGGGTCATGGGCACCGCGGTGCCGTCGGGCTGGTAGGTGTAGAAGCCCCGGCCCGTCTTGCGCCCCAGGTACCCGGCCTGCACCATCTGCACCAACAGCGGACAGGGCCGGTATTTCGGATCCTTGAAGCCCTCGTACAGGACTTCCATGATCGCCAGGCAGGTGTCCAGGCCGATGAAGTCCGCGAGGGTGAGCGGCCCCATGGGCTGGTTCATGCCCAGTTTCATCACCGCGTCGATCTCCTCCACGCCGGCGATGCCCTCGTAGAGGCAGAAGATTGCCTCGTTGATCATCGGCATGAGCACCCGATTGGAGACGAAGCCGGGGAAGTCCCGCACTTCCGCCGTCACCTTGCCCATCCGCTCCGCCAGGCTCCGGATGGTTTCAAAGGTGTCGTCGCTGGTGGCCATGCCCCGAATGAGTTCCACCAGCCGCATCACCGGCACCGGGTTCATGAAGTGCATGCCGATCACCCGGTCCGGCCGGTTAGTGGCCGCAGCCAGGCGGGTAATGGGCAGGCTGGAGGTGTTGGAGGCCAGGATGGTGTGCTCCGGGCAGATCCGGTCCAGTTCCCGGAAGACCTCGGTCTTGACCCCAAGGTCCTCGACCACCGCCTCGATCACCACATCGCACTCCCGGGCAGGCTCCAGAGAAAGGGTGCCGTGGATCCGGCCCAGGATCGCGTCCCGTTCCTCGGCGGTCTTGCGCCCCTTCTCCACATCCCGCCCCAGATAGCGGGCGATGGTGGCCAGTCCCCGGTCCACAAAGCGCTGCTCCACATCCCGCATGTACACCTCCAGGCCGGCCTGAGCGGCCACCTGGGCGATGCCGGACCCCATCTGGCCGGCACCCACAACCATCACCGTTCTGATCTCCATGGCCGCCTCCTCCCTGCTCCCTAGGAGTCCACCCGCACAACGGTGGCCTCGCCCTGTCCACCGCCGGAGCAGATGGCAGCCAGCCCGTAGCCGCCGCCCTGCCGGCGCAGTTCGTAGATCAGGGTCATCAGGATCCGGGCGCCGCTGGCGCCGATGGGATGGCCCAGGGCCACGGCGCCGCCGTTGACGTTGACGATTTCCGGGTCACACTCCAGCAGCTTGATGCTGGTGAGCGTCACCGCGGCAAAGGCCTCGTTGATCTCCACCCGCTTCAGGTCCTTGACGGAGAGGCCCGCCTTGGCCAGCGCCTTCAGCCCCGCCCGGGCCGGCACCGTGTGCAGATACCGGAATTCCTCCGAATGCTGCCCCTGGCTCACCACGGTGGCCAGGATCGGCACGCCCAGGCGCTCCGCCTTCTCCCGGCTCATCAGCACCAGGGCAGCGGCACCGTCCGAAAGGCCCGGCGCGTTGCCGGCGGTCACCGTGCCGTCGGGCTGGAAAGCCGGCCGCAGGGCCGCCAGCTTCTCCAAGGAGGTATCCCGCCGGATCGATTCATCCATCGCGAAGAGCACCGGGTCGCCCTTCTTCTGCTGGATCTCCACCGGGACCACTTCCTCGGCAAACAGGCCCCGGTCCCAGGCGGCAGCCGCACGCTGATGGCTCCGCAGGGCCCACCGGTCCTGCTCCTCCCGGCTGACCCCGAACTCCTTGGCCACCTCCGAGCCGTAGACGCCCATGTGGCAGTCACCGAAGGCACACCAGAGGCCGTCGTGGATCACCGCGTCCACCAGGCGGCCGTCCCCCATCCGATGGCCCCAGCGCGCACCGGGCAGCAGGTACGGGGCATTGGTCATGGACTCCATGCCGCCGGCCACCACCACATCGGCATCCCCGGCCCGGATCATCATGTCCGCCATGTTGACCGACCGCAGGCCGGAGGCGCAGACCTTGTTGATGGTGTCCGAGGGCACGCTGACGGGCAGCCCGGCCCGAATCGCCGCCTGCCGGGACGGAATCTGCCCGGCTCCCGCCTGCACCACGTGGCCCATCAGCACGCTGTCGATCTCGCTCTCCCGGCCCGTCAGTCCGGCACGCCGGACCGCCTCCCGGATGGCCACGGCGCCCAGTTCCACCGCGGACAGGTCCTTCAGGCTGCCGCCGAACCGCCCGAAAGGTGTCCGCACACCGCTGACGATCACCACTTCACGGCCCAACACACTCACCTCTCCAGAATCGCCTGATCTGTTTTATTCGAGTGTCAACATCGATAACATTGACTTCTGTTTCTTCACAAAAATCCCTGCCGAAAGAGGCCAAAAAAGTGGGGCGCCGCGTCCGTGACGACGCAGCGCCCACTGCGGTCTGTCAGGTCCGCCGGCGTGCCGAACGCCCGTGGCGACTGATGCCCAGGACGATGCCCGCGGCGGTCATTACCGTCACCAGGGAGGTACCACCCGCGGAGATAAAGGGCAGCGGCACCCCGGTGTTGGGCACCGTACCGGTGGCCACCGCGATGTTCAAGAATGCCTGTACGGCAATCCACGAGGTGATCCCCGCCGCCACCAGGCCGGAGTAGCGGTCCGGCGCCCGGGCGGCGATGCCGTAACCCCGGAGGGCCAACACGCAGAAGAGCAGCACCACGGTCAGCGCGCCCACCAGGCCCAGTTCCTCCGCCAGCACCGCGAAGATGAAGTCCGTCTCCGCCTCCGGCAGCCGGTTGTCCATCTTGGCCCGGGAGTTTCCCAGGCCAACCCCGGTGATCCCGCCCCGGGCCATGGCATCCCAGGACATCACCGTCTGCATGCCGCCGGAAAGCCGGTATTCCCAGGGGTTCCACCAGGTAAGCAGCCGGTTGCGCTGGTGCTCCGTGGTCCAGGCCGCCGCCCCCACCAGTACCGCGGCGGCAACGAACAGGGCCGCGAGCCGGCGCCAGTTCACCCCGGCTGCGATCAGCATGCAGAAGGCCGTGCCGCCCAATGCCAGCGTGGTGCCCAGGTCCGGCTCCTTGTAGATCAGGAAGGCAAAGACGCCCAGCACCCCCAGGAAAACCGCCAGGGCATCGTGGCCCAGTTCGCGCTGCCGCTCCAGGAGCCCCGCGGCAAACAGGACAAACGCCAGCTTGGCCAGTTCCGACGGCTGCATGGTGAAGCCGCCGGGCAGCCCGATCCAGCGGGTTGCCCCGTTTTTCGTGACAGCCAGAGGATTGCCGTCCACCAGCAGGGAGGCTAGCAAGATCAGGGTGCCCACCAGTAGCCAGGGTGTGATCCGCCGCCAAAAGCGCATCGGCAGGTACATGCCCGCCAGGCAGCCCACCGTCCCCAGACAGAGCCAGACGCCCATGCGCAGGAGCTGAGAGATGCCCTGCTCCAGGGCGGTGGCGCTGTAGACCATGATGGTGCCGATGCTGACCAGGGCCGCCAGCGTAACGAGGTAAACCCGGTCCGGCGGCTGACGGGGCCGCCTGGGCGGCTGCGGTCCCTGGGCCGGATACGAGCGCGCTACGGCGTCTCCGGCCCGTCGCCGGGCAGCGGTACGATGCGAATAAGTCAGTGACACGATCCAGCCCCCTTATTCCACCCTGCTGGTACCTTTAACATAACTTGGGCAGAATTGCGGTTATACCTTCCATCCGAGGTAAGAATCGCTGTCCTCTGTTCCAGCCCGCAGGGGGAAAAGAACCAGGCATGAATCTACCGGTCAACCTTGCGAATACGTAGGGCTGTCAGTCCAAACACGATCCTGTCTTGAACTTCTACCTCGAACCCCATCTAACGTGTCTTGGCTACCGGCTCGTTGGAATCCACCAGATTCGCACGAGCAGCGCGGCCCTGAGAATCCCGCCGCAGAAGAAGCCAAAGCCCAAATTTTTCGTACCGAGCGAAAATGGAGTACGACGAGGGCCGCATAAAATCATCCCGGGCGATGTAGTCAGGATCGAGTTACTATGATATAGTTAATAACAAAATGTAAGATCTCGCGGAGGGGTTTCGTTGTTGCCTGCGTTTTTCGTAGCCCACGGCTCGCCCACGCTCGTTGTGGAGCAGGACGCTTACACCCGCTTCCTGGCGGAACTGGGAGCGGAACTGAAACCCCGGGCCGTGGTCATCTTCAGCGCCCACTGGCTGAGCGGCGTCCAGGAGATCAGCGCGGTGCCCCGATATCATACCATCCACGACTTCTTCGGCTTCCCGGAGGAGCTGTATCAGATCGAATACCCGGCCGCGGGGGATCCGGCGCTGGCTGCGGAGATTGGCCGGCTGCTGAGCCGCCATCAGGTCGCCCACCGGCTGAACCGGTCCCGGGGCCTGGATCACGGCGCCTGGGTGGTGCTCCGGCTGATGTACCCCGACGCGACGATCCCCGTGGTGGCCATGTCGGTCAACCCCCGGCTCTCGCCGGCGGAGCAGTACCGCATCGGTCAGGCCCTGGCGCCCCTGCGCCGGCAGAACGTGCTGATCCTGGCCAGCGGCGGTTCGGTCCACAATTTCAAGACCATGCGCTGGTGGGATGAGAGCCAGCAGGGCGACCGCTGGGCCGAGGCCTTCGACCAGTGGGTCAGCGACCGGGCCAGGGCCTGGGATCTGGAAGCCCTGTTCGCCTACCGCACCCGGGCTCCCCATGCGGATCTTGCGGTTCCACTGCCCGGCGTGGAGCACTTCATCCCCTTCTTCTACGCCATGGGGGCGGCCGATGACCAGCGGGTCTGCCGGGAACGCTTCCGGAGCTACCGGTACGGCAATTTGAGCCACACGGTCTGGCAGTTCGGCGAAGCAGCATAAAAAGGCAGGCCGTCCGCCTGTTCCCGGACGGCCTGCCTTGTTTCCTCAGCAGACAGAAACGGAACTCTCGCTCACTTCCACCCGGCGGATGTCCGCCCCCAGTTCCGCTAGCTTCTCCTCCATCCGATGATATCCCCGGTCGATGTACTGGACTCCGCCGACCTCAGTCACCCCGTCCGCGGCCAGTCCGGCCAGAACCAGAGCGGCGCCGCCCCGGATATCCCTGGCCTCCACAGGGGCTCCCCTGTACCGGTCCACGCCGCGTATGATGGCGGTATCCCGGTCCACCCGGATGTCGGCGCCCATGCGAACCAGTTCGTTCACAAACCCGAAGCGGTTCTCAAAGATGGTTTCCCGCACCACGGAAACGCCGTCCGCCAGCCCCATGAGGGCCACCCACGGGCTCTGCAGATCGGTGGGAAAGCCGGGGTGAACCTGGGTCACCACGTCGGTTGCGCGGATCGGCCGCCGGGCCACCACCCGGATGCCGTCCGCGTATTCCTCCACCTCCTGCCCGGCCTCCCGCAGCTTGGCGATCGCCGTGGAGAGGTGCTCGGGGATACAGTTGTCCACGTAAACGTCGCCGCCTGTGGCGGCCGCCATCATCATGTAGGTGCCGGCCTCGATCCGATCCGGAATGATCTCATGCCGGCATCCCCGCAGCTTGGGAACGCCCTCGATCCGGATCGTGTTGGTGCCCGCCCCCCGTACCCGGCCGCCCATGGCGTTGATGTAGTTGGCCAGGTCGACGATCTCCGGCTCCCGCGCGGCGTTCTCCAGCACCGTGGTGCCGGGGGTGAGCGATGCCGCAAGCATCATGTTGACGGTGGTGCCCACGCTGGCGCGGTCGATATAAATGCGGTTGCCGTGAAGTTCGGCCGGCTCGGCCACCATGGCGCCCCGCTCCACCACCACGTTCGCACCCAGGGCCCGGAAGCCCTTAATATGAAAATCCACGGGGCGCGCTCCAATCTCACATCCACCGGGGCAAGCCACTTCTCCACGGCGGAGGCGGGCCAGCAGCAGGCCCATCACATAGGTGCTGCCCCTCAGTTTCCGGGCAATGTGATACGGCGCCACGTGGTTGGTCAATTCCGTCGCCTTCACCCGAAGGGTGGTTGGTTCCACCCACTCCAGTTCGCATCCCAGTGCCCGCAAAATCGCGCACAGGTGTTCAATATCACTGTTATTCGGCACATTCCCGAGGATGGACTCGCCCTCGCTGGCCAGTGCGGCGGCGGTCACGATCGGCAGCGCGCTGTTCTTGGCGCCGCCGACGGAGATCCGTCCCGTGAGCGGGCGGCCACCACGGATGATGAGTTTTGCTGCCAACGGTAGTATATCCCCCTTCAGGCGAGGGTTATGTCAAACGCCCTAACCTACAATAAGCGATGTCACAAGCAACTCTAGCAGAATCCATTTGCTTCGTAAAGCGAAAAGACCTGCCGGAAAGAAGGCCCGGGCAGAACTTCCTGCCCGGGCCTCTTCTTCCCGCTCTGTTCCTATCCAACCGTGTAGTTGGGAGCTTCCTTTGTGATCTGCACATCGTGGGGGTGGCTCTCCCGGAGCCCCGCCTGGGTGATCCGGCGGAACCGGCCGTTGCGGCGCAGTTCCTCGATGGTACGGCAACCGCAGTAGCCCATACCGGCCCGGATGCCGCCCACCAGCTGGAAGACCGTCTCCGACAGCGGGCCGCGATAGGGAACCCGACCCTCGATGCCTTCCGGCACCAGCTTGGGCGCATCCGCCTGGAAGTAGCGGTCGCCGGATCCGGCCTTCATGGCGCCCAGGGAGCCCATGCCCCGGTATACCTTGAAGGAACGTCCCTGGTAGATCTCCATCTCGCCCGGAGACTCATCGGTGCCGGCCAGGAGGCTACCCAGCATCACCGTATGGGCACCGGCGGCGATGGCCTTGACAATGTCGCCCGAGTACTTGATGCCGCCGTCGGCGATGATCGGTGTGCCCGTCTCCTCCGCGGCCTTGGCACACTCGTAGATCGCCGTGATCTGGGGAATGCCGACACCGGCAATCACCCGGGTGGTGCAGATGGAGCCCGGTCCGATCCCGACCTTCACTGCGTCCGCGCCCGCCTCGATCAGATCCCGGGTCCCCTCCGGGGTAGCCACGTTGCCGGCGATCACCTGCAGCTTCGGGAAGTTCCGCTTCACCAGCTTCAGCGTCTCAATCACGCCCCGGGAATGGCCGTGGGCGCTGTCCAGGACCACCACGTCCACGCCCGCATCCACCAGGGCGCCCGTCCGCTCCAGCACGTCCGGGCTGACGCCGATGGCCGCGCCACACAGCAGCCGGCCCCGCTCATCCTTGGCGGAGTTCGGGTACTTCTTGGCCTTCTCGATGTCCTTGATGGTCACCAGCCCCTTGAGCACCCCGTGCTCGTCCACCAGGGGCAGCTTCTCCACCTTGTGGCGCCGCAGGATCTCCTTGGCCTGTTCCAGGGTGGTTCCCACCGGGGCGGTGATCAGCCCTTCCTTGGTCATGACGTTGGCCACGGGCTGATTCCAGTTGTCTTCAAAGCGCAGGTCGCGGTTGGTCAGGATCCCCACCAGCTTCCGGGTGCCTCTCTCCACCACCGGCACGCCGGAAATCCGGTAACGGGCCATCAGCTCCAGCGCCTTGTCCACCATGTCATCCGGGTGGACGAAGATCGGGTCGGTGATAACGCCGTGCTCCGACCGCTTTACCTTGTCCACCTCTTCGGCCTGCTGCTGGATGGACATGGACTTGTGGATGATGCCGATCCCGCCTTCCCGAGCCATGGCGATGGCCATGCGGGCCTCGGTCACGGTGTCCATGGCGGCGGAGATCAGGGGAATGTTCAGCTTAATGGTTTTCGTCAGCTTCGTAGTCAGGTCCACGTCCCGTGGAAGCACTTCCGACCGGGCGGGCACGAGCAGCACGTCGTCAAAGGTAAGTGCTTCCGGCCCGAATTTCTCGTCCATCAACGGCTGTTACCTCCACACTCAGCAGGTTACTGCCCTAAAAAGTTTCACGCATTGTAGCATACCCCGTCACACCGGTCAATCGGTCCTGTCGCCGGCTATCGAAACCCCGTCAGGCCCCCGCAGGCAGAGTCCGCTCGAGAAACGCCCGGATCCGCTCCAGCACCTCCGGCAACCGCTTGATGGAGTCGTGGGTCGCCCCTTCCACCAGCAGGGTCTCCGCCCGAGCCCCGGCGGCCCGGCAGAGCCGGTGAAAGTGGGCCACCGGCACCACCTCATCGGCCGAACCGTGAATCAGCAGGAGCGGACACCGGACCTCCGTCACCCGCCGCTCGGGAGCCATGCTGTCGAGGCTGCAGGCCAGGGTGGCCTCCATGTACGGACGCACCCGGGGAAAGACCCGTTCCACCGGCACTCCCTGGGAGCGAAGCAGATCCACCATGGCCTCCGCCGGGTGGGCCGGCGATGCCAGGGCCACTGCCGCGTCCATCACGCCGTCGGCCGCGGCCAGGATCGTTCCGGCGGCCCCCAGGGAGTGTCCCACCACCGCCACCCGGGGCGCCCGGCGACGGGCAAAGGCCACGGCTGCTGCCACGTCCTCGGCAAACTGCTGCGCGCTGCAGACCGGGAACCAGTCGCTGTTGCCATGGCTCCTGGCGCTGTACAGCAAAACCGCGAACCCCCGCTCCAACAGCGGGGGGACCAGCGGCTGCATGCGCAGGGCATGGCTCGTCCAGCCGTGGGCCAGTACCACACAGCGGTCCGGATCCGCCCCTTCTTCCGGGCGGATCCACCACCCCCTGCAGAACAGCCCCTCCTTTGTGGGAAACTCCACCGGCTCCGCCGCTCCCCCCGTCTCCAGCTCTCCCGACATGGGCTGGGGACAGGGGCGGAGCAGGGCCCGGGCCAGCCGGGGCGGGTCGGCCAGGCTCAGCATCAGCATGGCAAGTTTCTGCCCGAACTTCAACATGCCTCTCCCCTCTCCAGCCCGGGGGCCGGCTTCCCGGGAGAATGGCTACACCACCTGGCTCCGTTCCTTCAGTTCCCGGGCCAGATCCCTGGCCACGGTCCAGATGTCGCCCGCCCCCATGGTGAGCACCGTATCTCCCGGCCGCACCGTCCGCAGCAGCAGCTCGACGATGGCCTGTTTGTCGGACAGCAGCGTCACCTTCTGCCCGGTAGCCGCCTCAATCCGCTGCGCCAGCACCGCGGCGTTCACTTCGGGAATCGGCTGCTCTCCGGGGGGGCTGTAGATCTCCGTCAGAATCAGAATATCCGCATCCCGAAAGGCCGTGGCAAACTCATCAATCAGCCAGCGTGTGCGGGAATAGCGCTGCGGCTGGAAGACCGCCACCACCCGCCGGCCGGCCCGCTCCCGGGCCGCCGCAAGGGTCGCCCGGATCTCGGTGGGATGGTGCGCATAGTCGTCCACTACAAGAATATCGTTTATATCAGCATACACCTGATAGCGCCGTTTGGCATTGCCAAACCCGCGCAAGATCTCCCGCATCGTCTCGAAGGAAAGGCCCAGGTGCTGACCCACCGCCAAGGCGGCCAGCGAGTTCAGCGCGTTGTGGCGGCCGGGAATCGGCAGCTTTACCCGCCCCAGATAGGCGCCCTGATGCCAGCAGTCGTAGGCGATGCCGCACTCCCAGGGCTCGATCTGCCGGGCCTGCCAGTCGGCCTGATCGTCCGTGCCGTAAAAGACCACCCGGGGGCCGTCGGGCCGCTGCCGCAGCTCCTCCCCCAGCACCCGGAGCGTCGGATCGTCCGCGCAGAGCACCGCCAGCCCTCCCGGCTTCACCTGGCTGAGGAACTGGCGGAAACCGGCCACAATCTCCTCAAACCGGCCGCCCCAGTGCTCCAGGTGCTCCGGCTCCACGTTGGTCACCACCGCGATGGCCGGATAGTAGCGCAGGAAGGAGCGGTCGCTCTCGTCGGCCTCCGCCACCACGTAGAGGCCCTTCCCCGCCTTGCCGGTGCCGCCGAAGGCCTCCATTTCACCGCCCACCAGCACGGTGGGATCCATCCCGCCCCGCTCCAGGAGCGTGGCCACCATGGCAGTGGTGGTGGTCTTGCCGTGTGTACCCGCCACCGCAATCCCCTGGCGTGGGTTGAGCAGTTCTGCCAGCAGCTCGGACCGGTGCATCACCCGCAGTCCCCGCTGCCGAGCTGCCACCAGTTCCGGGTTGTCCGCCGGGACCTGCGTGCTGTAGACCACCCAGTCAGCTCCTTCGATATGCGCCGCATCATGTTCTCCAATGTAGACTTCAGCGCCGGCTTCCCGCAGGCGTTCCGTCCGGGCTGAAGCCACCACGTCGGATCCTGATACTTTCACGCCGGACTGGACCAGCACTGTGGCCAGACCGCTCATGCCATAACCACCGATGGCGATGAAGTGAACCTTTCGGGCGTTCAGCACCTGGTTTCCCCCTTAGTGGGCCGTCATCGCGGCAAACTGTTCAGCGTCAGCGCTGCCGTGTAAGCGGCTGCAGTTCCTCCATGTAACGCCGGCCGTTGCGCCGGTAGACCTCGGCGCCGCGCCGGATCATCGCCAGTTCCTTTTCCCCCACGGGGCGCACCACCTTCGCCGGCCGTCCCATGATCACCGAGCCGTCCGGGAACTCCTGGTGCTCCGTAATCAGGCTCCCTGCGGCCACCAGGCAGCGGGAGCCGATTTTCGCGCCGGTGAGGATCACCGAACCCATGCCGATCAGCGTCTCATCGCCGATCTGGCAGCCGTGAATCACACAACTGTGACCGATGGTCACATTCTCCCCGATCAGGGCCGGATAACCGGGATCGCAGTGAATCACCGTGCCGTCCTGCACGTTGGTTCCCCGGCCGACCACAATCCGGTCCGTATCCCCCCGGAGCACCGTGTTGAACCAGATGCTGGCCTCCTCGGCCACCTGCACCCGTCCCACCACCTGTGCATCCGGGGCAATCCAGACCCCCTCCGCCACCTCCGGTTCCCATTCACCCAGCCGGTACAGCACGCTGCCACCCTCCCCATAACACTATGCAGTCGGATGCCCGCGGGGCTCAGGGTTCCCGGCATCCTCTCATCTATATGGCTCACTCAGCCGGCGTAGGAGGCGCCTCCAGGGGCCGGATCACCCGCACCGGGACCCCTCCTGCCAGGACCCCCGGCGGCACATCCTTATTGACTAACGTCATGGCGGAAACCTCCGCCCCCTCTCCGATCACCACCCCGGGCAAGATGGTGGTGTTGGCCCCGATCATGGCATTCCGGCGGATCACCACCGGTCCGATGCGGGCGCCCCGTACCAAAAATTCGTGGCAGAGGATCACCGAGTTGTAGCCCACCACCACATTATCCTCGATGGTGATCAGGTGCGGGTAAAAAATGTCAAAGACCACCGCCAGCCCGATGGATACATTCTTCCCAATCTTCGCTCCGGTGAGCCGGTAAAGAAAGACCTTCAGGTTCAGCGATGGCGCGTACTTTGCCAGATAGATGCACAGAAAGTTCCAGACCACCCGCAGTGGGTGAACCATCTTTGGCCAGTATTGCAGGGAATTCAGCGGGCCATACTGGGGCAGCGTCGTCAGCCTTCGCACCAGAGGCTCCCCCCGCTTCGTGCATCGGCCTGCGGGCTCCGGCCCCGGCCCTCTACAGGAGTCCAAGACTGGGTACGGCGTTCAAATCCAGTTCGTGCCGAACTCCCGCCTGCCAAAGGAGATGGCCGGCGGCCGCGATCATCGCGGCGTTGTCCGTGCACAGCGCAGGCGGCGGATAGCTCAGCCGGATTCCCTCCGGCTCCAGCGCCTCCGCCATCGTCCGGCGGAGCGCCTGGTTGGCGGCCACCCCGCCGGCCAGGATCACCTGACGCACCCGTTTCGCCCGGGCCGCCTGCACCGTTTTTTCCGTCAGCGCACGGACCACCGCCCACTGAAAGCTGGCTGCCAGATCGGCCCGCTGCTGGTCGCTCAGCGGCCCGGTCCGCTGTACGTACTGCAGCACCGCGGTCTTCAGGCCGCTGAAGCTGAAGTCATAAGGACCCTCGGTGTGGGCCACCGGCAGCGGAACCGCCTCCGGATCCCCCTGGGCCGCCAGGCGCTCCACCGCCGGCCCGCCGGGGTAGCCGAGCCCCACCGACCGGGCCACCTTGTCGAAGGCCTCCCCCGCGGCATCGTCCCGGGTGCGTCCCAACAGTTCCATGTGCTGAGGATCTTCCATATAGATCAGGTCGGTATGTCCCCCGCTGACCACCAGGCAGACCAGCGGGAAAGTGGGCAGTTCATCGGTCAGAAAGTTGGCGGCGATGTGCCCGTGCAGGTGGTTGACGCCGATCAGCGGCTTGCCGGCGGCCCAGGCCATCGCCTTGGCGGCACTGAGCCCCACCAGCAGGGCGCCCACCAGCCCGGGGCCGTAGGTGACGGCAATGGCATCCACGTCCGCCAGGGTGACCCCGGCCACCGCCAGCGCCTCCCGGACCGTAGGCAGAATCATTTCCAGGTGCTTGCGGGAGGCGATCTCCGGCACCACCCCGCCGTACTTCTTGTGCAGGTCCGCCTGGCTGGCGATGATGTTGGACAGCACCCGGCGGCCGCCTGCCACCACTGCGGCTGCCGTCTCGTCACAGGATGATTCGATGCCGAGGATAAGGGAATCTGCCAAGGATATGTCAGCTCCTTAAGGCTCCGGGGCGCCTGCCGCGCCGCGGGAGGCAATGGCCCTCCGGGCCAGTTCGTCGCAGCGATTATTGTACGGATTGTCGGCGTGCCCCTTCACCTTGATCCATTCCACCTGGTGCGGCGCCATGACCCGCAGAAGTTCCTGCCAGAGGTCCTGGTTTTCCACCGGTTCCTTGCGGGCCGTCACCCAGCCATTATGAAGCCACTTGTCCACCCAGCCCTGGCGAAAGGCGTTCACCAGGTAGGCGCTGTCGCTGTACAGCTTCACCCGGCAGGGCACCTTCAGGGCCCGCAGGGCCTCGATGGCCGCTGTCAGTTCCATCCGGTTGTTGGTGGTCTCCGGCTCGTAGCCCCACAGTTCCCGGCGCTTGTCGCCGGCCACCAAGATGGCTGCCCAGCCCCCGGGGCCGGGATTGCCGGAACAGGCACCGTCCGTGTAAATCGTCACATCCCGCAGCCTGGATGCCAGTGAATTCGCCCCCTATTGCTGGCCCTCAGCAGCCGCCTGCTCAGCCAGCGGCTCCTTCCACATGACAATCGCATCCTCGCCGGTGTCGGTGTAGTACCCCTTGCGCACCGCCCCCGGGGCCGTGACAAAGCCCAGCTTCTCATACAGATTCCGGGCCGGGGTGTTGGATACCCGTACCTCCAGGGTCATCCGCTCGGCACCCCGCTCCGCAGCCAGTTCGATCAGCCGGCGCATGATCCGCTCGCCCAGGCCCTGCCCGCGGTGGTCCGGATGGACAGCGATGTTGGTGACGTGGGCCTGATCGGCGATCACGTGCATGCCGCCGTAGCCCACCACCTGCTCACCCCGCCGGGCGACGATGTACACCGCGAAGGGCTGCATCAGCTCCACCAGGAAGTCCCGTCGGGACCAGGGAGTCAGAAAGGAAAGCCGCTCCACCTCCATGACCCCGTCCAGATCCGTGAGGGTCATGGGGAAGAGGCCTGTCTCCTCGCTTCCCATAGCGTCTCCGCCTCGCTTTTTTTCAGGTAGAGGGGAGTCAGGGCGTCAGGCGGAACCGCCCTGCCCCGGGCCAGGTCCGCCGCACCTACCATGGCCACCGCCCAGCCCCGGGGAAGCATGGCCCCCGGCGGAGCCAACCGCAGGGCATCCCCCAGCCCCAGGGTCGGGCCGTAGGAAACCGCCACATCCCCGCATACGGTGACCGGGCCCCGGGCTACCGCCCGCTCGGTCCGCAGCCTGTGCAGCAGTTCGGCCAGGCGGTCCAGCGACAGGTGAGACGGCCCTACCAGTTCCTCCCAGGCGGCCGGATCCCGCCCGCCGGCCGCGTAGATTCCGGCGTAAACCTGGCCCCGCCTGGCGTCCAGGAGGCTGACCACCAGCCCCTCCTGCGCACCCGTGCCGTAGGCCATGGCCTTGAGGGTACAAACGCCGACGCAGGGCTTGTCCAGCGCAAAAGCCAGCCCCTTGGCGGTGGCCAGTCCGATCCGCAGACCAGTAAAGGAACCAGGCCCCACTCCCACTGCCACGGCATCCAGGTCCCGGCGGTCCAGCCCGCTTTCCTTCAGCGCCTGGGCCACCAGCGGCATCAGACGGGTACTGTGGGCCCGGGGCACTTGCAAGGTCAGTTCCGCCAGCACCCTCTCCCCGTCCACCACCGCCACCGTGCAGGCCGAAGTTGCGGTGTCAAGCGCCAAAATCCGCATGCATCAAGTCCTCCAGCAGCCGGGCGTAGCGGGGCGACCCGGAAAAGGTCAGCACCCGCTCCTGCTCGCCCGAGCCATAGCTCAGCTCAATACAGAGAAACTCCTCCGGCCACAGCGGCCGGATTCGGTCAGCCCACTCCACGAGGTTGACCCCATCTCCATAAAAGTACTCCTCGTAACCAAGCCCGTCCAGTTCCTCTGGATCGCTCAGCCGGTAGACGTCCCAGTGGTAGACAGGCAGGCGCTGTCCTTCGTATTCCCACAGGAGGGTGAAGGTCGGGCTGCCCCCGGTCCGCTTCACCCCCAGCCCCGCCAGAATCCCGGCGGCCAGCTGGGTCTTGCCGGCGCCCAGGTCGCCCACCAGCGCCACGAAATCCCCTGCCTGCAGCCGCTCGCCCAGGTAACGGCCTACCCGCAGGGTCTCTTCCGGACTCCGGGTCACCAGCCGTACCAGCTTCCCCTCCATGGTCGGTCTTCACCTCTGTGCTACAGCACCATGATATTGAAGCCGCTGTCGGCGTAAATGACCTGACCGGTGACGCACCGGGACAGGTCCGAGGCCAGAAAGAGCGCCACGTCGCCCACTTCTTCGATGGTGACATTCCGCCTCAGCGGCGCCCGTTCCTCCATCACATCCCGGAGCGCGCTGACCCCGCCCACGGCACTGGCCGCCAGCGTCTTGATCGGCCCCGCTGAGATGGCGTTGACCCGGATGTTGGACGGCCCCAGTTCGGAGGCCAAGTACCGAACATGGCACTCCAGAGCCGCCTTGGCCGAGGCCATGATGTTGTACTTCGGTACCACCCGGTTGGCTGCCAGATACGTCAGGGTGATCACCGAGCCCCCGCCGGCCGCCTCCATCAGGGGCCGGGCCCGCTTGGCGCAACCCAGGAGCGACCAGGCGGAGATCTCATGGGCGATGCGGTACCCCTCCCGGTCCACCTCCCAGACTTCCTTTTTCAGGTCCTCGCTGCGGGCAAAGGCCAGGGAGTGAACAAGGACGTCCAGCTTCCCCCATTCCGCCTCCAGGGTGCGGAAGAGCGCATCCATCTGCTCGTCGGACGTGACGTCGCAGGGCAGAATGGGAAACCTCTCATGCCCCTCCAGGGTCTCCACCAGTTCCACGACGTTCGCCTTGAGCCGGTCATTCAGATAGGTAAAGGCCAACTCGGCCCCCTCCCGGTGTAGCGCCTGGGCGATGCCCCACGCA
This sequence comes from Symbiobacteriaceae bacterium, assembly GCA_036562385.1. Lineage (GTDB taxonomy): Bacteria > Bacillota > Sulfobacillia > Symbiobacteriales > Symbiobacteriaceae > DATCKG01. The sequence goes on from DATCKG010000038.1 coordinate 34,359, forward strand.
ATGGACCGCTTGTTGGCCACCCCCATGACCAGGCACTTCTTCCCTTCCATCAAGCCCATGCCCGCTGACTCCTCCTCATCCGTTCCCTACTTATGATTTCCCTCTGTGGGAACACATTTCCATGATAACGGACCCCACCACCGGGTGCAATCGAAGGCTCGATGGCTGGTGCCCGGACACTTCCAGTTCGGAAAGGCCCTTTTGGGTCCGGCGGCCGCTGCGTTATAGTAAGCATAGGAACGGGCAAAGGGGGAGAAAACGATGAACGGCAACCGCTTCTGGCCCTTCCCGTCGGAGTCAGACTCCGTCCTCTGCCCTGTGGGCGTACTCGATCGCGACCGGGGCCTGCCCACGGCCGGCGGCCGCCGCATTGTCATCGTCGGCGGAGTGGCCGGCGGCGCCACCGCTGCAACCCGGCTCCGCCGCCTGGACGAGTATGCCGAGATCATTCTGCTGGAGCGCGGCGACACCATTTCCCACGCCACCTGCGGCCTCCCATACTACCTGGGGGGCGTCATCGAGCGCCGCGAGAGCCTGCTTCTGCAGAATCCGGACTCCCTGCGCCGGCGCTACCGCATTGATGTCCGGGTGCGCCACGAGGTCCTACGGATCCTGCGAGACGCACGGGAAGTGGAGGTCCGGAATCTGCAGAGCGGGGAGATCTACCACCTGGGTTACGATCACTTGATCCTCGCCACCGGTGCGGCACCGGTCCGGCCCTCCATCCCCGGTGCCGACCTGGATCGAGTCTTTACGCTCCGCAGCCTCCCCGACATCGACCGGATCATGCGGGCGGCCACCGCTTCCCCCGGCGGCCGGGCGGCGGTGGTGGGCGGCGGCTTCATCGGACTGGAAATGGCCGAAAATCTCGCCCGCCGCGGCCTTCAGGTCACCCTCATCGAAGCCGCGGACCAGGTGCTGCCGCCCCTGGACCGGGAGATGGCCGCCCTGGTTCACAACCACCTGCGCCAAAACGGAATCGACCTCCGGCTCCGGGAGACGGTCACCGCCTTTGAGCCCGGCGACAAGGGCAGCCTGGTGCTGTGCCTCCGTTCCGGGGCCATCCTCTCCGCCGACCTGGCGATCCTGGCCGTAGGCATCCGCCCCGAAGTCCAACTGGCTGCGGAGGCCGGCCTGGCCCTGGGGCCCCGGGGCGGCGTGCTGGTGGATGAAAACCTGCGCACCTCCGACCCCCATATCAGTGCCGTCGGCGACGTCGCGGAGGTGCCCGGCCTGCAGGGCGGCACCGCCTGGGTGCCCCTGGCAGGGCCCGCCAGCCGCCAGGCACGGCTGACAGCCGACCGGCTGGGCGGCCTGCCCGTCCGCTACCGCGGCGCGCAGGGCACCGGCATCGTGCAAATTCTGGGTCTTACCGCTGCCTTTACCGGGCGCAATGAGGCGGCTCTGCGGAACCAGGGCCTCCCCTTCCACAGCGTGATTATCACCGCCAATTCCCACGTGGGGTACTACCCGGGGGCCTGTCCCATCACCCTGAAGCTTCACTTCGCCCCCGACGGCAAGATCCTGGGCGCCCAGGCCGTGGGCGCCGACGGCGTGGACAAGCGGATGGATGTGCTGGCCACCGCTCTTCGTCTCGGCGCCACCGTCGACGACCTGGCTGACCTGGAACTCTGCTACGCGCCGCCCTACTCCTCCCCCAAGGATCCCGTCAACATCCTCGGCTACGTGGCCGGCAACGTCCTGCGGGGAGAGCGGATGGTGGATTGGCGCCAGGTCATGAGCCGCGATCCCGCCAGCACCGTGCTGCTGGACGTCCGGGAGGAGTCCGAGCGGCAGGCAGATCGAATCGAGGGCTCCATTCATATCCCGCTGAACCAACTGCGGGAACGGCTGTCGGAACTGCCCCGGGACCGGGAGATCATCGTCTACTGCGCCGTGGGGCTCCGGGGCCACATCGCCCTCCGCATCCTGGAGCAGAACGGGTTCCGGGTGGCCAACCTCTCCGGCGGTCTGCGGATCTATGCCGCCGTCCGGGAGGATATGAAGCACACGGACCCTGCAGTCGGATATTGCATGTGAGGCCGCCCTGCACTCGGGCGGCCCCTTTCATTTAATGATTGATCTCCCGGTCGATCTCCGGCGGCACCACGACCCGCTCCATGTCCTGCCAGAATTCATCATTCCAGTACATGACGACCACCACAGGCGGCACTTCGTCCCACTGGTAAACGAAGCGCAGCCCCCCTGCGTCCACCAGAGACGGGTACGCGTAGGGGCCGATCTCCCTCATCCGCTGCAGCACCCGCTTCGCCAGGGCGTGCGCCGCGGCAGGGGGAAAGTCGCGCGGCCCCCCTGCCCGGGTGATGGCCCGGGCCAAGTCTGCCAGAAACTGCTCCTCCACGGACACGCCCTTCCCCTCCTAGCCGCGGTAACGCTCCAATTTCCCACCATTCCATAGGTACAAATAGGGACTTACCGGGAAATCTGCCACCCGGTGCTCCTCCATGACCCGCCGGCGGACCACCTTCACCAGGTCCGGATCCCCGTCGCCAATCGCGACCAGCCAATTGCGGTGCGGCACCCCCAGGACCAGCCGCCCCGGCACTGCCTCGGCAAACTCCTCCAGCCATTCGGTGAGCAGAATCCGGGCAGCGTCGAAGCCGTCCTTCAGGTTCCAAATGAACATGGGACGGCCGCCCTGGACCGTGTCCAGCTTAATGAACCGCTGGCCCCGGGTACGCTCCCGCAGGTTGCGAACCGCTGTGAAGTGCACGACGGTATGGCTTACGCCCCAGTCCCGCAGGTCCTGATACGTGACGTAGCGGATTTTGTCGTTGGGCTCCTCGATCCCGTAAATGACCCTCAGGCCTTCGGCAATGGTGCCGTTGACCATCTGCCCCTGGCCTTTTGCCATGATCTGCACCGGATCCATCAGCAGCGGGTACAGCCGCTCACGGATCTCCGCAAACTCCTGCTGTAGCAGGGATGGCATTGCCTCTCCTCCTCACGGGCCGGGGACCCCCACTACTCCCCGGCTGTGGAAAGAGTATACCATGTCCATCATGCTCCTGCCCTGGGGCGATAAAACGGACTTTCATGGGTGGGGTCAATCAATTCCCGGTATTTATCAATCACCAGCTTAAAATCGTGCCAGGCATCCTTCTTCCACGCCGGGTTCCGGAGCAGGGCCGCCGGGTGATAGGTCGGCATGTACCAGACCCCGTCCCGCACCTGCCACTGGCCCCGGACCTTGGTGATCCGGGCGTTGGGATCAAGCAGGGTCTGAACCGCCGTGGCCCCCAGCAGCACCACAATTTTGGGCTGAATGATCCGCAATTGCGCGCGGAGGTTGGGCAGGCAGGCCTGCCGTTCCTCCGGAGTGGGAATCCGGTTGCCCGGCGGGCGGCACTTGACGACATTCAGGATGTAGGTGTGCGTGAACCGCTCAAAGCCGCAGGCGGCCAGAATCCGGTCCAGCAACTGGCCTGCGGCTCCTACGAAAGGCCGCTGGAGCCGGTCTTCTTCGGCTCCCGGCCCTTCTCCGCAGAGAACGAGCTTTGCGTGCGGATTCCCCTCGCCGAAGACCACGCCGTTGCACTGAGCCCGCAATCCGCAGTTCCGGCACTGCAAGACCACTTTCCGCAACTCTTCCAGATCGTCTATCTCGTCCAGATGCATGGGGCACCTCCACATGCAGCAGACTCGGTCACCAATTTCGGTCTTGACGCAGGAGTTCCCTTCCATGGAAGACGCCCCGTGCGCACAGCAGGGTTCGTCACACTCTGCAAATTCGGGCCCGAGAAATGCCCCTCCGACCAGGACCGATTGAAGGAAGCTGCCGCATTCATTCGCCGTCCCACAAAGATTCGGGCCCGAGGCCGCACCCGCGGAGGCGGCTTCGGGACGAAGCCGCCGCAGACTGTAGACAAAAAACGGGTACCCCCTCGCGGGTGCCCGTTTTTGTTAGTAGAATGGTAGTGCAAGCATTAATTACCGGCGGTGATTTGCTATGCTGCGGGACCGGACGAATGTGCAGTCGCAGTACGAAATGGTCTTGCTCGAAGATCTAGTGCC
>DATCKG010000047.1:0-22544 GCA_036562385.1 Symbiobacteriaceae bacterium
AAGGGCTACCGCCAGCTCCCCATGATGTCGGAAGCCCTAAGCAGACACGTCGTTCCAGAAACATCCAGCACCGTGAAAACGGCCTAAAAACGAAGAAAAAGGCCGCCACGAAATTCCACGGCGGCTGGGACGTCGCCCCTGACAGGCCCAAGGACATCGTTATCGAACGGCCTGGTATAACCGTCCATCTGGTCATCGGTAGCAATCAGGCTACCGTAAATGGAAAGATTATCTATCTGGACCAACCGCCCCTTTTGGTTAACGACGCCCGCACCGTGGTTCCGCTGCGGTTTATCGCAGAGGCGTTCGGGTGTAAGGTTGATTGGGTCGGCGCCAACGGTCCCGACGATCCACGAGCTTACCCCTGGGACGGCGGGAAGTACCAGATCTGGATCTGGGCACCCTGGCTGTATTGGGGTAATTACAGTCTCGGTGATCGCACCGAGGCTGGAAACTGGAACCTGCGGCGTAAGTGAATAGTCACAGCCGAACGAGAGATCATGCCTCCGCCGTGAGAAGGCTGGAAGAGAAACGCCCATGCAGGACGCATCATCGCCACTGTGGCGGCGGCCTTGGCGCCTGGGTGTCTACTGTGCTGACCAGGTAGATGTCTGCTGCTATGCTGCAGGAACAGGTTAGCAAGACTGGCTGGACTCCGCGACGGTCCGGGAGATCGCTCAGACATTGCTGACCTACGGAAATACGATTCAAGGACAGGGAATACTGCCGCGATCCGATTGCTCCGTCAGGAGGAGGTTACATAAGGCGAGACCCCGCTGACACGGCAGCGGGGTCCCTTATCTCTTATCGACAGGTAGAGAAAAGCAGACCTACTTCAGGCCGTCGGTTCACTGCCGTCAGTTCAGGTACTGCTGAATTAGCTCTTCCAATTGCTGACGGTCCAACAGTTCTACCTTGTTCGAGGCGGCCAGCTCACGAGCAGCTGGAGTGAACGTGGAATTGGTGACCACGATCGCATGGTGAGCATTGTAACGCCCCTTTGCCGCCACGACCTCCTGCACAGCCCTATTGCCGACAGACTGGCCGTAACGTTTCGCCTGTACCACGGTGATCTCTCCAAATTTTTTCAAGACCAGGTCAGCTCCGTGGTCGCGCGTCGCCTTTGTTACCACGGTTTCATAGCCCATGGCTGAGAAGAGTTTCTCCAGGAACTGCTCAAATTCCGAGCCCGTCATTTTATCGATCTGCTCTATCGTTATCCGGGGTACGGCGGCCCGGGTCCCAGGTGTCAGCCTCTCTTTCAGTTCCGCTACCTTTCGTTCGTGTACCCGTTTTGCTATGACTCGGTCGACTGCTTGATTCAACTCGCCCAGAGAACAGTCTAAGCCCACCATTTTGGCGTACAGCAGCAGATTTCGCACGTGCCTACGGTTCTCCACGAAGCACTGGACGTAAGCTTCCGCAAGTCTGTCCACGGTAAGTGGTGTTGGTCCTTGTTGCGTCCAGCCAGCAGCCTGCTCAAATGAGGTAGCAAAGCGAATAGCAACCTGGCGCTCAAGCTCCCGATCAACCGTCTGCTTCAGCAAATCTATTGGAAGATTGCAACCTTTTTCGCTGAAGATGGTGTGTAGTGCTGCAATCTCATCATCAGGAATTTCGGGCATTGTAGGCCAGGTTACATTAGGTATCCAGAGAGAAACAAACGTAGAAATCTCCGGCAAGATCGCCTGGATTGTTTTCCGTTCTTCCTCCTCGTGAACGGCATTCCTCTTTTTCAGCATAACTTTCTGAACGATCTTGACCACCAGTACGATCGGTGCCAGTGCCACAAATGTCGCCCAGACCACGATATGACCCAACAGACACCCCTGGCAGCCACAACCTTTCTGACGGGCCACTGTCGCACCTCCAAGTGTCACTGCTTTAGACAAGAGCCATGGATCCCGCAACAGAATGTTGGCCCGGGAGCGGGTCGACACTACTACTGCGGTGCTGACTATGACGCTGTCCTGCGGAGACGACGCTCGGACCGTGGACGTGTAGCTGCCCGCTGACGAAGTGACGAGCGAGGCTCTGGTGGCGCTTGTACCCATAGACTTCGTACTGTAGGTCTCTTGCTATGCGCTTACACCGTCTTGGCAACCGAATTCCGGGTAGAGATCCTCCAGGTACTCCCGCAGCCAGGAATCCATTATGGCTCGGGGATTGTTCGGGTCTAGGTACGAGCAAACCGCTTGTGAAGGATGGCTGTCCCCTCTAGGTTCCCAGCGTAGATCTTGGGCCAGACTTCAACGTAGATGATGTCGTACGGGGTCCCGTCGGGCGGGTGCCAGGTGAAGATGTCAGCAAAGAAGGGGCCAACGTGGATCGTGGCCCCCTCTTATGTGTAAATTGTCTGATCGATGGTGGACTGATTGGCCGCTTCCACGGCCCGGAAGAAACGATGCCTCGAACTTACCGCCAGGATTCGCAGTTCCCTACCGCCCGGACAGGAAACCCGTTAGCCCACCGCAATATGTGCTAATCTAATGGTATAAGCATAGTGGACTTTCGTTCAGTGGGGGCTGTATCGCGTGTACCGGGTATTCCTGTGGCAAACGATGGAGGTGCTGCTGCTGGTGGCGGCCGGCCTCTCGGCCTTGTGGGGCGGGCCGGCCATTTTCGGGATACCGTCGGGCAGCGGCCTGTTCTGGGTGGGCCTGCTGATGGCCCTGGCCTTTATGTTTCTCTACGGCTTGGCGGTGTTAGGGGCGAACATGATGCCCTCGAAGGTGCAGGCGGCCATGGGAGTCATCTTGTGGGCAGCCGCCTTTGTGGGCTACCGGGGGCCTTTGGGACTGCTGCCGGCGGCGCTGGGGATCGCTTTGGCCCTGCTGGCCGGGATCCGTCCTTCCGGTGGATCCCGCATCGAGGCTGTTCTTTATGCGCTGTTCGCCTACAGCTTTCCCATGGCCGGCGCCCGCTGGCTGCTGGTGCCCATGGTGGCGGGGAGCCAGGTGGCCACGGGCCTGGTGTGGCTCTCGGGGACCGTGTACATGACCGGGCGGATGCTTCTCCGGATCTTTCGGCCGATGCTCGTGGAGGGCGCGGCGGACCAGCCGTCCCTGGTGGATCGGCCCGTACCGGATGAGGTGGCTGGCCTGCTGGAGTCGGTGAGCCGCCGCCGAGCCCGGCCCTACTACACCGCCCCGGAGGGTGGCCAGCGGGAGGACGGCATCTCGGTGCTGGTGGAGCCGGAGCGGGCCGAAAAGGTGGCTGCCCGGGTGCGGGCTGTCTTGGGCGAGAGTCCTCTTGTGGTGGAAGTGGGTCAGCCGGTGGATGGGCAGGTGGAAGTGGTGGTCCGCCAGCGGCCGCAAGGGGCAGCGACGGGTTGAGGCTTTATACGGACAGCAGTATAATTATGCAGTACCCAGGTTGTGGTGCCAGCTCTGCTCCGGCCCGGGGCGGGGCTGGCGTATCAGTATGGGAGGGGAGCGCCATGGGCCTGAAAGTCGGCATCGCCGGAGCCACCGGATACAGCGGCGTTGAACTGCTCCGGCTGCTGGGCAACCATCCGGAGGCGGAGGTCGTCCTTGCGGGGACCGAAAGCTACGTGGGGCAGGAGATCGCTTCGGTCTTTCCCCATCTGCGTGGCCGGGTCACCCTCCGGGGCCGGGAGGCCACGGCGGAGGCCCTGGCTGCCGAGTGCGACGTGGTGTTTACCGCGCTGCCCCACGGCGTGACGATGAAGTTGGCCCCGGCGGTCCTTGCCGCCGGGAAAAAGCTGATTGACCTCGGGGCGGATTTCCGCCTGCGGGACATCGACAAGTACGAGCAGTGGTACAAGGTAAAGCACACCGTTCCGGAACTGGCCGCGGAGGCCGTCTACGGCCTGCCGGAACTGTATCGGGAGCAGATCCGCGGCGCCAGGCTGGTGGCGAACCCCGGCTGCTATCCTACCTCCTGCGCCTTGGCGGCGGCGCCGCTGCTGAAGGAGGGGGTGGTGGAGACGCAGGGCATCATCTTTGACAGCAAGTCCGGCGTCTCCGGCGCAGGCCGCGGCGTGAACCTCGGGGTTCACTTCAGCGAAGTGAACGAGAACCTGAAGGCTTACAACATAGCCGGTAGCCACCGGCACACGCCCGAGATCGAGCAGACGCTGTCGGATCTGGCCGGGAGGCCGGTGACGATCACGTTTACGCCTCACCTGGTGCCGATGACCCGGGGGATTCTGACCACGGCCTACTTCCAGCTCACCCGGGATCTGTCCACGGAGCAGGTGTTGGATCTGTTCCTGGCGTACTATGAACGGGAACCGTTTGTGCGAGTCCGTCCGGCAGGAGAGCTGCCTGCCACCAAGCAGGTGATGGGTTCCAATTACTGCGACATCGGGGTGCAGGTGGACCGGCGCACTGGCCGGGTGCTGGTGATTGCCGTACTGGACAACCTGGTGAAGGGCGCGGCCGGACAGGCGATCCAGAACATGAATCTGATCTGCGGCCTGCCGGAGACCACCGGCCTCACATCGGCAGCCCCGCTATACCCGTGACGGACGGGCGGAGGGAACCCTCATGCAGTATCGGAAAGCGATCATGGCCGATGTGCCGGTGATCCACTCGCTCATCAACCACTACGCCGCACAGGGGCTGATGCTCCGCCGGACCCTGCTGCACCTGTACGAATCGGTTCGGGACTACTCCGTGGCGGTGGACGAGACGGGCGAGGTGGTGGGGGTCGGCGGCCTGCACATCATGTGGTACGACCTGGCTGAGATCCGGTCCCTGGCAGTCAAGCCCGGGCTGACCAAGCGGGGTGTGGGTCGGGGGCTGGTGGAGTTCCTGCTGGAAGAGGCCCGGTCGATGGGGCTCAAACGGGTCTTCGCCCTCACCTACCAGCAGGCGTTCTTCGAAAAGTGCGGGTTCAAGGTCATTGAGAAGGAGAAACTACCCCAGAAGGTCTATTCCGAATGTGTTTACTGCGATAAGTTCCATGCCTGTGATGAGATCGCGATGATCCGGCTGTTGGTCCCCGAGGAGGAGCTACCCGCAGACGACGGGTTTGAAATCCCCCTGGTGGCCCTGCCGAACTGGCGAAAGTAGGGGGTAGCAGGATGACTGAGGTCCAGGGCGGTGTGACCGCACCGAAAGGATTCATGGCAGCCGGAGTCGTGGCGGACATCAAAGGGAACGGCAGCGGCAAGAAGGACGTGGCTGTTTTGTTCTCCCGGGTTCCCTGCGACGCTGCTGGGGTCTTTACCACCAACCGGGTCAAGGCTGCTCCGGTGGTCCTCACCCAGCAACGGATCAAGCGGGGCAGCCTGCAGGCGGTGGTGATCAACTCCGGCAACGCCAACGCCTGCACTGGTGAACAGGGGTGGCTGGACGCCAACCTGATGGCGGAACTGACGGCCAAGGCCCTGGGACTGGAGCCTGAGGATGTGGCCGTGGCCTCCACCGGAGTCATCGGCGTGCCCCTGCCGATGGACCGGATCCGGGCGGGCATCACCATGGCTGCGGCTTCCATTTCCGAGTCCGGCGGAGACGATGCCGCGGAGGCGATCATGACCACCGACACCCGCCGGAAGCAGTACGCGGTGCAGGTGACCATCGGTGGGGTCCCGGTGACCATCGGCGCCATGGCCAAGGGCGCCGGGATGATCCATCCCAACATGGCCACCATGCTGGCCTTCGTCACCACTGACGCCTCCATTGACCGGGAGGCCTTGCAGGCCGCCCTCAAGCAGGCGGTGGACAAGTCCTTCCACATGATCACCGTCGATGGGGATACCAGCACCAATGACATGGTGCTGGTGCTGGCCAACGGCCTTGCCCGCAACCCGCGGATTTCCGCCGGTACGCCGGAGTATGAGACCTTCGCCCAGGCCCTGGAGCAGGTGCTGATTTACCTGGCCAAGGAGATCGCACGGGACGGCGAGGGCGCTACCAAACTCCTGGAGATGCGGGTGCGGGGTGCCGCGACGGTGGAGGATGCCCGCCGGGCTGCCCGGGCGGTATGCGGCAGTTGCCTGGTGAAGGCGGCGGTGTTCGGCGAGGATGCCAACTGGGGCCGGGTCCTGGCAGCCCTGGGGTACTCGGGAGCCGTCTTTGACCCCGACCGGGTGGATCTGTGGCTGGGGGATCTGCCGCTGATGACCGCCGGCAGGCCTGTTCCTTTCGATGAGGAGGCCGCGGCCCGGATCCTGAAGCAGGAGACGGTGGTCTTCACGGCGGATCTGCACGCCGGCGAGGCGGAGGCCGTGGCCTGGGGCTGTGACCTGACTTATGATTACGTAAAGATCAACGGCAGTTACCGCACCTAAGAAAGCGCGGTGCCGCTTTGAAGGCAAGAAAAACCAACAGGCCGCCCGAAACGGGCGGCCTGTCTGCGCGATATGGCAGCCGTCTGGCTAGATAATCTCCAGCTCCCGCAGCTTCTCCTCGGTGACGACGCCGTCCTTCCAGCCGCGCAGCCTGTAGTACTCGTCCAGCATCTCGTTGAGGCGGCTGACCATGCCGGCGCTGTTGCCGGTTGCCGGCTCGGTGAGCAACCGCTTCGGCAGGGTGTCGTCCTTGCGGTCGAAGCCGTTCAGGTTGTTGTAGTACCGCTCCAGGTTGTAGACCCGCTCGCCGATACGCATCGCCTCCTCGGCGGTGATCTCCATGCCGGTCATCTCCGTCAGCTGGCGGGCAAAGTCCGCCGCATCCTCGGAGAAGGTGGCGAACTTGCAGACGTCCAGGCTGTCGGTGAAGCCGAAGAGGTCCTGGAAGGTCTTAAGCAGCGCCGGCTTGCCCTCGATCTTGGTGCGGTCGGTAGGATAGGGGATGCCAGCGATTTCGGAGGCGATGGTGTAGCCCCGGACGTGGCAGGCGCCGCGGTTGGAGGTGGCATAACCGAGGCCGATGCCCTGGACGCCGCGCGGATCGTAGGCCGGCATTCCCTGGCCCTTGACGGACATCGCCAGCTCCGGGCAGCCCAGCCTCTTGGCCGCACCGGCGGCGCCGTAGGAGAGGATGTCGCCGAAGCCTTCCCGCCACGCGGTCTTGCGGACCAGCTCGGACATCTTTTCGGCGTCGCCCCAGTTGACGACCTCGGGAGTCAGCCCTTTCTCCGACGCCTCCATGGCCATGGCCAGGGTGACACCCATCTCGATGGTGTCCAGGCCGTAGTCGTTGCACTGATCCAGGATATAGATGAGCGGTTCCCGCTCAAACAGACCGCACATCGCACCCAGCGCCCAGGCGGTCTCGTACTCCATGGACTCGGTGCGGCTCTTCCACCGGCCTTCCTTGGCCTCCACTTCCTTCTTGCAGTGCACCGGGCAGGCGTGGCAGACTGGCTCGGAGACCAGGTTGTGCTCGCGGAAGGCCTCGCCGCTGATCTGGGCGGACCTCGGATCGTACGTCATCTTGGCGTTCATGATGGGGAAGGCGCCCGCCTCATTCAGCAGGTTGGTCAGGACGTTGGTGCCGTAGACCGACAGGCCGCCCTTGCCCGGGGCCGTGAGGCCGCCCTCCATGATCTTCTTCAGGCCGGCCTGCTGTGCGGCCTTGAACGCCTCAGCCCGTTCCGCAGGCGGCTGCGGCATGTTCTTGCGGTCGCCGATGATCACGATGGCCTTCAGATTCTTGCTGCCGCCGACTGCGCCGGTGCCGCCGCGGCCCGACGCCCGATCATGCTCGTTCACCCATGCGGCAAACCGGACCAACCGCTCGCCGGCCGGGCCGATGGCCATGACGGAGGCGTCCTTTCCGTACCGCTCCTGCAGCGCCTTGACGGTAGCCCGGACGCCCAGTCCCCAGAGGCCGGACGCGTCGTGGATCGTCACCTCGCCGTCCTTGACCAGGAGGTAGACGGGATTAGCAGCCTTGCCCTTGATCAGCAGCCCGTCGAAACCGGCCCACTTCAGCTTTGCCGCGGTAAAGCCGCCCATATGGCTGTCGGTGATGGTGCCGGTCAGCGGGGACTTGGTGACCACCGCCAGGCGGCCGGACAGGTTGACCGCCGTGCCGGACAGCGGCCCGTTCATGATGCAGAGCAGGTTATCCGGGGACAACGGGTCTACCTTGGGGCCGTTGTCAAAGACGAACTTGTCGCCCAGGCCGCGTCCGCCGATGTACTTGCGGGCCAGATCCTCCGGAATGGGCGTGTACTTGACAGTGCCTTCGGTCAGGTCGATGTGGGCGAGACGATTGGCGTAACCACCCAGTAACATGATTCCCGCCTCCCTTCTACGGATCGGATCCAGGCGCCCTGGTATTTATGCAAACACCGTGCCAACCGGTGTGCGGCCAAAAGGCCGCATTTTGCGGGTCGCGGCGGAAGGCCTGGGCGGACACGTGTACCACGATGTTACACCTGTAAACCCTCTATGTTACACCTGGTGTGTTACAGCGGGTCTTCGTCGATCTGACGCTTGAGCCGAATGCCGTACTGCTCCAGTTTCCGGTACAGTGTGGTGCGGCTGATGCCCAACTGCCGGGCGGCTGCGGCCACGTTGCCGCGGCAGTCCGCCAGCGCCTTGCGGATGCGTTCCTCCTCTCCGTATTCCCCGACCTGCACCTGGGGCGAACCAAGGGAGGGTAAGGGCAGGAGGTTGGCGGGATCCTCGTTGAGCGCCACGGCCTGTTCCACCAGGTTCATCAGTTCCCGGACATTGCCCGGCCAGGAGTATGAGGTGAGTTGCTGGCAGGAGGAAAAGCCCAGGTCGGGGGGAACCACCCCCAGCCGCCGGTACGCGTACTCCACCAGCGGCAGGATGTCCTCCCGGCGTTCCCGGAGGGGCGGGATGTGCAGGTGCACCACGTTGAGCCGGTAATAGAGGTCCTGCCGGAAACGGCCTTGCCTGACCATCTCGGCCAAGTCCTGGTTGGTGGCGGCGATGATCCGGACATCCACCGGAATGGGCCGGTGGCTGCCTATCCGGTAAACCTGGCGCTCTTCCAGGAAGCGGAGAAGGGCCACCTGCACTTCCGGCGGGAGTTCACCCACTTCGTCCAGAAAGAGCGTGCCGCCGCTGGCTGCCTCCACCAGCCCCGGACTTCCTTTGGGATTGGCCCCGGTGAAGGCGCCGCCCACGTATCCGAAGAGTTGGCTCGCGGCCAACGTCGGGGAGAGGGCGCCGCAGTTGACGGCGATCCAGGGCCCCTTGCTGCGGGGACTGGCCCGGTGGATGGCCTTGGCCAGGACTTCCTTGCCAGTGCCGGTCTCGCCGGTAATCAGGATGGTGAAATCGGTCCGGGCGGCCTGCAGGGCTCGCTGCACTGTGGCCAGCCAGGCAGGATTTCGTCCCACCAGTTCCTCCCCGGCAGGGGAGACGGATTGCGGTCCGGAACGGGGGCGGGACAGTGGACGGGAGAGTTCGGCCAGTGCGCCAATGACCCGGTCTTCCCAGCGGACCGGTCGGAGGATCAGGGTAGCGGGCTTGTCCTCTACGGTGACGCGAATTTGGCAGTCGGTCCCGGTGGCCGCTACCTTCTTCATGGCCGCTTTTAGTTCCGGAGCGGGCAGGGCGGCCAGCGCAGCATCGGTGGCCTTCACGATGTCCCCGTAGCGGTCTACCGCCGCCAGGGGGGCTGTGCGAGGCCGGATCAGCTCATCGCTGTATGCCTCGAGCAATTTATTCCGAAGCTGCAGATCCGCCGCCGCCAGCTGGGACTCAATGGCGGCCAGGCTGCTCCGAAGGACCATTTCCGCCTGCTGACCGATGGCGGGGCCGGTGCCCGACAGATCCAGAAGCCCCACCACCGACCCGGTGCGGGGGTGCCGGATCGGCGCGGCCACACAGCTCCACGGGTGCAGAGACTCCAGATAATGTTCCGCTTTGATGACGGAGACCAGGGTGCCTTCCACCAGGGCGGTGCCCATGGCGTTGGTGCCCACCTCGGATTCGCTCCAGTCGGAACCAGGAACCAGGAGGATCTGCTCGGCCGCGGCCAGTCCCTGGGAATCTCCCCGCACCAGGAGCGCGCGGGAGTTGGCATCCAAAAGGGCCAGGACGAGTCCGGTGCCGATGAGGGCCTGCTCCAGATCCCGGAGGGGTCCCCGGGCTGCATCGATCAGTTCCTGGTTGGCGGCCTGTGCCAGGGCCAACTGGTGACGGTCCCAGACCAGGAGCCCGCCGGGAAGAGCAGGATTGACCCCTGCCTTCCGGCTGCGTTCCCACGACCGCAGGATCGGCTCCCGAATGCCTGTGGGTACCTGTCCTTGCTGGAACATTTGCCACCCGCGGCGGATGATTTCAAATCGGTTGGAAGTGTTGTTCTTTGGGCGGGCGTTCACGGGGCGGAGCCCCCTTTCCAAGTCTTAGCCTCCGGCCACCGGCGGGAAGATGGCGATTTCACTCACCCCTGTGACCGGGGTGTCCAGACCCTGCAGATCCCGGATCAGCCGGCCCTGGACCATAATCGAGACGAAGGGGCGTACGGTCTGGCCGTCAGGCTCCAGGATGTGCTCCCGAAGGGCCGGGACCTTGGCGAAGAGCGCGTCCAGCACATCCCGAACGGTGGCATCCTCCCCCACGGATACCTCCACACGGGGGCAGCCGGCTACTTGCTGCAGGTTGGCAAACAGCTTGACGATCATGGCGATCAGCTCCCGCTCCTTTCGCGGCTCCCACGCAAGCCGTTTTCCTGCTTTCCTGCTCCCATAAAATTCGACTTTTGAGAGCGCATTGCCTCCCCAAAATGGTGACTGGGGCTGGTTGCAAAATGAGCCGGCAGACTCCTTCCCTTTGTTCGGGAGGGAGTCTGCCGGCACGGAAACCGTTGTGGCGGGTTACCGCTCCACAGGCCCCCGCCAGGCCACGATGCCGCCGTCGACATTCTTCAGGTTGGTGAAGCCCTGCGCCGCGAGGTATTGGTACGCCTGGGCGGACCGCCCGCCGGACCGGCAGATGAGGATGAGGGGCTGGTCCTTTTGAAATTCCTGGGCCCAGTTTTGGATCTGCCCCAAGGGGCGCAGCAGGCTACCAGGAATATGGCCCTCGGCGTACTCCCAGGGCTCGCGCACATCGATGATGGTCAGCTTCTCGCCGCTTTTCAGCCGCTGTTCCAGCTCAGCGGTGGTGATGTTCTGCACACGCGGGCGCAAGAATCCGAACATCCCCATCCCCCTTTTCCAAGTACATCCCTATAATACCCATACCCGTACCCTGTAGTCAACAACGGAGTATCCATGAGGCGGCGAAAGACGTCGATACAACAGGACGCAAGCATACCCTACAGGGTATAATATACACGAGCATTCTGCTGGGGGGAATGGCAGATGGCCAGGCGAAAGATCCTGGTGATCGGCGGCGTGGCAGGCGGGGCCACCGCGGCAGCGCGGGCCCGGCGCACTGACGAGACCGCGGAGATTCGCATCCTGGAAAAAGGGCCCTACATCTCATTTGCCAACTGCGGCCTTCCGTATTTTGTGGGTGGGGAGATTGGCGATCGCAGCGCCTTGCTGCTGCAGACGCCGGAGAGTTTCAAAGCCCTCTTCGATGTCGATGTGGCGGTCGAACACGAGGCGCTGGCGATTGACCCGGCATCCCGCACGGTCCGGGTGCGCGACCTGCGGACGGGTAAGGAGTACGACGAATCGTACACCGCGCTGATTCTGGCTCCGGGCGCCGTTCCGATCCGCCCGCCGGTGCCGGGCATCGACCTGCCGAACATCTTTGTCCTGCGCACCGTGCCGGACTCTGACGCCATCCGGGCCTATATCGAGGAACACGGAGCCCGGCGGGCCGTGGTGCTGGGTGCCGGCTTCATCGGCCTGGAGATGGTGGAGAACCTGGTGCGGCGGGGACTGGCTGTTACGCTGGTGGACAAGGCGCCCCAGGTCCTGCCGGCCCTGGATCCGGAGATGGCGGCTTTCGTTCACCTCGCCCTGGATCAGGCCGGGGTGGAGGTGATTGTGGGAGACGGCCTTGCGGCCTTTGAGGAGGAGGGCGGCAGAGCCGCGGCCGTCCGCCTGGAGAGCGGCCGGCGGGTGGAAGGCGACCTCTTCATTCTGGGGCTGGGCGTGCGGCCCGACACCCGCCTGGCCCGGCAGGCAGGGCTGGCGATCGGACCGACCGGCGGCATCCGGGTCGATGCGTACATGCGCACCAGCGATCCGCACATCTACGCGGCCGGCGATGCGGTGGAACTTGTCAATCTGGTGACCGGCAAGCCCCAGCTGATCCCCTTGGCCGGGCCGGCCAACAAGGCAGGCCGGGTGGCGGGGGCCAACGCGGCGGGGGATCATCTGACCTTCCCCGGGGCACTGGGCACCGCCATCGTGCGGGTTGGGACGGTGACCGCGGCGCTGACGGGCCTCACCGAGAAGGCTGCCCGCCGAGAGGGAATGAACATCGCGGTGAGCTATACCACGTCTCCTCATCATGCGGACTACTACCCCGGCGCTGAGCCGATGGTGATCAAACTGGTGTGGGAGGCCGAAACCGGCCGCCTGCTGGGGGCTCAGGCGGTGGGCGGAGCCGGGGTGGACAAACGGATCGACGTGATTGCCACCGCCATCATGGGGAAGATGACGGTGGAGGATCTGACCAACCTGGACCTGGCGTACGCGCCGCCTTTCGGGTCGGCCAAGGATCCGGTGACGGTGGCCGGGATGCACGCCCAGAACGTGCGGCGGGACCAGCTTCAGGTGATCACGCCCCGGGAGGTGGCAGAAGCCCTGGAGGCGGGAGTGCCGCTGCAGGTGGTGGACCTCCGGGAGCCCTACGAGTATGCCATCGGCGCGCTGCCGGGGGCCGTCAATATCCCGTTCCCCCAGCTCCGCAGCCGAATCGGCGAGCTGGATCCAACTCGCCGGACCGTGGTCTACGACGGGAACGGTCAGCGAGGGTACTGGGGCGCCCGGGTGCTGGCCCAGCACGGTTTCGACGTCCGGAGCCTGACCGGTGGCTATACCCTCTGGGAGGCGTACCAGGCTGCCTCCTGGCGTACCGGCTGACCGCTTTGCAAAGAGTAGGCAGGATTTTCCGCAACGGTGGAAGAACCGCCTCTACCTGCCGGGAGGCGGTTCTTCGCGTCTTTCCGGCCGGAGAAGGCTGGAATGCGCTGATTGCATGAACATACATAGCAAGGTATACTTATGCGGAAGACGAGGCAGGAGGCGTCCGAATGTGAATCAATCGGTGATCGATAAAGCGGCAGTCCTGGCGGAAGCCTTGCCCTATATTCGGGAGTTCTGGGGCAAGACCGTGGTGATCAAGTACGGCGGCGCCGCGATGGCCGCGGCGGACCTGAAGGACGCCGTCATGCAGGACATCGCCCTGATGAAGTACGTCGGCATGAACCCCATCGTGGTCCACGGCGGCGGACCGGAGGTATCGGCCATGTGCCGGCGGATGGGGATTGAGTCCACATTCGTGGACGGGCTGCGGGTGACGGATGCGGCCACCATGGAGGTGGCCCAGATGGTGCTGGTGGGCAAGACCAACCGGGACATTGTCACCCACCTGGGGCGGCAGGGGGTCAAGGCGGTGGGCCTCTCCGGCCAGGACGCCGGGCTGATCACCGCCACCAAACACCTGCACCGGTCCGTCCGTACCGGGGAGCCTGTGGATCTGGGGTATGTGGGGGACGTGGCTGCGGTGGACGTGGAGGTCCTGAAGGCGCTCACCGCGGCCGGTTTTGTTCCGGTGATCGCCCCCATCGGCCTTGGGCCGGACGGGCAGCCGTATAACATCAACGCCGACACGGTGGCGGGCGCCATTGCAGCGGCGATGCGCGCGGCGAAGCTGGTGCTGCTGACCGACGTGGAGGGGGTGCGGGCCGACAAGGATGACCCGTCCAGCCTCCTCAGCCGGGTGACCGTCGACGAGATTCGGACCTGGATGGCGCAGGGCAGGCTGGAGGGAGGCATGATCCCGAAGCTGCAGTGCTGCATCACCGCCCTGGAGGCCGGCGTGGAGCGGGTGCACATCATCGACGGCCGGATTCCCCACAGCCTGCTGCTGGAGATCTTCACCCATGAAGGCGTGGGCACCATGGTGGTCCGTTAAGGAGGGACACGGTTTGGGGAGCGCGGAGCTGATTGAACAAACCAATACCTATCTCATGGCTACCTACGGGCGGTATCCCATCGCCCTGGTGAGGGGGCAGGGCGCCCGGGTCTGGGACGCGGACGGCAAGGAGTACCTGGACTTCCTGGGCGGCATCGCCGTCAGTGTCCTGGGGCACTGCCATCCCGCGGTGGTGCAGGCCATTACGGAGCAGGCGCAGACCCTCCTGCATGCCTCCAACCTGTACTACACCCAGCCGGCGGCGGAACTGGCCCGGCTGCTGGTGGAAAATGGCGGCCTGGACAAGGTTTTTTTGTGCAACAGCGGCACCGAGGCCAACGAGGCGGCGATTAAGCTGGCCCGCAAGTACCAGTTCCGCAAGGGACATAAGGAGAAGTACCGGATTGTTTCGCTGACGCACAGCTTCCACGGGCGTACCCTGGGCTCCCTGGCGGCCACTGCCAAGCCCGCGATTCAGGAAGGGTTCGGGCCCATGCCCGAGGGGTTCGATTATGTGGAGGCCGGCGATGTGGCGGCGCTGAAGGCCGCGGTGGGGGAGCGAACCGCTGCGGTGATCCTGGAGCCCGTGCAGGGCGAGGGCGGCATCCACGTGCTGTCCCCGGAGTTTCTGCGGGCGGCCCGGGAGGCCTGCGACGAGGCCGGCGCCCTGCTGATTTTCGATGAAGTTCAGTGCGGCGTGGGCCGTACCGGCACGTTCTTTGCCTACCAGCGCAGCGGCGTGCGGCCGGACATCATCACCCTGGCCAAGGGGCTGGGCGGCGGTCTGCCCATCGGGGCGGTCTGTGCCACCGCAGAGGCGGCGTCGGGCTTCCAGCCCGGGGACCACGGCACCACCTTCGGCGGCAATCCCGTGGCCTGTGCCGCGGCCGTGGCTACCCTGCGGACTATTCTGGCCGAGCGGCTCTGGGAGCGGGCCGGAGAAATGGGCGAGTACCTGATGAACGGCCTCAGGGCACTGCAGCAGCGGTACCCGAGCCTGGTCCGGGAGGTGCGGGGCCTCGGCCTCATGATCGGCGTGGAACTGACCATCCCGGGCGCGGCGGTCCTGGCCCGGTGCCACGAGCGGGGGCTTCTGGCCAACGTGACGGCGGAGAAGGTGCTCCGGCTGCTGCCGCCTTATATCATCACGAAGGAAGAAGCCGACCGGGCCGTTGCCATCATCGGGGAGGCGCTGGCCGCCTCGGTATAGAGCGGGTGCCCATTCCGGCTGAAGGAAAGGTTCCGGGGCACACTATGTCAGGGACAATCTGAGCAGTGCGCCAGGCCTTGGCCGCATTCTTGGACCATCGCACCAGGCAACGGGGCTGAAGACCAGGTAGCGAAAGGTGGTTGGACCATGTCCAAGATCGTGTTGATCGGCTGCGGGGCGGTGGGTGCGACCTTTGCCTACACCGTCCTGCTGAAGGGGCTCTGCACGGAACTGGTGATCATCGATGTAAACCGTGACAAGGCCGAGGGCGACGTGCTGGACCTGAACCACGGCATGATGCTCGCCAATCCCATGAAAATCCGGGTGGGTGACTATCCGGACTGCGCAGATGCGGATCTGATCGTCATCACCGCGGGAGCGGCGCAGCGGCCGGGAGAGACCCGGATCGACCTGATGGGCCGGAATGTGGCCATTTTCAAGAGCATCATCAGCGGCATCACCGCCCACGCCAAGGACAGCATCCTGCTGATCGCGACCAACCCGGTGGATATCCTCACGCAGGTGGCCCTGAAGCTTTCCGGGTGGCCCAAGGAGCGGGTGATCGGCTCCGGTACCTTGCTGGACAGCGCCCGGTTCCGTTATCTGGTGGGGGAAAAGCTGCGGGTGGACCCCCGGAGCATCCATGGCTTTATCATCGGGGAGCACGGAGACAGCGAAGTGGCGGTGACAAGCCTGGTGCAGGTGGCGGGCATCAACCCGTGGCAATCTCCCGCCAGCGAGCGGCTGAAGCTGACCGAGGCCGACAAGGAGGAGATTGTCCAGGAGACCCGGAGTGCAGCCTATCGGATCATCGAGAAGAAAGGCGCCACCTACTACGCCATTGCCCTGGCCCTGGCCCGGATCTGCGAGGCGATCCTGAAGGACCAGAAGTCGGTGCTGACGGTCTCCTCCTATCTGGAGAACTACCACGGCATTAGCGACGTCTGCCTCAGCGTTCCCACCATCCTGGGCCGCAGCGGCGTGGAGGAGGTGCTCTCCCTGCCGCTTTCCCCCGAGGAGGAACGGGCATTGCAAGAGTCCGCCGCCAAGTTGAAGAGCTTTCTGCGGGAGATTGGCTTTTAAGGCAGGGCGAACTTCCGGCTCGCCTTGACAGAAAATCGGCGCGCCAGGGTTGCATAAATATGCATAGGCGAGTTACAATTATGCACGATCGACGACCGAGCGCACATCGAAGGAGGAGCCTGGGGTGGGAAAGAAAAAGTGCGTGTTGGCCTACTCGGGTGGGCTGGACACCTCGGTGGCCATCCGCTGGATCAAGGACACCTACGACTGTGACGTCGTGGCCATGACGGCGGACGTGGGCAACAACGACAAGGACCTGGACTTCATTCGCCAGAAGGCCCTGAATGTCGGAGCCTGCGCGGCCTACGTCATTGACGCCAAGGAGGAATTTGCCCGGGATTTCATTCTCCCGGCGCTGCAGGCCAACGCCGCCTACGAGAACAAGTACTATCTGTCCGCAGCGCTCTCCCGGCCGCTGATCGCCAAACTCCTGGTGGAGGTAGCGGAGAAGGAAGGGGCGGAGTACGTCGCCCACGGCTGCACGGGCAAGGGCAACGACCAGGTGCGGATCGAGGTGTCGGTGGCCGCCCTGAATCCGAACCTGAAGGTGATCGCACCGGTCCGTGACTGGGCCTGGAGCCGGGAGGAGGAGATTGACTACGCCATTCAGCACGGCATCCCCGTGCCGGTGGGCAAGGAAAACCCCTTCTCCATCGACGTGAACCTGTGGGGCCGCTCCTGCGAGGCGGGCGTACTGGAGGATCCCTGGACGGAGCCGCCGGAGGAGGCCTTTGAGTGGACGGTCAATCCGAAAGATGCGCCGGATGAGCCGGAGTACCTGGAAATCGGCTTTGAACAGGGCGTACCGGTCTCCCTCAACGGGCAACGGATGGGCCTCGTCCAGCTGATTGAGGAGTGCCACAAGATCGCGGCGGCCCACGGCGTGGGGCGGATTGACCATGTGGAGAACCGCCTGGTGGGTATCAAGTCCCGGGAAGTGTACGAGATGCCGGCGGCCACGGTGCTGGTTCGGGCGCACCAGGAGCTGGAGACCCTCACGCTGCCCCGGGAGCTGTACCACGTAAAGCTGGCTCTGGAGCAGAAGTACGCGGAGCTGATTTACTACGGCCAGTGGTTTACCCCGCTGCGGGAGGCCCTGGATGCCTTTATGAAGAAGACCCAGGAGGTGGTGACGGGTACCGTCCGGCTGAAGCTGTACAAGGGCAGCGTCCAGTGCGTCGGCCGGAAGTCCCCCACCTCGCTGTACAGCTATGACCTGGCTACGTACGACAAGACGGACCAGTTTGATCACAAGGCAGCCAAGGGCTTCATCGACATTTTCGGGCTGCCGGCCAAGGTCTACGCGGCTGTTCACAAGAACCGGTAAGAGAAGTAAGATCGGGGTACATGAATGCCGTATGGGAATGCGAAGACCACCGCTCGGCGGTGGTCTTCGCATTTTCGGGGGAACTGATTCCGTTTACCCGTACTTTCGCGTCTCGAAGTTCTCCCGCTGCAGGGGCCAGACCTGCGGGAAATCGTTCCCCAGTACCCAGTAGCTGATCCCCCGGAGCCCGTACTCTTTCACCGTGTCGAACTTGGCCTGGAGGCTGCGGGGATCTTCGAACCAGACGATGTGCTCGGTGCCGTCAGGGGCCCAGTAGCGGTAGTAAGGCGACTGGGCGTTCCGGTCGTAGTGGATCGGCGCCCAGTACTGCAGGGCCCGTCGGACAGCGGCCACCGGGGAGAAGGTCTCCGCCCGGGTGATGCCGCGGCGGTACGGGAGAGGCCAGTCGCGCCCGTACAGCGGCATCCCCATCAGGATCTTGTTGCGGGGGATGGCTGTGACGGCGTAGTCCAGCACCCGCCGCACCTGGTCCAGCGGTGCGATGGCCATGGGCGGACCGGTCACATATCCCCATTCGTAGGTCATGATCACCACGAAGTCCGCGAGCTCGCCGTGGACCGGGTAATCGTGAGCTTCGTAAAGAAGACCCGGCTGGTCGGCCCACACCTTCGGCGCCACGGCGGTGGAGAGGGAGAGGCCTGCGTCCCGCAGTCGCGGTGCGGCCCTGCGCAGGAAGTTGTTGTAGGCCTCCCGGTCCTGCGGATAGACGTATTCGAAGTCGATGTTCAGCCCCGCGTAGCCCCGATTGCGCAGGTAAGGGATGATCTGGCTGAGGGCCCGGTCCTGGGCCGCCGGGTTGTTCAGGAAACTCTGGGCGAGATCGGAACTGAAGGTGCGGCCCCGGAAGTTCGTCAGGGTGAGCAGGACCTCCGCCCCGCCCTCCCGGGCAGCCTCCTCGAAGACGGTGGCGTTGGGAAAGTTGACGTCCCCCTGTTCGGTAACGTTGGCGCTGAAGAGGCTGATGAAGGAGACGTACGGAGCAGCCTGCCGCGTGTAGAAGGTATTGCCCGTTCCGAGATTGGCCTGATAGGCGTTGACGGTGATCACCGGCCGGGTTCCTCTGGGGATGTAAATGGTCTGGCCCGGGTATATGTATTGCTGGATGTTTAGGTTGTTGAGTCGGGCGATCGCATCCACGGTGGTGCCGAAGCGCTGTGCGATCTGCCAGAGCGTGTCACCGGGTCGGATCACGTAGATGTTGGGGACAGGGATCAGGAGGGCAAGGCCCGGGACCAAACGGTTGGGGTCGGTCAGGCCGTTGGCCTCCATGATGGCAGAAATGGTGACGCCGTACCGGCGGGCGATCTGCCAGAGTGTATCCCCCGGCTGTACCACCGCAATTTCCACGGTTCTGATCACTCCCTCCGGCGGGTTATACTGTACGGTATTCACGGCGGTGGCAAAGGGGGATTGGCTCCGGTGCCCAGCAGACGGTGAAACGGATTTCCAGCCTTCCTCGTCTATCGGATGCAGCACGGCACAAGAGGAGGGAATGGCATGGACCACAAAGCTGTGCGCACTCTGCTGGCCGCACTGCTCCTGATGGCGCCGGCCACCCCTGCGTTGGCCAGCGACCGGCCGGTGGATCCGGAAGCCCCTGTAACCTCCGTCCGTCCCGTAGAGAGGGTGGTCACCGGCACCGTAACCTACCAGGACCTGGAGGGCGGCTTCTACGCGGTGGATGGCTGGATGCTGGTAGGCGACCAGGAGGAGTTCGCCCGGTACCTGGGTAAGGAGGTGCGGGTTACCGGTACGCCGGTCACCGAGCCCACCATTCAGCAGGTGCCGGCCCTACGGGTCACGTCGATCGAACTGATCGAGGAAGAGGCCGAGGTCATCACCGTGACTGGAAAGGTGACCTACGAGGACCTGGAGGGCGGCTTTTACTCCGTGGACGGCTGGATGCTGATGGGCGACCAGGCGGAGTTCGCCCGGTACCTCGGGCAGACCGTGGTGGTCACCGGTACGCCCTACAAGGGGCCCAGCATCTACATGGTCAAGGCCCTGCAGGTGAAGTCCATCGCACCGGTGGCCGAGGATGAGCCCGCGGAGGAGATTACCGTCATCGGACCGGTGATCTACCGGGATCTGGAGGGCGGCTTTTACTCCGTGGACGGCTGGATGCTGATGGGCGACGAGACGGAGTTTGCCCGGTACCTTGGGCAGACCGTGGTAGTGACCGGTACGCCCTACAAAGGGCCCAGCATCTACATGGTCAGAGCCCTGCAGGTGAAGTCCATCCGGGTGCTGGGTCCCGAGGTCTCGGTTCCCAAGGAAATTCGGGTGGATGGTAAGCCTGTCTCCTTTGACCAGGGCCCTGAAGTGATTGACGGGGTCCTGATGATTCCGCTCCGGGCTGTAGTGGAGGCCGCGGGCGGCGAGATCGAGTGGCTCGGTGAGACCCGGCAGGTTCGCGTCCGGATGCTCGGCCTCACGGTGATCTTCACCATCGGGGAGGATAAGGCCGACCTAAACGAAGACGGCGTCTCCTACTTTGCCCGCAACCTGGTTCCCATTGCCAAGGCCCCTGTCATCATGGGCAACCGCACCCTGGTATCCGTGGATGCCCTGGCCCTGATGGGGCTGTACGTCCGCTGGACCACAGACGGGGTTCTCGAGATTTGGACCAAACCCGATGCAGCCTTCATGGAGAAAGGCACCATTGCGGAAATCAGCGATGGCGAGACGTTTCGCTTCCTGCTGAAGGGCGAGCCCATGGCCAACGGTGAGCCGATGCTCATGTGGGTTACCGTGCCGGAGGACGCGGTGATCATCGTGGGCGAAAAGACCGGGACCACTGATGATTTGAAGGTGGGGCAGACCGTTGAAGTCACTTTGGCCGGCCCAATCCTGGAGTCCTATCCCGCTCTGGGATACGCATCGGCTGTCCGGGTCGTCATGGATGAGCCCCAGCCTCCGGAAGTGTTCACTGAGCGCGGCACCATCACGGAAATCGACGCGGGCGAGTCGTTCCGGTTTCTGCTCAAGGGTGGTCCCATGTCCAGCGGTGAGCCGACCCTGATTTGGGTCACGGTGCCGGAGGACGCGGTGATCACCGTGGGCGACCAGGCCGGGACCATCGCGGACCTGAAAGTCGGCCAGACGGTGGAAGTCACCTTCGCTGGTCCGCTCCTGCTGTCCTACCCCGCTCAGGGTGGCGCAGCGGCTGTCCGGGTCCTCCTGGATGTCAAGTAAGTATCCATGTAAGTATCCATGCGAAAAAGGGCGCCGGCACAGGCCGGCGCCTTTCTGACACGTTCGAGCGAGTCAGGGTTCTGCCGGCGGCGTGTATCCTGTCGTAGCCGCCCCTCCTGCGTCATGCGGGCCGGGCGTGATCGTGGGTTGGCCGGCCTACGGGAGATCTGAGGAGGTGGAGGGGTGGGGCTCTCCGTCCTGATGACCGGCGCCAACAGCGGAATCGGGTTCCATCTGGCCGATGCGCTGCTGGCCGCGCAGCACCGGGTGGCGGTGCTGGATGTGGCTGTCGATCGTCTGGTTACCCTTCACGAAGTGCACGGCGACCGCCTTCGCTTCTGGCGCTGTGATGTGACGGATGCCAAGCGGGTCCAGGCGACGGTGGATGAGTGTGCGGCAGAGTGGGGCAGGATTGATGTGCTGATCAACAATGCCTGCCTTTGCCACTTCGAGCCCTTTGCCCAGCGAACTTTGGAACAGCAGCGCCGGGAACTGGAGGTCAACTACTTTGGCTATGTCAATACGATCTGGGCGGTCCTGCCGCACATGCGGCGACAGGGCGGCGGCCTGATCTACAACGTGGGGTCTGCCGTGGGCTTGACGGGCTTCGCAGGCATTTCGGGGTACGCAGCAGCTAAAGGAGCGATTGAGGCGTTGACCCGGAGTCTGGCCCTGGAACTGCGGCCGGAGGGCATCCATGTCTGCCTAATTCACCCACCTCT
Source organism: Symbiobacteriaceae bacterium (assembly GCA_036562385.1). Classification (GTDB taxonomy): domain Bacteria; phylum Bacillota; class Sulfobacillia; order Symbiobacteriales; family Symbiobacteriaceae; genus DATCKG01. Next base: position 21,495 of record DATCKG010000047.1, read on the forward strand.
AACCCGGACGGCATCGGCGGCACCGCTGGGCGTTCCCGCAGAAGTGATGGCCGATCCGGCGGTGGTGGGGCGGCGCCTGGCCCGGCGAATCGGTTCTGCCAGGCCGGTGATTACCCCCGATGTGCGGACGGCGCTTTTCCTGGTAATGGCTCGGCTCTTTCCCACGGCTGTGGGCCGGTTATTGACGCGGTTGACGGAGCGAGCAAGGCAGGGGTACCGGCACAGAAAAGAGGGGGGCAGTGAGTCCCTGAACCGAAAATAGGGAAGCCCACCGCCCAAGTGGCGGTGGGCTTCCCAGTATGGGGCTTCTCAAGGAATTGCCCTAGCAGCAACTACTTGGAGATGCCGATCTCCTTGGTCCGGTAGGCGGGGATGTCCAGGGCATCGGTCCACCAGCCATCCTCACCGTAGAAGAAGAGGTAGCTGTCGGTGAAGGGGGTTGTAGCAGTCACCTTGATTGTGATGTGCCCGTTGTCCTCAATCTTAGCCTCGGCACCGCTGAGCGTGAAGGAGGTGCCGTTCCAGCGCTTGATGAGGATTTTCTCCGGATGGACCACACCACCCTGGAAACCGCTGCCCACAAGGCGCAGTGTGCCGTTACTGTAGGACACCTGCGACACGGTGGCCGTGGAGTACAGCTTCCTCGTCAGGCTGGGGCCACGGGAGTTGGACTGAATGTTCCACTCCTCGTCCAGAAGGACCTTGATATCGCCCGTCATTCCAGCCTTCTGAAGGGCGTCCTTGAGGGACTTCTTGGTGTCAGGATCGGCCTGCAGCGTGATCACGTACAGGTTATCGTTCTGGCGGGTGATCTTCGAGACGTACTTGGCAAGTTCTACATCGGTATTGCCCTTCGTATCGTCCTTGCTGAATGTGATCTTGGCCTCGTCCAATGTCTTGACATTGTCAAAGCCGCCGCCTACCAGGTAAAGCTTGCCGTTGGCGAAATCGACCTCCACACGGTCCACGTAGGTCAGCCCTGAGATCGTGTTACCGGTCGTATCGGCATCGGCCATCTGGCGGTTCGGGGCAATGTACCAGCCGGCTTCG
>DATCKG010000053.1:0-6317 GCA_036562385.1 Symbiobacteriaceae bacterium
GAAATACCCGGACGGCCGCCTCTTTGTGGCCTGGAAAGGCTACGTGTACGCCCTCAAGCCGGCACCGGAACCCGCCGCCTTCCGTTCCACGAACACCAGCAACCCGCATGCTGCCAAGGAAAAGAAAAATGCGGGCGCTACTTCGTCACGTAGGCCCGCCAAAGATCACCCCTGGCGAAAACCAGCAGTGATCCCACGCCAGGCCCATTCTACCACATCCGAGGTGACAGGATCACTGACGAGTTTCAGGTGACAAAATCACTGGCGCTTGACACTTTGCCGATCGACCTATGAGGTGATTTTGTTGCCCCACACCATCGCACTGCAAGGCGGCTCTTTTCTCCTGGACGGCCGGAAAACGTTCCTCTACGGCGGGGAACTCCACTATTTCCGAGTTCCCCGCACCGAATGGGACGATCGGATCCGCAAGGTGAAGGCCGCCGGATGCAACCTGATCAGCACCTACATTCCCTGGATCTGGCATGAGCCGCAGGAAGGCGAGTTCGACCTGATCGGCCGGACCCGCCCCGAGAGGGACCTGGAGGCCTTCCTGTCGCTGGTGGAAGCGCATGGCCTCTGGTGCGTGGTGCGGCCCGGCCCCTACGTCATGGCTGAGCTGAAGCAAGAAGGAATCCCCGGCTGGCTGCATGCGAAGTACCCGGAAGTGATCTCCCGCACCCGAAGCGGCGACCCCAACCCCTCCCGGGTCATCACCTACATGCACCCCACCTTCCTGAGAAAGATCCGCGCCTGGTACGGGCAGGTCATGCCGGTCATCGCCCGGCACCAGGCGACCCGCGGGGGACGTGTGATCATGGTCCAGCTCTGCAATGAAGCCGGCATGCTCCACTGGGTGACCAACGCCCTGGACTGGTCCCCCGTGGTAATGCAGCGGTTCGGGCGGTACCTGCAGGAGCGCCTGAGCGATCTGGATACGATCAACCGGACGTTCGGCACCGCCGCTGCCTCCCTGGAGGAGTTCCTGGCCGCCTTCCCCCGCCTCACCGCGCCGGTCGTCCGCTGGGAGTGGGGCCGGTTCTGGCGATCCTACCTGAAGGAGTACATGGAAACCCTGCGGGGGATGGCCTTGGAGCACGGGATCGACGTCCCACTGCTGGTCAACGTCCACGGCTTCAAGGATTTCTCGGTCTACAGCCGGGGCACCGAGTACCCGATCGGACTTTCCCAGCTTTACCGGACGGCCGAGGTGCCGGATACCCTGCTGGCCGGCGACTTCTACCCCGGTCGAATCACCTATGACACCTATCACGACCTGGTCCTGGCCACCGAATTGACCGCGGCCATCCAGTCGTCGGAGATGCCGCGGATATCGGCGGAGTTCCAGTCGGGCCGGCTGATGGACCGGCCCCGAGTCTCGCCCCAGGACCTTGACCTGAACACCCGTACCTGCGTGGCCCACGGGCTGAACGGCCTTAACTACTACATGTTTGCCGCCGGGGAGAACTGGGAAGACATCGGCCTGTTTGGCCGGCGGCACGAGTGGCAGGCGCCCCTTGACTCCAACGGCAACCCCCGCCCCTCCTACCCCGTGGCCGCCCGCCTTGGCAAACTCCTGCAGACGATCGGTCCCCACCTGGTGGAGGCACCGAAACAGGTGGTGACCTACCTGGGTTTTTACCCCGATTATTACCTGACCGAGGAAGTGACCGAGGTCGACCGGGATGCGGTGCAGTCGCTTGTTGCCCTCCGGGAGCATGTGTTCTGGGACGGAGTGGCGCGGCTGCTCACCCTGGCCAACCTCCACTTCGGCGCCGTCGACCTCCTGCGGGCCACGGAAGCCGAACTGGCGGACCTGCCGACCCTCTGGGTGTTCGCCAGCGAGCGGATGGACCAGGAGGTCCAGGCCAAACTGCTCACCTACGTGGAGCAGGGCGGCAGCCTGGTCCTCTTCCCCACCCTTCCCACCCGGAACCTGGATGCCACGCCCTGCACCCTGCTGAGGGACGGGCTCAGGGCAGGTAAGGGCCAGCGGATAAACGCCCGGAGCCTGGTGACGATCCTCGGCTGGGACTCGGTCTTTGCCACCGGCTGCACCCTCTACCCCGATCACAGGGGCGAGACCATCGCGACCTGCGGCGGCCAGCCGTGTGGGTTCCGTATAAAGGTAGGCCGGGGCCAGGCGCTGGTGCTCGGCGTCGATCTTTCCGCCGATTACGACTGGTACGTGGACCTCATCCGCGACCTGGCAGCCGAAGCCGGGGTGACCGCCCGCTGGGAGAGCACCAACCGGTTCATCTCGGTGGTGGAACGCCGGGGCGCCGGTCCGGCCTTCCTGTTCGTCACGAACTACGACGAGGTGCCCCACCGGGGCCAGATCCGGCGGGAGGGCGAGATGCTTTTCGACGGGGCCGAGGTAGCGCTGGCACCGCGCTCCGGGTTGATTCTGCCCCTCGACCTGCCCCTGGGCCACGGTTTGACGCTCCGGTACAGCACCGCCGAACTGTTGGCCTGGGACGGCGAATGGCTGGAGATCGCCGGGACCTGCCCGTCCACAGCCGTGCTCTGCCTCGAAGGCGCTGTGGCCGCGGAAGGCGACGCGGTGCTCGATCAACACCGGGAAGGATCCCTGCTGAAAATCCGGGCGGCGGTCTCCCGTGAGCCGGTCCGCTTGAGGGTCCGCCTGGCCGGACCGGAGGGGCCGGCGTGCGGTCACAACCAGGAGGGATGATCCGTGGGCAAGGTTTCACTCAACGGCACCTGGGAGGCACTCCCCTGCCCGCCCGGTCAGACCTGGACATACGACCGGCTGCCGGCCGGCGGGTGGCGGCCCATCGCCGTTCCCGCTAACTGGCATCTGGCCGGCCACCCGCACCATCACGGAACCGTTTGGTACCGCCGGCGCTTCCCCGCGATCCGGGGCGAGCGGGTGTGGCTGGTCTTCACCGGAGTCGATTACTACGCGGAGGTCTACCTGAACGGGTGCCGGCTGGGCGCCCACGAGGGCTATTTTCAGCCCTTCCGGTTCGAAGTCACCGACCTGCTCCAGCCCCAGAACGAGCTACTGGTGAAGGTCGACTCCCCCTTCGAGGAACCGGGGGTCTGGCCCGACAAGAAGCGACTTCTGAAGGGGATCTTCAGTCACCACGACGCCCGTCCAGGTGCCTGGGACCTGCAGCGCGGGCAGGATGGCAACACCGGCGGCATTTGGAACGACGTCTACCTCGAGACCACCGGGCAGACGGCGCTGCGGCGGGTAAAGCTCACCCCCTTCCTCCAGCCGAACGGCAGCGCCCGGGTGGTGGTCCGCCTGGTCACCGACGGACCGGAAGCCGAGATGACGGCGATCCTGTGCGACCCGGACGGCCGAGAGATCGGCGTACGAAGCGGCACCGTGCGTGAGGAGGCCACCTTCGTCTTCCACGTGGCGGAACCCCGTCTCTGGTGGACCTGGGACCTGGGGGACCAGACGCTTTATACCCTGAAGGTGCTCGACCAGACGGTCACCTTCGGCATCCGGGAAATCCGGGTCGACCCCGACCGGCGGTGGTGGCTGAACGGCAGGCCCTTCTTTCCCCGGGGTACCAACCTGATTCCGACCCAGTGGCTCTCGGAGTACGACGAGGCGATGATCGAGCGGGACGTGGCGCTCATGCGGGGAGCCAACCTGAATGCCGTCCGGATTCACGCCCACGTGGGCCGCGACGAACTGTACCAGGCCCTGGACCGGGCGGGCATTTTGGTTTGGCAGGACTTTGCCCTCCAGTGGAGCTACGAGGAGAGCGACGACCTCTTTGCCCGGGCCTGCCACCAGATCCGTGAAATGGTCCGGCTGCTGGAAAATCACCCGTGCGTCGCGGTCTGGTGCTGCCACAACGAGCCCAGCGTCAACCGGCACAGCCTCGACCCGCTGCTCGCCGCCGCGGTGCGGGAAGAGGACGGCTCCCGCCCGGTCATGGAAGCTTCCGATTTCTCCGAACACGCTTACCCCGGCTGGTACTTCGGAGAGGCAGCCGGGTACGAGGCGCTGCCGGGCAAGCCCTTCGTCAACGAGTACGGCGCCCAGGCCCTCCCCTGCCGGGAGATGCTGGAGGAGATGTTCAGCCCGGAGCAACTCTGGCCGCCGGACTGGGAGGCCTGGAAATACCACGACTTTCAGTATGACGAGACCTTCCACGTGGCCGGCATCGCCATGGGAAACAGCCTCGGGGAGTTCATCGCCAACTCACAACGCTACCAGTACCATCTGATCAAGCAGGCGACGGAGCGGTACCGGCGGGCCAAGTGGCAACCGATGACCGGGGTCTTCCAGTTCATGTTGGTGGACTGCTGGCCGGCCATCACCTGGTCGGTCTGCGACTACCGCCGCCGGCCGAAGCTGGGCTACGAAGCACTCCGGCTGTCCATGCAACCCGTCCTGGCTTCCCTGGTCATGGGCCGTCGGAAGGTACCCCCCACCCGGGCCTACCTGGATGAACTCTGGATTGTGAGCGACCTGCTGGAGCCGATCCCCGGGGCCAAGGTGCGCATCGCCCTCCTCACCCCCGACGGCCAGGTCGTCGATGAAGACCGGTTCACCATCGATATCGAGGCCGACAGCAGCAAATGCGTTGCCTCACGGTCGCTGCGGCATGACCGCTGGGTCGTGCCGGCCGGCACCACACCCGGGCGGTACACCGTGCGGGTGGAGATTCGCCAGGGCGGGCGGCTGATCTCCGAGAACCAGGAAGAGATCGAGGTGGTGCAGGTCCACGGCCTGCACGAACAGGTATTCTGAGGCACAAGAATCCCCCCACAGGTGCGTGGGGGGATTTCCGTCATACGCCATGGCAGGTGGACGCGACCGTACTGCCTTCCGGATCGACCAGCCTGGCAAACTGACAGAGGTCCGTACCGGGAAACACGATCACGCGGTTCAGCGTATATGAATCCGCGTCTTTCGACACGTAGCCGTGCTGGGTGGTGAACGCCAGCTTGAGGCCTGCCGCCTTAAGTACTTCGATCACGTCCGCATCGTAAACGCCGTAAGGGTATGCAAAGGCGGTGACAGGCCGCAGCCCATGGAGCGTCAGGGAACGGTTCAGCCTTTCCAGATCGCTGCGGATCTCCCCGGCCGGCCAGGTGGTGAGGACAGGGACCCCGTCCACCAATCGATGGCCATCATGGGTGTGTCCCTGAATCTCCACCAGTCCCGACGCCTCCATCTCCTGCATTTGCTCCCAGGAGAGGTATGACAGGGAGCCGGTTCGCTGCCCGGAAAGGCCGGTCACCATGAAGACCACAGCCTGAAAACCGTAGCGCTTCAGTATCGGGTAGGCGTATTGGTACATAGACTCGTAGCCGTCATCGAAGGTGATCAGTACGGATCTGGGCGGCAGTTCCGTCTCTCCTTGAAGCCAGCGGAAGAGATCATCGGTGGAGATGGTCGTGTATCCGTGGTCATGGAGCCACTGCATCTGAGCTGCAAATTCTTCCACGCTGACGATGGCACCGTTCTCGCTGCCGGCCCCTGGCTTTAGGTCATGATACAGGAGGACAGGAATCTGCTGCTTCGAGCCCGTGGTCGCCTCTGGTCGCAGCGATGCCGCTGGGTTGGCGCCCAGCACACGGGGACTCATGAGGCCCAGGATAAGCAGTACGACCATCAAGACGATCAGAGTAGCCCTGTTCCACAATGGTATCACCTATAAATATGAGGTGTTTTTTATGATATCTACGAAAAATGCGTGCCGCAAGGGGAACCTCTGATCGCCACTGCCCGAGGGCCAAATGCGCACAATACCAAACGGGCCTTCCTCCGAAGATCGGTAGGAAGGCCCGTTCAGACTGTAGACAAAAAGCGGGTACCCCCTCGCGGGTGCCCGTTTTTGTTAGTAGAATGGTAGTGCAAGCATTAATTTCCGGCGGTGATTTGCTATGCTGCGGGACCGGACGAATGTGCAGTCGCAGTACGAAATGGTCTTGCTCGAAGATCTAGTGCCTCAAGACCACCTGCTGCGTAAGATCCAGGCGATCCTCGACACGAACTTCATCCGGGAACAGACCAGGGAGTACTACAGCAAGCGGGGACGCCCGGCCATTGATCCCGTCGTCCTCGTAAAGATGGAACTGATCGCCTATCTCTACGGGATTCGCTCGGATCGCCGGAGAAGCTCGTTACGCCGATCCGCTCTTCCACCTGGTACCGAGTCACGCCGTCTACGCCTGCCGTTCTGGACCCCCTGTTTGACCGGATGTGTTGCCATGCGGTCCAGAGGGTCCGGCGGTCATAGACGAGGTTATAGATGTCATGAAACCGGAACGATCGATCCTTTGCTGCCCACTCGTGAAACTTCGTTTGCCACGTAAGTACCCAGTCC
>DATCKG010000056.1:0-21080 GCA_036562385.1 Symbiobacteriaceae bacterium
AGAGAACCCCGCAGAGAACCCCGGACAAACCCCGGCGGAAAACGGTGGCCAGCATGGCGGACAAGGTGGTGGACAGAGCGGCGGACCAGGTGGCGGCCAGGGTGATGGCTTGAATTACCAAGTCGTTCGGTTCTCCACGCCCTATACCCTGCGGGTCACCGCGGATGGCTATTACACGGCCTGGGACTTTACGCTTAACGGAATCCCGGCGGTCCAACTCGACGTGGAAAACGGAAAGACCACCAGCGTCCACGTCACCCTGCGGCCCCGGGAAGTGAACCTGCAGGGCCGGGTGGTGGATGCCTCCGACGGCCAGCCGGTGGCCGGCGCTGAGGTCGCCCTCGGAGTAGGGGACGAAACGCACACCGCCACCACCGACGAGAACGGCTGGTACCGCTTCGGGGAGGCCCCCGTGGAACTGGGCGTTCCCTACACCCTGCAGGTAGAGGCGGAAGGGTACCTTCCCATCACCGAACTGGACGTGACGGATGCCGCCACCGCCGGCAGCCCGCTGCCCACCGTGCAGTTGCCCCCGGACGAAGTGGTCTTCACCGGGCTGGTGCTGGGACACAACGGCGAGCCGCAGGCCGAAGCCACGGTCACCCTCCGGGGGCCGGACGGCCAGGTGCTGGGCGAAACCACCACGGACAGCACCGGCTTCTACCGCATCGCGGCGAGGGTGCCCCGGACCGGGGAACTGACCCTGACCGCCACCCGGGACGGCTGGACCACTGCCATGGTGAACATCCCGCAGCCGCCGGCCGCCGGCACTGCCGTGAGCCAGGACCTGGGGATCCTGCCCAACACCGGATCCATCACGGGCCAGATCCGCCGCACCGACGGCCAGCTTCCGGTCTTCGGCTGGGTGGATCTCTTGGAGCAGGGCAGGGGTGTGGTGGCCTCCGTTCCCACCGACCTCCTCGGCCGCTTCCGGTTTGACAACGTGGACCTGAGCGGCACTGGCTGGTTCGCGCTCCGGGCCCGGGTGGCCGGTACCACCTTCCGCGGCTCCCTTACCCACCGGACGGAGATGGTTCCGCTCTTCCGGGTGATGCCCGGTGAAGCCACTGTCGTGGACCTGCTGGTGGAACCGAAGCAGCCGTAGTCGTTACCTGGACTTCTCGAGTACCTCCCGGTACAGGGCCTCATACTGGGGTACCACCCGGGTCGCGCAGAACTGCGTCTGCGCCCGGTGCACCGCCGCCTCCTGCAGGCGGCGGTGCAGTTTTTCGTCCCGGAGGATCTGCAGCGCCCGCTCCGCCATGCCCTCCACGTCGCCTACGGGGCAGAGGAAGCCGGTCTCCTGATCCACCACCACCTCCGGCAGGCCGCCGGTACGGGTGGCGATCACCGGCACGCCACAGGCCATGGCCTCCAGCGCCGCCATGCCGAAGGCCTCCTGTTCGCTGGGCAGGAGGAAGAGATCGGCCACCGAGAGCAGCGGCACCACCTCCTGCTGGTTGCCCAGAACCAAAATGCGATCCCGCACACCCAGCCGCTTCGCGTAGGCCAGGGTGGGTGCCAGTTCCGGGCCATCTCCTACCAGGATCAGCCGGCTTTCCACCTCTTTCGCCACCCGGGCGAAGATGGCCACCACATCCCAGGGCCGCTTCACCCGCCGGAAATTCGACATGTGCATCAAGATCCGCTCCCCCGGGCGGCCCAGGCGGCAGGAGAGGCCCTCCGGTTCGATCCGGCGCCACCGGCTGCAGTCCAGGAAGTTGGGGATGACCCGCACCGGCACCTTCACCGGCAGCAGGGCCAGGGTATCGCGACGCAGGGACTCGGACACGGCGGTGACGGCGTCAGACTGGTTGACGGAGAAGGCAATGACCTCCGTGAAGGAGGGATCGACCCCCATCAGGGTGATGTCCGTGCCGTGAAGCGTAGTCACCACCCGCGGACCTCCCGGGCCGATGATCTCCCGGGCCAGGTACGCGGCGGTGGCATGGGGAACCGCATAGTGGGCGTGGATCACGTCAAGACCCACCAGGCGGTGGACCTCCACCAACTTGTTGACCAGGGCCAGCAGGTAAGGCTGCTCCCGGAAGACGGGATACGCCGGCGTCTCCACCTGGTGGAAGCGAATCCGCTCCTGGAACTGCGGCAGGCGGAAGGGTATATCCGCCGAGATGATGTGGATCTGGTGCCCCCGCCGGGCCAGCTGGACCGCCAGTTCGGTGGCGACAATGCCGCTTCCACCCACGCTGGGATAGCAGACGATGCCAATACGCATGAGCCTCTCCCCCTTTCGGAAACCGGGAAGCCCACAGGTAACCGTGCCGGCCCCCGCTGGTATGAATCTACCAAATCCTGCCCTGACGGCGGAAGGTGTCGGAACCCTGCCGGTGGATCGGAAGGCCCCATCCCGCGGAGGTCCCCCACAAAAAACTAACAGGACCGGTACAGTGGCTCCCTGTACCGGTCCGCTGATCTTGCCATGTCATGCGCCTCAGTTGCAGCTGCAGCTGCCCCCGCAGCAGCTGGTCTTGGACTCGCTGCTCTCGGAGCTGGGCTTGCTGCTCTTGCCGGTGAGCTTCCAGCCCACGGCGATGTGCCCGTTCTCCAGCCCATGGGCGGCATTGAGCCAGCTCCCGCGAGACTTGGTGGCGCCCACGTGGCCGCACTCCGGGCACTTGACGTTATCGCCCGCAGTGTTCATGGGCAGCAGCTCATCAAAGTGATGTCCGCATGCGTCGCAGCGGAACTCGTAAATTGGCAACTTCGCTCTCCCCCCTTACCGCATGGCGATATCGTTCATCATTCTACACCGGGAAGAATAGAGGTTCAAGAGGTTATTAGCAGCCACCTAACATGAGTGCTAACCCTTGGGCTTGACCAGTGGAATTCCCTGGCGGCAAAGGGGGCATTCTTCCGGAAGCCACGAGGCCAGATCCACCTGGATCAGCGACCGGAGGGGTACGCCGAAGTCCGCCTTGCCACCGCTCCGGTCCACCAGGCACCCGACCCCCACGATCTCCGGGTTGAAGGGGCGAATCGCGTCGATGGTCTTGGCCACCGACCCGCCGGTGGTGACGGCGTCTTCCACCACCAGCACCTTCTCCCCCTCCCGCAGGCGCCACTGCCGCTTCAGGACCATCCCGCCCTGGCCGTCCTTCTCGGCAAAGATGGCCCGGGGCCCCTTGCCACCCCGGCGCAGCCGGATCTGGCGGGCCACCTCGTAAGCCAGGATGATGCCGCCGGTGGCAGGGCCGATCACCGTCTCCACCTCGACATCATCAAACAGCGCCGCCAGGTCGGCGCAGAGCCGCTCCGTCAGGTCCGGATACTGCAGCGTATGGGGCAACAGGAAGAAGCGATCCCCGTGGCGGCCGGAGGTGAGCAGAAAGTGGCCCTCCTGCAGGGTCCCGGCCTCCCGGAAGATGGTCAGGATCTCATCACGGCTCAGGCTCATGACAACACCTTTCCCTTCCATCGCAGGCACGCCGGCTGCTTACCGGTCACGCCCGGTCGGCATCCTTCATGAACTGCCGCAGGGCCTCCGCGGCCTCGCTGTGGGGGCGGGGGGCAGTCCCGCGGGATCGGACGGACGCGTTCTCCCGGCTGCCGCCTGTAAGTTCCGGCAGGCTCCCCTGCGGACGGGCGGCGCCCACCAGATCGGTTACCCGGGTAACGCCGGTCTCCACCATGAAGTCCCGGATTCCTCGGATGATCTCCAGCGGCGCCCTGGGGTTGACAAAGCAAGCCGTGCCCACCTGCACCGCCCGTGCCCCGGCCATCAAGAACTCCACCGCGTCCTCCCAGGTGGTGATGCCGCCGATGCCGATCACCGGAATCCGCACCGCTCCCGCCACTTGCCAGACCATCCGCAGGGCGATGGGTTTGATGGCAGGACCCGAAAGGCCGCCGAAGACGTTGCCCAGATGCGGCTTCCGCCGCCGGATGTCAATGCTCATCCCCAGCACCGTGTTGATGAGCGAGATGCCGTCGGCGCCGGCATCCTCCACCGCCCGGGCGATGGCCACCACATCTGTCACGTTGGGGCTGAGCTTGACGATCAGCGGCAGCGTCGTTGCCTTCCGGACCGCGGCGGTCACCTCCGCGGCGCCCCGGGGGGTGGTGCCGAAAGCCATCCCGCCCTCCTTGACGTTGGGACAGGAGATGTTCAGCTCGAGGGCGGCCACGCCGGAGCCCTCCAGCCGGCGGGCCACCGCCGCGTACTCCTCGACGGTGCGGCCGACGATGTTCACCACCACCGTGGCGCCCTGTTCCTGCAGCCAGGGCCAATCGACCTTCAGAAAGTGCTCCACGCCGGGGTTCTGCAGGCCGATGGCGTTGAGCATGCCCCCGGGGGTTTCCGTTACCCGCGTGCCCGGGTTCCCCTCCCAGGGCTCCAGGGAAGTCCCCTTCACACAGATGGCGCCCAGCTCCCTGAGGGGGAAGAGCCCGGCATATTCCCGGCCGTACCCAAAGCAGCCGGACGCGGTCCAGACCGGGTTCCGGAAGCGGATGCCGAACAGTTCCGTGGAGAGATCCACCTCAGCAGCCACGGAGAACCACCTCCTCGGCGGCAAAGACCGGCCCGTCCTGGCAGGTCTTGAGATAGCCGGGAGCCCCGGCCCTGGGAATGGTGCAGCCCAGGCAGGCACCGAAACCGCAGGCCATGTGCTTGGCGACGCTGACAAAGCAGGGTACCGAGGCGGCCGCGCAGAGCTCCTTCACCGCGGCCAGCATCGCCTCCGGACCGCAGGCCCAGACCTCACCGACCCGGCCCTCCTCCAGGAGGCGCTGCAGCGGCTCGGTCACCAGGCCCCGGGCGCCCTCGGAACCATCCTCCGTCACCGCCGTCACCGGCACACCCGCGGCCCGCAACTCCTCGGCCCCCGCCAGGTAGAACCGGGTGGGGGCGCCGATCACCGCCTCCACCTCCCGGTACTCCCGCGCCCAGTGCGCAGCAGCCACCAGCGGCGGAATCCCCAGGCCGCCGCCCACCAGCACCAGCCGTCCCCGGCCGGCACGGGGATCCGGGAAGGAATGCCCCAAGGGGCCCAGCAGGTCCAGTTCGTCCCCCGGCCGGGCCGCGGCCAAGATCCGGGTTCCCTTGCCCACCACCCGGTACATCAGGGTGATGATCCCCTCCCGGGGCCGGATCTCACAGAAGCTCAGCGGCCGGCGCAGCAGCGGGTCCGCCCCGGCGAGCGGCCGGGGCATCGGATGCACTTGCACAAACTGGCCGGCCACCGCCCGCCGGGCGATCTCGGGGGCCTGCAGCACCAGCTTGCGCAGGTCCCCCTCCCCCGTGTGCGCCAGTACCCGGGCCGTCTCCAGAACCCATTCCCCCCGGGTGCGGCTGTCCTTGAGCCCGGTCATGGGGCGATCACCTTCATCTCCAGCATCCGCAGCTGGCCGCCGACGATGGTGGCGTACGGCGCCCCGGTGAGGGTCCAGCCGATAAAGGGGCTGTTCTTGGACTTGGAGGCCATTTCCTCGGCCCGCACCGTCCAGGTCCGCTCCAGGTCCAGGATGGTGATGTCGGCAGGCGCTCCCACCCGGAGAGCCGGCGGCGTCAGCCCCACCGCCCGGGCCGGCCGGGTGGACATCATCAGAATCATCTGGGGCAGGCTGATGATCCCCGGCCGCAACAGCCGGTCCACCACCAGTCCCACGCTGGTCTCCAGGCCGGTGATGCCGAAGGCGGCGTCCTGGTACTCGATCAGCTTCTCATCCAGATGATGGGGGGCATGATCGGTGGCGATCAGGTCAATGGTGCCGTCGGCAATCCCCTCCAGGATCGCCTGCCGGTCCGCCTCCTCCCGAATGGGCGGGTTCATCTTGGTGAAGGTGGAGTAGTTCATCTCCGCCACCACCTGATCAGTGAGGGTGAAGTGATGGGGCGTCGCCTCGCAGGTCACCGGTGCACCCATCCGCTTGCCCCACCGGATCAGTTCCACCGTGCGGCGGCTGGAGACGTGCTGGATGTGGACCCGGGCGCCGGTCTCCAGGGCGAGGAGGATGTCCCGCGCCACATGCACCTCCTCGCTGGTGGAAGGAATCCCCCGGATTCCGAGCATGGAGGAAACCTTCCCGTAGTGCATGGCACCGCCGGCGGAGATGCTCTTGTCCTCGGCGTGATCCATCACCGTCAGGTCAAACTGCCGGGCGTAGATCATGGCCTGGCGCATCAGCCCGGCGCTGGGCACCGGCCGACCGTCGTCGGTCACACAAACGGCGCCGGCGGCCTTCATCTCGCCCATCTCCGAGAGCAGTTCCCCTTTCAGCCCCTGGGTGATGGCCCCCGCGGGCCAGACATGGCAGAGCCCTTCCTTCTGGGCCAGATGGATCACGTGGTCCACAACGGCGGCGTTGTCGATCACCGGGTCGGTGTTGGGCATGCAGACCACTCCGACAAAACCGCCCCGCACCGCGGCTGCGGTGCCGGTCCGCATGTCTTCCTTATATTCCTGCCCCGGTACCCGCAGGTGGACGTGGATGTCGATGAAACCCGGAGCCACCACCTTGCCCGTCGCGTCGATGACGCGGGCTCCCTCGGGTGCGGCCAGCCCGGTACCAATGGCGGCGATCCGGCCCTCCTGCACCAGCAGGTCAGCTACCTGGTCCACGCCGCTTTCCGGATCGAGCAGGCGCCCGTTCTTGATCAGGATCATGCCGCCTCACCTCTGTTGGCCAGCAGGTACAGAACCGCCATTCGAACAGCCACGCCGTTGGTCACCTGCTCGTGGATCACCGACTGGTCGCCGTCCGCAACGTCCGAACTGATTTCCACGCCCCGGTTCATGGGGCCGGGATGCATCAGCAGCGCGTCGGGCTTGGCCAGCCGGAGCCGCTCCGGCGTCAGCCCCCAGAAGCGGTGGTACTCCCGGACACTGGGGAAGAGCGACTGCTGCATCCGCTCCAGCTGAATGCGCAGGACGTTGACCACGTCCGCGCCCTCCAGCGCCTCCTCCACCCGGGTGGTCACCCTGACGCCCAAATCCTCCAAACCCGGGGGCAACATGGTCGAGGGACCGGCCACCCACACTTCCGCGCCCATTTTGGTCAGGCCGTGGATGTTGGACCGGGCCACCCGGCTGTGCAGAATGTCGCCCAGGATGGCCACCTTCAGCCCCCGGAATCCGCCCTTGTGCCGGCGGATGGTGAGCATATCCAGCAGCCCCTGGGTGGGATGTTCGTGAATGCCGTCGCCGGCGTTGATGATGCTGCACCGGACAAACTGGGCGGCCAGATGGGGGGCTCCGCCGCAGGGATGGCGGATGATGATGGCGTCCACCCCCATGGCCTCCAGGTTCATCACGGTGTCCCGGAGGGTCTCCCCCTTCTTGACACTGGAAGTGCCGACGCTCACGTTGACCACGTCGGCGCCCAGGTACTTGCAGGCCAGTTCGAAGGATTTGGCCGTCCGGGTGGAGTTTTCGTAGAAAAGCGTCACGTAGCTGCGTCCCTTCAGCGTCGGGACCTTCTTGATGGGCCGGGTCGCGATCTCCCGCAGGGCTTCAGCCGTGTCGAGAATCAATTCGATCTCTTCCGCTGACAACTCCCGCAGTCCCAGCAGGTCCTTGCTCTTCAGCCCTGCCATGCCGGTGCCTCCCTCTTATCGCGGCAGATCGTACAGTGCGACGAAATCCTCGCCACCGTCTACCTCGGTCAGATGCACTTCCACCACCTCATGCCGGGAAGTGGGGACGTTCTTCCCCACATAGTCCGCCCGGATGGGCAGTTCCCGGTGCCCCCGATCCACCAGCACCGCCAGCTGGATCGCCGAGGGCCGCCCGATGTCCAGCAAAGCGTCCAGGCCAGCCCGGGCCGTCCGGCCGGTGTAGAGCACGTCGTCCACCATCACCACCACCCGGCCCGGCAGGCGGAAGGGGACTTCGGACTTGTGCACCTGCGGAACCGAATCGAGTTCGGACAGATCGTCCCGATACAGGGTGATGTCCAGGGTGCCCACCGGAACCTCGAGACCCTCAAACTCCTGGAGTTTCCGGGCCAGTCGCTGGGCCAGCGGGACCCCCCGGCGGCGGATTCCCACCAAGGCGACCTTCTCCACACCTTTGTTGCGTTCGATGATCTCGTGGGCGATCCGGGTCAGGGCCCGGTTGATCTGGGCAGCATCCATCAGAATGGCTTTTGGCTTTGCCACGGCACCCACCTCCGGAGGGAATGAAAAAGGCTCCTTGCCGGGCTGGCAAGGAGCGCTTCGATTCGCCTGTGCAGCGGCCGCCGGACCCGCCGGTACGGGTCCGGGACCTCCAACACACCCGATATCTGCTTGCCTGCTCCTTCCAGCCTCACGGGACTGGGTTAAAGTAGCACGGCCCTCGTTGGAACCATATCATTCGGAACCCTTCGGGTCAAGAGTTCTCTCACCAGGCCAGCTTCCCGGCGGCCGCCAGGGCGCCGTTGATGTCCCGGTTCATGGCCTCCACAGCCGCCGCGGCAGCCGTCCCTACCTCCCAGGGTGCGGGATCCGGCCCGATCTTCTCGTAGGCATAGATGATGGAGCGGGATGCGTTGACCAGCGCGCCCAGGCCGTCGGGATTGAAAGCATGCACCACATCGGCCCCGGTGCCTCCCTGGGCACCGTACCCCGGCACCAGAATCAGCGCCCGAGGCATCTCCTTCCGGTACCGGGCCAGGTCCTCGGGATAGGTGGCTCCCACCACGGCGCCCACCGCCGAGTACCCGGAGGTACCCACCAGCGTCGCGCCCAGGTAGTCCACCAGCTTGGCCACCTGCTGGGCCACGTTCTCCCCGCTCAACAGGACCTGGTCCTGCAGTTCCCCGGCGGAGGGGTTGCTGGTCTTCACCAGCACGAACATCCCGGTGCCCCGGGCCTGGCACCGCCGGACGAAGGGGACCAGCCCGTCACTGCCCAGGTACGGATTGACCGTCACGCAGTCCACCCACAGGCCCGGGTCCTCCCAGGAGTCCAGCGGATTCGGATGCCCCAGGTAGGCCGCGGCGTAGGCCTCTGCCGTGGATCCGATGTCCCCTCGCTTCACGTCGGCGATCACCAGCAGGTCCCGGGAGCGGGCGTACCGAACCGTCTCCCAGAACGCCTCCACACCCCAGGGGCCGTACATCTCGTAAAAGGCCGATTGGGGCTTCACCGCCGCCACCTGGTCCGCCACGGCATCGATGATCAGCTTGTTGAAGGCAAGCAGTGCCGCCGCAGCGCCCCGGGCGGTGCGGCCGTGCTCCCTGGCCGCCTGCTCCCGCAGGCAAGGCGGAATCCGCTGCAGCACGGGATCCAGCCCCACCACCACATGGGACCGCTTCGACCGCACCCGGTGAATCACCCGGTCGGCAAAATTGCTCTCCGGCATGAAAAAGCCGCCCCCTCTCTCCTAGTCCCCCCGACGCAGCCGCTCGATCACAGCCATCATGTCCGCGGGCGGCTCCGCCGTAAATTCCATCCACTCTCCGGTGCGGGGATGGTAAAAGCCCAACTGACGCGCGTGGAGCGCCTGGGGAGGCATCCCCAGGTCGTCTTTCCGCCTGCCGTAGAGCGGGTCCCCCACCACCGGATGGCCGATGAAGGCCATGTGCACCCGGATCTGGTGGGTCCGACCGGTCTCCAGTTCGCACTCCACCAGGGAGTATCCCTTGTAGCGCTCCAGCACCCGAAACCGGGTGACCGCCTCCTTGCCGGTGCGGGTGTTGACGGCCATCCGCTTTCTGTCTGTGGGATGCCGTCCGATGGGCGCCTCGATGCGTCCCCGGTCGGGAATCGACTCGTTGCCGTGTACCAGGGCCCAGTAGATCCGGCGGACCTGGCGGTTTCGCATCTGCTCCGTCAGCGACGCCATGGCCCGTTCCGTCTTGGCCACCACCAGCAGGCCGGTGGTATCCTTGTCCAGCCGGTGGACGATGCCGGGGCGCAGCTTGCCGCCAATCCCTTCCAGCTCCTCCACCTGATCCAGCACGGCGTTGACCAAGGTACCGGTCCAGTGGCCGGCCGCCGGATGCACCACCAGGCCCCGCTGCTTGTTGATCACCAGCACGTCCTCATCCTCGTAAACCACATCCAGCGGGATCTCCTCGGGCTTCAGCTCCAGCGGCTCCGGATCCGGCACCATCACCCGGACCTCGTCCCCCGGAGCCAGCGGCTGGCTGGCCTTGGCCTTTCGGCCGTTGACCGTCACGTGACCTTCTTCGATCAGCGCCTTGATGCGGGTACGGGAAAGGCCCAGTTCGGTTTGCGCTGCCAGGTAGACATCCAGTCGGGCCTGTTCCGTCTCAGGCAAGAACGTGTACTCCTTCACCCGGCCGTCTTCTCCCCCGTCAAACCCAGGTAGAGGGCCAGCAAGGCAACCCCCACCGTAATGCCAATGTCCGCGACGTTGAAATTAGGAAAGCGGTAGTCCTTCCAATAGAAAAGGAAAAAGTCCACCACCTTCCCAAAGCGCACCCGATCCACCAGGTTCCCGAGGGTTCCCCCCAGCAGGAGCCCCAGGGCCAGCGGCAGAACGCCCCACTTGGCCTCGGGCCGGCGGAGGTAGTACAGGATGACGCCCGCGGCTACCGTGGCCACCAGAACCAGAAACCAGGTCTGGTTCTGCAGGATGCCGAAGGCGGCCCCCGTGTTGTAGACAAACTGAATGGAAAAGAAGCCCGGAATTACCGGAATCGTTTCGAACTCGGCCATCCGGGTGACGACCAGCCATTTCGTAAACTGATCCAGCCCCAGCACCGTAAGCGCCAGAAGGATGGGGAACAAGTCCGTTTCACCCCCGCGACACCGTGCTCCTGCTCTGCCCGATCCCCGGGGACCGGGCTTTTACCGGTCCTAGTCTACCATAGGCAGGCGAAATCCGCCACGAGGGCAGCAGGACCCGTTCCGCTCAAGCGGCGGAACGGGTCCTGCTTTACGGCATGGGCCGCCGGGGAAACCGGCCCCGGCGGAACTGGCGTTCGGGCATCACCGTCCGGTTCAGGGCCGCCGGCTCCCACCGGAAGTTTCCTTCCATGTCACCGGGGTCGTACAGGGTGCCTGTGGAATGGTCCGGATGCCGGGCGTCCCGAAGGATTGGCTCCCCTTCCTCATCCACCAGGGCCTCAGTGGGATCGACCACCGTGTACAAGTCCTCGTCGGTATTGTACAGGTCGTCGTACCGGACGGCCCCGGGCAGGTCCGACGGGGTCTCGGAGGTGCCGTAGCGGGCCACATCCTGCCAGGCGTCTTCTCCATCGTAGGCCGGATCTCCCGGCACGTCCCGCCAGGTGCGACCGAAGACCGGGTCCAGCAGATCCTCCTCGACAGGTCGGCGGTAGCGAGGTGCCCGGGCCTCCTGGTCCTGCTGGCAGCGGATGCAGGTGATGGCGCTGGGGAAGGCCTCCAGCCGCGCTTCATCGATGGGCTGGCCGCAGACAGCGCAGATGCCGTAGGCTCCCTCTTCCATCCGCTGAAGGGCCTGATCGATCTCCCGCAGACGGCGTCGGGCGTTGGTCTGCAGGCCCAGGTCCTTTTCCTGCTCAAACATCTCGGTACCCATGTCGCCCGGGTGATTGTCCACGGTGGAGTCTTCCTGCACCTGTTCTTTCAGGGACATCGCGGCGAGTCCCGTCTCTTTGATCATGCCGCTCTGTTCCAGATACTGCCGGCGCTCCTCCAGCAGCTTTTTCCGCAAACGCTTCAGATTCACGCGCCGTTCCCTCCCGGCGCTAGTGTGCCCCCGCGACGTCCCCTTTCAAGGTCGCAGATTATGTTCCACCATCCGGACAATGGTGGCGATGATGTCACTGATCACCGGCAGATGAGCCATCATGAGGCCGCGCAGTATATAGAGAAGACCGGCGCTCAGAATGGCAAAGCCGAAGCCCAGACCGAGCCCCCTGGCGGAGCCGGCCAGGAAATTGACCCAGATGAGCCGCCAGGGGTTCTGCATCAGGGCAAGGTAATCCGCCAGGTTCATCCGCTCCAGCAGAAAGGCCAGTTTTTCGACCTGATCCTGCAGCGTGCCGGCCGGACCTTCTTTTCCGTCCTGCTGCACCGCCTTACGCCCTCCCACCGGATCTGGTTGCAGGGTTAGTCTACGCCTTTACCGCCCCCGCAACTCCCGGCGCAGGACCTTGCCCAGGGCGCTCTTCGGCAGTTCGGAACAGAACTCCACATGGTCGGGGACCTTGTACCGGGCCAGCCGCTCCCGGCAGAAGGCCATGATCTCCTCCGCCGTCGCCTTCTCACCAGGCTTCAGCACCACAAACGCCTTGGGCGCCTGACCCCGATACTCGTCCGGGACGCCGATCACCGCGGCCTCCAGCACCGCGGGATGCTCATACAGGACCTCTTCCACCTCCCGCGGATAGATGTTGTAGCCGCCGGCGATGATCACGTCCTTGACGCGGTCCACCACGTAGGTATAGCCGTCCTCATCCATCCGGGCCACGTCGCCGGTGTGCAGCCAGCCGTCCCGGAGCACCCGGTCGGTCTCCTCCGGCTGATTCCAGTAGCCCAGCATCACCTGCGGTCCCCGAATGCAAAGCTCCCCGACCTCGCCGGGAGGCACCTCCTCCGACCCCGTCTCCAGGTCAACGATCTTCATCTCGGTGTCCGGCAGGGGCAGACCGATGGACCCCGGCTTTCCCCGCCCCACTAAAGGGTTGCAGTGGGTGACAGGGGAGGCTTCCGTGAGGCCGTACCCTTCCACCAGCCGTGCGCCGGTGAGGGATTCAAAGGTGGTCTGGACTTCCAGCGGCAGAGGTGCGGACCCTGAGATGCAGGTCCGGATCGAATCCAGCCGGTAGCGGGAGATCCCGGGGAACTGGTTGAGGGCCACGTAAATGGTGGGTGCTCCGGGAAAAAAGGTGGGCTTTTCCCGCTGGATCAGCTTCACCACCTGCTTCACCTCGAAGCGGGGCACCAGGATCAGCGTCGCTCCCAGCCGCGTCGCCAGGTTCAGGCTGACCGTCAGCCCGTAGACATGGAAAAACGGCATGACGGCCAGAAAGCGCTCCCGCCCCGGCTGAATGTCGGGCGTCCAGGCCAAGAGCTGGCAGACATTGGCTACCAGGTTCCGGTGAGTGAGCATGGCGCCCTTGGCGATCCCGGTGGTGCCGCCGGTGTATTGCAGCACCGCCAGGTCCCACACCGGATCCACCGCAACGCTGGGAGGCGCATGACCGTCGTGGCGCTTCAGCAGCGCCTGAAACGGGTAGACTTCCGGCTCCTTCGGCATCCGGCCCACCCACTGCGGCTTCACCAGCGGCGCCATCAGCCGCAGGGAGCGGGCCATGTATTCGGTCAGCCCCGTGAGAATCACGGCCCGCAGGGCCGTGGTAGCCCGTAACCGCCGGATCTGGGGATATAGCACATCCAGCGCCACGATCACCTCGGCACCGGAATCTTTCAATTGATGCTCCAGTTCCCGCTCCTTGTACAGGGGGTTGCAGAACACCACAATGGCCCCGGCCTTCAGGGCGCCGAAGTAAGCGATCAGCGTCTGGGGAAGGTTGGGCAGCATGATGGCCACCCGATCCCCTTTCCGTACCCCCAGGGCCGCCAGCGCCGCGGCGAAGGCGTTGGCCTGGCGCAACACCTCCGCCCAGGTCAGTGTGGCACCGCCGAAGCGAACGGCTGCCACTGAACCGTAGGTTCGGCCGGCCTCGTCCAGGAAGGCATGCACCGGTACCGCCGGATACGCAAGGGAATGGGGCACGCCCTCGGGATAATGGACCAGCCATGGCTTTCCGGCCGCCGTCACAGATCAGCCACCCCCGCCCCCGCTTTTGCAGTCTTCTATGTCTATTCACTCTCCTCTGAACTCTTCCCTGCCATGGCAGCGTCTTGCGGTTCCAGGACTGGAAAGATAAGCTAAAGGGGAACGGAGCGTGATGGGCGATGACACCGAATGGCGATGCCTATTTCCGGAAACACCGAGAGGAGCACCTTCACCAGCTCAGCGCGTTTCTGCGGATTCCCAGCATCAGCGCGCTGGCGGCGCACCGGGAAGATGTGCGGCGGGCAGCCCAGTGGCTGGTGGACGAACTGCGGCGGATCGGTATGCCCCGGGTGGAACTGTTCGAAACCGGCGGCCATCCGCTGGTCTATGCCGAGTGGCTGGAGGCAGAGGGTGCGCCCACAGCCCTGATTTACGGCCACTACGATGTCCAGCCAGTGGACCCTCTGGATCTGTGGGAGACGCCTCCCTTTGAGCCCTCCATCCGGGACGGCAAGATCTACGCCCGGGGCGCCAGCGACGACAAGGGCCAGATCTTCATGCACATCAAGGTGCTGGAGGCACTCTTTCAGACCGAGGGCCGGCTGCCGGTGAACGTGAAAGTCCTCCTGGAGGGCGAGGAGGAGATCGGCTCCGCCAACCTGGAGCGGTTCATCCGGGACCATCGGGACCTGCTGAAAGCCGACGTGGTGGTCATCTCCGACACAAGCCTGTACGCCCCGGGGGTTCCTTCCATCACCTATGCGCTCCGGGGCCTCGCCGCCATGGAAGTGGAAGTGATCGGCGCCAAGGGAGATCTGCACTCGGGCCTGTACGGCGGCGTCGCCCCCAACGCCATCCACGCCCTGGCCGAACTGCTGGCCTCGCTGCGTTCCCCGGACGGGAAGATCGCCGTGGAGGGGTTTTACGATGACGTCCGCCCGCTGACGGAGGAGGAACGGCAAACCTTTGCCTCCCTGGGCTTCGATGAGGAGGCCCTCCGCCAGTCCCTGGGCGTGGACGCGCTGCCTGGCGAGCCCGGCTACACCGCCCTGGAACGCATGTGGGCTCGGCCCACGCTGGAGATCAACAGCATCTACGGCGGCTTCCAGGGTGAGGGGACGAAGACAGTGATTCCGGCCCGAGCGGGGGCGAAGATCACCTGCCGGCTGGTACCGGATCAGGATCCGGAGCGGGTGCTGGACGCGATCGAACGCCACCTGAAGAATCGGTGCCCGGCCGGCGTGAAGGTTCGGGTCAAGCGGGAGGAAGGCAATTCCCGGGCCTGCATCACCCCGGTGGATCACCCCGCGATCCGGGCGGCCCTGGCCGCGCTGGAGGAAGCCTACGGCACAGAGGCCAAGTTCATCCGCAGCGGCGGTTCCATCCCGGTGGTGGAGATCTTTTCCCGGGTGCTGGGGCTGCCCTCGGTATTGATGGGCTTTGCCCTGGACAGTGAGAACTTCCATGCCCCCAACGAGCACTTCCACCTGGAGAATTTCGATCGGGGACTGCGGACCCTGTACGCGTACTGGCACAAGCTGGCGGAAGCGTTATCGTGAACCCCCTGCACCATACGGATACGGCCTCCTCGATCCGCTGGATCAGGAGCCGCAAAACGAAGCGGAGCACGCCGTTTCCCGCAAACAGCGTGCTCCGCTTGTTGAGTTGATAGGAACCACGAAAGCCAGTTGACGATTACCATACGCTTCCAGTACCATCCCCTTGGAGCATCCCGCGCTAGCCCAAAGCCACATCCAGCAGCATCATCACAACAAACCCAACCAGCAGGAGGTAGGTTGCGATTCGTTCATAGCCCCGCCGGTGCGTCTCCGGAATGATCTCGTCGCTGATCACAAAGAGCATCGCACCGCCGGCAAAGGAATAGGCCAGGGGCACCAGCGGACCCAGCAGCATCACCCCGGCCAAGCCGAAGAGGGCACCCACCGGCTCAGCCAGGCCCGTCAGCAGGGTGATCCAGAACACCTGCCAGGCGGGGTACCGCTCCCCTAGCAGAGCCAGGGCCACGGCCAGCCCTTCCGGAATGTTCTGGAGGCCGATCCCCAGGGTCAGGCTGATCCCGTTGGAAAGGTCGCCGCTGCCAACGCCGACCCCCACCGCCAGCCCCTCCGGGAAATTATGAATGGTGATGGCGATGATAAAGAGCCAGATCTTGGCCAGCCGGCTGGTATTACCGCCCCCTTCCGGCCCCTTGATGAAGTGCGCGTGCGGCGAGTACTTGTCCACCAGATCCAAAAAGACCCCGCCGAGCACCAGTCCCAGACCGGCCACCACGGCCCCCATGATCCCGCCGCCGTTCAGCTCGATGGCCGGGATCAGCAGGCTGAAGAAGGTGGCTGCCAGCATCACACCCGCCGAAAATCCCAGCAGGCCGTCATGGACCTGATCGGGAATCCGGCGGGTAAACAACGCAGGAATCCCACCCAGGGCGGTGGCCAGGCCGGCTAACAGACTGGCCAACACGCCAGCCACCACCGGATGGAGTCGCACCCAATCCGCTAACAATATCTCACCCCTATCGTTGGATCGTCAGCCACGCGGGTCACTCCTAGTGCAATTTTACCGGCTGCATATTCAAAACTGAATCCCGGGACCTACCGGATGGCGCCCGGCAAAGCCGTCCACACCTGCCCCGGCAGGGTACTGTGCATTCCTTCCGCCTATGGCGGCAAACACTAATGCCGGTCGGGTGGCCGGTTGGCTTCGGGCACGGGGTGTCATGGTCCAGATGCGAACTTTGTTGTCATGTCACCGTCGCTTTTGGTGAATACCAGCGGTTTCATCCACGTGCTATATTCGCCTTGGTGTTCCATCCATGCCTTGGACCGAATCCTCTGATTCGGTTCATATCTCAGGAGGTGTGGTCCTTGTCTCGCAAATGGTTTGCAAAGGCAGCGGCCGTGGCTCTCTGCGTAGGGCTGCTGGCTGGCTGCGGCGGGGCCAAACAGCCCTCTCAGGACGGTGGAACCGGAACGAAGAAGTTCAAGGTCGGTATGGTCACGGACCTCGGAGGTCTCCACGACCAGTCCTTTAACCAGTCCGCGTGGGCCGGGCTGCAGAAGCTGCAGCAGGACTTTGGCTACGAGGTCAAGGCGGTGGAGTCCAAGCGCCAGGAGGACTACGATACTAACTTCCAGGTGCTCGTGGATGCTGGCTACGATTTGATTTGGGCCATCGGCTCCCTGATGACCAACGCGGTCGTTGACAAGGCAAAAGAGTTGCCGGATCAGAAGTTTGCCATCATCGACAGCGATGCCCACGCGCCCAACCTGGTAGGGGTCACCTTCCGGGAGGAGGAAGGCTCCTTCTTGATGGGCATCATCGCGGCGAAGGCCACCAAGACCAAGAAGGTGGGCTTCATCGGCGGCATGGACATCGAGGTGATTCACCGCTTCGAGGCGGGCTTCAAGGCCGGCGTGAAGGCTACCGACCCCTCGGTGGAAGTGGTCACTGTCTACTCCGGTACGTTCACGGACTCCAGCAAGGGTAAGTCCGACGCCCTCGCGATGTACAACCAGGGTGTGGACGTGATCTTCCACGCTTCGGGCAACACCGGCACCGGCGTGATCGAGGCGGCCAAGGAAGTCAACAAGTACGCCATCGGCGTGGACCAGGACCAGAACTACCTGGCGCCCGACCATGTGATCTCCTCCATGATCAAGGACGTCAAGGGTGCCGTGTACGATATCTCCAAGATGACGGCCGACGGGAACTTCCCCGGCGACCAGGCGATCGTCCTGGGCCTGAAGGAAGGCCGCGTTGGTTACGCGGAGACCACTCTGTGGAACAAACTGCCGGAAGGCACCAAGGAACTGGTTGACAAGTGGGCTCAGGCTATTGCCGAGGGCAAGGTGACCGTGCCCAAGACCCGCGAGCAGCTTGAGGAATGGGAGGTTCCCCAGATCTAAGTCTCACGACGAAAGGGGGATGAAGGGCGGGACAGTGTCCCGCCCTTTGTTCACATGCTCAAACTTTCGGGAATCACCAAGCGTTTCGGCTCCTTGGTGGCCAACGACCACATCGACCTGGAGGTTCGTGAAGGCGAGATTCACGCACTCTTAGGCGAAAACGGTGCCGGCAAAACCACCCTGATGAACATCGTCTACGGCCTGTACGCACCCGATGAGGGTACCATCGAGTGGAAGGGACGGCCGGTTCGGATCTCCGGGCCCTCGGAAGCCATCAAGCTGGGCATTGGGATGGTCCACCAGCACTTCATGCTGGTCCCGGTCTTTACGGTGGCCGAGAACATCATCCTCGGCAAGGAGGGCGGGTTCCTCCTGGATCGGCGGAAGGCCGTGGAGGAAGTCCGGCGGCTGTCGGAGCAGTACGGTCTGCACGTGGATCCCGAAGCCCGGGTGGAGTCAATTACCGTCGGCCAGCAGCAGCGGGTCGAGATTCTGAAGGCGCTCTACCGGGGAGCCGAACTTCTGATCCTGGACGAGCCCACCGCCGTGCTGACTCCTCAGGAAGTGGAAGAGCTCGGCCGCATCATGAAGAACCTGGTCTCCCAGGGGAAGACCATCATCATCATCACCCACAAGCTCAAAGAGGTGCTGCAACTGGCAGATCGGGTGACGGTCATCCGGCGTGGCAAGAAGATCGCCACCCTGGACACCCAGGGGCGAACCGAAGAAGAGCTGGCCGCCTTGATGGTGGGGCGGTCCGTCTCCCTGCGGGTGCCCAAGGGCCCCGCCCGTCCGGGAAAGGTGGTCCTGGAGGTCCAGTCGCTGTGCGCCAAGAACGCCCGGGGCCTGCCGGCGGTGCAGGACGTCAGCTTCACAGTCCGGGCCGGTGAAATCGTCGGCATCTGCGGCGTGGACGGCAACGGCCAGACCGAACTGGTGGAATGCCTCACCGGACTCCGGCGAGCCACGTCCGGGCACATTTTCCTGAATGGCCGGGAAATCACCCGGATGAACCCCCGCCAGATCCGGGAGGCCGGCGTGGGGCATATTCCAGAGGACCGGCAGCGCCGGGGGCTGGTGCTGGACTTTACCATGGCGGAAAATGTGGTCCTGGGCTCCCAGCGGCAGTACGCGTCCTGGGGCGTCATGAACATGCGCCGGATGACCGACCTGGCCCGCAAGATTATCGAAGCCTTTGACGTCCGCCCGCCGGAACCCGCCTACCGCGCCCGGTCCCTGTCCGGCGGCAACCAACAGAAGGTCATCGTCGGCCGGGAGATGACCCGGGATACGTCGCTGCTTGTCGCTGTCCAACCCACCCGCGGTCTCGACGTCGGCGCCATCGAGTTCATCCATAAGCAGTTGGTCCAGGCCCGGGATGCCGGCAAGGCGGTGCTTTTGGTCTCCCTGGAACTGGATGAGATCATGGCCCTGTCTGACCGGATCCTGGTGATGTACAAGGGACGGATTGTCGCAGAAGTCCCGGCCCACGAGGCCACGGAAGAAGGCCTGGGCCTGTGGATGGCAGGAGGTGGCGCAAGTGCGTAAGGGAATCGGCCAGTGGATGGGCAGCTTGCTGGAGACGATCATGGTTCCGATCCTGTCCATCGCCCTCGGGCTGCTGGTAGGGACGCTCTTCATCCTGGTGGCCGGGGCAGATCCGGTGGAGGCCTACTCGGCCCTGTTCCGGGCGGTGGCGGGCAGCCCACGGGCCATCGGCGAGACCCTGGTGGCCACCACTCCCCTGATCTTTACCGGGCTGGCGGTGGCCCTGGCCTTCCGCTGCGGCCTCTTTAACATCGGCGTCGAAGGGCAGTACATGGTGGCGCTATTGGCTTCCGCCCTGGCCGGCTACTACCTGCACCTGCCCCGGGGTATCCATGCGCTGGTGACCCTGGCAGCCGGCGCACTGGCAGGAGCCATTTGGGCGGCCATCGTCGGCATCTTGAAAGCATACCGGGGCGTCCATGAAGTGATTAACTCCATCATGCTGAACTATATCGCCCTGTACTTTACCCATTATCTGCTGATGTACTATTTCCGGGAGCCCTCCAACCGGGCTGCCGCCACCCCCTACATCCTGGAGACGGCGCGACTGACCAGCGGATTGATCCCGGGGTCGCGGCTCCACACCGGCATTTTCATTGCGCTGGCAGCCGCCTTTTTCGTCTGGTTCTTCCTGTGGAAGACGCCGGCAGGGTACGAGATTCGGGCCGTGGGCCATTCCCCCGGCGCCGCCGAGTACGCCGGCATCAACGTGAAGAAGAACATCATCCTGGCCATGGTCCTCTCGGGCGCCCTGAGCGGGTTGGCCGGTGCCGTCCAGACCCAGGGGGTCATGTTCAAGTTCTACGAACAAATGGGGTTTATCGGGTACGGCTTTGACGGCATTGCGGTAGCCCTGCTGGGACGCAACCACCCGATGGGCGTGATCTTTGGCGCGCTGCTCTTCGGGGCCCTGACTCAGGGCAGCGGCTCCATGCAGGCCGTGGCCGGGGTCCCGAAGACGGTGGTCTGGATCGTACAGGGTACCGTGGTCTTCTTTGTGGCCGCTGAGAACATCTTCAAGTACCTGCGCCGGCGCAGGGTGAAGGCGGAGGTGAAGACGGCATGACGGGTTTCTTCGGAGCCGCCCTGGTGACGCTGTTCTATTCCACCCTCCGCTCCGCCACCCCCCTGATCCTGGGCGCCCTGGGTGGCGTCTTCTCCGAACGAGCCGGCGTCATCAACATCGGCCTGGAAGGGATCATGCTAATCGGAGCCTGGACTGCCTCCTTCGTCAGCCTGACCACCGGCAACGTCTACATCGGCATCCTGGCTGCGGCGGTGGCCGGCGTGATCATCGCGGCTCTTCATGCCCTGGCCAGCGTGATCTGGACGGCGGATCAGACCGTCAGTGGCGTGGCCATTAACCTCCTGGCCTCCGGTTTTACCGAGTTCATGGCCGTGAAGATCTGGGGTACCAGCCAGTCCCCCGCAGTGGCTTCCCGTGCCCCGGATTTCTTCGGTCTGAACCTATTCGTGTACCTCGCTTTCCTGCTGGTCCTGATCTCCCACTTTTTCCTGTGGTACACCTCCTGGGGGCTCCGTCTCCGGTCGGTGGGGGAAAACCCCTGGGCTGCGGAGACCATGGGGATCAACGTGCGGCTCATGAAGATCCAGGGTGTCCTCCTTTCCGGCGTCTTGGCGGGCCTCGGCGGGGCCAGTTTCTCCGTCGGACTGATATCCCGCTTCACGGTGGGAATGACCTCCGGAAGGGGCTTCATCGCCCTCGCAGCCATGATCTTTGGCCGGTGGAACCCCATCGGAGCCATGTGGGCGTGCCTCCTCTTCGGCCTGGCGGAAGGGCTGGCCACTCTGTTCCAAATCTGGAATGTGGGAGTCCCGTCCCAGTTCCTGCTGATGACGCCCTACGTAATCACCATGCTGACCCTGGCCGGATTCGTGGGCCGGTCCCAGCCGCCGGCTGCCGACGGCATTCCCTACGAAAAGAGCCGGTGACAAGCCGCATCCA
>DATCKG010000062.1:0-5523 GCA_036562385.1 Symbiobacteriaceae bacterium
CGGATGAACGAGGTGTTTGGTCTCGCGCAGGATTCCTACTAGACGTGAGGCCTGGCGACTATTTTATTTACATCAATATGCCGGAGTGGGGCCAGTGCACGGTCGTGCAGATTGACGGAGAATATGATTACGATGACGAACCATGGGATCCAGATCGTGAAGACGACTTTCGCCACCGCCTACCGTGCCACTTTGTGGCCCAATTCGGTCGCAATGACGACGTTGTCCCTCCAATATTATCACAGAGGCTGAAGCTTCAGGGTGCAAGGTACCGCATCGGCTTGCATCGCGAGTTTGAGGAGCTATTAAGACGGCTTGCAGCTGGAGAGAAAGGAACGAACCCCAACGATGCAATTCGCAACATTGTCGGATGTTCCCTTCGCGCCATTTCGGAAGAGATCTATCGCCACTTCCCGCGAAAGAATCTTGAGGAATTTGTTGCCCAGCTTTTAAAGAGTCAGCCGAATATTAGAGAAGTGCGTAAGGGCCCGGACCGAAACGGAGCGGATTTAGAGGTGGATATTGAAGTGCCTATCGGCCCAGTGTCGTTAACATTTTGCTGTGCCGTGCAAGTCAAAGCGTACACCGGGGCCATGGACTATACGAAAGCCATTAGGGATATTGAAAAGGCACTTACGTCTGATTCTCGCTATGACTGTGGGCTCATCGTAACCACTGCGAGTGAATATACACAACAATTCGAGCAGGCCCTCAACGAGCTACGGGAAAGATGCAAAAAGCCGGTAGAAGTGCTGTTGGGGAGTGACTTGGCCTACACGTTAGTATCGGATTACGTTAACTCGGCGAAATGACGGGATGTAACGGTGCGTCGTACGATCAAGTGACAACACGGGCAGAACTTTCTCTGCCCGTTATGTTTTGGCGTACACAGTATCGAGAAGGTTGCGCTTGACTTCAATCACAAGTGCAAGACTTCATAGCCTGTTAGGCCTGGTGCCCCTCAGGCGGAGAAGCAACCGGACGCCGCCGCCAGGCGGGCGAACGCCTCCCCGAGTCTGCCTCCGCCCGCGTACCGCCGGCGGATCTCCCCCGGGGGTGCCTCGGCCACCAGGCGGCCGCGGAGCATCATGCCCAGGCGGTCGCACTGCTCGGCTTCATCCATGCGGTGGGTGGTGACCAGGACCGTCGTGCCCGCGTCGGCCATGGCGTAGATCATCTCCCAGAACTGCCGGCGGGCCCGGGGGTCCACGCCTGAGGTGGGCTCGTCCAACAAGAGCAGCGACGGCTCGTGGAGGATGGCGCAGGCAAAGGCCAGGCGCTGGCGCAGGCCGCCGCCCAGGCTGCCTGCCGGCTCCCGGCGCTGGCCCCCGAGGCCGGTTCGCTCCAACAGCTCCAACCGGCGCGCTCTCCAGGTCGGGGTTGTAGAGGATCTCCACGTCCGGCGCCAGGTCCGGCGGCCTGGGCGGGTCCACAGCCAGGGCCGAGACGTCGGGAGCCCGGAGCAGGTCGGCGGGCAGGCCAAGGGTGCGGAGCCGCTGCCGCATGCCGGCCAGGCGGGATTCCCATTCCGCCGCCAGGCGCTCCCGGGCCTCCCGCACCACCTCGGCACGGAGGTCGTCCCGGATCTCCTCCTGCACCTCGTCCAGGACACTTTCCATGGCGTCCTGGAGAAGCCTCGCCCCTGCCTGGGCCGTGAAGAGCTGCGAGCCGTCGATCAGCACGCGCAGGCGCGCCGTCTCGCCCGGCTCTCCGAAGCCGGGCGGTAGGAGGATGACCATGTCCACCTCGCCCAGGCGGATGTGCTCGCGGGCGCTCGCCTCGATCGCCCCAAGGCTCGCTTCTCCGGGCAAGGGCAGGTCTACCGGGCGGAACTTCTCGTAGTCGCGAAAGGCGAGGGCCAGGATGCGCCCGGTATCGGTACCGCTCCGGTCGACGACCGCCACCCGCAGGTCCGAGACGTCGAAGCTGAAGGCGTAGCCGAAGAGGATGAGCCAGACCAGCGGGATGACGATGATCATGGCCAGCGTCCTGCGGTCCCGCCGCAGGTGGATGAACTCTTTATGCATCACGGCGGCGATGCGCCGTACCATCGTGCCTGCCCCCCGATCCGGTCTACGGGTTCCCCGGGACGCCGCGGCGGCTGCCCGCGGTCCCCCGGGAGATGCTGCTGGTTACTGCCTGCGCCATTGACTGCCGCCGTGCGGGAGCCCGTCGCTGTCTCCGGTGCCTCCGGAGCCCCGCGTGCCCCCGGGAGCCTCCCGCGACTCCGGAGGCCCGGGTGCCTCCGGTGCGTCCGGTCCCTGCGGTGCCCCCGACGCGTCCGGTGTCTCCGGTGCCCCCGGCGTGACCCCCCGCAGGAACACCTCGACGGCTTCCTCCAGAATGGGCGCGAGCCCGGAAGGCCGGTCCAGCTCCAGCAGCAGCCCGACGAGCACCTGGGACATGATCATGCCGACGAACAGGCGGGCGGCGCGCTGCGGGTCCACCGGGCGCAGGTGACCGCGCTCCACCTGCCGCTCGATGTACCGCGTCACGGCGGCCAGGCCCGGGCCGATGACCCGCTGCCGCCAGATGTCCCGCAGCCGCTCGTGGCGCAGCCCCTCGGCCAACAAGAAGCGGGCCGCGGAGCGGGTCGTGTCGGACTGGAACGTGGTGGCCACCTGCCGCGCCACGGCGCGGAAGAACTCGCGGGGCGGGGCGTCGTGCAGGGTCTCGGACAGGCGCGCCAGCGGCAGGGCCAGCGACTTGGCCTCGGCCACGGCCAGAAACAGGTCCTCTTTGTTACGGAAGTACCAGTAGATCAGCCCCGGGGCGACGCCGGCCTCGGCAGCGATCTCGCGGTTCGTCGCGCCCCTGAATCCCTTGCGGCTGAACACGCGGAAGGCCGCCTCGATGATCTGCTGGCGCCGGTCGGGTGCCGGCCCGTCCACGGGTTCGCCCGCCTCCTTTGCAAGTCGTCTTGATTGATTGATCAATCAATAGCATCGGGCGGCCGTCTCCGTCAACTCGTACCGCTTGTGTATGCTGAAGATGCCCGCAGGTAGTTGCGAGGCAGGGGCCGGGGCGGGGGAGCGCGCTTCTACCCGCGGGCGGCCGCCGCCCCACGCAGGTTGTCCCGTGCGGGCAAGTTCCCGCCCGAGGGCCGGCCGGGCGAACTGGGAGGCGGCGAGGGAGGATTCTGGATGCCTGATCCGCAGGAGCTACTGCCGCTAGTGCGGGTGCTGCTGCGTGCCGGGGTCCGGTTCACCCTGGGAGGCAGCGGCCTGCTCCTCAGCCTTGGTCTCGTGGACCGGGTGGGGGACTGGGACCTGACCACCGACGCTCCCCTGGAACGCGTGGAGGCGGCCTTGCAGGGCTGGCAGGCGGCGCGGGTCGCCGGTGGCCGGCCGCCCTATGCCAGCAACTACGTGCTTCGGGTGGCGCTGCCCGGCGCGGCCGCCCGTGATGCCGAGCTAATCGGTGGCTTCACCCTTCAGACGGAACGGGGCACCTGCACACTCCCCACGGTGGGGTCCTTCCGGTGGCACGGCGTGCCGGTGGGCAGCCCCGAGGTGTGGGCGGTGGCTTACCGCCTGATGAACCGCACGCAGCGGGCTGAGCTACTGTCGGCCTAGCCCGGAAGGAACCACGGTGTAGGAGCGGAAATGGTTGTAGGAGATCCTAATGATCCGGGTGGTACGGAATGGGCGAGAAACTGAAGGCGCCCCCCCTTGTGGAGGCGCTATGCGAGTTTCGCTTTGGTGCAGGGACACCATGGGACTGGACGGTACCGGGACGCCTGTATGAGCGGATTAAGGACGACTTCCCCGAGCGTTCTGAGGTGGGGAGCCATAGCTTTGGACTGGTGGTGGCGGCACCCGGCCAGCCCATTCCCGTGTCCCCACCCGCTGGAGTTCCTGAGCGCGTGCAGTTGAAACGTAAAGATGGGTCCGCGCTGGTTCAAGTGGCGCCTTACCGCCTTGTGATAAATCACCTGCGCCCTTATAAGTCGTGGGAGTCATTTCGTGAATTGATTTTTGGCATCTTTGATCAGTATAGAGAGATTGTATACACTGTCGAGGTTGATCAAGTGGGTCTGCGTTACATTAATCAGATTCCGATGGTTCCTCCATACGAAGAGTATATTGATACAGTAACTGTACGTCCCAACTTTACGAGTCCATTGGCACAGCCCTTGAAGTCATTCTTTCAGCGTTATGAATTGGAGTACAATAGCCCACGCGGCGTTCTGATTCATCAGACGGGTACGACGGAGATCAATGGGCGCACCGTCATCATTCTGGATCTCGATTTTGTGTCCCAGGATACGCGAAGGCTGAGTAACATGGAAGAGATTGAAAAGTTCCTGGACGCCGCACATGATCGCATTGGTGAAGCATTCGTCGCTTCGATCGATCCACCTCTATATGAGCGGTTGCGGAGTGGTGACATATGAAGGCAGGATTGGAACTTGTTCACACATACCAGTTGGAAAGCAAGATGATTGACGAATTTATCAATGATTTCGCCATCCGTTACAGGGGATGGTTTCTCCCGTTCACTGTCTACGTTCGACCGGCAGTTCGGACGAGCGAGGATTTATTCGGCAATGAGTTGCCTCTTAACGAAGTTGCGAATGAATTAGGTAGCGAAGCCATTCGGGTGTCCTTCGTGTGGCGGGGCGCGTTAACTCGACGGGCCGAGACGAGTTTTCAGCCGCGTACTGAGCTTGGGCGGCGCCTATTGGAAATCAGGCAGCGAGTGATTAGGTCAGGAGTAGACTTGCTGGATTGGGATGGTATTGAGCGCGAGGTGCGGATGCGTCGGGGTGAATGATGTGGGGGGCCAGCGGAGAATCCGAACTTTTGTTGATTCCGGAGTTCTAATTGCAGCAGCGAGAGGAAACGATGAGCAGAGCGAACGTGCGCTGATGATTCTTGATGATCCTGCGAGGGAGTTCGTTTCTAGTGAGTTTGTGAAACTAGAATGCCTTCCTAAGTGCATCTTTCATCGTAGATTTGCCGAGGCCGAGTTTTACAATGAATTCTTTTCTAATGTCACCATCGTGCCATTTACTGCGGAGTTGGTTGAATTGGCTTTTTGCAAAGCCAAAGAATATGGGTTAAGTGCTGTAGACGCATTACACGTTGCGGCCGCAATAAAGGGGGAAGCAGACGAATTAGTGACCACAGAGAGAACATCGAGCCCAATCCATCGCACCACATCCGTGAAGGTACGTACAATCCATCCTACAGGAGACTAACGGGAGGTATTGTTTTGGCGACGCTCGATTACTACCTGGTTTCCGAACTTTTCACCCCCGAGGAACGGCTGATCCAGCAGGAGGCGCGCCGCTTCCTCGAAGCCGAGGCGGCACCTCACATCGCCCGCTGGTGGGAGGAGGGGACCTTTCCCCGGCACCTGATCCCCCGCTTCGGCGAACTCGGGTTCCTCGGGTCGAACCTGCCCGAGGAGTACGGGGGTGCCGGCGCCAGCAACATCGCCTATGGGGTCATCATGTACGAGCTGGAGCGGGTGGACTCGGGCCTGCGCAGCTTCGCCAGCGTGCAGAGCTCGCTGGTG
>DATCKG010000072.1:0-25678 GCA_036562385.1 Symbiobacteriaceae bacterium
GTTCAGCGACCGTCAGCTTCTGGCCCGGGCTGAAGAAGAATTGGAGCGGATGCAGCAGATCCATGCCGAGCCGGTCTTCGCCACGCTGCTGAACACCGACCAGGAGACCTCCGGCTCCGACTCCAGCGGGTCCGATGAGGAAACCCTCTCCGGCTCCGGCGACGGCAGTGGTGAGGAGGGCGAAACTGAGGTCGCTGCCAACGAAGGGGACAGCACAGGCGACACCGACGAGAACGAAAACGAAGACGATGCCGATGCCGATGATGACACCGACGAAGACGGCGACGAGAGCGGCGCGGACAGCACCGGTGAGGAAACCAACTAAAGGGAAATAAGAAAAGCCGCCCGGGTATCTTGCCGGGCGGCTTATGCATCTGTTCATACCACTGGAATTTCCTATCAGGCCTGGGCCGGCTTAGGGGAGCGGCCGGGACGCCGATTGTTCTCCTCGTGCCGCTTCCAGAGGAACCACAGGGCACTGGCCACAAAGATGGAGGAATACGTACCGGCAATCACGCCCAAGAACAGGGTCATGATAAAGTCCCGGATGGTCTCGCCGCCCCAGATCAGCAGGGCCAGCAGCATGAACAGCACCGACACACCGGTGTACAGGGACCGGGTGATCACTTCCTGGATGGAACGGGTGGTGAGGGCCTCCAGGTCCTCCCCCTTCTTGCGCTTGCGCAGATTCTCACGAATCCGGTCAAACACCACGATGGTGTCGTTGAGGGAATAGCCCAGCAGCGTCAGCATCGCGGCCACAAAGGCCGAGTTCACCTCGACCCGGAAAATGGACATCAGGCCGAGGACGACGATCACATCATGAACCAGAGCCGTCACCGCGGTCACGCCGAACTTCAGTTCGAAACGGAACCAGATATAGACGACCTGCAGCACCAGGGCGATGCCGAGGGCCAGGAGCGCCTTGCTGGTCAGCTCCCGGGAGACGGTGGCCGAAACGGTGTCTTCACTGAGGATCGTAAAGGAACCGATCCCCCTCAGCCCTTCCATCAGCCGTTGCCGCACGTCGTCGGTCATCTCAGGGGTGCGGATCAAAAACTCCGTCACCTCGTCAGGGTTCCCCGTCTTCGGCTCCACCTGCTGCACCTGGGGAGTGAGACCCAGGACGTCGTAAGCGACCTGCTCCACCTGGGCACTGGGTACCTGTCCCTCAAACTGCACGTCTAGCAGATCGCCGCCGGTAAAGTCAATGCCCAGCTTCAGGCCCACGGTGGCCAGGGAAACGATGGCGGCGATCATCAGAACGGCAGAGAAGATCAAGAACGGCTTCGCGTACCGCATATAGTTGACCCGTGTCAACCAGGACATCACTGCGCCACCTCCTTGATGCCGAACAGGTTCTTGCCGAACCACCCGGTGGCGACGCAGAGATTGATCAGCCAACGGGTCACCGTGATGGCAGTGAACATGGAGATCAGAACGCCGACGATCAGGGTGAGGGCAAAGCCCTTCACGCCGCCGGTGCCCAAGAACCAGAGGATGATGCCGGCGATCACCGTGGTCAGGTTGGAGTCGATCACCGCGGCATAGGCCCGGTGGAAGCCGGCCTGGATGCCGGACCGGAGGCCCTTGCCGCTGCGCAACTCCTCCTTGATGCGCTCAAAGATAATCACGTTGGCATCCACGGCCATGCCGATGGACAGCAGCAGGCCGGCGATGCTGGGCAGCGAGAAGGTCGCCCGGACAGCCACCAGAAAGCCGATGGTGAGGTACGCGTACAGCGTCAAGGCCAGGCAGGCCATCAGCCCCGGAATCCGGTACAGGAGCAGCATGAACAGGACCACGGCAGCCATGCCGATGATGCCCGCCTTGGCGGACTTCATCAGCGAATCAGTACCCAGCGTCGCGGAGACCACCCGGTTCTCCTTCACCACCAGCTTCACCGGCAGCGCGCCGCCGTTGATCAGCCCCGCCAGCTGGGATGCCTCCTCCGCGGTGAAATCACCCGTAATCTGGGCCTCGCCGGTGGTAATCACGTTCTGGACCACCGGTGCGGAGATCACCTCATCATCCAGCACGATGGCAATCCGCTGGTACAGGAACTTTTCAGTGGCCTCAGCAAACTTCTTGGGTCCTTCGCCCTTGAGCTTCAGCGTGACTACATAATTGCCATAGCCCGTGGATGCAACGCCGGCCTGGGCCACGTCCTCACCGGTCAGCACCACGTTGCCTTCAGGGTCCACAAACTTCAGGGAGGCAGTCCGGCCCACCACTTCCCGGGCCTTTTCCGGATCATCCAGACCCGCTAGCTGAATCACGATCCGGTTGGTGCCCTCCTGCTGAATCACCGGCTCACTGAGGCCGAGGGCGTCGATCCGGCGCTCAATGACCTGCATGGCCGCCCGGACCGATTCCGGGGTAACAGGCCCCAGCTCAGGATCTTCCTCCGCCTCCAGCACCATATTTACGCCGCCCTTAAGGTCAAGTCCCAGGATGATATGGTCCGTGATTGGATACACCTTTGTGAAAATAACCCCAATCAGGACCAGGATTGCCATCACAAGCGCCAGGATCGTCGCCGATACCCAACCCGAAGCGGCCCGCATGGCCTGTCCTCCTTCACTGTGGAATCGAATGCGCCAGATATGTCCTGTGCGAGCCAGAGCAGCCGGCTACAGCAGCCGTGTTCCGTTGATCACGAGTTCAAACTGGCAGCCCAGGCTCCGGGCAGCCCGCCGGCACATGATCATCCGCACCATAAAGATCTCAAAATACTCCATGATGGCGATGATCGAAGTGTCAACCGTCAGCGTCAATCGGATCACGTTCTGCTCCGGCAGTGCGGTCAGTTCGCTGTAGGTGACTGCATAGTTAACCCGGTCGTGAATGTCGAAGGTGGCCAGATCCTGGTTCCGCACACGACTACGGTGCACGTCCGACTTGTCCGCAAGGATCAGGGCCGCCGCGACGTCGTTGACCGGATTCCCCACCTCCTCTTCGTGGTTGCCAATCGCGGCCATGACCGTCGCGACCTCTTCCGGCGGCATGCCCATACGGCTCAAGATGCAGTAGGCCAGCATGGCGCTGGTCTGCCCGTGATCGTGGCGGTTCACCATGTTGCCGATGTCGTGCAAGAGAGCCGCGATGCCTGCCAGTTCCTGACGGCGGCGGGGCAGCCCCAGTTGACTCATCAGTTCCATGGCCCGCTGGGCCACCAGTTTCACATGCCGGGAACCGTGCTCGGTAAAGCCGAGGGCCTGCATCGTCTCCTGCGCCATCGCGATGAAAGCCTGCACTTCGGGGTCCTGGAGCACCTGCTCAAAACCAACCTCGGCCATCCGCCGCACCCTTTCCCGTACGCTGCTCTACTCGGTGTCGTCAGCGGCTGCATACGTCCGCGGATAGTACAGCGGACCGTCCGAGAAGCGACTCGGGGGCCAGAACATAAAGAAAGCCTTACCTTCCACCAGGTCGATGTCCACGGGGCCCATCATGCGGGAATCGTAGCTCCGCCCGCGGTTGTCCCCCATCACATAAATAGTGCCCTCCGGCACAACCACCGGCGGCGTGTCCGGATAATCGGTGTACAGCGTGTTCTTGTACGGCTCCTCCAACGG
Organism: Symbiobacteriaceae bacterium; assembly: GCA_036562385.1. GTDB lineage: Bacteria > Bacillota > Sulfobacillia > Symbiobacteriales > Symbiobacteriaceae > DATCKG01. The sequence continues at coordinate 3,579 of DATCKG010000072.1, forward strand.
CTTCCCATTAATGTAAACGACCCCGTCGCGCACCTCCACCGTCTCCCCGGCCACGGCCACCACTCGCTTGATCAGGTCACGGCCCTGCACGGGGTTCCGCAACACCACAATCTCGCCGGGAAGGGGATCCCGGAAGCGGTAGACCAGTTTGTTTACCAGGAGACGTTCGTTGCTGTGCAGCGTGGGCTCCATGGATTCGCCTTCCACCAGGTACACCTGCACGACAAAGCCGCGAATCAGCAGTGCCACCAGCAAGGCGACCGCCAGCGTCTCGGCCCACTCCACCAACGGGTGGCGGCGGCGGGTTGCGCGCGGAGTCACCCCGGTGGTACCTGCCTCCGGTGGTCTCTCAGGACCTTGGCTCATCCGGACCTCTCCTTCCCATGGATTGCCCGATATGTGCGAACACCGGCCGTTCGGCAAATCCGGCGCACGAAGTTCATTGTACGCCTCCGCACCGAAGATCGTCCAGCACCGGTGCCTTTATCCGGCAGGCCCTACCACCACACCGGCCCCTTCCAGCCGCTCCCGGATCCGCCGGATCAAGTTTACCGCATCCGGCGTATCGCCGTGGACACAGATGCTCTCCGCCACCACCGGCACCCGGGAACCGTCCACTGCGGTCACATATCCGATGGTCACCATCTCCAGGGCCCTTTGCGCCACCGTCTCCGCGTCGTGGATCACCGCCCCCGGCAGCCGGCGGCTGACCAACTGCCCCTCGGGGGTGTAGGCGCGGTCCGCAAAGACCTCCTGGACGACCCGCAGTCCGGCCTCCCTGGCCACCTCGGCCATGACAGAGCCGGACTGGGCAAAGATGAGCAGGTTGGGGTCAAAGGAAGCCACCGCCCGGGCCACGGCCTCGGCGGTGCGCCGATCCCGCTGTGCCGTGTTGTACAGAGCGCCGTGAGGCTTGACGTGCCGCAGCGGCACTCCCACCACCTTGCAGAAGGCCTGGATCGCTCCCATCTGATAGATCAGGTCGTTCTCCAGTTCCGTCGGGTCCACTGCCATGGCCCGCCGCCCGAATCCCACCAGGTCCGGATAGCTCACGTGAGCACCCACCGCGACACCATATTTGGCCGCCAGTTCCACCGTCCGCCGCAGCACCTGGGGGTCGCCGGCGTGAAAGCCGCAGGCAATGTTGGCGCTGGTAATGAGGGGCATCACCTCCTCGTCCAGTCCCAGGGTGTAGATGCCGAAGCTTTCGCCCATATCACAGTTCAAATCGACCATCCGCCCACTCCCTTTCGTTGCAGCATCTTGGGCTCCCGTCCTAGCCCTGTGTCATCCGGCCCCGTATCCGGTCCGCCAGTTCGCCGGCCCGGGTGCCCACCACCACCTGGACGTCCCCCGGCCCCGTCCGCAGCACCGCAGCGGCGCCCAGGCTCCGAAGCCGCTGGGTATCGACCCGGTCCGGATCCCGCAGGCTCACCCGCAGGCGGGTCATACAGGCCTCCAGTCCCAGCAGGTTCTCCCGGCCCCCCAAGGCCGCCAAAAAGGCCTCCGCCTCATCCACCGGTGCCTCGGTGCTGCCGGAACCGTCGAGCCGAGCGGCGGCAGGCTCCGTGTGTTTCGCGGGCGCCCCCGGCTGCGCCGGGGCCGCCTCCTCCGGCGCCGGTTCCTCGGAAGCCACCTGCCCCAGCACCGGCGGACGGCGCCAGCGGATCACCGCCCGGAAAACCAGGTAGTAGAGCGTTCCGTGCAAGAGCCCCAGCGGCAGCAACAGCATGCCGTTCTGCTGCCGGTGCCAGTTGATCAGGATCATGGGCAGCGCGTATCCGCCCAGGTGAATGTCCAGGGCCCAGGCCACCAAGGAAGCCATTCCCGAAAGGAGCACGTGCAGGGCGAAGAGCAGCGGCGACGCAAAGATGAAGGCAAACTCCACCGGCTCCGTCACCCCCAGCATCGTGGCCGAGAGGATGCCGGCGGTCATCAGCCCCACCACCCGCCGCCGCTGGTCGGGCCGGGCTTCGTGGATCAGGGCCAGAGCCGCCCCCACCGGGGCAAAGCCCAAGGTCAGGAAGAACCCGCTCAGAATCCGCCCTGCCTCGGGATCCCCGGCCAGAAAGCGCAGGTACTCCCCCATCACCATCTGACCGGTAGCCGGGTCCACCCAGCCACCCAGTTGGGTGTCCACAAACTGGATCAGGATGTGGTGCAGTCCGGTGGGAATCAGCAACCGCAACACCGCACCGTACACAAACGCGCCTGCGCCCCCGGCGTGCTGGATCCATTCTCCCAGAAGCAGGATGCCCCGCTGCAGCCAGGGCCACACCAGCCCGAACAGATATCCCAGCGGTACCCCCGCCAGTATCGCCGCCAGGGGCCCCAGCCGCCGGCCGCTGAACATGGCGAGAAATTCGGGCAGCGTCCGCTCCTTTACCCGGTTGTACAGCCACGTGCAGACCGCGCCGGCCACGATGCCGCCCAGCACCCCCACGTTCAGAGCTGGGTCGCCGGAGACCGCCGACGCCACCGACGTCATGGTCAGGAAGCCGGCCGCCACCGAGAGGACAGCCATGGCCTCCCCCGCAAAGCCAACGCTGATCGCGAGGCCGAAAAAGAGCGGTAGCCAGGAGCGAATCAAGGCCATTGCGGCCTTCTCCAGGGGGTGTATCCCCGCCTGGATGCCTGCCGCCAGCAGTACCGCGGCCACCGGCAGCATGGTGACCGGAATGACCAGGCTGGCTGCCACCCGCTGAAAGAAGATGTTGCGACCCACGGGCGTGCCTCCCTATCCCTGTGAGGTCGTTGCCAGATCCCGAAAGCTGATCAATCGGATGCCGTATTCCCGGATCGCCCGTTGAGTCTCCGGGGCCGTGAGGGCCGCCAGTTCTACCTCCCGCTGGGCCTGCAGGGAGGAGAGGGATCGGAGCTGGTCATCGACCCGGCCGGGATGGCAGATCAGCTCCGTGACGCCGGCAGGCAGGTGCTCCAGCCGCCTAAGCAGCCCCGGCAGGTCGAAATCTCCGGCACGGGTTGCGTCGGGGCAGCGCAGGCCGGATTCCTTGATCACTTGGCAGGACCGCCGGATGTACCGGTCTACGATCAGACCGGCCCCTGTCCAGCGGGCAAAGGTCCCGGCCGGGGCAGTATCCGGGTAAAGGCAGCGCACCGCCGGGATGCCGTAGGTTCGGGCCACGGCCACCATCACCTCGGCAAAGCCGGGGTAGCCCTGCAGGTAGTGGTGGGTATCCAGATGGGTGGGCAGCCGGCCCAGGAGCTGAATCCCCCGCTCCACCTGGGCGCACCATTCCTTGCGGGCCTCCTCCGGATCGACCCGGAAGCGCAGGTGCAGCAGCGCCTTGGAGAAGCGACCCTCCGCGTTGACCAGCGTGGGCACCTCCCGGGGAGGCAGCACCGGTGTGCCGGTGGTCAGGTTCAGGTGGATCCCCACCCCGAGATCGGGTGCGTCCCGCAAGAGGGCGGCCATCTCCTCCGCCCGGGGCAGGTTGACCAGAAAGGTCGTGGAGGTAAGGATTCCCTCCCGGTGGGCCTGGAGGATGCCGCGGCTGACCGCTTCCGACAGGCCGAAATCATCCCCGTTGACGATCAGGTACCGCTCCATCTTCCCACCCCTTATTGGAACTGGGGCAGCCACTGCCGGTGCGCCCGGATCAGGGCCTCCACCAACCGCTCCGCGACCGGGCGCCTCCCCACCAGGGGATTCTCCGTCATCGCTTCCACCGCCAGAGCACGGTCCCCTTCCAGGGCGGCTTGGACGTTCAGCAGTTCCGAAACCTGCACCTGCTGGATCAGCGGGGCCAGGTCCGCCCGGATAGGAGGCTGGGGGATGGGCTCCCATCCGCTGCCGTCCACCCAGGCCGGAAACTGCGCCGCCGCCCAGGCGGGCAGATTCGGCACTGCGCCGCCGTTGCGCTGCTGGATCACAAACCGTGCCCGCCGTCCGGAGGCCATGGTGCCGATCACCTGAGCGGCCAGGTCGCCGTGGGACTGGTGGCCCCGATGAAGGGTGAGCACCGGCCGCTCCTGAGCAGCCACTTGCTCGTAATGCCGGTAAAGCTTGGGCACCCGGTCCATCAGGATCTCGGCGCGGCACCGGGTCGCCCGCTGCAGGTTCCGGAGGATCGCCTCTTGGTAATAGTAGTAGCGAAGATATGGATCGGGGATCAGACCTGTTCGGCGGACAAGCCGCAAGGTCCCCGTGACCTCGGTCAGCGGCAGCAGGGCAGCCGCGGCCCCCAGCCATCGTCCCCACCGCTGCAGCCGATGCACCACGTCCTCCCCGTCCAGCAGCACCCGCCCCACCCAGCCACCGTGGTTAATGCCGGCGTACTCCAGGGCGATGCGGTGGAAGTTCACCCGCAGCAGCCGGGCGATGGCCCACTGCAGCCCGGCGGGCATGTCGCAGAGGCCGATGAACCGGGCGTCGGGGAAGCGGCGGATCACCGCCTCCGTCACCATACCGGCCGGGTTGGCGTAGTTGATGATCCAGGCTTCGGGAGCCAGCCGCCGGGCCTCGGCGACGATCTCCAACATCACCGGGATGGTCCGCCAGGCAAAGGAAAAGCCGCCGGCTCCCAGCGTCTCCTGTCCGATCACCCCGTGCTCCAGGGGAATCCGTTCATCCAGCCGGCGGTGGGCCAGGCCCCCCACCCGGGGCTGCGTCAGGATGAAACGGGCACCCTCCAGGGCCTCGCTGCGGTCCCGGGTGGCCGTCACCTTGATCTCCGCCCGCGCCGCCTGCACCATCCGCCGGGCCAGCCGGGCGATGATCTGCAGGTGGGCCTCGTCCACGTCATGGAGCACCAGTTCCCAGCCAGCAAAGCATCGCTGCTCCAGGAGGCCGGTGATGATGTCCGGGGTATATGCGCTGCCTCCGCCGACGATCACCAGTTTCATGCCAGAACCCCCGCTCCCGGATGTCGCCGCGCTTCCCGTCGTACTTCTCCCTTTTCCGCAGGTTCCCCTTTCATCTGAAGCACTTTGATTTCCTTTTGTGAAAAGCAAAGGCAGGGAAGGGAACATCCCCTCCCCTGCCTTCCTTGTTTACTCGTTGTTGCTTTGACTCGGATCCCGTTCCTGTTCCTGCTCCTGGTTCATCTTCTTTTCCTGATCCTGCTTCTTACCCTGTTCCTTGCCCTGTTCCTTGTCCTGCTCCTGATCTTGCTTGTGCTGCTGATCCTGTCCTTCCTCCTGCCCTTGCTGCTGTTCCTGCCGCTGGCTGCCCCGGTCCTGCTCCACGCCTCGGAACTGCGGACCCGTGCAGGCCGCGGCATGCAGCGCGAAGGCGCCGAACATCAGCGCAGCCGCCAGCCGCAGCACAAATCGCTTCATCAAATGGACCAGGCCTCCCCTCTGCATGTCCGTTCCCACACAGGGTAGGATTCCCTGGTCGCTCCGGCCCATACCCACTGGCTGCGGAGGCCGGTATAGCCTCCCACCGGTGCGGGAACGTTACCAGTGCACAACGGAGGGGGGAAACCCGGTGCAGTTCTGGCAGTGGCTCAAGCGGTCGTTGGATCCTTCGGCCACCTTTCAGAATCAGGCCTTCAGCCTGGGCGACAGGGGCTCCAAGCCGGCCGCTGAGGAGCGGGGCTCGGCCTGGCTCAAGGATGCCGAGATGCGGACGGAGCGCGTCCTGACCCACATCGACAGCATCCTGCAGGCTGCCTCCCAGGGAACGGAAGCCCTGGCCCAGGCCGGGGATATCACCCCGGACCTGAGCGTCAACCGCCGGCGCCTGGAAGCGATGTTCCGACTACCGGTCAACAAGGATCTGATCCTTCGGGAAGTGGAGATCGCAACGCAGCCGCCCACCCGGGCGGTGGTCTGCTTCATGGAGGGGCTTGTCGACCGGAACGTCATCAACCGGGACATTCTGCAGCCCCTCATGCTCCTGACCCATCTGGCCGAGGAAGGGGAACACGGTCCGACCCGCTTCTCCCTGCGGCTGGTGGTGGACCGCCTCCTGCCGGGACACCAGGTGTCCGAGAAGCAGACTCTGAAAGAGGTGGCGGACAGCATCCTCTCCGGGGACACGGTCCTGCTTTTCGATGGCGAGCGGACCGCGATTGCCGTGGAAACAAAACAGCCGCCCGTACGGTCTGTCACCGAACCCAAGGTGGAACAGACCATCCAGGGTCCCCACGACTCCTTCGTGGAGGCCTTCCGGATGAACGTCGCCATGGTCCGCCGGCGGCTCAAGGATCCCCGGGTGGTGACGGAAATCCTTACCGTGGGGCAGGTCAGTTCCACCTACGTGGCCGTGATGTACATCGACGGCGTCGTTAACCCCAAGCTGGTGGCAGAGGTAAAGCGCCGCATCCAGGGCATCCGGGTGGATACCGTCACCGACGTCGGGGTCCTGGCCCAGTACGTGGAAGATGCTCCCTCCTCTTTGATGCCCACTTCCCTCACCACAGAGCGCCCTGACCGCACCGCCGCCTACCTGGCTGAGGGCCATGTGGCCGTCTTCGTGGACAACAGCCCCCACGCGCTGATCTTTCCCGTCACCTTCTGGTCGCTGTTTCAGACTGCGGAAGACTACTACCTCCGGTACCCCTTCGGCAGCTTTCTCCGCTATACCCGTCTGGCTTCCGTCCTTACCTCCTTGACCGTCCCGGCCCTGTACATCGCGCTGGTCAATTATCACCGCGAAATGATCCCCACCGAACTGATGCTCTTTCTCGCAGCAGCCCGGGAAACGGTTCCCATGCCCTCCCTGGTGGAGCTCCTGTTGATGGAAATCAGCTTTGAGCTGATTCGGGAAGCAGCCACCCGGATCCCCAATATCATCGGCCCCACCATCGGACTGGTGGCCTCCCTCATCCTGGGGCAGGCCGCGGTGGAGGCCCGCATCGTCAGCCCGCTGCTGATCCTGGTGGTGGCCATCACCGGGCTGGCCTCCTTCGCCCTGCCCAACGTACTGGCCAGCTTCGCGATCCGCCTGTTGCGCTTCGCCCTGCTGATTGCGGCTGCCGTGCTGGGATTCTACGGGCTGGCTGCCGGCATGCTGCTGCTGGTGGTTTACCTGTCCGGCATGCGCAGCGTGGGCGTGCCGTATCTGGCCCCGGTGGCGCCCCGGATGGAAGGCTCCCAAGACACCATGATGCAGCCGCCGGCCTACACCATGGAGTTCCGTCCGCGGCACGTGCGCCCCGTGGACGAGCGGCGGCAAGCTGACATCACCCGCCCGTGGGACCCCATGAACCGGGCCGGAACCGAACGGAACCACGACAGCCCGCAGGAGGGAGGGTCGCCATGACCACCCGGGGAGGACACATCGGCGCGCTGGAGGGAGTCATTCTGCTGTTCGCCTCCCTCGCCGCCAAGCTGTTTCTCCAGTACCCGGCCTTTCTGATCGACGTGGGCGGACCGGCCGCCTGGCAGGTGGCCCTGGTGATGACGGCTTCCGCCCTGCTGATCTTCCTGCCCGCGGCCGCTTTGGCCCGACGTTTCCCCGGCCTGGGTCTCGGGGAGATCGGCCAGGAGGTGACCGGACCGGCGCTGGGGACCCTGCTCACCCTGGCCGTCTCTGCCTGGCTCCTGGCCGCGGTCTGCATTACCATCCGCAAGGTCACCGAAAATTTCATCGTCGCCATGCTACCGGCCACGCCCCCCAGCATGCTGATCATCGTGATGCTGATTTGTGTCGCGTATGCCTCCTACCGGGGCTTTGAGGCCCTGGCCCGGGCGGCCCAGATCCTGTTTCCGATCGTCGTCACGGGACTGCTGGTGATGCTGATCTTTAACCTCCCCCGGGCCGAACCCGGCCGCCTCTTCCCCTTCTGGGGGTACGGCCTCCAGCAGACCGCGCTGGCCGGGGTCGTGTATACGGGCATGACAGCCGAAGCCGTCGCCCTGCTGGTCCTGGGCGCCTCCTTCCGGACCCCGGATGCCCTTCGGAGCAGCGGGCTGATCGGCGTTGCGCTGTTCGGCGTGACCAGTGCGGTCGTGACCGCCATGCTGGCGATGATCTTCGGCCCCCCGGATGCAGCCCAGCAGCCCTTTCCGATGTTCACCCTGGCCAGGCTGGTCTACCTCGGGCGGTTTCTGCAGCGGACTGAGTCCCTGATCGTCATGTTCTGGTTCTTCGCGGCGGCAGTACGAATCGCCATGCTGTTCCACGCCGCCGCCGTCGGTATCGCCGACAGCCTGGGTCTGCCTGCCTACCGCCCCCTGATCTTTCCCCTGGCCGTGCTGGTCTTCAGCCTCTCGCTGCTCCCGGAGGACTTCCTGGTGGTTCTCCGGCTGGAGCGGGACTGGATCCGGACAACGGGCAACCTGGTCCTGCTCATCCCCTTGTTGCTGCTGATGATTGCAGTGGTGCGCCGCAAGGGAGGGACCGTCGGTGCGCCGTAAGACCTTGGCCACACTGCTGATGTTGCTGCTCCTGCCGATGACGCTCACGGGCTGCTGGGACCGCTTTGAGCTGGAGGAGCTGGCCTTTGTGCTGCTGCTGGGAATCGATAAGGGACAACAGGATGCGTTCGCCGTCACCGCAATGATCGCCATTCCCAACCGGATGGCGGGCAGCAGCGAGCGCGGCGGTGGTGGCGGCGGTTCGAAGGAACGGCCATACCTCATTACTACCGTCGAAGGACCTACAGTGGCCGCGGCCGTCGAAATGTTGGGCGGCTACATCGACCGCCGGATCTCCGTCGACCACGCGACGGCAGTGTTCATGGGGGAAGAGCTGGCCCGGGAGGGAGTCATGCAGGCGATGGATGCCCTGATCCGGCACCGGGGGTTTCGCCGCACCAACCTGTTCGTGGTGGTCAAAGGCACCGCGAAGGAGTTTCTCAACAAAGCCACTTCCGACCTGGAGCAGAATCCGCAGCGCCACCTGGAAAAAATTGCTGCCAATTATCGCCAGTACGGGCTGCTGCCGGCCCACGGGCAGATCCATCACTTCGTAACCCACGCCAGCACCCACTACCTCAGTCCCGTGACCTACTACGCGGCGCTGAAGACAGAAGACTCCCCATCCGTCCGGACCAGAACCGATGGCACCGACAACACCAATACGGTGTCGGGAAGCCTCCCGCGGGAGGGCGGACCGAATCTGGAGTTTGTGGGCGCTGCGGTCTTCCGGGGTGACAAGATGGTAGGGGTCCTTACCGGCGAGGAGAACCGCCTGCTGCTGATGGTCCAGGGGCGGTTCGCCCGCGGCATTCTCACCATCCCGGATCCCAACGATCCCCAGCACCACATCACCCTGGATGTGCGCCGGGGCCGCCCCGTCCGGATCAGCGCCGACCTCAGCGGATCCCACCCCCGCATCACCGGGCGGATCGCCCTGGAGGCCCAACTGTTCGAGACGTCGTCAGGCATCGATTACACCGAGCCGGAACTGCAGGAACAGTTGGAAGAGGCTTTTGAGAAGTATCTGGAACGGCGCCTGCGGGAGCTCATCCGCAAGACCCAGGATTGGGGAACCGACATCTTTGGCTTTGGGTACTACGTGGCCCGCCGCATCGCCACCGTGCCGGAGTGGCTGGCGTACGAGTGGCCGGAGCGATATCCGGACGCAGAAGTGGACATCGCCGTGGAGATGACGCTGCGCCGCTTCGGGACCCAGATCAGCCCGCCCTTCAGCACGGAATAAGGAGGGAGAGCATGGTGATTTTCACAGCGGTGGCCAGCCTGGGGATTCCGATGCTGGCCGCCCTCTACACCTTCAACTACGGGCGGTGGGCCTGGCGCCAGGGTCTTCGCCGGGGAGCCATCGGCCTCTACCTCCTGGCGGCTGCCTCCGCACTCGTACCGGCCTGGGTGTATCTCACCGCCCGGTAGCCCCCCAAAACAATCGGGCTCCGGCCCTAGTTTCGACTCATAGACTCTGGCTGCGTTTTGTAAAATTTCTGTTGACGCGGTGGTTCGTTCCATCTATTCTGGTTCTATACAGACAGGTGGGGGTGGGCTGTATGTCGCTGGCCAAGGTGATTCCGATTCACGAACGGCGCGGCCGGCGAGTGGGGCGCAGACGGCGGCAACCGGGGCGGCGGCGTTTCTCTGCCTCCCGGTGGTTTCGGAGCTCGGAGCGGTTCTACTGGCTGCTGGCGGGTCTGGTGGGGGGACTGACCGCCGGCACGCTGATCTCCCTGCTCGTGTTCCGGTAGGAATCGACACGGACACGAAAAGGCGGGACCCGGCCCTCTGGCGGCCGGGCCCTTATGTGTTGGCTATCCCGCCGACTGCTTCCGACGCTCCTCCTCGGCCAGCACCCGCCGCAGCACCTTGCCCACCGCGCTCTTGGGCAGTTGCTCCCGGAATTCGAAGAGGCGGGGCACCTTGAACGGCGCCAGGTGTCTGCGGCAGTGGCGGTCCAATTCCTCCGGGGTGACGCTGTGGCCAGGCTTCAGCGCCAGGAACGCCTTTACCGTCTCGCCGCGGTAGGGATCTGCCACGCCCACCACGGCCGCTTCCCTCACCGCCGGGTGCAGGTACAGGACCTCCTCCACCTCCCGGGGGTAGATGTTGTAGCCCCCGGCCACGATCATGTCCTTTTTCCGGTCCGTGACATAAACGTATCCATCCTCGTCCCGGCGGCAGATGTCGCCAGTGTAGAGCCACACCTGGCCATCAAACTCCCGCAGGGCCCCCCGGGTCTCCTCCTCCATCCCCCAGTAGCCCGCCATCACCTGCGGACCCCGGACGATCAGTTCGCCATCCTCCCCCGGCGGCAGTTCCCGGGTGCCGGTCTCCACGTCGACGATCTTATAGTCGGTATCGGACACGGGCAGGCCGATGGAGCCGGGTTTACGCAGGCCATTCACCGGATTGATGTGCGTCACCGGCGACGCCTCGGACAGGCCGTACCCTTCGGTAATGGTGGCGCCGAACCGCTCCTCAAACTGCCGCATGATCTCCAGGGGCATGGGGGCGCCGCCGCTGTTGCACAGTTCGATGGCCGAGACGCCGTACTCGTCCGCCCGGGGATAGGAGAGGACGGCCGCATACATGGTGGGCACGCCGGGGAACGACGTGGGCCGGGTCTCCCGGATGGTAGCCATCAGTTCGTCGATGTCCAGCCGGGGCACCAAGATCAACTGGGCGCCCGTCACGATCCCGTGGTTCATGCAGCAGGTCATCCCGTAGCAGTGGAACAGGGGCAGCAGCGTCAGGACCCGGTGCTCCCCCGGGGGCCTTTGCCTGGTGCGGAACCATTCATGGGTCTGCAGGGCGTTGGCCACCAGGTTGGCGTGGGTCAGCATGGCGCCCTTGGCCACACCGGTGGTGCCGCCGGTGTACTGCAGCACCGCCACCGCGTCGGGCCGCACCGGCACCGCCGGGTCCGCGTCGGAAGCTTTTTGGAGCGTCTCCTCAAAGGAGATCGCCCCGGGCCCCATCTCCGCTGCGCCCGTCATCCGGGCCACCAGGACCGTCTGCAGCCCGGTGTTAGGCGCCACGGCCGCCACCTTGGGATAGAGGTGATCCGCCACCACCATCACCCGGGCGCCGCAGTCCACCAGCTGGTGTTCGATCTCCCGTTCCACGTACAGGGGATTGACCTGGGCCACGATGCCGCCGGCCTTCAGAATCCCGTAATAGGCAATCACGTACTGGGGCGCGTTGGGCATCATCAGGGCGACCCGGTCGCCTTCCCGAACCCCCAGTCCCCGCAGGGCGTTGGCGCATCGATAGACCGCCCGGAGCAGTTCCCCGTATGTCATGGTAAGCCCCCGAAACCAAAGAGCAGGCGCGTTGGGATAAGCGGCCGCCGTCCTCTCCAACAGCCCGAACAACGGAATGCGCGGATATTCCAGATGCCGCCGCACGCCCGGCGGATCATGACGGTCCCACTCGCCCACGATCGATTCCCCTCCCGTCGCTCGGAATCCGTCGTTCCGGAACCCCGTCCGGTGCCCAGCCGGGATCTCGGACACCCCATTGACATCGAGAATGTATATTCTGTATTGACACAATCATTCCTCTTGCGGGAATTCGATCGTGTTTCTCAGCGCGCAGAAAAGGCGTTCCGCTGGGTCCGGAACGCCTTTGCACGCGCGTTTTGGGCGCTATGGGATCCCGCCCGTCTCCTGCGGCGGATACTGAGGCGGGTGCGGATAGGGAAACTGCGGCGGATAGGTAAGGGGCGGCGGCGCCGGCTGAGGGGCGTACATGTCCAGAAATTGCTGATATGTGCCGGGGCTGGCGTTGATGTACGGGTGTTTGAACCAGGATTTGGGCAGCTCGATGGTGCCCTTGATCGATTCCAGGGCCCGGGCAAAGGCCGCGGCGTGGGCTTCTTCCCGGTTGCCCAGGAAAATCAGGGTGTCCCGGCTCCCCGGATCCTGCACCACGTTGGCCAGGTGCATGTACAGGTCCCGCGCCCGCAGTTCGGCAGCGATGTTGCTGTACAGGTCGGTGATGATGTTGCCGGTGATGTCTACGTACCGCGAGGACCAGTCATTGCCGGCCGCATCCCGCATCTTCACCACGACGCCGTGCTGGCGGGCCAGCTCCGCCACCATCTCCCAGTGGGAAATCTCCTCGGTACCGATGTCCTCCAGCAGGTCCCGGATCTCCGGGATGTTGGTGTTGAACCGCTGGGTCAGATACGTGTTGAGCGCCGTGGCCTCCGAGTCCTGTCCGGCGTACTGCTCCAGAATTAACTGCCCCCAGCGGGGATCGGGCTGGAGCACCTTTACCGGCCGGAGCAGTTCCTTCTTATGAATAAACAAAGCAAGGTCACCTCCCTCTCCCCACGTTACGTAGGCGGAATGGAAGATGACCCTGCCTGCGGCCAACGCGAGTGCAGGGGGCGACGTATCGCCCCCTGCATGGAACGATGGGGCTCGCCACCTCCCATCGTTCCCGGGCAGACGGCTCGCCACCTCGCCTGCCCCTTCCCGACTCTCCCTGGATCAGACCGCACCGCTACAGCCTGGCCCAAGGAGAGCGTGAGCCGCTTTGAGAGCGACTACGTGGTATTATAGCACGAACCGTTGGAGACCGGCATGGCACTTCCGTCACGATATCGGCGACACGGCGATCTGTATCCCTGCGTCCCGGAAGGTCCGCAGAATCTTCATGTTCAGGTCGTCCGTAACCCGTGCCTTGTCATCGTAGTCCCGAACCCAGCAAGACAGGGACAGTTCGAGGGAGGTGCTGGTAATCGCGGTCAGCCAGACGGCTGGTGCTGGTTCCTTCAATATGTCCGGATGAGCGGCCAAGATCGCCTTCAGGGTCTCCTTGGCCTTTTCCACATCGGCATCACAGGGGAGGGAGATGGTCTGGCGGATAACGGTCCAGCGGTCTGGATAGGCATAGTTGATGATCCTGGTGTTGGCCATGTCCTTGTTGGGCACCACCAGGGCGTTCCCGTCGAACTGCCGGATGCGAGTGGACCGCAGGCCGATCTCCGCCACCGTCCCCTTGCGTCCGTCTGTCAGTTCCACCACGTCGCCCACTCGGAAGGGCCGGTCCACCAGGATCATGATACCGCCCAGCATATTGGAGAGCGTATCCTGCGCCGCCAGAGCCACCGCCAGGGAAGCAACCCCAGCGGTAGCCACCAGCGCGGTAATGTCCACGCCGAAGGTCTTCAGGATAATGGAGAGAGCGATGAAGTAGAGCACCACCGATGCGGTGCGGCGGATCAGCGGCAGAAGCTCGTTGCTCCCGGAGGGCTGGGCCTCGCTGGTCAGGTTGTGCAGATACCAGTCCAGGGTCACCTTCATCAGGCCGTTCACCAGCCGGGTGACCCCCAGGATCACCAGCATCACGGTGCCTTTCTGCACCCAGTCGAACTCGGCCGTCTGAGCCAGGCCGGGCAGGCGGGTTCCCAGCCCCTTCAGGCCCATGCTTAGGCCGGCCATCAGCACCACGAAGCGCATCGGGCGGGCGGCCTCATCCAGCTTCTGCTCGTCCAACCGGATGGCACCCTGCGAGGTCAGCCGGCTCACCATGCCCCGCAGGACCCGCACTGCCCACCCGGAAGTGATCCAGGCAACCAAAAGGTAGAGAGCAAATATGGTCCAAGGCGTTCCATATTCCAACCACAAGCGAAGCCAGCGTTCGTAGGTCATAACTCGCACGCCACCCCTGCTGCGATGGTTTTCGACACACGAGAAGCCCGGCAAAAGCCGGGCTTCTCCCGTCTGCATGTTTCATGATAGAAGGCGGCTTTCGTCGGCGCAAGGCACCCTTCCTCAGCTCGCTGCCGCCGCCGTCTCCTGCTCCAAAGCCGCCGCCGTTCGGCTGGCCCGGACCGGCTCCAGCCGGACGCCCCGCGGTGTCAGCTTTTTCTCCAGCCACCCGAGGCTCACGTCCGCCAGCACCGCCAGCAGGGCCGCCGGCAGGGCACCGGCCAGGACCATCTGGTCGTTGACCCGGGAAATCCCGGTGAAGATGATCTGGCCCAATCCCCCGGCGCCTGCCAGGGACATGATGCTGGCGCTGCCCAGGGTCATCACCGTGGCGATCCGGATGCCGGTCACCATCACCGGCAGGGCCAGGGGCAATTGCACCAGCCGCAGAATCTGCATGCGGGTCATGCCCATACCCCGGGCGGCCTCGATGATCCCGCTGTCCACCTGCTTCAGTCCCGTGCAGGTGTTCTGAATGATGGGCAGCAGGCTGTACGCGAAGAGGGTGATCACCGCCGTGGTGGTGCCCAGCCCCGTGAGCGGAATCAACATGCCGACAAAGGCCAGAATCGGGATGGTTTGAATCGTGTTGCACAGCCCCAGGACCCAGTGGGACAACCATGGCCTGCGGGCGATCAGGACGCCCAGGGGGACACCCACTACCAGGGCCAACCCCACGGCGTTGGCCGTCATCGCCAGATGTTCACTGGCTCGCTGCAGCAGGGTGGGGCTGATGCGGACCAGGTACTGGAAAAAATCCATCATCCCTCAATCAGCCCCTTCCGGATCAGGAAGTCACGGGCCACGTCCGCCGGTTCCCGGCCCAGCACGTCCACCTCGTAATTCATCTCGGTCATCTCGCTGGTGGAGATGGTGCCGGCCAGGCTCTGCAGCAGGTCCTTCAGCTCCGGATGCTTCTCCAGCACGTCGTTACGGGCCACCGGAGCGCCCTGGTACGGCGGGAAGAAGTGCTTGTCGTCCTCCAGGATCACCAGGTCGAACTCCCGGATCCGGGCGTCAGTGGAGTAAGCCAGCACCGCGTCCATCTTTCCGTCGGCCAACGCCTTGTACACCAGGCCGATGTCCATCGGGGTCACCTTGCCGAATTCAAATCCATAGGTCTGGATGAAGGCCTGGTATCCGTCGGCCGGCCGGTCGAGCCAGGTGGTGTCGACTCCCAGGTTGAACTGGGACGCCACCTTCGCGAGGTCCGACACGGTCTTCAGGCCGTACTTCTCCGCGGTCTCCCGCCGCACCGCGAAGGCGTAGGTGTTCTCGAACCCGTACGGGTCAAAGTAGGTCATGTCAAACTGCTCCTGGAAGCCCTCCTTCACCATCCGGAAGGCTTCGTCCGGATCCCGGATCGGCTCCTGGACGTTCAGCGCGCCCGTCAGGTCCGTGCCGACGTACCGAATGGCGGTGATCTGCGCCTCGTTGTTCCGCATGGCAGCGAAACTCATGGCGCTGGCGCCCAGACCGGTCTTCAGCTCCACCTGAAGGTCGGTCTTCGCCTCGATGTACTGCTTCAGAGCGTGTGCCAGGATCTCTTGCTCCGAGAAATTCAGAGCCGCGATCACAATCTTGTTCTCCGCCCCGCCCTTGGAGCAGGCCGCGGCGAGAAGCATGACCAGGGTCACCGTCATCAGTTTCCAGATTCGACGCATCGTTTCGCCCCCGATTCTCAGCTATGTGCAGGCCGGGTCGTATGGCCGGGGGTCAGCCGCCATTCCACCCACCGCAGCCCCCGGTCCGCCACCAGGGCCAGCAGCGCCGCCGGAATGGCTCCGGCGAAAATCATCTCCGTCCGGCTGAGGCTCAGGCCGGTGACGATCAGGTCACCCAGCCCTCCGGCGCCCACGAAGGCGGCGAGGGTTGCCCAGCCGATGATCAGGACCGTCGCCACCCGTACGCCGCCCATGATCACAGGCAGCGCCAGGGGAAGTTCCACCATCAGCAGCAGTTGGGTATTGGTCATGCCCATTCCTCGCCCCGCCTCCACCGCGGCGGGATCCACGCTGCGAATGCCCACGTAGGTGTTGCGCAGAATGGGCAGGAGCGTGTACAGGAACAGGGCCGTGATGGCCGGGGTGGCGCCCACGCCCAGCAGCGGGATCATGAATCCCAGCAGGGCCACGGACGGAATCGTCTGCAGGATGCCGGCCACCGCCATGACCGGCTCCGCCAGCCGGGGATGGCGGGTCAGCCAGATGCCCAGCGGCACGGCCACCAGCACCGCCAGGGCCACGCTGATGAACGAGAGCCAGAGGTGCTGTGCGGTGGCGCTCAGCACCTCCGGATACCGCTGCACCAGAAAGTTCAAGAAGGCTTTCATCATGCACTCGCCCCCTGCCAGAACGCCCGGGAGAGGACATCCACCAGGCTGGTGCGGGTGATCAGCCCCTGCAGGAAGCCGTCCTCATCCACCACCGGCAGGTAGTCCAGTTTGTCCCGCAGGATCTGCTCCAGCGCAACCTGCACCGATTCGTCCGGCCGGATGGTGGCCGGCGCATCCTGCATGACGTCGGCCACGGTCCGGGCGCTGGAGTGGCGGGCGGCTTCAAAGGCCCGGGCGGTGGCGATCCCCAGCAGGCGGTTCTCCTCGTCGGTAACCACCAGAGAATCTACCCGCTTCCGCTTCATCAGATTGATCGCTTCCACCAGACCGGTCTCCGGCCGGGTGGTCACCACATGCCGGATCATCACTTCAGCCACCGTCAGCAGGTCCGGCCTGGAGACCAGCCGGTCCCGGCCGATGAACTGGGCCACGAACTCGTCCTTGGGGTGCCGCAGAATCTCCTCCGGCGTACCCACCTGGTGGATCCGGCCGTCTTTCATCACCACGATCCGGTCCGCCAGCTTGATGGCCTCGTCCATGTCATGGGTCACGAAAATGACCGTCTTTCTGAGCTGCTTCTGAAGCCGCTTCACTTCGTCCTGCAGCGTTTCCCGGGTAATCGGGTCCAGGGCGCCGAAGGGTTCGTCCATCAGGATCAGGTCAGGCTCGGCCGCCAGGGCCCGGATCACCCCCACCCGCTGCTGCTGGCCCCCCGACAGTTCCCGGGGATACCGGTCCCGATACCGGGCCGGGGAAAGTCCCACCAGCGGCAGCAGCTCGTCCACCCGCCGGCGGCGCCGCTCCGCGTCCCAGCCCAGCAGCCGGGGCACCAGCTCCACGTTCTGGGCAATGGTCATGTGGGGAAACAGCCCTATCTGCTGAATCACGTACCCAATCGAACGGCGAAGTTCCACCGGATTGATGTCCATGATGTTCCGGCCGTTGATGGTAATGGTACCGGATGTCGGCTCGTACAGGCGGTTGACCATTTTCAGGGTGGTCGTCTTTCCGCAACCCGAAGGTCCAATCAGGCAGACAAACTCGCCCCGCTCCACTTCCAGGTTGATATCATCCACGGCTTTGGTGCCGTCAGGGAAGACCTTGCTGACGTGTTCAAATCGGACCACCCCACACCACCTCCTTACTCCGATGGAAAACTTCGCCTAGAATATATGTAACCGACAACTTTATTATATGGTTATAAGTTGTCGGTCGTCAAGCTTCCAGGGTTTTGTAGAACTCGCCATTATTGCGCAACGATACTGGGCAGGAAACGAAAGACGCCCATGCCCCAGATGCCGTTGCCCATGCCCGAGCAACCCGCATAAAAACGGCGGTGCCCCAGGGACGCATCTCCCTGGGGCACACGCATGCATCGGATACGTTCTTGTACGTCGCCGCTCAGGCCATGTCCGGCGGGGGCGTCGTAGCGCCCAGAATATCCCTTGCCCGGGCCCGGGCATCTTCCGTGCCCGTAATCGTGATCACGTCTCCTGCGGCCAGTTCCATATCCGGCGGCGGGGAAAAGATGTCGCCTTCGTCCTCCCGGGTGACCACCACCGCGGTGGCACCGGTGCGGCTGCGCAGCTTGATGGATCCGAGGGAACGGCCCACCACCCACGCATCAGGCTTGACGGTGATCTCCTCCACATGGCGGGACCCCAAAGCACCCGTCACCTGGGTGAGCAGCCGGTCCAGCAGTTCCTCGATCTGCCGATCCAGTTCCCTACGGGCTTTCAGCAGTTGCCGGAGTTGCCGCGCCCCTTCTTCCAGGCGGTTGCGGGCCTGCACCGACTCCAGATACTCCATGGCCCGGTACTGCGACAACACCCGGATGCCGCTGCCAACCATGGACTCTACAATCCCCCGCTCGTGTAGGATCGCCACCGCTCGGCGAATGGTCTCCGGCGACACCTGATACGTCCCCGCCAGGCTGGAGCGGCCGAGGATACGGGTGCCCTCCTTTACCTCACCAGAGGCGATCTTCCGGGCCAGATCCTGAGCGATCTCCTCGTAACGTGCCCGCGCGCCAGGTTCCCGTTTCATCCCGGAATCCACTCCCAGTAGTCCGATCAAAGTAGGGGCTTCTCTGGCACTACTATCGTATCACATTCACCCTGAAGGGCAAGTCGCAGCGTGTCACTCCGCAGTCCCCGGCGTAGCGCCTCCAGCGCCAGTACCTCGCCGGGCGGAATGTTACCAAGGTTCACATCTGGGCCGAATCGCCGAATCCAGGCCTCCTGCTGCGGCTTCAAGGGAGCTTCCCACATCAGCACCCCTGGGTCCGACACCTGCTCCAGCAGGATTTCCAGGTCCCCTGTCCGGATCTCCCCGTCGGGTCCGTAAAGCCCGGCGCCGCGGCCGGATTCACGCCCCTCCACCACTACCTTCCGGGCCCCTGCCGCCAGGTCCGCGCGGATGACAGCGGCTGCCTCCCGGGGGTTCAGCGCCGCACCGGAAACCTTCTTTCCCACTTCCGTGATGACTTCGAAGCCCATCTCCCGCGCCATGTGGATCAGCCGGGTGCGTTCCCGCCGGGGCAGGACAATGGTTCCGTCACTCACCTCGATGAGCGTCCCGTCCGAACCCAAAAGGGGTTTACACCCTGGCCGCGCGCATACCTTCCGCTAGGGAGGTGGGCGCATGTCGGTACAGGTTGCACGCCGGCCCTACTTTCGGGCCGTCACCGCCGCGGCCGGTAAGGACCGCGCCGCGTGGGAAAAAGCCCTGGACCTGTGGGCCCTGGCCCTGGCCCGAGTGCTCTCGCTGACTCCAGAGGCGGCCTGGCCGGATGGCGAAGAGGAGCCGCCGGGAGGCGCACACCGATGACCGACGCCGGCCGGTGGTCTCGGACCGCCGCGCCTTCGGCCTTCGACCTTCGTCGCTATCGGGCGCCCCGGGGCTATGTCCGGGTCTCCACCGATGAGCAGGCCGAGGAGGGCACCTCCATCGAGTCCCAAATCCAGCAGATTCAGCACTTCGCCCAGGCCTACGGCGTGGTCCTGACCCGGGAGCATTTCTACGTGGACGATGGCTGGTCCGGCAAGGATCTGAACCGGCCGGCCATGGCCCGCCTCAGGGCCGACGCCCGGTCCGGGCTGGTGGATTGCGTGCTGGTGACGAAGCTGGACCGCCTTTCCCGGAACCTCCGGGACATGGTGAACCTGTGCCTGGGCGAGTGGCAGGACGAGGCTCCCGAAGGGCGCCGAGTGGTCCTCAAGTCCATCTCCGAGCCCTTTGACACCTTCACGGACTTCGGCCGGATGGTCTTCGGCTTGCTGGCGATGTTCGCGGAATTCGAGCGGCGCCGCATCGCCGAGCGCACCTGGAGCGGCAAGGCCGCCAGGGCCGAGGCAGGGCGCAACGCCGGCCACCGGCCGCCCTACGGGTTCCGGCTGGTCCCTGCCCCGGATGGTCGGGGCACCATCTTTGCGGTCGTGCCGGAGGAGGCGGCGGTAATCCGGCGGATCTGCGAGCTGTACAGGGCCGGCGCCGGGGACCGCCAGATCGCCCTGCGCCTCAACGAGGAGGGCTGCCGGTTCCGGGGCGGGCGGCTCTGGCAGGCCCAGCACGTGGCCCGGGTGCTGACCAATCCCATCATCGCAGGGATCTACGCCTATGGCCGCACCACCGGCGGCGGATCCAGGCGCCTGCCCCGGGAGCAGTGGCTCCTCTCCGCTCCCGGCCAAAGCCCGCCGGCCATCATCGCACCCGAGGAGTATGCGGAACTGCAGAAGCTGCGGGCTCAGCGGCACGTGCACAGCTCGGACCGGAAAGGCCGGGCTCTGCTCACCGGGCTGCTCCGATGCGGCCGCTGCGGCTCTGCCTGCGGCATCAAGCGTTCCGGCCCGGGCGGGCGGTACCGCTACTACCGGTGCCTCCGGGAACGAGAGGCGGGTCCCGAAGCCTGCGGGCTGCCGCCGGTGCGGGCTGATGAATTGGAAAGCCAGGTGGTGGCCACAGCCCTGGCCGTGCTGGGGACCGAGCCCGATGCGCTGCTGCAGCGCCTTCGGGAGGCGGCCCTCCGCCGGCGCCAGGGAATCGAGGTGGCCCTGGCTGAGGCAGAGCAGCGGCTCGCAGACATTGCAGGGCTGCGCCGGTCGTACTTTACCTGGCTGGAGCAAGGGCGGCTGCAGCCCGAAGCGGTCCAGGCCCGGTTGGAGGAACTGGCCGCGGAGGAGAAATCCCTGCGGAACCACCGGATGACACTGAGCCGATCCCTCGCCGCACTGGAGGAAGGACTCCGGCGGCTGGAGGGCGCTCGGCAAGATCTCCCTCCGGCCGGGGAAGCCTGGGCTGCGCTTTCCGAGCACGAGCGCCGCCACCTCCTGCGGCTGCTCGTCCAGCACGTGGAGGTAGATGGACGGCACCTGCGGATCGCCTTGCGGTATCTGCCGGCAAAATTAGAGTTCCTGCCCCCTGGCGGGGGCAGGAACCCTGAATTTACTTGAGTCCATAAGCCTCGGCCATCACCGAAATCGGATGAACCGCTTTCCGGTCGGTGACGTGCTCGATCTGCCAGCGGCAGGTCTCACAATCGCAGATGACCCTTTGGGCCTTGGTGGCCATGATCGCCTGCTGCATGGGAGTACCCACCGCCGTGGAAATATCGTATCGCTCTTTCTTAAAGCCATACGTACCGGCCATGCCACAGCAGCCCGCATCCAGATTCCACGCCTTTACGCCGGGGATCAGTTGCATCAGGCGCACCGCCGGCAGGCCAATTCCCTGCACCGCCTGGTGGCAGGGCTGGTGGTACGGCAGTTCCTCGTCCATGGGCCGGAAGTCGGTCTTCAGCTTGCCTTCCTGGTGGAGGATCATCAGGAACTCCGAGATGTCGTAGCAGTGATCCGCCACCAATCTGGCCTCCGGAGTGCCCAGCAGGCGCGGATAGTCGTCTTTGAACATCAGCGAGCAGGTGGTGGAGGTGAAAATGATCGGCAGACCCTGGCGGGCGTAGGGCAGGAACTGCTCCACGTTGTACCGGGCCCACTCCATCGCCTCGTCGGTGGCGCCGTTGGCCATGAGGGGGAGCCCGCAGCACCGCTGTTCGGGCAGGATCACCTCAAACCCGTTGTGCTCCAACACCGCCACGGCGTCCTTGGCCACCTGCTGCTCGATGTACTTGCCACTGCAGCCGTGGAAGTACACCACCTTGCCGTTGGGAGCCGGCTGATCCCGCCACGGATTCGGCCGGTGAGCAAACCAGGACCGGAAATTGCCCGCCACGTACTGCGGCATGGCTCGGCGGCGGTCGATGCCCACCGCGCTGTCCATGAGAGCCCGAACCCAGCCGGTTTTCAGCATCGTATTGGCCAGCCCGGGCATAAGGGAGGCCATCGCGCTCATCCGCTCGGAATGACAGAGCATCGAATCCCGGAAGGAAAGGCCGCCGCGCTTTTTCACCTGTTCCTCCCTGGCCTTGCGGATCAGTTCCGCAGGCCTCAGGCCGGCAGGGCAGACCACCTCGCAGGTCCGGCACCCCAGGCAGAGGTCCAGCCCTGTCTCGTCCACCGCTTTCCCGGCTGCCCGCATCCGCTCCAGGCCCGGGCCACCGTTCTTCGGCCCCGGGAAATCCGGGGTGACGCGCATGACCGGGCAGTGAAGCTCGCAGATGTTGCACTTCAGGCAGGCATCGTAGGCTTCCAGGGCAATCATGACACTACACCTCCCGCGAGCTGACCGGCCCGCCAACCGGTGGCCAC
>DATCKG010000075.1:0-17149 GCA_036562385.1 Symbiobacteriaceae bacterium
CTTCAGTCGCTTGACGTGGCGTTCGCTGAGCCCCAGAACCTGAGCTGCCTCGCGGATGAGGAGCTGACCTTC
This sequence comes from Symbiobacteriaceae bacterium, assembly GCA_036562385.1. Classification (GTDB taxonomy): domain Bacteria; phylum Bacillota; class Sulfobacillia; order Symbiobacteriales; family Symbiobacteriaceae; genus DATCKG01. The sequence goes on from DATCKG010000075.1 coordinate 73, forward strand.
CACGACCCGCTGCAGGACCATGGCACGATTCCATTCAGCCTGAGACAATGTCACCATCACCTTGTTCATAGGTGACATTTTCACAGACCGATTTCAGGGTGACAATATCACGGGCTGGCCACACCTTAACGCCGGCGGCCGGTGACCGCTTCGGCGGTCCGGCGGACCTGTGGGTCGGGGTCGAAGCGCAGCAGGGCCATCTGCCTGATTGCCTCCGGCGACAGGGATGGCAACCGGTTCAGCGCCAGCAGCGCGGCCCGGCGGACCTCCCGGTGCGGGTCCCTCAGGGCACCCGTGAGCGGCGCCTCCACCGCCGTGTAGGCCCCCATGCCACCCAGGCAGTAGGCGGCCATCTTTCGGGCGGTGGGATCGGGACTCTGCAGGGTCTCCACCACCATCTCCACAGCCTCCGGATGGCTCCAGCCGAGTGCCAGGGCAAGCTGAGCGGCGGCCCAGCGGAGGTCCCGGTCCTGGGCGCTCATGGCGTCGCTGAGGGCATGGCGCATTTCCGGCAGCCAGAGGCCGAGGCGGGCGCTCACCAGGGCCGCTCCCCAGGCCCGCCGGCGGTTCGTTCCGCCCATGGCCTGGCGCAGGGCCGGTATCACGGCGCCCGAGTGGCGGGCCAGCAGCTGCAGGCAGTTGGCGGTATGCACCTGCACCCCCTTCTCCGGGTCGCCCAGGCCGCGGATCAGCACGGGCAAAAGCCGGGCAGTAAGCGGCTCCCAGTCGGTGCGGCCGCTCTCCTGCTCAGCCTGCAGCGCCTGCTCCAGCGCAGCGGCTGCCGCCAGGCGCCGGGCGGGGTCCGGGGAGGACAGGGCAGAGAGGTGAGGTTCTATGGGATCGGCCATGGCACTTCCTCCTCGCAATGTTCCCTGTCCCTATGATACGCCCATACGCCCGGGCTTTCGATCCCCGGAAGGGTTGACGGGGGTGGTATGAGGGCCCAATCTATTTCCTGAGGTGAAAGAATGACCAGTCAGCAGGTGCCGGTGGCAGAGATTCTGCACCGGCTGAGCCAGATGTACCCGGAGGCGAAGTGTGCCCTGGAGCACCGGAACGCCTTCGAACTGCTGATTGCCACCATGCTGTCGGCCCAGTGCACCGACGCCCGTGTCAACATTGTCACCCGGCGGATTTTCCCACGCTACAACCGGCCGGAGCACTTCGCTGCCCTGACTCCGGAGCAGATCGGCGAGATGATCCGGGACTGCGGGCTGTGGCGCAGCAAGGCCCGCAACATCCACGATACCTGCCGCATGCTGCTGGAGCGGTACGGCGGCGAGGTGCCCGCTTCCCTGGAAGAGCTGACGCAACTGCCCGGCGTTGGGCGGAAAACGGCCAATGTGGTCCTGTCCAACGCCTTCGGGATTCCAGCCATCGCGGTGGACACCCACGTGCTGCGGGTGGCCAACCGGCTGGGACTGGCCAGCGCCAAGACGCCGGAGGAGACGGAGCAGCAGCTAATGGACTGCATTCCCCGGGAGCAGTGGAGCCAGGCCCATCACTGGCTGATCCATCACGGCCGGCAGACCTGCCATGCCCGGCGGCCTGAATGCGGCCGGTGCCCCCTGGCGGACCTGTGCCGGTACGCCCGGGAAAACGGCCTCGCGGGGCAGGGCGCCCGGCAGGGGAGCACGACAGCAAACGCGAAAGGAGTGGAAGCTGGTGATCCGCGTCGGTGACCAGGCGCCCGATTTCACCCTGGAGAGCACCCAGGGGCCCTTCCGGCTCTCCGCACTCCGGGGGGAACGGGCCGTGGTGCTGATTTTCTATCCCCGGAACAACACGCCGGGCTGTACCCGGCAGCTCTGCGCGGCCCGAGATGCGCTCAGCGAGTACGAAAAGCGGGGGGCCCAGGTGGTGGCGGTGAACCCGGGGAGTCTCGCGTCCCATCAGAAGTGGGCAGCCTCTTCGGGGTTCACGTTTCCCCTCTGTTCGGACCCCGATAAGGAGGTGGCCAGGGCCTACGGAGCGGTCAAGCCCCAGGGCGGCATTCAGCGGACCGTCGTGGTGGTGGACCGGCAAGGTCGGGTGGCCTGGGTGAAACAGGGCCTGCCGGCTACCGAGGAGATCCTGGCCGTGTTGGATGCGCTCAACCGCGGTGAGGAGCCCCTTCCCTGACCGTACGGGAAAAGGAGGGGGACATCGATGGAACGGATCCGGCTGACAGGCGATCCGCTTCGGACGGCACCCGTTCGGGAGTGGTCAGAGCGGCCCGCGGACCCAGCCCTCCGGGGGTCCTTCCGGGAGAGCCTGGCCGCCGCCCGAAAAGCCCAGTGGAATGAACGGCTGGATCGGGCGCTGGAGCGGCTGGACCAGTTCGGCAGCGAACTGGCCGAGCGGCGCACCCTGGAGGACCTGAAGCGGTACCGGATGGCGGTGGCGGAACTGATCCGGGATCTGACCAGCCAGATGGTCCAGGTGCGGGTGGATCTCGAGTGGGATTCTCATTCATGGGAACAACGCACCCTGGTGACGCTTCGCCGTGTCAATGAGGAGGTGGAGCGGCTGGCCCAGATGGTGCTGGACCACGAAAAGGACCGGCTGGCGATCCTGGAGAAGCTGGGCGAAATCAAGGGGCTGCTGCTGGATGTGAGGCTTTGAAACAGCAATCTCGAAGAAATGGCATCAAACTCTAGGGCGGAAGGAGCGGTACCTATGGCATCAACCGGTATTGCTGTGGAAGCCCATCGTACCCAGGTTCTTTTGCTCCGTACACTCTACTTCGGTCCTCGATCCTTCTGGGAGCTGCTGCGAGCCGGCAGGGCCCATACCCATCAGGTGCTGGAGGCCTTGCAGGGGCTCCTGAGCAGTGAGCTGGTGACCTACGACGGCAGCAATTTTGTCATCACCCCGGCGGGGCGCCGGCAGGTGGAGGAACTGGGGCTGGACCGGGTGGCCGATACACATTGCGAGATCTGTGCGGGGCGCGGGCACGTCCTGCGGCCGCCTTTCGACCATGTCCTGGCGGAGTTCCGGGAGATCGCGGCCTTGCGGCCCCGAGCGACCAGCGACTTCGACCAGGGCTACGTTACCCCCGAGGTCACGGTGCTGCGGCTGGCTCTGATGGCACAGCACGGCGACCTGGCCGGTCGGGACCTGCTGCTCCTGGGGGACGATGACCTGACCGGCATCGCCGCGGCCCTCTCGGGGCTACCCCGCCGCATCTGTGTCCTGGATGTGGACGAGCGAATCGTCCAGTTCATCCGGGAGGTGGCCCGGGATCGGGGCTGGCAGAACCTCCAGGCCGAGGTCTACGACGTGCGGACCGCGCTGCCGTCCCATCTGCGGGGCCAGTTCGACGTCTTCTTCACCGACCCGGTGGAGACGTTAAAGGGCATCTTCCTGTTCCTGAGCCGCTGCACCGAAGCGCTACGGGGGCCAGGCGCCGCCGGTTACTTCGGCCTCTCCTATCTGGAGGCTTCCTGGCGGAAGTGGAGGCAGATCCAGCAAGGGCTCCTGCAGATGGGCTATGCCATCACGGAGATGCGGAGCGCCTGGCAGGACTACCTGCTGGAAGACATTGTGGCCCGGGGTTACCCGGTGGCCCAGATGGCGCCGGTGCCGGTTCAGGAGCCGGACGTGGCCTTCTACACCAGCACCGTTTACCGGCTGCAGCTGGTCGAGGCGCCCCAGCCCATCTACAGCGGGCCGGTGGAGCTCGGCCGGGAACTGTACTACGATGAGGAGGCCTGCGTCACGTTGCCCGAATAAGGAGACGGCGCCTACGTGCCGGGAAATTCCCGGCACTGTTCTCATTTATGAGTACAATCCGGCGCGGATGGGCGGTTTGTGTGATAGGATGGCATCAACATCGCTACGCAAGATTCGGGCAACAAAGGAGTGTGGGCAGAGTGGCTGAGTACAAGATCGAGACCCTTGCCATCCACGCCGGACAGGAGCCGGATCCCACCACCCGTGCGGTGGCGGTTCCCATTTACCTGACCACGTCCTACGCCTTTAAGGACACCGAACATGCGGCGCGGCTGTTTGCCCTGCAGGAACCCGGCAACATCTACACCCGCATCATGAACCCTACCACCGACGTGTTTGAAAAGCGGGTGGCTGCCCTGGAGGGGGGCGTGGGCGCCCTGGCGGTGGCCTCCGGGCAGTGCGCGGAGCTGTACGCGATCCTGAACCTGGCCCAGGCCGGCGATGAGATCGTGGCCTCCAGCAACCTCTACGGCGGCACCTACGCCCTGCTGGCGCATAACCTGCCGCGCTTCGGCATCAAGGTCCACTTCGTGGATCCCTCCGATCCGGAGAACTTCCGGAAGGCCATCACCCCCAAGACCCGGGCCATCTACGCGGAGACCATCGGCAACCCGGCCATCGACGTGCTGGACATCGAGGCGGTCGCCAAGGTGGCCCACGACAACGGCATCCCGCTGATCATCGACAACACCTTTGCCACTCCGTATCTGTGCCGTCCGCTGGAGTGGGGCGCTGACATTGTCATTCACTCCGCCACCAAGTTCATCGGCGGCCACGGCACCGTCATTGGCGGCATCATCGTGGACGGCGGCAAGTTCGACTGGTCCACGGGGAAGCATCCGCTGTATACCGAGCCGGATCCCGCCTACCACGGCCTGCGGTTTGCCGACCTCGGTCGGGAGGCCTACATCCTGCGGGCCCGGGTGAGCCTGCTGCGGGATCTGGGCGGCTCGCTGTCGCCGGTCAATGCCTTCCTCTTCCTGCAGGGCCTGGAGACCCTGCACCTGCGGATGGAGCGGCACTGCAGCAACGCGCTGGCGGTGGCCAAGTACCTGCAGGAGCACCCCAACGTGCTGTGGGTGAATTATCCGGGCCTGGAGACCAGCCCGTACTACCACTTGGCCAAGAAGTACCTGCCCAAGGGCGCGGGTGCGATCCTGAGCTTCGGCATCAAGGGCGGCGCGGAGGCCGGCCGTCGGTTCATCGAGAGCCTGCGGCTTTTCACGCACCTGGCCAACGTGGGCGACTCCAAGTCCCTGGCTATCCATCCTGCGACCACCACGCACCAGCAGCTTACCGAGGAGGAGCAGCTGGCGGCAGGGGTGCGGCCTGAGACCGTCCGCCTCTCCATCGGCACCGAGAATGTGGACGACATCATCGCCGACCTGGAGCAGGCCCTGGCCAAGGCCGTCCAGTAACGAGGTACAGCTTCATCTGCCCAAACCGATGGCCATTCGCCCGGGTGAGGCGGCAGCCCATCCGACTTGCCCGGGCGGACGGCCATTCGTCATTGAAGTGATGCGCCGGGTGTGATACCGTAAGGGAAAAGCAGGTTCATGAAATGGCAGGGTTTAGAGAGGAGACGAAGGTCGTGGCGCTTACCGTCTATCTGAACGGTCAGTTTCTGCCCTACGAGCAGGCTGCCATCCCGGTAGAAGACCGGGCCTTTTTGCTAGCCGACGGCATCTACGAGGTCATCCGGGTCTACCGGGGGCGGCCCTTTTGCATGGAGGAGCACCTGAAGAGGCTGCAGCGGAGCGCCCGGGCGATCCGCCTGCCGGAACCGGATCTGGATGAACTGAGGCAGGTGGCCGCGAAGCTGATCGCCCTCAATGGGCTGACGGAAGCCACCATCTACATCCAGATCAGCCGGGGCGCCTACAGTCCCCGCACCCATGCGTTCCCGGCGGAGCCGGTTCGCCCCACCGTGCTGGTCATTGCCCGGGAGTTTACCGGCCACCCGGAGCTGAATCGCCGCGGCGTCAAGGCGATCACCGTGCCGGATCAGCGCTGGGCCCGGTGCGATATCAAGAGCGTGGCGCTTTTGCCCAACGTCCTGGCCAAGCAGCAGGCGGCGGAGGCCGGGGCCTATGAGGCGATCTTCGTCCGGGACGGCATCGCCATCGAGGGCAGCAGCTCCAACCTGTTTGCTGTGCTGGACGGCGAAATTCGCACCTATCCGGCCTGCAACTACATCCTGCGGGGCATCACCCGGGATGTGGTTCTGGACCTGGCCCGGGAACTGGGGTATTCCGTGCGGGAGGAGGGCATTCCGGTGGAGGACCTTTCCCGGTGCTCCGAGGTCTGGATCACCTCCACCACGTCGGAGGTGATGCCCATCGTGGAGATCGACGGCCGGCCGGTGGGCGATGGGCGCCCGGGGCCGGTGGCGCTGGCCCTGTACCGCGCGTATGCGGAGCGGGTGTAAGGGGCCTGTTTTCCCTGCCCTGGAAGGTTCCTACTCCCATGAGGAAATAGAATCGGACCCATAGCGGATTGCCATTCTCACAAGGTGCCAGAGCAAATACTCCCAGGGTAGATGTCGTTGACTGTATCGGAAACGCAACAGTATAATGAGCGTGGCATGCATCGCGGCTGCCAGAGCACTGTGTGCCTTGCGGGTACCGGAGAGGGAGGTGGTTCTGGTGGGCAAGAATCCGGTCCGGGAACTAGATTGGTTGAATGATCCGGTCGTCGAGACCGATGTCGATATTGACCAAAATGTCATAGTCGGAAAGCTTCCGGCTGTGATCGAAAAGATCCTGGGGTGGGGGTACGGAAATTCCACCTGGCCCCTCAGCTTTGGTATCGCCTGTTGCGCCATCGAGATGATGGCCACCTGCGCTTCCAAGTATGATATCGCTCGGTTGGGTTCGGAAGCCATGCGCGCCACACCGCGGCAGGCGGACGTGATGATCGTGGCCGGCACGGTCAATGAAAAGATGGCCGTGGTGGTGCGGCGGCTGTACGAACAGATGCCGGATCCGAAGTTCGTCATTGCGATGGGTGCCTGCGCTTGCAACGGCGGTCCTTACTGGGACACCTACAACGTGGTAGACGGCGTTCACAAGGTGGTCCCCGTGGACGTGTACGTCCCGGGCTGCCCGCCCCGCCCGGAGGCCCTGCTTCAGGCGTTCCTGGAGATTCAGGAGATGCTCAAGACCGGTAAGCGGGGGCTGATCACCAAGGGGTAGCAAATATGCGAGGCAGGGTCCTGACCCTGCCTCTTGTACCATAAAGTGCCACCTCCGTGGGTGGGGTGCCGGCGCAGCGGTTTGGTTGACGCTGTCTTTGAGCCGAAGGTATAATGGGCGTGATGCTTTAGTCGACGAATAGTCTATAGGTTGCGGATCTGGCTGGTCATGACCAGTTCGACCTTCCGGCGGAAAGGAGACGCACCTCAGTGAACTACTCGTACATCGACATTCTGGCCACGATGATCGTGGCGGTAGGTTTCATGCTTGGCACCTTCTGGATCGTGGGCAAGCTCTCTCCCCACAACCCCAACCAGGGTGAAAAGCAGGAGACCTACGAGTGCGGCGAGGTGCCCTTTGAGAGTGCTCTGATCAACTTCAACATCCGGTACTACGTGTTCGCGCTGACCTTCTTCGTGTTCGACATGGAAGCGATCTTCCTCTATCCATGGGCCGTGGTCTTCCAGGGATTGGGTCTGTTCGGGCTCGTGGAGATGCTCCTGTTCCTGTTCATCCTCGCCATCGGTCTGTTTTACGCGTACAAAAAGGGTGTCCTCCGCTGGGTGTAACACGTGCTGCCCTGCCCCTGTGGGGGAGGGCCTTTCGGTGTTCTCCCGGGTCGTGGGATCTGTCCGCAGCGCTCTAATTCCCCAGGGGGTGTGTCCGTTTGGACTTTCTTAAGGAAAAGTTTCCGGACGCCCAATTCGGCACTCTGGTCAACGGCGACGTGGAGGTACTGGTCCCCAAGGAGCAGTACGAGGAAGCCGTCCGGTGCTGTTATGAGGCGGGATACAAATATTGTTCCGTGGTCACCGCCATCGACTGGATGGACCGGCTGACGCTGGTCACCAGCCTCTGCCGGATTGACCCCGCTGAGGTTGGAGCGGTTACCATCCATATCAAAGTGGACCTGCCCCGCGAAGGGGCCACCATTCCCAGCATCGCCAAGTTGTACCCCGGTGCGGACTGGCATGAGCGGGAGACCTACGATATGTACGGCATCCGCTTTGAGGGTCATCCCAACCTCCGCCGTATCCTCCTGCCGGACCACTGGCAGGGCGGCCATCCGCTGCTGAAGGATTTCGTCGACAAGCGGCCGAAGCGTCCCCGGATTGTGCGGAAGGGTTTCCGGGATAGCGAGTAAGGCGCGGTGGAGGTGAAACCGATGGAACAGCAGGCGCAAGAAATTTTGATTAACATGGGGCCGCAGCATCCGTCCACGCACGGCGTGCTCCGCCTGATGGTGAAGCTCAACGGTGAGACGGTGACCTGGTGCCAGCCCGACATCGGCTACCTGCACCGGTGCTTTGAGAAGCTGGCGGAGTCGAAGACGTACACGCAGGTCATTCCGTATACGGACCGGACGGACTACCTCTCGGCCATCACCAACGAAACCTGCTATGTCGAAGCTGTTGAGAAACTCTTCCAGGGCGCCATCGAGGTCCCGGAGCGGGCGCAGTACATCCGCGTCATGATGAACGAGCTGCAGCGGATTACTTCTCACCTGCTGGCGCTGGGCGCCTGGGCCATGGACGTGGGCGCCATGACGCCGTTCCTGTACTGCTGGCGGGACCGCGAGAAGGCCTATTCCCTGTTCGAACAAATCACCGGCGCGCGTCAGCTATACAACTACCTGCGGATCGGCGGCGTCCGCAACGACCTTCCCGAGGGCATCATCGGCAGCCCCAGCGACGGGGAAGACAAGGCCGATAAGACCCTGTGGGGGTTTGTCAATTATATCGAAAGCTATGTGATCCCCCAGTGGAACGGGCTCGTTACCAACAACCGGATTTTCCAGTATCGCACCCAGGGCGTGGGGGTCCTCTCCGCGGAGGACGCCGTTGCCTACGGCGCATCCGGCCCGGTGTTGCGGGGATCCGGCGTGAAATGGGACCTGCGCAAGAACCGGCCCTACCTGATCTACGACCGGCTGGAGTTCGACGTCCCTGTCGGCACCAACGGCGACTGCTTCGACCGCTGGGTAGTCCGGATCAAGGAGATGGAGCAGTCCTGCCGGATCATCAAGCAGTGCCTGGAATGGCTGGCTGAGAACCCCGGTCCGGTGATGGCGAAGGTTCCGCGGGTGCTGAAGCCGCCCAAGGGCGAGGTCTACCACCGGATTGAGGGCTCCCGCGGCGAGGTGGCCTGCTACATCGTATCTGACGGCGGCCCGAACCCCTACAAGGTGAAGTGGCGTTCGCCGTGCTTTACCCACCTGCAGCTGATGCCGCTCCTCTGCCCGGGGCACAAGGTGGCGGACGTCATCGCCATTCTGGGGTCTATTGACATCGTCCTCGGGGAGGTGGACCGGTAACGATGGTGGCGTTTTGGCAGAGCCTCCCGCCGCTGCTGCAGACGTGGCTCATCGGCCTGGGGAAGGGCACGCTGATCCTGATCTGGGCCTTGGCCAACTTTGCAGTGGTCCTGATGCTGGACCGGAAGATTTCCGCATGGATTCAGAACCGCCTGGGCCCCTGGCGCGTGGGCCTGTGGGGATGGATCCAGCCCATCGCGGACCTGTTTAAACTGTTTGTGAAGGAGTTTATTGACCCCAACAACGTCGACCGCCCGCTCTACCTGCTGGCTCCTTTCGTCAGCTTCCTGCCGGCCATCCTGGTCTGGCTGATCATCCCGTTCTGGAACGGCGGGACGGCCATGGACCTGGATATTGGCATCATCTATATCGCGGCCATCACGGGCTTCGACGTGATCGCCGTCTTCATGTCCGGTTGGGGCTCCGACAACAAGTATTCCCTGCTGGGCTCCATGCGCGGCGCCGCCCAGATGATCTCCTATGAAGTGACGCTGGTGCTTTCTATCATCGGCGTCGTGATGATGGCCGGCAGCCTGCGCCTCAGCGACATCGTGATGATCCAGGATCAGCGGGGCGTCTTTGGCTGGTTCCTCTTCCCGCAGATCATCGGTTTCATCGTCTACCTGATCGCTTCGCTGGCTGAGCTGAACCGGACGCCCTTCGACCTTGTCGAGGCCGAGTCCGAGCTGGTGGCAGGATACCACACCGAGTATTCAGGATTCCGCTGGGGCTTCTTCATGGTGGCCGAGTACGTCCACCAGGTGGGCTGGGCGGCCATCGCAGCCTCCCTGTTCCTGGGTGGCTGGTCTGGTCCCAGCATTCCGGATGTGCTCTGGGGTCTCGGCAACGTCCTGAACATCTTTGGTGCGCTGCCCAACCCCATCGGCAATGCGATGATCAGCGCCGGCGACGCCATTGCCTTCCTGGACCAGGGCGTCTGGGCCGCCATCACCGGCATGTTCTGGTTTGTGTTTAAGATCTACGTGCTGATCTTCCTGGGGATGTGGATTCGCTGGACGCTGCCGCGTGTCCGCATCGACCAGCTGATGGACCTGGGTTGGAAGTTCCTGCTGCCGGTTTCCCTCTTTAATATCTTCCTGACGGGTATTCTCAAGTACGCTGCGATTCAGTGGGATGGCCTCCCCATCAAGCTGGGTGCCATCACCATCAGACTGCTGGGCCTCTGGACCTAAGGAGGTGACGTTTCCCAGTGGGTATTGCTAGCTACCTCGGAGAGGCGTGGCGCGCGGGGAAGTCCTTCCTGACCGGCATGGGCATCACGTTCCGGGAGATGGTCTTCCGTCCCCCCATCACCGTGATGTACCCGGAGCAGAAGGATCCCAACATCCCACCGTGGTTCCGGGGTATTCCGCTGCTGAAGACGAACCTGCGGACCGGCGAGTACAAGTGCACCTCCTGCGGACAGTGTGTGGAAGCCTGCCCGCCCAAGGTGATCACCCTGGAGTGGCACCAGGACCCGGAGACCAAGAAGAAGGTGGTCGACCGGTACGCCATCGACATGTCCCGGTGCATGCTCTGCAACCTGTGTGTGGAGGCCTGTCCCTTCGACTCGTTGGTCATGGGGTATGACTACGAGCTTTGCAAGATCCACCCCGAGAACCTGGTCTTCGAGTTCGAGGATCTGCTTCGCATGGGTCTGAAGTACTCCTCGGCCGAGGATCCGAGCGTAAAGAAGAAGGGTGACACGCCGCCGTGGGTCTTCCACAAACTGACCAATGCCACCGAAGATGATATTCAGGATGTCAACGGATATCTGGGCCGGCCGCCGCTGCCCAAGGGCTACGAGCCGACCCTGAAGCCGCAGTTCCAGCGTCCTGAACAGACCGCTCAGGACGAGGCTGCGAAAAAAGATGGGGAGGAGGCCAACTAGTCGTGTCCGCACTTACCCTCCTCACGCGCGGCGAGTCCATCGCATTTCTCATCCTTGCCCTGGTGGCCCTGGGCTCGACCTATAAGATGGTCACCTCGCGCCTGATCACCCACGCGGCCCTCTTCATGGCACTTTCCTTTACCGCTGTGGCCGGTGTCTTCCTACTCCTGGAGGCGGAGTTCGTCGCCGCGATCCAGATCCTGATCTACACCGGCGCCATTACCACCATGATCCTGTTTGCCATCATGCTCTCGGGTCTGGCGGAGATCCGGAAAGACCGCGAGACCCGGGGGCCCCTGTGGATGAAGTCAGATCCGCTGGTCCTGGTGGTGGGCGGCATCTTCGCGGCGTTCATGTGCTACATCTACGCCGCCGCCAACCTGCCCGAGGCCATCACCCCGGAGAGCCTGCCGACGGTGAAGGCCATCGGTTCCGCCCTCTTCACCAAGTACGTGATCCCCTTTGAGGTGGCTTCCATCCTGCTGCTGATTGCCATGGTGGGCGCCATCATCCTGACGGCGAAGGAGGCGGAGTGAGCGTGAGCCTACCGATCTACTTCCCGCTGGGGCTGGGTGCTCTCCTCTTCGGCATCGGGCTCTGGGGCGCCCTCACCCGGACCAACGCCGTGCGGATCCTGATGTTCATCGAGATTATGCTCAACGGTGTCAACCTTAACCTGGTCACCTTCAACCGGTACTACTGGGCGCAGACGCCCGAGTCGGCCTCCCTGGCCTCGATTTTCACGCTGTTCGTGATGACCGTGGCGGCGGCGGAAGCCGCGGTGGGGCTGGCTATCATCCTCAGCATCTCGCGGACCCGGGGGACCGTTGAAGTTGACAAGTTCACCATGCTGAAGGGCTAGGAGGGGAGATCGCGTGGAGTTCTTTCTCGACAACTTTTGGGTCATAGCCGCGCTCCCTCTGTTCGCCTCGGCCTTCATTGCAATGTTTGCGCGGAGCCTCCGGCGAAACGCCTGGATCGTCGGCGCCGCCAGCATGGGCGTGGCCCTGCTCTGGTCGCTGGCGGTGCTGGTGGCTGTCGCCGGTCACGGCGAGGCCGGTGAGGCAGCGGCCAACTATCTGACCACCCCGGTCCGGCACCTGGTCTGGGCGGACTGGGCACCCTTCGGACCGTATCGGATTTCCCTGGGCCTGATGGTGGATAACCTGACCGCCCTCATGCTGGTGGTGGTCACCCTGGTTTCCTTCGCCGTTCAGGTCTACTCCCAGGGATACTTCGAGCCCAGTGAGCGGCGCTTTACCCGCTTCTACGCCGCCATCAACCTCTTCACGCTGGGCATGCTGGGGTTGGTCCTGGCCGACAACCTGTTCCTGCTGCTGATCTCCTGGGAGATCATGGGCCTCTGTTCCTACCTGTTGATCGGTCACTGGTACGAGCAGGAATGGCCCCGGTACGGTCAGATCAAGGCGTTCCTGACCACCCGGGTGGGCGACATCGGTCTGATGCTCGGCATCTGGATGATCTTTATGGTCACCCGGGACCTGACGTGGGAAGGCCTGGCCGTGAAAATCCCCGAAGCGGTGCAGAATCCGGCCACGGCTGCGATGCTGGCTCTTGCCGCCTTCTTCATCTTTACCGGTGCCATCGGCAAGTCGGCGCAGTTCCCGCTGCACGTCTGGCTGCCTGACGCCATGGCCGGTCCCACTCCCGGTTCGGCCATCATCCACGCGGCCACCATGGTGGCTGCCGGCGTCTACCTGGTCGCCCGTAGCTTCATGATCTTCGGCAACGTGCCCGAGTGGGTCCTGATTACCGTTGCCTTCGTGGGTTCCTTCACCTCCCTGTTCGCAGCCTCCATCGCGACGCTGCGGCACGACATCAAGGAGGTGCTGGCGTACTCCACCATCTCCCAGCTCGGTTATATGATCATGGCCATGGGCGTGGGAGGCTGGGCCGCCGGCAACTTCCACATGGTGACCCACGCGTTCTTCAAGGCCCTGCTCTTCCTGGCCGCCGGTTCGGTGATCGCAGCGCATCACCACAACCAGCTGCTGCACAAGATGGGCGGCTTGCGGAAGAAGATGCCGGTGACGTTCATCACCTGGATGGTGGGGTATCTGGCCCTTGTGGGCTTCCCCGGATTCAGCGGCTTCTTCTCCAAGGATGAGGTGCTGCTGGCGGCTTACACCTGGCAGCCGGAGGCGCTGGCCGGCGTTCCCTGGGTAGCCAAGTTGCCCTTTACCATGGCTCTCATCACCGCTTTCCTGACTGCCTACTACATGACCCGTGCCACGTACCTGGCCTTCTTCGGCGAGCCCCGGGATCAGGAGCTGTACGAGCATGCCCATGAGTCGCCGAAGGTGATGACCATCCCCCTGGTGCTGCTGGCGATTCCGGCGGCGCTGTCGGGCTGGTTCTGGGCTGCGCTGCCTTATCACTTCACCCATGCCGAGTGGATGAAGTCCCTGGAGCACTTCCTGCACCTGCCGGGGTTGGAGCATTCCGTCGCGTTCGCCCAGGAGGCGACGGTGACCGGCATGGCGACCACGGCCGGGTTGCTGGGCATCTTCGTGGGCTGGTACCTGTATGCGAAGGTCAAGCCGGAGACTCGGGCCGCCTGGATTGAGGCCGCCAAGCCGCTGTACACCCTGATTCGCAACAAGTACTACGTGGATGAGTTCTACGAGATGGCCATCATTCGCACCACGCAGGCTGCGGCCAGGATGATCGCCTGGTTCGACGACCACGTGGTGGACGGCCTGGTGAACCTGGTGGGGGACATTGGCGTCTGGTTCGCCGAAGCGTCCGCCTGGTTTGACCGCAACGTGATCGATGTTCTGGTGGTCATGTGGGCGGACATCAGCCGGGCCTTCGGGTCCGTGTTCCGCCGGCTTTCCACAGGGTATGTTCAGCAGTACATGGTCACGTTTGCGGCTGCTGTGGTAGCCTGTGTGGTCCTATTCCAGGTGTTTAGTTAGGAGGGGCTTCCGGGGATGTTTATGGAACATGCACTGTCATGGATTGTATTCACTCCCCTGTTGTTCGCCTTGGTAATGCTCTTTGTACCCAAGACAAAAGAGAAGGTCCTCTGGTGGCTGGCCGGCATCGGCTCCACGATTCCGCTGCTGCTGGTCCTGCCGCTGCTCGCCAACTGGTACAGCACTCCTGCCTCCACGGAGCCCTGGGCCGAAGGGATGAAATTCGTGGAGCGGATCCTGTGGATCAAGGAGATCGGCGTGCACTACACGCTGGGCGTGGACGGCTTCGGGATCACCATGCTCGCCCTCTCCTGCCTGCTCTTCCCGCTGTCGGTCCTGGCTTCCTACGGCTACATCAAGGATCGGGTGAAGGACTACCTGATCCTGATGCTGATCCTGATGACCGGTACCAACGGCGTCTTCGTCACGCTGGACTTCATGCTGTTCTACGTCTTCTGGGAGATCGTCCTGTTGCCCATGTACTTCCTGATCGGCATCTGGGGCGGTCCCCGGCGTGAGTACGCAGCGATTAAGTTCTTCCTCTACACGCTGATCGGTTCGGTTATCATGCTGGTCGGCGCCATCTACCTGTATGTCCGGACCGGCGTCGGTACGTTCAACATGCTGGAGATGGCCCGGGCCACTTCGGGGCTGCCCGTGGATACGCTGACCACCTTCGCCTTCTTCGCCCTGCTGGTGGGCTTCGCGGTGAAGGTGCCCATGTTCCCGCTGCACACCTGGCTGCCTGACGCCCACGTGGAGGCGCCGACTCCTGTCTCCATGCTGCTGGCCGGTATCCTCCTGAAGCTGGGTTCCTACGCGATGGTCCGCATCAGCCATCCGTGGCTGCCGCAGGTGGCTCAGCGGTACGCCGGACTCCTGTTCTTCTTCGGTGTGGTGGCCGTGCTGTACGCTGCTGCGGCTGCCATGGCACAGAAGGACTTCAAGAAGCAGGTGGCTTACTCGTCGGTCAACCACATGGGCTTCTTCGTGATGGCTCTGGCGGCTGCCAGCGTCCTGCCGCCTGACCTGGGCCAGGTGGCCCTGGCCGGTGGGTACTTCGTCACCATTGCCCACGGGCTGATTTCGCCCCTGTTCTTCTTCGCGGTGGGCATGTTCTACGAGCGGACTCACACCCGGGAGCTGTCCAAGCTAGGCGGCATGTTCCTGACGGTTCCGGTGATCAGCTTCATGACGGCCTTCGTCGCCTTCGCCAACCTGGGTCTGCCCGGCCTGGCGGGCTTCATCGGCGAGTTCATCACGCTGACCGGCACCTATCCCGCCTTCGGCCTGTGGGTGCTGGTGGCCGGTGTCGGCATGGTGCTGACCGCCGCCTGGCATCTGCTTACCATGCGGGACGTCCTGCTGGGTCCGGCCAAGAAGGAGTATGAAGGCCTGCCGGACGTGACCTGGAAGGAGAAACTGGTCTTTGCCCCCTTGGCCGTGCTGATCGTGCTCTTTGGCGTCTGGCCTGCTCCGGTTCTCAACATCCTCAGCCAGTCCATTGAAACCCTCTCCCAGGTTCTCGCACTCATAGGGGGGAATTAGTTTGCCACCCATCAACTGGACTCAGGCCGTCAACCCCAATTACATCTTCCTGCTGCCAGAGCTGATCGTGGTGGCAACGGCCCTCCTGGTGATGATCGCTGACTTCTACGTCAGCCAGAAGCGGTCGCTGGTGTGGGTCAGCCTGGCCGGCATCGCCCTGGCCCTGGCAGGGGTGTGGTATGGGGCGACGGATCCTGCCATTCGTGCGGCGATGGAGAAGGGTCGTCCCCTGGAGTTCTTCGGAAACATGATGGTGGCCGACGGCTTCTCCTTCTTCCTGAAGGCCGTCTTCCTGGGAATCGCCGGCATGGTGATTCTCTTCTCGGTGGACTTCGTGGAGAAGTACCTCCGGGGCATGTACCTGGAATTCTATGAGATTCTGTTGGCCTCCACCCTGGGTATGATGATCATGGTCTCGTCCGCGGACCTGTTGAACCTCTACCTGGGGCTGGAGCTGACCTCCATCGCCTCTTATGTGCTGGCGGGTGTTCTCCGAAAGGACCCCAAGTCGAATGAGGCTGCTCTGAAGTATTTCGTGTTCGGTGCGGTGGCTTCGGCGGTCCTGCTCTTCGGCCTGTCCCTGGTCTACGGCGTCACCGGCACCACCCACCTGGGTGAGTTGGTGGCGGCGGTGCGGGCGCTGCTGGCCGGAGAGGCTGTGGGCGGCATGACCACGGCGGCGGTGCCGGTGCTGGTGACCGGCATGCTGCTTATGGTTGGCGGGCTCGGCTTCAAGGTGGCCGCGGTGCCCTTCCACCTGTGGGCGCCGGACGTCTACGAAGGCGCGCCGGCGCCCGTCACGGGCTTCTTCTCCGTGGGTCCGAAGGGTGCCGCCGTGGGCGCCATCCTGCGGATCTTTGCAGCAGGGCTGGCCGTGGCCGGTCTCGCCGAGAAGTGGGTCGTGATCTGGGCTGTCCTGGCCGTCGCCTCCATGTTTGTCGGCAACCTGACAGCCCTGGTGCAGACCAACATCAAGCGGATGATGGCCTACTCGTCCATCGCCCAGGCCGGGTATATCCTGGTGGGCGTGGTGGCGGCGGGCAACCTGGAGTCGGCTCTGGGTTCTGCTGCGGTGCTCTATTACGTGATGGCTTACGCCATCACCAACCTGGGGATCTTTGCCATCATCAGCCACATGGAGCAGGAGGGCGGCTGGGTTACCCTGGACGACTACAGGGGTCTGGCCTTCCGGAACCCGGTCTACGCCTGGGCGCTGATGTGGTTCTTCGTCTCGCTGATCGGCATCCCGCCTACGGTGGGCTTCTTCGGGAAGTTGTTCATCTTCCGGGCTGCCGTGGACGCCGGGTACCTCTGGCTGGCGGTGCTGATGGCGATCAACTCGGTGATCTCCGTCGGGTACTACTACAATGTGGTGCGGGCGATGTTCCTGGAGGAGCCGGGCCACGTCTCCCTGCACACCAGCCGGGGCTCCATGGCCGCTGTGGTGATCTCCTGTGTGGGCGTGCTGGTGGCGGGA
>DATCKG010000083.1:0-4102 GCA_036562385.1 Symbiobacteriaceae bacterium
CCTGTACGGGGACGTGCGCCGGGGCCGGCGCCCGGGCTTCGACCGGGCGGCCCGTCCCGAACAGGCGGAGCCGCTTTACCTGCGCTTTGTGGAACAACTAAAAGCCCGGGGCCTGACGGTGGCCACCGGGCGGTTCCAGGCGCATATGGAGGTGGAGCTGGTCAATGACGGACCGGTGACGATTCTGATTGATTCCGAACGGACGTTTTAGAGGGGATCACGTGTAACGGAGGGTCTGTGTGCAACTCCAGGACCTGACTGTTGATGCTCTTTGGCGGGACATCTTGGCAAGTGCAGCCCCGGCGCGCCCGGGAGCAACGTGGGGGTATGAGGCATGCGCATTTGGTCTCGCGAGCTAGGAGAGTTTGCCGCCAACTGCTATATCATCGCCTGTCCCGAATCCGGCGCCGCGGCGGTGGTGGATCCGGGTCAGCCTGACCCCTGGATCACCCGGACGCTGGCGGAGAAGGGACTGAAGGCGGAAGTGATTCTGCTCACGCACGGCCATCTGGACCACATCGGCGGGGTGGCCTGGCTGAAGCGGGAGATCGGAGCACCGGTGCTGATCCACCGGGATGATGCTCCCCTGCTGACGGATCCCACTTTGAACGGCAGCGCCTTGTTCGGCGCTCCCGTGGTGGCGCCGCCTGCTGACCGGTTGCTGAACCATGGCGATGAGGTAACGGTGGGTTCCCTGCGCTTTCAGGTGATCCACACAC
Source organism: Symbiobacteriaceae bacterium (assembly GCA_036562385.1). Taxonomy (GTDB): domain Bacteria; phylum Bacillota; class Sulfobacillia; order Symbiobacteriales; family Symbiobacteriaceae; genus DATCKG01. The sequence continues at coordinate 720 of DATCKG010000083.1, forward strand.
CGGGGCATACGCCGGGGGGCGTCTGCTTCTACCTGGCTCCTGAGGGCTCTCAGCGCCGGGTGGGGCACCTGATTTCCGGCGACACGCTCTTTGCCGGCTCGGTGGGCCGGACGGACCTGCCGGGGGGAAGCCACGCCCAGTTGATTCACTCCATCCGGGAGCGGCTGTTGCCCCTGCCGCCGGATACAGTGGTTTATCCGGGCCACGGTCCCACCACCACCATCGGGGAGGAGCAGGCGTACAATCCGTTCCTTTAAGCACTGCCTTCCCTTTTGCAGGAAGAGTCTGTATGGCCGAGGAATAAATAGTGGGCAGGAACGAGCAGGAGGGGGATGTGAGCGGTATGATCATCACCGTTGCTGTGCTGGTGATTCTCGCCGTCCTGTTCCTACTGCCCAACTACATTGCCGTGCGCTACGCCCTGTTGGGGGATGTCCTGGCCGGTGGTCAGGGAGTGGTCAGGAGGCGGAAAGAGGCGGCCCCGGCCGAGCAGGCGGCCGCGGCGCCGGTTCTCCGGCGCACGGTCCTGCAACTGTGGAAGGCCTTCAGCCCGCTGGTGTTTGCCATCTGCCTGATCCTGGCCATCGCCGTCGGCGGGATGGAGGGTTTGGCGCTGGCGGGTGCGGCTTTCCTGAACCTGCTCTGGGGCTTTACCGGCTGGCGGGGTTCTTGAAAAGGGCCCGGCGCCTGGCTGGCTTCGCGGGACCGCGGCGGTTCTGCTGCGGTCCTTTCGCGCTTTCAGCGTTTCAGGTTGTTGTGTATACTATGGGGCGAGGTGGAGAGACCTTGCCGCAGATACTGCTCCGGGGCAATAGTGAGCTGTTTGCCACTGACTTGTTTTTGCTCGGACACGTGTTCTTTCCGGGGGAGGAGTTCGCCGTCGTGGCTCCGCCGGGGCCCGCGGAGAGCGGCGATCCTCCCCCGTTGTGGTTGGTGGACGTGGAGGCGGTGCCGGATTCGGAGGGCCTCCGGTGGGAGGTCTCCGTCCGCGCCTCCGGACCCACCGGGAGTCTGGAGACGGAGGAGACCGTTTGGCGGTCTCCCTCCGACAGTCCCCGCACGTTTGAACACCGGCTGCGGAACGCGGCCAAGGGGCTGTTGGTGGACGTGCTCTCCCCGCTGCGGGGCTTCCATCCCGGCTGGGGATACCTGACCGGCGTCCGTCCCACCAAGCTGGTCCACCAGATGTTGGATCAAGGGGAACCGGATCCGGCGGCCCGGCTGGTCCGGGAGTATCGGGTGGCTCCGGAAAAGGCTGCACTGCTTACCGAGGTGGCCCGCCGGCAGCGGCCGTTTTTGAACCGGGATCCCCGGGCGGTGTCCATCTACATCGGCATCCCCTTCTGCCCCACCATCTGCTCCTACTGCTCCTTCAGCATTTACCCGATCAAGGCATATCGGAATCAGGTGCCTGCTTTCTTCGAGGCCCTGGCCCGGGAGATGGAAATCATCGGCGAGGCGATCCGGGATCTGGGCCTGCGGGTGGAGTCGGTCTATTTCGGCGGCGGCACTCCTACCAGCCCGGACGAGGAATCCTTCGCGTGGATGCTGCGGAAGGCGGAGGAGACCCTTTGGCCCGGGCAGGTGCCGGAGGAACTGACGGTGGAAGGCGGTCGCCCGGAGACCTTCACCCGGGCGAAGCTGGATGCCATCGCCCGATGCACGGCCAAGCGGATCCGGGTCTCGGTCAACCCTCAGACCACGGTGCAGGAGACGCTGCTGCGCCTGGGCCGGATGCACACGGTGGAGAAGTTCTACCGGGCCTACGACCTGGTTCGGAGCCATCCCTATCCCTTTGTCGTCAATTCGGATATCATCATCGGGCTGCCAGGGGAGGGGCCGGCGGAGGTAGCCAGGACCCTCTCGGATATGGCCCGTCTGGCCCCGGACAACCTGACGGTTCACACCCTGGCCATCAAACGGGGTTCCAAGCTCTGGGAAGGGGGCGCGGAGGCGCTCAGGATGCTGTCGCCGCACGAGGCGGAGGGGCTCATCCGGGAGGCAGCGGCCACGGCTCGGCGGATGGGGCAGCATCCTTACTACCTGTACCGGCAGAAGTACATGGTGGGAAGCCTGGAGAACGTGGGGTACAGCCTGCCGGGGGCTGAATCAGTGTATAATATTCAAATGATGGAAGAACGCCAGACCATCATCGGCGTGGGCGGCGGGGCCACGTCCAAGTGGTACAAACCGCTGGGGGAGCGGAGCGGCTGGCTCCTGAAGGCACCTGGGAACCCCACGGACCCGCCGACCTATATTGCCAAGGCGGAGGAGCTGGCTCGGCGCAAGGCCGCCCATCTCCGGCTCCTGTATGAGGCAGCGGAGGATGGGATTTCTACCGGTCTGGAAACGGATTGAGGGGGAGAGCCGTGAGCTTTCGCCACGTTGCCATTATTTATAACCCGGCCTCCGGCCGTCCCCGGGAACGGACCAAAGCTGTGGAGACGCTGGCGGGCTACCTGCGGGATGCTGGGATCCGGGTGGACGCGTACCCCACCGACCACCCCAATCATGCCACCGAACTGGCTCGGCAGGCGGTGGCACAGGGCTGCGATCTGGTGGTGGCCAACGGCGGCGACGGCACCATGAACGAGGTGCTGCAGGCGCTGGTGGGTACCCCAGTGGCCCTGGGATTCTGGCCCGGGGGTACCGCCAACGTCCTGGCCAGCGAGATCCACTTTCCGACCCGCATTGAGGATGTGGCCGCTCGCATTGTGGCGGGCAACGTGATGCCGGTGACCGTGGGGCTGGCCAACGACCGGTACTTTCTGCTGATGGTGGGCGTGGGGCTGGACGCCGCGGTGGCCGGTTCCGTGGACCCGGAGCTGAAGCGGCGGGTAGGCAAGGCGGCCTTTGCGCTGGCTGCCCTGCAGTTTGTCCGGCAGTGGCACCTGGACCCCTTCCGGGTGGAGCTGCCCGGAGGTGAGGAATGGGTGGGCCACTTTGCCGTGGCGGGCAATGGCCATTCGTACGGCGGCGGCTTCCGCCTGACGCCTCAGGCGAACCTGATGGATCCCAACCTGGACGTCTGTATCTTCCTGTCCGACCAGCGGATCGATTATTTTCGCTTTGCCCTGGCGGCCCTGGCCGGTGTTCACCGGCGGATGCCGGGGGTGGTCTACCGGAAGGTGCGGGAGGCTCGGATCACCAGCCTCTCGGGAGAGCCGATCCCGTTTCAGGTGGACGGGGAAGTGGTGGGGACGCTGCCCCTCACCCTTTCCACAGTGCCGGGCGGGGTGCGCCTCCTGGTGTGACGCGGTTGACAGGCGTGGGCATCTCCGGTACAATTGGAGACCAAAGGTAGAGCCAAAGGCAATGAAGGGGATCAGTACCCGCAGTCTCCCTCACAGAGAGTCTGCCCCCGTGGTGCAAGGCAGACAGGG
>DATCKG010000084.1:0-11267 GCA_036562385.1 Symbiobacteriaceae bacterium
AGCCAGTCCTGCAGGGCAGGGGGCAGCAGCAACAGCTGATTGGGCTGATACGGTCGATACGTCTTCTTGCTCATGCTGAAGACATTGGACACCCAACCCTTTTGCTCCTACAGAACTGGCTTACTCAGACAGGCTCCTAGCCGTCGCCCTCGCCGGAACGCTCGTCATTTTGACCGCCTCCATGAAATCGACCCTGGAGACCTACATACGAACACATTTTGGTATCCACCACATGATTGTGAAATATCGAACCCACTTCAACAACCACTTTGGGCCAGGCGATGTTGACCTCGTCCGGCGGATACCGGGTGTTGAGGATGCCGCACCGGGGTACATGTTCGTGCCTCCCGCAGACTATCCGATATACATGGGAATCCTCCCCGCTGATCCCATCTCCGCGGCATCCGCACGAATTATTGAAGGGCAGTTACCCGGCCCGGGTGAGGTCGCCTTACCAAAAGGCTTTGCCCAGCGCATGAAAGTGAACATCGGAGATGAGATCGCTCTCCCGTTTTTCCCTGATAGCGCCCAAACCGTAGTGGTAACCGGCTTTACGCAAGGGATATCGATGTCCGCCAGAAGTGGCGTTGCCCTGTTTGACATGAATTGGCTACAGCAGGCAACCGGTGAGGTGGGTCGGTACCAAGCCATTCTAATCGCCCTCACTCGCCCGAAGGACGTGGGCCAGGCTCGAACAGTGGCATCCCGACTGGAACAACTGTTCCCCGAGGCTGATGTGAATCCCCTGGACGAGCTGCGTGCCCTCCGCCGCAACATGGGCGGAATGGGGCCCTGGCCACTGCCCTGGCCTCCTTCGCGTTCCTGGCAACTGTCTTCCTCATCTCCGGTAATTTCGTGGTGCGCCTCCGGGATCGCACGCAGGAACTTGCTACACTGCGGGCGCTCGGCTCCAGCAGGAAGACAATCTTGCGCGTTGTGCTCCTGGAAGCCCTGCTGATGGGCATCACGGGCTCGTTGATAGGCATCGTTATCTCACTGATGTGCGCTTCGGGACTGATCTTCGGGGCAGGCAGGCTGATGGGCATCGAGCCTGAGGCAGCTGTCATCCCATGGCCACTGCTTATTGCCACAGGTGTGGCCGGAGTGACGATTACCATACTGGCTGCGCTGCTGCCAGCAATCCGAGCCACCAGCACATCGGTCGTTTCGGCACTGAGCGCCCCGGTAGAAAGGCCAAGCCTGCGGAGAAACCGTGGCCAAATGATCGGCATCCTTCTTGCTTTTGCGGGCTTGTGTGCCGTCTTGGTTGCAGGCATGATGGCCTCGCCGGCATCGAGTGGTGAAACGTGGGCACTCGTTGCGATCGGCGGAGGAGTAGCCCTGCTGATGGGAAGCACTGCCGGATTGCCGCTATTCCTCCCTCCGATCATACGCGTTGTTGGTTATCTCGGCGGGCGGTTCCGGAGCTGTGAGTTCCGGTTGGCTGTACGCAACGCCACTCGGTATGTGAGCCAAGCACGCTTCATGTTCGCGAGTCTCTCAGTAGGTATCGCCCTGTGCCTTATTGTGGTTTCGGTACTAGACGCTGTCCGGCATAGTTCCAACCGGATGATGAAGCAGCAGTTTCCCGCTCCTTTCATCTTGCGAGCAGCAGGAGATCGCGTCATCGCCCCGGAGGTTGCGGAACGTCTGCGGACCGTTCCGGGGATAGACAGGATGACCACCATTCGGGAGATTGTGGATGCCCGCCTGGTAGACTACGATTTCTCACGCGCCGATCCCAAATGGGTAAGACAGCGCACAGAGCAGATTGAACTGGCGATTCAGTACGGCGTGCTGGATCCTGGTGAACTCGGAGATACCCGGCTCGCGCCCGTGGACCTGGGCGCCCTCATGCAGGTCCTACCCCTTCGAGGTCGTCGCGGGACAGTTGGACGTGGAGCAGTTCCAGAATGGCGGTGCGGTGGTGCTGGCGGATTGGGCCAACAACCTCGGTTTGAAGCCGGGTGATACGATCGATGTGGAGGCAGGCGCGGGCGAACATGCAAAGCGCGCGCCTCTCCACGTGGTCGCTCTTCTGAAGAGCATTCCGCTCACCACGAATGCAGTGCTGATCGATCATGCTGTCGGAGAGTCATTCTTCGCAATCGATCAGGATCAGATCATCCTCATTCACCCGCTGCCAGGTGCCGAAGACGCGGTCCGTGAATCGCTAAAGGCGTTACAGGATGAATTCCACCATATTACGATCCACGATCTGCAACAGGCACAGCAAGACTTCAAGAAAGAGCACGGTCAGCGCCTCGCCGTGGCCATTGCCGCGGTTGCCGCCATCCTGGCGGTTGCGGCCGGAAGCTTGGTGACGATGGTCGTCACCATACTCACCGAACGGAGATCGGAGTTTGGGCTCTTGCGGGCTGCAGGGGCGTCAGCACGGCAGGTAAGCCGTCTCGTTACGCTCGAGATTCTGCTGGTTGGCGGCTGCAGCGTGATCATCGCACTCACGAACAGCATCGTTCTGATGTGGGCACTCCTGCGGACTCTGGCTGCCGATTCGCCAATCCCCTCCGTTCCAGCGATTGTGGGCAGCTTTACTGCGAGCCTCCTCATATTGTGGGGTGTGGTCAGAGTGGGCATGAGGCACTTGGACCAACGGAGTGTCTTGGCTAGCTTGTCCTTCGAGTAACGTTCCGCGTCTAGACATACCAAAAAGAAGCAACTGCCTCCCGCCTATGCGTGCCAAGTGTCGCCACAAGTGAACCCCGGCCCTGGATCGAACATCCAGGTGCCGGGGTTCTCCTTACCTCCGCTTCTCCAGCTCGATAATCAAATCCCGCAGCTCCGCCGCACGCTCGAACTCCAGATTCTTGGCCGCCTCCTTCATCTCCTTGCGCAGCCGCTCGATCAGCTTCGGGATCTCGTGCTTCGGCGTATCCAGCAGGCTGGACGGCCCTCCCTCCTCCGCCGGCTTCACCGCCTGGATCACATCCCGCACCGGCTTGATCACCGTCTGCGGCGTGATCCCGTGCTTGCGGTTGTACTCCATCTGGATCGCCCGGCGGCGGTTGGTCTCGGCGATGGCCTTCGCCATGGACTCGGTGATCCGGTCGGCATACATGATCACCTTGCCCTCGGCGTTGCGCGCCGCCCGGCCGATGGTCTGAATCAGCGACCGCTCCGACCGGAGGAAACCTTCCTTGTCCGCGTCCAGGATCGCCACCAGCGAAACTTCGGGGATGTCCAGGCCCTCCCGGAGCAGGTTGATGCCCACCAGCACGTCGAAGACGCCCAGCCGCAGATCCCGTACGATCTCCATGCGCTCGATGGCGTCGATATCCGAGTGCATGTACCGGACCTTGATGCCCAACTCCTTCAGGTAGTCGGTCAGGTCCTCGGCCATCTTCTTGGTCAGGGTGGTCACCAGTACCCGCTGATTCTTGGCCACCCGCTTTTTGATCTCGGCATACAGATCGTCGATCTGCCCCTTGACGGGCCGGACCTCCACCTCCGGATCCAACAGACCCGTGGGCCGGACGATCTGCTCCACGATGTACTGCTTGGGCACCCGCCTCAGCTCATAAGGCCCCGGGGTCGCGGAGACGTAGATGACCTGGTTGATCCGCTCCTCGAACTCCTGAAACTTGAGCGGCCGGTTGTCCGCGGCCGAGGGCAGCCGGAACCCGTACTCGATCAGCGTGTCCTTGCGCGACTTGTCGCCGTTGTACATCGCCGCCAGCTGCGGAATGGTGACGTGGCTCTCATCGATCACCAGCAGGAAATCTTCCGGGAAGAAGTCCAGCAGCGTGTAGGGCGGTGCCCCCGGCGGCCGCCCGGTCAGGTGCCGGCTGTAGTTCTCAATCCCCGGGCAGTACCCGACCTCCCGGAGCATCTCCAGGTCGTTGCGGGTCCGCATCTCCAGGCGCTGGGCCTCCAGGAGCTTCCCTTGCGCTCGCAGTTCCTTCAGCCGCTCCTCCAGCTCCGCCTCGATGCTGGCCAGGGCCCGCTCCCGCTTGTCATCGGAAACCACGTAATGGCTGGCCGGGTAGATGGCCACGTGGTTCATGATTCCCGTAATCTCGCCAGTGAGCGGATCAAACTCGCAGATCCGGTCGATCTCATCGCCGAACCATTCCACACGGATGGCCCGTTCCGAGGAGCCGGCCGGGAAGATCTCCACCACGTCGCCCCGCACCCGGAACTTGTTGCGGGTGAAGTTGACGTCGTTGCGCTCGTACTGGATGTCCACCAGACGGCGGAGGACGTAGTCCCGATCCACCACGTTCCCCACCCGCAGGGAGACCGCCAGGTCGCGGTAGTCCTCCGGCGAACCGAGGCCGTAGATGCACGAGACCGACGCGACGATGATCACGTCCCGCCGCTCGAAAAGGGCCATCGTGGCCGAGTGGCGGAGCTTGTCGATCTCGTCGTTGATCAGCGCGTCCTTTTCAATATAAGTATCTGTCGACGGAATGTAGGCTTCCGGCTGGTAGTAGTCGTAATAACTAACGAAGTACTCCACCGCGTTGTGCGGGAAGAACTCCTTGAACTCGGCACAAAGCTGTGCCGCCAGAATCTTGTTGTGGGCCAGCACCAGCGTTGGGCGCTGCACCTTCTCAATTACACCGGCGATGGTAAAGGTCTTGCCGGTGCCGGTGGCACCGAGGAGGATCTGCTCCCGGACACCTTTCTCAATCCCGTTTGCCAGCGCCTCAATCGCCTTGGGCTGATCCCCTGTGGGTTTAAATGGAGCCACCAGTTGAAACCTCTGCACCGGCATCCCTCCTCCTCATCCGGTGCCTCGATTATACCACACCGAACGTCTGTGCGAAGGAGAGCGGATCATGCAATCCCCCGACTGGCGCCGTTGGCGACACATCACCAAGCTGGATCCTGACCGGCCCTTCACCCCGGAGCTGCTGGAGGCGGTCTTTACCAGTGGCACCGACGCCATCGTGGTGGGCGGTACCACCGGCATGACCCGATCCGCGGTCTCCACCATGCTCCGTGCGCTTCAGCGTGCCCCCGTTCCCGTGGCCCTGGAGGTCTCCACCCTGGAGGCCGCCACGGCCGGACAAGCTTCCCTGTACTTCATCCCGTTGGTCCTCAACACCAACCGGGGAGAGTGGATGGGAGGGCATCAGGCCGAGGCCCTCAGCCGCATTCTGCCCCACTTCGGCCCGTTCATCCCCTGGTCCCTGATGGTACCCGAAGCCTACCTGGTGCTGAACCCGCAGTCCGCGGCGGCCCGGCTGACGGAAGCCGACACCGCACTGACGCCGGCCCAGGCCGCCGCCTACGCGGCCTATGCGGGACGGATTCTGCGCCTGCCCATCGTCTACGTAGAGTACAGCGGCACCTTCGGCGACATGGAACTCTTGGCGGCGGTCAAGGAAGGCGCTGGCGGCGCGCACGTGATCTATGGCGGTGGGATTGCGACGGCAGAGCAGGCCGCGGCAGCAGGCTCCGTGGCCGACACCATCGTGGTGGGGAACCTCATTTACCGCGATCCCGGGCGCCTCCGGGAGACGGTGGCCGCAGTCCAGCGCCGATGAAGAAGGGCGGCGCCACGGCAACCCAGCCAACTTGACGGAAAAAGAGTGACAGCCTATCGTGTTCCTAGGTTGTCACGGACAAGGGCGGTGGAAATATGGCCCAGCGACCTCAGCCCACATCCGCACACCAACGTCACACCCGGCGCCGTTCCCGCCGCCGGGCCGTCCGGCGCCGCACCAGTGTGACGCTGTTGGTGGTATGCATCACGTGGGGGATTGTGGCGCTCACCCGCTACGCCACCCAGTGGATCCACCTGGCGTTCCTGGGCGCCGTCCTCCTGTTGCTGACGATTCTCTACCTGGCCCGGCCCCGGCCCGCGGTTCGAACAGGACCCTCCGGGCAGACCCACCTGCGGCCGCATATCAGCCTCACGCCGGACCCCGCACCCGGCCGGCCGATTCCCAAAGCCGTCTCCCTGGAGTACAACACCCTGACGGACTTCCCGCGCCGGAAGACCGCGCCGCATCCGGCCGGTCCGGCCTCCCGGACCATGCCGCAGGCAGAACCAAAACCGAGTGGATCTCCCGGCGCGCCTTCGACGCAGGCGCCACCTCCCGCGCAGACGGCCGCAACGGTCCCGAAGACGTCCCCCGCACCGACCGCTTCCCCGGTGCAGCCGGCTCCTCCGGAACAACCATCTCCCGCGGGGAGGGCGTCTTCTCCGGCACAGCCGGCTTCCCCGGCGCAGACCGCTCCTCCGGCCGAGCCGTCCGCTCCGGCGCCGTCCGCCACGGCACAGGCAGCCTCGCCGGCTGCTCCGGCTCCGTCCACGCCGGACGCTGCCGCCGTGCCACCGGACCCGCAGGCTGAGCCGGCATCCCCGCAGCCGGCATCCCCGCCGGAGCCTGCTTCAACGCCACCGGCAGCGGCAGAGCCAACGTATCGGCTGCCCACCCCTGACATGCTGCCCACCTCCCAGACGGAGGGGCCCAAGGCGGACGACCTCGTCCTGGGTCGGGCGGCCCTGCTGGAGGAGGCCCTCCGGCGCTTCGGGGCGGAGGCCAAAGTGGCGGACTTTCTCTGCCGCCCGGACGTCACCCGCTTTGAAGTGGAGCCCGGGCCCGGCATCGGGCCGGCGCTGCTGGCCACCATGGCCGACGAACTGGCCCTCGCCCTGGCTGCCACCGAGGTACGGGTACATCCGTCCCTCCCCGGCAAGACCGGCGTCACCCTGGAAGTGCCCAACCAGCTCCTGACCGGGGTTCCCCTCCGGACCGTGGTCGAATCCCCGGCCTTCCAGGATCACCCCTCGCCCCTGGCCATAGCCCTTGGCCAAAGCCCCGCCGGGGAGCCGCTGGTGGCGGACCTGGCTGCGCTGCCACACCTGCTGGTGGAAGGCGACGGCGACACCGCGGGCTGCCTCCGGGCCTTGATCTGCTCCCTGCTCATGAAGGCCCGTCCCGATCAGGTCCGGCTGCTGCTGATCGACCCCGGCGGAACGGTGCTCACCCCCTTCAGCAGCCTCCCCCACCTGGCGGCGCCCACCGTCACCGGCGCGGCCGAGGCGGTGGACCACCTTAGGAAGATCGCCCGGGAACTCGAATCCCATTCGCCTGCTCCGACAGAGGCCGGTGCACCCCGGCCCGCCACCGTGATCGTCATCACGGACCTCGAAAAGGTGGTGACGGCCGCCCCCACCGATGCGGAGGAAGCCCTTTGCCGCCTGGCCGCCATGGCTGGGACCTGCCATGTCCATCTGGTGGCTGCGGTCTCCTCCGCCCTGAGCCCCGCCATCACGCCGGCTCTTCTCACCTGCTTCCCCGCTTGCGTCACCTTGGCGAAGACGCTCCCGGGCGCCTGCGCCCTGCGCTACCAACCCGGCGGCAAGGCCGAGCCGGTCCTGGTCGGCGGCGCCCTCATTGACGGGGCCGCCGCCCGAGCGCTTGCTCAGTTCTGCTGTACGCAGGCGGTGGCTGCAGGAGCCACCTAGTCCAACGCCGACGTTCCCGGACTCATAAGCGCCATACCCAGCAGAGAAACGGGGCTGTCCTCCAGTCACCGACTGGGGGACAGCCCCGATCACAATGTGGCGGCATTACGCTGACCGAACACGCTCGGGGACCCGGCGCACGCGGGCCTGGCCGCCGCTTGCTTTCTCCGCTCGGGCCGCGGCTACAGCGACATCCTTAGGATCGCGGCCACGTCTTCCTGCGTCAGCTCGCGGAACTGACCGATCGTCTCGCCCCTGGTGGCCAGGGCCGCCATCTTTTCAATCTGGTCGTCCCCGATACCGTAGTCGGCAAGGCGCGAAGGCGCGCCCAGGCTGGTCCAGAACTGCCGCAGCCGCTCGATCCCTTCCAGCCCCACCTCGCGGTCGGTGCGACCGGCCGGGTCCACGTCAAAGACCCGCACCGCCAGGCGGGCAAACCGCGCCGGGTTGACGTCCAGGCAGTATTTCATCCAGTTGGGATGGACAATGGCCAGCCCACCGCCGTGGGGGATGTCATAGAGCGCTGAAATCGCGTGCTCGATGGCGTGGGTGGCCCAGTCGCCCCCACCTGTGCCCATGGAGAGCACGTCGTTCAGGGCCATCGTAGCGCAGAACATGAGCGTCTCCCGAGCCGCGTAATCCTCCGGGTTGGCCACCGCCTTCGGCGCCGCTTCCATGACCGTCCGCAGCAGGTCCTCGATCCAGCGGTCCACGAGGGGCGCGTTCGCCGTGGTGTGGAAATACTGCTCCAGCGCGTGGGACATCATGTCCACCACGCCGTATACGGTGTGGTCCCTGGGCACCGTGAAGGTGTAGACTGGATCCAGAATCGAGAAAGCAGGGTACGTGTAAGGGGCGCCGTCCCAGTCGAGCTTTTCCCGGGTCTCCCAGTTGGTAATCACCGATCCCGAGTTCATCTCCGAGCCGGTGGCCGCCAGGGTAAGCACCGTGCCGAAAGGCAGCGCGCCAGTCGCCCGCGCCTTTCCAGTGATGATATCCCACACGTCACCGTCGTAGCGGGCGCCCACAGCAATCGCCTTCGCGCAGTCGATCACGCTGCCGCCCCCGACGGCGAGGATGAACTCGATCTGCTCCCGCCGGCAAATCGCAACGCCCCGGTGGACGGTGGTCAGCCTGGGATTGGGCTCCACCCCCGGCAGTTCGAACACCTCGCGACCGGCCTCCCGCAAGATGGCCATCACCTCATCGTACAGGCCGGTACGCTTGATGGAGCCGCCGCCGTACACCAGCAGCACGCGCTTCCCGTACGGCTCCAGCTCCTGGCGCAGGCGCCTGAGCTGCCCGCGGCCGAAGATCAGTTTCGTGGGATTGTGGAAGATAAAGTTTTCCATGGTGCGTGATCCACTCCTCTGCTGGGCATGATCGCCAACTTGATTCCGCACGAGGTGCAAGCCCCAAGCGAGAGCGGCCGGCCCACTCCCTCAACATTAGGAGCGAGCGCCGTGGAATCCTGCTGCCGCGCTCGATCGGTGGTCCCCCGGACCCGCCGGCGCCCGGATCGACAAGACACCCCGGGGTGAAATGGGTTCGGCAGCCGTCTGGGACGTAGGAGCCCGAACACGGGAAAAGACCGGGACGCTGGCGGCCCCGGTCTCCCCTGTTGTGTTTCCCCCTCTCCGGTATCATTCCGCATTCTCGAGCGAGTAAGATGCGCGTGGCCCGACCGGATGCCCGCTTGAACGGTCTACAAGACGTTACGCGGGCGATCGGGCCACATGTATGAAAGGTCCGGGTTGCTTCCCCGAGTGCCGTGCACAAGACTCCGGCCAGGAATCATCGAACTTATTTGATAATCTCTTCAATGGGGCGTAACGAAAGGGATGATGGGCATGAAGGCGCTCAAGGCGCTCCTCATCCGGATTCTGCTCTGGTTCCTGGGCCGGGTAATGTGCGCCTGCGCCCGGCTCGACAACCGGGTGGCCGCGGAGGTCAGTACCTGGGCGGAGGGCGCAGGGCTCTGCATCACCGTCGCCCCGTCTGGCCCTGCCATGGCGCTGCAGCGGCGAGACAGCCGCCTCCGCTTCCTCGGCCTGCGCACCGTGCCGAACGCCACCTTGTCCATCACCTTCAAGCACCTGGACGGCGCCCTGCCGGTCTTCCTCGGGCAGATGTCCATCGCCCGCGCCTACGCCGAGCCGCGCATGACCATGAAGGGCGACCTTACCTTCGCCATGTCCGTGGTGCGGGCCATGCTCGTCACCGAAGCCTACCTCTTCCCTGGGCTCGTCACCCGCCGCATCATGCAGCGGGTTCCGCAGCGGGAGGTCTCAATGGCCCGCATCTACCTGGCCACGCTGTTTGCTGCCTGAGGTGGTGTGCGACATGCTGCCGCGGCAGGCCAGCCGGCCCATGCTCCTGACCAACCGCGAGCTTACGCAGTTCGGGCTGACCGGTGTGGTCGAGGACACCCTCCGCCGGGGAGGCCTCACCATAGCAGCCCGGTTCGAGGAGATCCCGCCCGACTCGTCGGTGCACGTGATCAACGTGGCCGGTCGTCTACCAAGGGGCTCCGGGTTCTCATCAGCCACGACACGGACGACATCATGGAGTACATGGGGGACGACATCCTGAAGCCAAGAAACACCGCTTTGGCCCCGCCCTTTGGCAGGGCGGGGCTTAACTTACCGCCAGACGGTCCGACGGTCCGACACTCCAACACCCCGACATCCGAATAACCGAGCGATTATTCTAAACTTAACACTAATTAGGGCTTGACAGTCATGTATTGGATTGACTATGATGCCACGGGAAGGAGGTGCTTGGCGAGGAAGTCTGGAGACTCTCGGTCTGCTTGGAAATGCAATGAGGCTGCTTTGGCCTGAGATCAAAAAGAGTCTTGCTGACGTAGTCTGCGGCCCCGTGCGCTGCTGTCTTACATCCCCTTTGAGGTTCGAGCCGATGACCCGACAGCTTTGCGGCAGACGTTCTGCCAGGAGGGGACAGATGGCGGGCCGGCTCTTCCAACTCTACCTAAGGGTAAGAACAGGCAGAAAGGGGCGCTTTGGTAGGATGGCTGTGGGCTCTCGACCTGTTTGGCACCGACTCCTTGCGGGTGTGCTCGTTGGGATCTTTGCATTCAATACCGCTGCAGCGGCAAGTGCTCAGACGGTCACTCTGGTACCGTCCAATCCGCCAGTAGTGGCTCCCGGACAGCCGAAACTTCCGCCCGCACAGCCCGAACTGCCCGGCGGCGGTGTTGTGGAACCGCAAGGTGTAAAAACCCGGATCATCAAGGAATCGCTTCAGGCCATTGCACGCTATCTGCGTCACCACATCGACGATTTTATCGACCTCATTTCCGACTACACCAGCACGACCGTTCAGAACGCCATTCGCAAGCATGCCGGAAAAATCGCCGACTTCCTCGACAAACTGTGCCAGTACGAAGAGCTTACGCTCAACTGGGTGCAGGATCAGATCAGCGGTTTCCTCATTAGCATCGGAATTCACTCTCCAACCGCGCGTACTATCGGATGGATTATTCGCAAGGTGATTGAATGGGGGCTGCTCTAGTGACTGAGATCGAAAAGCGCCTGGAAGACTTGGAACTGGTCCAGCAGCTTCTCGTTGACATCGCCACTGGCCAACAGCCCAATGTGGCCCGGACGCTGCTGCTTTACACTCCGTCTGAAGTTCGGTCCGTCAACGCATTTATGAAGTGGATCAGCCAGGCCAAACCGCAAACATGGGATGACCTGGTGAAAGAATGGGTCCGGCGCCTGCCCCATCGAACCACCGATGACCTGGCAGCCCTCTGGCAGGCGTACCGCGACGATGGCCTGGATGGCCCTGTGTTCCAACT
>DATCKG010000007.1:0-18537 GCA_036562385.1 Symbiobacteriaceae bacterium
GATAGGCCGGGAGTGGAAGCGGGGTGACCCGTGAAGCGGACCGGTACTAATTGGCCGAGGGCTTGACCTCAAGAGGGAAGCTTTGCGAAGCCACTGTGCGGTTTTGAGGGTGTGAGACCCAAACAGTTTAGGGTGGCCATACCGAGGGGGATCACCCGTTCCCATTCCGAACACGGAAGTTAAGCCCCTCAGGGCCGATGGTACTGCGCATCGTGCGCGGGAGAGTAGGTCGCTGCCCAAACTGTTTTCTGAAAGGCCATCGCCTTGGCGATGGCCTTTCGCTTTTTTCTTACCGCCGCCGCCGGACCACCATCAGCCAGTAGAGCAGGCTGGGGATCGGAAACTGGATGAGCCCCAGCAGCCCCCAAAGCCAGGCTCGGGCCCCCCGCCGGCGGCTGTCCAGGAAGAGGTAGACTCCCTGGATGCCAAGCAGCATGCCGACCAGTATCCAGGCCCACCATGGTACTGCGCGGGGGTCATTCACGGCTGATCCACCTCCCCTCGGTTTGCCACACGGCGGCTCCGATGGTCAGCCCAACCGCCAGCACGCCCTGCGTGACGAGATAATAAAGCGGGAACTGCAGCATGGCCCACAGGCCGCCGGAGAGGATCAGTGCCGCGACGGCCAGGAACCGCATCAAATCGCGCAAGAGTTCCTGCCGCTGTGCCTGCTGTACGTTGTGCACCAGCATGAGGAGCGCGCCCAGATCGGGAGGGCTCTCCTCATCCACCGGGGCCGAGAGGCGATCCAATCCTTCGTGGAGCATGCGCTCCCATGGCTCTGCAGGCCCATGTCCTTCACGCATGATCCTGGTCCAGCCCCTTTCGTAGCGTGCGCACGGCGTTGAAGATGCGTGACTTTACCGTACCTACCGGGATCTCCATCCACTCCGCGATCTCCTCATACGTGTAGCCGTAATAATGTTTCAGAACCACTGGCAAAGCGATCTCTCGGGGCAGCGCCTGCAACTGCGCCATTAGCCTGCGTACCTCCGGCGCCAGATCCGACCGTTCCAGCAGCAGCTCCTCGCCGGCCCGTACCTGCAACTGCCGTTCCCGCCTTTGCTGCCGGAGCCAGTCCAGGTATTGACGGGTGGCGATGGCGAACAGCCACGTGCTGAAACGGGCGCGTCCCTCGAACTGTCCGATGCGCTGAATGGCACGGACCATGGTCTCTTGTGTCAGGTCTTCCGCCAGGTTCCGGTCGAACGTGATGGTGACGAGGTATTTCTTGACCGGCAAGTAGTACTGCTGCAGCAGGCGAGCCAGAGCGGTCTGGTCGCCGCGCTGGGCCTGCCGGATCAGGTCGGCGTCATCCAAGGGCTTCACCTGCCAGGCGAGGAAATCGGTTCGGGCTTAGCGGACCTGGCTCGCAAACAGTTGGTTCCGGTTCAGGTGGCGCAGCACCTGTCGCAGGAGCAGCACATCGATGGCAGCCACCACGAGGCCCACAACGGTTACCACCATGGCGCTGAGCACCAGCACGCCGGTCACCTGCCCTGCCACCAGAAGCAGGATCGGCAGCACCACTGTACCGCCCAGCTGGTAGGCCGCCTGGAAGGTAGCCACCCGGGCGCTGATAAACACGTTGGCGAGGATGGCCAGCAGCGACACGGCGGGAATCACCAGGAGCATCAGGGGCAACCAGTTTACCTGGGGGAACATGATCCGGTGAAAGAGCGGCCAGGCAGCCAGGTTCACCGAGAGCGCACAGAGCAGGAACGTGACCAGCGAGACGACCACCGCGGGCACGAACGCGGCCAGCACCTTGCCGGCGAAAAGGGACCACATGTCCACCGGGGCAAAAAGCAGCGTCTCCAGAGTGCCGCGCTCCTTCTCGCCGGCAAACGAGTCGGCGGAGATGACCGAGGCGGTCATGAGCGGGATGATGAGGAACAAAGGCGCCAGCAGGTAGTTTGCACTCAGGTAGATCAGTTTCTGATCCAGCCGGGTCAGGGTAGGCCATACGGTTCCCAGTTCACCCACGGCTAGCTTGTCCGCCCACTCCAGGATGACCTGGGTGTTTCCCGTCCATAATGATTGACCTCCGAAGCGAAAGCCCAGCACCAGCCCCAGGGGAAGGCCGACCCCCAGCAGCAGCGGCACGATCAGCATGGGCAGCCAGACCTGCAGATTGCCAGTGATGGACTGGATATCCTTGCGGGCGATGGCCCATACGGCTCTCCTATTCATCCGCCGCCGTACCCTCCTTGATCCTGAAGTAAAGCGTCTCCAGGTCGCACTCCACCGGTACTGCACGGTAGACAGCCGCCTCCTGTGTAAGGCGGCGGAGCAGGCGGGGGATGTGGCTTCGGTCGGGGAGGGTGAAGGCGATGCGTCCCGGCCCCACCTGGCGGGCAGGGATGCCGTGATACTGCCCGTCTGACAGCACCAAGTCTGTCTCTACCTCAAGGGTCACGCCGGGGAAGTGGCGGGCCTCCAGTTCGGCCAGACTCCCCTGCTCCACCACTTTGCCTCCGTGGAGGAACAAGTACCGGTGACAGACCCGCTGCAGCTGTTGCAGCAGGTGTGAGCAAATCAGTACCGTCGTGCCGTCCCGTTCGTTGAGCTGCCGGATGTAGTCCAACACCATGCGGATGCCTTCGGGGTCGAGGCCGTTGGTCGGTTCGTCCAGGAAGAGCACAGCGGGGCGGTGCAGCAGTGCCTTGGCGATGCCCAATCGCTTCTTCATACCCGTGGAGTAGGTGCCCACCTTGCGGTCGGCCACCTCCGCGAGGCCAAATTCGGCCAGCAGGGCATCGGCGCGGTCTGGCTCGTCCACGCCGTAGAGATCCGCGAAAAAGCGGAGGTTCTGCCGGCCGGTCAGATGGGGGTAGAGCCCGGCCGACTCCGTCAGCACACCCGACATGCGGCGCACGGCTTCGCCATCGATCCGGGGGTCGTACCCGCCCACGCTGATGTCACCGGCATCGGGGCTGATGACGCCGTTGAGGAGGCGCACGGTGGTCGTCTTGCCGGATCCGTTGGGGCCGATCAACCCCACGATCTCGCCGCGGTCGATGGAAAAGCTCAGGTCCCGCAGCACCGGCCGTTCCGAAAACTTCTTGGAGACGTGGTTGACTTCAATAAAAGGCTTCCTTTTCACGTGCATCACCTGCCGGTCCGACGTCTCGCGGGGGTGAAAAGTTCACAGCGCGGTTCTTTTTTTGAGTGGGCATGGCAAAGGGGCTGGCCCGGGAGCAGAGCGCTCCCTCGGGACAGCCCCTTGTGCGCGCCCTTCTTTCGGGGCCATCGCGCCAACAGGAGAGGCGCCGCCGAAACCGAATCTGTAAGTAACACGAAGCAACTGCCCCCGCCTCCGGGAAGCCGGCAGGAATCGGTCCGGGGGGCGGAGAAACATCGAGGTCCGCGTGACGAAGCAGCAGCCATCGCCAGGGAGGGGATCGAATGTCTCGGGAGACCGGTGCACTGGGGCAGTTGGAGTTTCTGCAGGCGCTGGTAAAACGGGGATTCGTCCCCATTCCTCGCATGCTCTTCGATTACGGCCCCTACCTTGAACTCGATTACGACACCATTGGCAAGATCTTCTCGGTGCTGGCGCTGGTGGGGGACTCCAACGCCGGTGCCTTCGGGGATTACACCATCTCCCGGAAGGAGTATCCCCACGACTTCAACCTGATCCGGAACCTGCTCGCGGACCTGGAGGAGAAGGACCTGGTGCGCTGGGAGGAGGAGCCCGACCAGATTGCCTTTTCCTTCATCCCCCTGTACTCCCGGCTGCGGGCACTGTGGGCCCAGGACCGTGAGCGACAGGAGAAGGCAGCCGCGAAGAGCAAGGACCCGGCCATCGAGATGGCCGAGCAGCTGTTGGGCCGGCCCCTGTCGGACCGGGAGGTGGCTGACATCTTGGACTGGGTCGACACCTACGGGTTCGGTACCGACATGGTGAAGGCCGTCATCGACGAGGGGAAGAATCAGGGCGTCCTCCGGATGACCTACCTGAACGGGATCGCCCGTCAGTGGTTTGAAAAGGGCATCAGGACCCCGGAACAGGCCGCGGCACACGCGGCCCAGTACCGGCAGGCCCTGGCCAAGTACAAGCGCATCATCCGATACCTCGGTCTGGGGAGCCGCCCGCTGACGCAGGCGGAAATCGATCTGTTGGACAAGTGGACCGAGGAGTGGGGGTTCAGTGAAGAGGTGGTGATACGGGCGGCCGAGGCCGCCACCGGCCGAAGCAATCCCCTTCAATATATGAACCGGGTGCTGGAATCCTGGCGGGCCAGCGGTGTGCGCAGCCTTGCCGACGTGGAGCGCCTCCTCGCGGAGCGGAAGAATCGCCTCAAGAGCGAGGGGAGCAAGACGGCCGGCCGGCGCGCTACCGTGAGCAGCAACGTGCTGCTGCACCGCGAGAAGAAGGATGATGACTTCTATGATCATCTCTACAAGAAATTTGGCGAATGAGCGGGCCCGGCGGCGAGAGGCCCGGATCCGGCAGTTGGAGCAGGAGCGGGATGCCCGGGAGGCCGCGATCTTTGCCCGCATTCCCCGCCTGGCCGAGATCAAGCGGGAAAAGGCGGAAATCGGTCTCGACCTGGCCCGGCTGCTGCTGGGTAAGCCCACCCGCTACGGCCGGACCGTGGCCGAACTGCAGGAGCGGGCCCGGCAGTTGGATGCCGAATGGGAGGAACTGCTCCGGCGCCATCACGTGGATCCGCACGATCTGGAGGTTTGGTGGGACTGTCCCCACTGCAAGAATACAGGGTGGCTCCCGCCGGAATTTGACGGGGACAGGGTCGTCCGGCCGGCCCGGAAGTGTGCGTGCCTGATCCAGGAGGAGATCGAGGACCTGTACCGGGCCGCCGGGATTACGGGGCCGCTGCGGGAGCAGACGTTTGAGCGCTTTGACCTGACGGTTTACCCGCCCCAGGACCGTGACCACATGGCAAAGGTGCTGGAAGTCTGCCAGGACTTTGCGCGGCGGGTCGCGGAAGGCACCCAGGAGGAGAGCCTGCTGCTTACCGGCGACGTGGGCCGGGGCAAGACCTTCCTGGCCTCCGCCATCGCCAATGTGGCGCTGGCGGCCCGCCGCTCGGTGGTCTACTTCACCTTCGCGGAGTTTCTGGATCTGCTTCGCCTGGCCAAGGTGGAGAGCAACGAAGAGTATATGGAGGGCGTCCAGCGACTGCTGGATGCGGATCTGATCATCCTGGACGACCTGGGCGCCGAGAAGGTGACCGATTTCGTCATCCAAGAGCTGTTCACGATCATCAATCACCGGATGACTCGCAAGCGCCCCATGGTGATCTCCACCAACCTGACCGCCGCCGAGATTGAGCAATTTTACGGAGAGCGGATCGCCTCCCGGCTGCTGTACGCCACCAAGTTCGTGCCGCTGCGGGGCGAGGATGTCCGGCTGGTTCTTTACCGGCGGCGGACCGGAAGGTGATCGCAAGAACCGTTGGGCGCAAGATTCGAAAAGGGGAAGAGTCGCCACTTGTCGAAGAACTTTGGTGAATGCGGAAGCGCCACGCAGCCGCTGGATCAGTCCCGGGCCCCGTTGTTTGAGGCCCTGGTGCGATACATGCAGCAGGTCCGTGCCCCCTTTCACGTGCCGGGGCACAAGATGGGAGCGGCGGCCCCTGACGACCTGCGCCGGTGGCTGGGGGCCGGTGCCCTGCGCATGGATCTGACGGAGGCGCCTGGCCTCGATGACCTGCACGCACCCGAGGGCGTCATCGCCGAGGCGCAGGCGCTGGCGGCGGAGGCCTTCGGTGCCGCCCGGACGTTCTTTCTGGTGGGCGGCACCACCGCGGGCCTGCACGGGCTGGTGCTGGCAGCCTGCCAGCCGGGTGATGTGCTGGCGGTGCCCCGGAACGCCCATCGCTCCGTACTGGGGGCGCTCATCCTCGCGGGCGTGCGCCCGGCCTGGGTCCGGGTGGCCTATCACGAGGAACTGGACCTGGCGACCCGGGTGGATCAGACCTCCCTGCGGGAGAGTCTGGCGGGAGCGAAGGCGGCGCTGCTCATCCATCCCAGCTACTACGGGATGGTGGGGGATCTGGCCGCCGAGATCGCCATGGTCCATGAAGCGGGCCTTCCGGTGCTGGTGGACGAAGCGCATGGCACGCACTTCGCGTTCCACCCGGCACTGCCCCCAAGCGCGCTGGAGTGCGGGGCCGACGGTGTGGTGCAGTCCATGCACAAGACCGGGGGGAGTCTCACCCAGTCCAGCCTGTGCCACCTGGGCAGGGGGCACCGGCTGGCGGAAAGCCGGGTGCGGGAGATGCTCCGGCTGGTTCAGTCCACAAGCCCTTCCTATCTCTTGATGGCCTCCCTGGACCTGGCCCGGCGGGACCTCGCCCTGCGGGGGCGCCAGAGGTGGGAGAAGGCCATCGACCTGGCTGTGGCGGCCTCCCGGCGCCTGAACCGGGAGCGGGGACTGCGGGTCTGGCAGACCGATGACCCCACCAAGTTGCTCATCGATGTAACCGGCAGGGGCCTGACGGGCTTTCAGGCCGCGGAGTGGCTCTGGAGCCGGGGCGTGGCGGTGGAGGCCGCAGGACTTCGCTTCCTTCTGGCGGTGGTCACGCCCGGGGACACGCCGGAGACCATGGAGACGCTGGTGGCCGCACTGGCGGCGCTGCCGGAGGGGCCCGGCGCCCCGCCGGCGCCGGAACTGCCGCCGTGGCCGGACGTGGTGCTGCCGCCCCGGGAGGCTTTTCTGGGGCCCAAGGAGGCGGTACCCCTGGGGGACAGCGTGGGGCGGATCGCCGCGGAGTGGGTCGCTCCGTACCCGCCGGGTATTCCGGTGGTGGCGCCGGGCGAAAGGCTCACCCTCGATGTGGTACGATACCTACAGGAGGCAGCAAGGGCAGGCTACCACCTGCAGGGGCCTGCGGACTTGCGGCTGAGGACGATTCAGGTGGTCAGGGAGTGACCGTCAGCGTGGCCCTCTTTCTTACCTTCGAAGGCATGGATGGGTCCGGAAAGACAACACAGCTGAAGCTGCTGCTGGAATACCTGGAGAGCCGGGGGATTGACTTCGTGTTCACCCGGGAGCCGGGCGGCACGCCGCTGGCAGAGCGGATCCGGGAACTGCTGCTGGACCCGGCCCATGCCGGCATGTCTGTGGTCGCTGAAGCCCTCCTGTTTGCCGCCGGGCGCACGGATCACGTCAACCGGGTGATCCGTCCGGCCCTGGAAGCAGGGAAAGTGGTGATCTGCGATCGCTTTGTCGATTCCAGCCTGGTCTACCAGGGCTACGCCGGCGGGCTTCCCCTGGAATTCCTGATCCAGATCAACGAAATGGCCACGGGGGCGCTCAAACCCCACCGGACCATCGTGCTGGACATCGATCCGGTGCTGGCCCTGCAGCGAAAGAACGGGGAGGCGGCGGATCGGATCGAACAGAAAGACCTGTGGTTCCATCAGCAGGTACGGGAAGGATACCGGGAACTGGCGAGGATGGAACCTCGCCGGATCAAACTGGTGGACGCTTCGGGCCCTGTGGAGGAGGTGCAGCGGCGGATTCGTTCCCTCGTGGACGAGGTCCTGCCCGCCCGCTCCGCCTCGCGGCTGCAGAGGGGCACATGATGAGGGAGGTGACCCAGGGTGAAACTGGTGGTAGCTGTGATCCAGGACAAGGATGCTCCCCGTCTCCTGGAGGCCCTGACGAAAGAAGGCTTCCGGGCTACGAAACTGGCCAGTACCGGCGGTTTCCTCCGGGAAGGCAACACCACGCTGCTGGTCGGCGTGGAGGATGAGCAGGTGGAGCGGGTTGTCCACCTCATCAAGAACACCTGCCGTGCCCGGGAGCAGCTGGTCACCCCGCTGGCCCCCATGGGAGGTCCCGCGGACACCTACATTCCGTATCCCGTGGAAGTCCTGGTTGGTGGCGCCACGGTCTTCGTGCTGAATGTGGAGCGCTTTGAAAAATTCTAGGAGGCTTGCTCTGTGGCGTGGGCATCCATCGTCGGACAGCCTGTGGCGCGGCGGTTGCTGCAGCAGGCGGTCCGGACGGGAAGGGTTGCACAGGCGTACCTCTTCTCAGGGCCCGAAGGGGTTGGAAAGCGAACGGCGGCACTGGAACTGGCGCGATCGCTGACCTGCCTGAACTTGCAACCGGACGGCGATGCGTGCGGCACCTGTTCCTCGTGCCGCAAACTCATGACAGTGCCTCCGGTTCATCCCGACGTGACGCTCGTGGAACCGGAGGGCCGCTTTATCAAGACGGATCAGATCCGTTCCCTGCAGGCAGCGATGTATGCACGGCCGACGGAGGGCCGCACCCGGGTGGCCATCATTGACGGGGCCGACCGGATGAATCCAGAGTCGGGCAACCGGCTGCTGAAACTGTTGGAGGAGCCCCCCTCCTTTGCCGTCATCATTCTGCTGACCAGCAACGTCTCCGGGG
This sequence comes from Symbiobacteriaceae bacterium, assembly GCA_036562385.1. GTDB lineage: Bacteria > Bacillota > Sulfobacillia > Symbiobacteriales > Symbiobacteriaceae > DATCKG01. The sequence continues at coordinate 8,378 of DATCKG010000007.1, forward strand.
TTCTGCCCACGATCCTCTCGCGGTGTCAGATCGTTCACTTCCCCCCGGTACCGGCGGAGGCGGTGGCGGAGGTCCTGGAGCGGATAGCCGGTCTGGATCCCCGGCAGGCCAGGCTGTTTGCCGCCCTGTCCGGTGGAAGCATCGGACAGGCCATGCGGCTCGCCCAGGATCCCACGGCGGCGGAGCAGCGGGAGGGGGCGGCCGCGTTTTTGGAGCGGCTCCGGGATCAGGACGATTTTGACCTCCTGAGGGAGGCAGAAGCCCTGGAGAAGCAGAAAGACCAACTGGATCAGTGGCTGGAGTGGCTGCTGATCTGGCTCCGGGATGCCCTTCTGGTGGCGAAGACGGGATCGGATCAACTGGTGCTGAATGCAGACCGGCTGCCGGAGGTTCACAGGCTCGCCGGTCGCTTCGGGGCTGCACCGCTGCTTTCCATGCTGACGATTGTGGTTGAGACCCGCAGGCATATCCAGCGGAACGCGAACCTCCGGCTGGCACTGGACCTCATGATGCTGCGCCTCGGCGCCACGGCGCGGACGGCGGGAACCGCCACATACTAGGCAGGAGAAAGCGCTCGTCCTTGCCTCAGCAAGGGTTGAACTCCTATACTCAAGGGTGGCATTTCGTTGGTTGTGTCACCCGAAAGGAGGTGACCCGATGGTCCGCGTAGTGGGCGTGCGCTTCCGAAAGGCCGGGAAGATCTACTACTTCGATCCGGATGGCCTCTCCATCCCGGTGGGCGCCAAGGTGGTTGTGGAGACCGCCCGGGGCGTGGAGTACGGTGAGGTTGCCGTCGGGCCCAAGGATGTCCCCGAGGAAGAAGTGGTGCAACCACTGAAAAAGGTCCTCCGGGTCGGGACGGAAGAGGACGCGCGGATTGCGCAGGAGAACAAGCGGAAAGAAAAGGAAGCCTTTGCCATTGCCCTGGAGAAAATCGCCCACCATGGTCTGGACATGACCCTGGTGGACGTCGAATATACCTTTGACAATTCAAAGATCATCTTCTATTTTACGGCCGAGGGCCGGGTGGACTTTCGGGAACTGGTGCGTGATCTGGCCAGCGTCTTCCGCACCCGGATCGAGCTGCGGCAAATCGGCGTGCGGGACGAGGCGAAGATGCTGGGCGGCATCGGCCCCTGTGGCCGTGAGCTCTGCTGCTGCACCTTTCTGGGTGAGTTTGCGCCGGTCTCCATCCGCATGGCCAAGGACCAGAATCTTTCCCTGAACCCCAGCAAGATTTCGGGGCTGTGCGGGCGGCTGATGTGCTGCCTGCGGTTTGAACAGGAGACCTACGAGGCTGCCAAGAAGGATCCGACGCTGGCTCCCGGTTACGTTCCGCCGGTGATCCCCAGCGACGAGGAGGATCTGGAGGAGCTGGAGGAACTGGTGGATCCGGAGCCTCCACCGGAACAAGCGAAGGTGATCGACCTGAATGCCCGCTTCGCCAAGACCGCGGCGGTCTCCGAACCGGAACCTTTGCCGGAGCTGCCGCCGCTGGAGGAGAAAGGCGGCGAAGCGGATACACCGAAGGCAGCGCGAAAAGAAAAGGAGAAGGAAAAAGAGAAGAGTAAGAACAAGGAGAAGGCAAACCGGCCGGCTTCGTCCAAGGGGCACAAGCAGAACGCAGCCAAACAGGGAGCGGAGCGGCCGGCAGGGCGGTCCGGCAAGGCCCGTCAGGGAGGTGCCGGCGCCCGGAAAGGACAGACGAAGGAACGGGCCGCCCAGCCCCAGGCTCAGACCAAGGCGGTGGGCAGTCGCGGCGGGGAGTCCGCGGAAAAGCAGGAAAGCCGCCAGCGGAGCCATCGCGGGCAGCGGCGGAAATCAGCGGAGAAGGCCCGGCAAGAGCCCCTTCCGGACAAGCAGGTCCGGGAGGTGGCGGAGTAACGGTACCCAACGAAAAACCGGCGCCCCGTCCAACAAGGGGTCGGGGCGCCTTTCCTATAGGCGGCAGTCTGCCGGCCGTTTGCCCTGAAAGTGGCGCGGGGGGCACCGGATGTGGGAACGCTTTACCTGGTGGGAACGCCGATCGGAAACCTGGAAGACATCAGCATGCGGGCGCTGCGAATCTTGCGGGAAGTGTCGGTGATTGCTGCCGAGGACACGCGGCAGACCCGCAAGCTTTTGAGCCATTTTGACATTCACACGCCACTGGTCAGCTATCACGAGCACAATCAGCGGACCGCGGGGCCTGCTCTCATTGCCCGCCTGGCCGCGGGGGAGGACGTCGCCCTGGTGACCGACGCCGGCATGCCGGCCATCTCGGATCCCGGCGAAAACCTGGTGCGGCAGGCGGTGGCGGCAGGCATCCGGGTGGTACCGGTACCCGGTCCCACCGCGTTCGTCGCGGCGCTGGTGGTGTCGGGGCTGCCTACCGACCGGTTTGTTTTTGAGGGCTTTCTGCCCACCAAGAAGAAGGATCGGGAAGCGGCGCTGGCCCGTTTGAAGCAGGAGCAGCGCACCTGGATTCTGTACGAGGCGCCCCACCGGCTTCTGGAGACCCTGGAGGATCTGGACCGGACGCTGGGCGAGCGCCCCATGGCTGTGGCCCGGGAGCTTACCAAGGTGCATGAGGAGGTGCTCCGCGGCACGCCCCGACAGCTCCTGCAGCACTTCCGGAACCACCCGCCCAGGGGGGAGTTTGTCCTCGTCGGACAAGGCGCCTCTGTGGATGCCGCGCAGCCCCACGAGGAGACGAAGCCTGCCGCTCAGGAGGAACTGGCCCGGGCGGTGGCGGAACTGGAGGCCCGGGGCATGGATCGGAAGGCTGCCATGAAAGAAGTGGCTGCCCGGTTCGGGGTCACCCGGCGGGAGGTATACGAGGCCGTGGTGGCCGCGAAGGAGCGCTTTGAAACAGAAGCATAACAAAAAGCACTCCCTGAAAGAGAGTGCTTGACAATATCACGATCTATCACGATGGAATCCCTTAACCGGCGTGGGAGACCCGATCCGCCATGGACGCCAGGCAGGACTGACACACGTTCTTCCCCTTGAAGTTCACGACGTTAGCAGCGTTGCCGCAGAAGACGCAGGCCGGCTCGTACTTCCGCAGGATGATCTTATCGCCGTCCACGTAGATCTCCAGGGAGTCCTTCTCCTCGATGTTGAGCGTGCGCCGCAGCTCAATCGGGATGACCACCCGCCCGAGTTCATCGACCTTGCGAACGATACCGGTGGACTTCATCATAGCCTCTGTCTCCCTCCTCGCTAGTCAGGGTACTGCCGTGGCGCATTACCAGTGTAAGGGAACCATAACAGCAGGAATCATCAAGCTATAATTTTATCATTATCTTAGATATCTTTTGGGATTCGCATAGTTGAGCTATGCCCATGCCCTAGGATAACCATAACTGGATAATCGTCCTAAGTCAAGGGGGCAAATTGGGCATTCTAACCAAAGGCGGGTCACAACTCAGATGATTAATACTTGGGTTGTGCAATTAAAGGAACTGAATGGCCAACTGCGGGATTCCTTTTCCGATGGAAGGTTAGGGGATCGCTTCCACCGCAGGGAGCTGCTGGAACGCCACATTGGCCCCATCCGCCGAATGGCGCGGCTGGATACCGCCGAACTCAGCCGTGTGCTGGGCGGGCGCCCTCTGGTGGGAGTGGATGGATCCGTCAACACCTTCGGCCGTCAGCATCCTTACTACGTCGATTTCTTCCGGGCGATGGCCATGCCGTCTCAGGGGGAACCCCTGGTCCGGCAGGATCTGTACTGCCCCCTTACCGCGCCGGAGACCCCGCCGGTGCCGCCGGGGGCGGGAGAGGCAGAGATCCGTCAGGCCAGGCTGGCGGCCCTGGAGGTCGAGGTGGCCATCGCGGCGGTGGAGCAGTTTCGCCCGCGCCTGCTGCTCATGGACGGGCCCCTGGTCCGCTTTGACATGCGGGCCCAGGATCTTTTCCGGCTGCTGCGGGAAAAGGCGCTGGAGCACGACACCTTGCTGATCGGCTGTATCGAGAACATCGAATCGCGGGTGATCACCACGCTTCTGGGCGATCAGGCGCCCGCGGGGTGGCGAGGCCGCTACGACCGGGATATCCTCTGGGACGTGCTGGACTATGGGGAGATCCTGCAGGTGAACCGGCCGGCCAAGGGCCGGGAGGGGGAAGAAGGGGAATCGCTCCCCCATATCCGAACCTGGTTTATGCAGGCTTCCACCACGCCAGGGGTGGTGGGGCTGGACATGCTGGAGGAGCAGGTGCCGGATGCCGCCGGGATGGTAAACTACCTCTTCAGCCTCACTCCGGCCGACGGCCGGGGCATTCCGATCTGGCTGGACTTGGTGGACCGGGCTGTGCGGCTGACCGACGGGGAGATGACCGCCTACGTGGAACTGCTGGATCCGGCGGTCCGGCGGCTCTTTGCCTCCAAGCGGGATGCCCGATTCTTCTGATCAGGAAGGGAGGCATGCACCTTGCAAGTGGTGGGTCTGACCAACGAACAGGAAGTGATTGTGGTCGATCACGTGCGCCCCTTCCGGATCAACGAGTACCTGACCATCGATGACGAATCCCTGGGCTATCCCCAGGGGGAAGTGGTGGAGACCCAGTCGTACAATCGTTTTCTGGACTTCAATCCGGACAAGGGCATCATCGGGCCCGAAGTCTTTCAGGCGCTGACCGCCTCCACCTCCTACGACATCGCCCGGCACAACATCCACATCGCCAAGCTGCGGCTCCTGGAGCGGACGCCGGTGCCGATCCGCCCGGGCACGCCGGTGCGGGAGCCCACCTTCGAGGAGGTTCGCCACCTCCTGGTGAAGGGGGATCCGGACACCGGCCTGGTGCTGGGGACCATCCACGCCACCGACAATCTGACGCGGGACATGCCCCCGCACCTGCAGAACCGGGTGCGGCTTCTGGTGGATGGGCGGGTCTTGGATCAGGGCGGGGTTCCCTTCATTTTTGATCCGCGCACGATGCAGCAGTATCCGCACATCGGCATTTTCGGCGGTTCCGGCTCCGGAAAATCCTTTGGCCTCCGGGTTTTCCTGGAAGAATTGATGAAATTGCGGATCCCCACGCTGGTGCTGGATCCGCATTACGAGATGAGCTTCAGCGAGGTGCCGCCCAACTGCCCGCCGGGGTACCGGGATATCCGCTTTGAAGAGCGGTACCAGCTTTTTCAGGTGGGGCAGGACGTCGGGGTGGACTTTGCCCGCCTCAGCACCCGGGATCTGATCGCCCTTCTGAACGCCTCCGCCGGACTTTCCGAGGGGATGACCAACGCTGTGGAGATGCTCCACCGCCCCAACGATTCCTACATCACCTTCTCCTCCCGGCTGGAGCAGTTGATCGCTGCGCTGGAAAGCGGCGACCGGCACGGGGAGATCGCGGGTGTCCCCGCGGAGGCCAGGTCCATTCCCCTTTCCAGTCTCAAGGGCATTCAGTGGCGGCTCAGCCGGCTGTACCGGGCCGGGCTCTTTACCCGGGACATCAAGCCCATCGAGAATGCGCTGCGGGCCGGTCAGCTCGCGGTGGTGCAGGGTCCCATCTGGATGCTGAACGTCTTTGCCGCCTACGTCACCGGCACGTTTTACCGGCAGCGGAGAGAATATAAGGATGCGCAGTTCCGGCGGGAGACGGCACCGTATTTTCCGCCCTTCATCCTGGCCACCGACGAGGCCCACAACTTCGCTCCCAAGGCCTTTGACGCGCCGGCCAAGTCCATCATCAAGGAGATCGCTCAGGAGGGGCGCAAGTACGGGGTCTTTCTGATCCTGGCCACGCAGCGCCCGGCGCTTTTGGATGAGACGGTGACGGCGCAGCTCAATACCAAATGTGTCTTTCGGACGGTGCGGGCTTCGGACATCGAGACCATTCGGGAGGAGACGGACCTTACCCAGGAGGAGGCCCGGCGCCTGCCGTACCTCCGGTCCGGCGACACCTTCATCTCCAGCGCGATCTTCGGGCGGACCGTGCCGGTGCGCATCCGCATGGCCAAGACCAGCAGCCCCCATGCCGAAAACCCCTTCGACGAACTGCAGCACCAGACGCAGGATACGGTCAGCGGATTCTGGCAGGTCATCGAGCCGATTCTGGAGCAGTACGGCGTGATCAACGAGGCCCAGTTGATCGATGTGGCCCGGGATCTGGCCCGGGCCGGGGAATCCTATACGGTGGAAGCCCTGCGCCAGGGGCTGGAGCGGCTGGTGGAGGAGGGGCTCGTGACGAAGGAGACCTTCCTGGGAATGTCGCAGTACCGGAAAGCGCCGGCAAATCCTTCGGGTGGCAGAACTTGACGGTCCCGTTTTGGTCAATATACTCTTGTAGAAAAGGCGATGAAGGAGAGGGAGTACGGCCTGAAACCACCATCCAGAGAGCCGGGGCAGGTGGAAGCCGGCGGTGGGTCTGACGGCCGGAACATGGCTCCGGAGCCGCAGGTCGAAGGCCCTTGAGGGCTGTGTAGGCCGAGCCGGCAGGTCCCCGTTACCGGACCGGGGTATAGGCGCTGAGCCCGTACCTGGCGAGGTGCGCCTCGCGAGGGGCGCACGAATTAGGGTGGTACCACGAGGAAAAACCTCGTCCCTGAGCGGGACGGGGTATTGCTTTTATCTGGCCCCCACACACCGGAAGGAGGAAAGGTCGGATGACAAAGTTTTACATCACCACTCCAATCTACTACCCCAGCGACAAGCTCCATATCGGCCATTCTTACACCACCGTGGCTGCCGACGCCCTGGCCCGCTATCACCGCCGCCGGGGACATGAGACCTGGTTTTTGACCGGCACCGACGAGCACGGTCAGAAGATCGAGCGGGCAGCCGCCGCTGCCGGCAAGTCGCCCAAGGAGTTCGTCGATGAGATCGTCGACTGGATCAAGTCTCTCTGGAAGGCCCTGCACATCAGTTATGATGATTTCATTCGTACCACGGATCCGCGGCACCAGGAGGCGGTCCAGAAGATTTTCCGGCGCCTTTACGAGCAGGGCGACATCTACAAGTCTTCGTACGAGGGCTGGTACTGCACGCCGTGTGAGACGTTCTGGCTGGAGGGTAAGCTGGCGGAGGGCAGGCGGTGTCCGGACTGCGGGCGGCCGGTGGAGTGGACCCGGGAGGAGAGCTACTTCTTCCGCCTGTCCAAGTATGCGGACCGGCTGCTGAAGCACATCGAGGAGCATCCGGAGTTTATCCAGCCCGTATCCCGGCGCAACGAGATGATCTCCTTCATCAAGCAGGGGCTGGAGGACCTGTGCGTTTCCCGGGCCAGCGTCAAGTGGGGCATTCCGGTGCCTGTGGATGAGAACCAGGTGATCTACGTGTGGCTGGACGCCCTGTCCAACTACATCACGGCCCTGGGCTGGGGGACGGATCATGACGAACTGTACCGGAAGTTCTGGCCCGCGGACGTGCATCTGGTGGGCAAGGAGATCGTCCGGTTCCATGCCATCATCTGGCCGTGCATCCTGATGGCTCTGGGGGAGCCTCTGCCAAAGAAGGTGTTCGGCCACGGCTGGCTGCTGTTCGGCTCCAACGCCGAGAAGATGAGCAAGTCCAAGGGCAATGTGGTGGATCCGTTCTACCTGATCAACCAGTACGGCCTGGACGCGGTTCGCTACTACCTGTTGCGGGAGGTCCCCTTCGGCATGGACGGCAGCTACACGGAGGAGGCCTTTATCGCCCGCACCAATGCGGACCTCGCCAATGACCTGGGCAACCTGCTCTCCCGGACCACCCAGATGATCAACAAGTTTGCGGGCGGGAAGGTCCCGGCTCCGGTGGCGTCGGAGGATGACGGCATCCTCGCCTCCCTGGCCGCGCAAGTGGTACAGGAGTACCAGGACGCCTTTGACAACCTGGAGATCAGCACCGCGGTGGCGGTCATCTGGAAACTGGTGGGGCGGGCCAACAAGTACATCGATGAGCAGGCGCCCTGGGCCCTGGCCAAGGATCCCGCCAAGGCGGACAAGCTGGCCACGGTTCTGTACAACCTGGCGGAAGCCCTGCGGCTCATCGCGGTGCTGCTGACGCCGGTGCTGATTCACACGCCGGAGCGCATCTGGGAGCAGCTGGGGCTGGATCCGCAGGGGGTCCGGACCGAACCGTGGGAGACCGCAGTGACGTGGGGCCGGCTGCAGCCTGGCGTGACGATTCGCCGGGGAGCGCCGCTCTTCCCGCGGATTGAGGTGCGCAAGGAGAAGGAGGCTCAGGCCGGGCAGGAGCAGGAGGGCCAGGCCGCGGCGGCAGCCGGCGGGCAGGCCGCGGATGCGCCGGAGGGCGTAGCCCTGATCGATTACGAGGATTTTGCGAAGGTGGATCTCAGGGTAGCCACCATCGTGGCAGCGGAGCGGGTCCCCAAGGCGGATAAGCTCCTGAAGCTGGAGCTGGAGGTCGGGGACGAGCGGCGGCAGATCGTTTCGGGGATCGCGCAGCATTACCAGCCGGAGGATCTGATCGGCAAGCGGATCATCCTGGTGGCCAACCTGAAACCCAAGAAACTGCGGGGTATTGAGTCCTACGGGATGCTGCTGGCCGCCACGGCACCGGACGGCACTCTCAGCCTGGTGACGGTGGATAAGGCGGATTTCCCGTCCGGCGCCCGGGTGAAGTAGTCGGACCCTCCCCGGCCGCCCGGTGCGGCCGGGGAGGATCCGTACTGGGGGGTTGACCTTGTTCTTTAACACCCATTCTCATGTGGATACCGGCAGGCAGTTTGCCGCGGATCGGGAGGAAGTGGTGGAGCGGGCCAGGGCCATGGGGGTCTCCCGCCTGATGGTGATCGGGTTTCACAAGGCGGCGATTCCCGTGTCCCTGGAATTTGCCCACCGGTATGACTGGGTGTACGCGGCGGTAGGCATTCATCCCACCGAGTCGGCGGAGTGGGGGGAAGAGGTCGAGGCCCTGGTGCGTCAGGCGGCGGCCGACCCCAAGGTCCGTGCCATCGGCGAGATTGGACTGGACTACTACTGGAAGGACCGGGCACCCTTTGATCTGCAGCGGGAGGTGTTCCGCCAGCAGATCCGCCTGGCCCGGGAACTCTCCCTTCCCATCGTGATTCACGACCGGGATGCCCATGAGGACGTGGTCCGCATCCTGGAGGAGGAGCATGCCGAGGAAGTGGGGGGCATCATGCACTGCTTTTCTGGTGATTGGGCCATGGCGGAGCGGTGCATGGCCATGGGGTTTTACCTCGGCATCGGCGGCACGGTGACGTACAAGAACAACGTCACCGGCCAGGAGGTGGCCCGGCGGGCGCCCTTGGACAGGCTGGTCCTGGAGACCGATGATCCCTATCTGGCGCCGGTGCCGTTTCGCGGGAAGCGGAACGAGCCGGGCTACGTCCGGTACGTCGCGGAGTTCCTGGCGCAGCTAAGGGGCATCAGCCTGGAGGAGGTAGCCGCGGCTACCTACCAAAATGCGCTGCGGGTTCTGCGCCTGACGGATGCGGAACAGCCGTAGCACCGCACCCGGAAGCTGGTCTTGTAGCGGACGCGGAGCAGCAGGTCGCGGCCTTTGGCCGCACCTGCCTCCGGGTGCGAAAGAATGTGCACGACAGGCGGCCAGAAAGCTTGACGGAACGGGCAAAGGATGATAAAGTATCAACTCGCCGGTGCCTTACTAATTGCGGCCGCACCGGCAGCCGAAAGGCGAAGCACGGCACAACCGGAAATTGGACGGTTGACGCCGAGGCGTAAACCTGATAAGCTATAGAAGCTGTCGCTGTTAGATGGCGGCAGGCCTGGAACCTTGAAAACTGGATCGTGGAAGCGCTTGCGGAAGCGAGCCGTACTGGATGAGGAAGAGCCGTATCAAACTTTTTCACGGAGAGTTTGATCCTGGCTCAGGACGAACGCTGGCGGCGCGCCTAAGACATGCAAGTCGAGCGGGGCGCTTTTAGGCGTCTAGCGGCGGACGGGTGAGTAACACGTGGATAACCTGCCTGGTCATCCGGGATAACAGGCCGAAAGGCCTGCTAATACCGGATAAGCTCACGAAGCCGCATGGCTTTGGGAGAAAAGGTCCTGTTGAGGGACTGTGACCAGAGGGGTCCGCGGCCCATTAGCTAGTTGGTGAGGTAATGGCTCACCAAGGCGACGATGGGTAGCCGGCCTGAGAGGGTGACCGGCCACACTGGGACTGAGACACGGCCCAGACTCCTACGGGAGGCAGCAGTCGGGAATCTTGCACAATGGGCGAAAGCCTGATGCAGCGACGCCGCGT
>DATCKG010000011.1:0-8240 GCA_036562385.1 Symbiobacteriaceae bacterium
TGAAGACGGCTCCGGAACGCCGGAGCCGTCTTTTGCTAAACCTCCTGGAAGATCCGCAGCCGCCGGGGCGTCACAAACAGGCGGTCGCCCACCTTCACCTCCAACTCCAGGCTCCGCTCCCGGGAAAGTTCCGCCTCCAGAAACTCCCCGGTATCCACCCGACGGAGTTCCAACCGCACGGCGGGGCCGGCGGCGTTGACCCGCAGCACGTCCGCCTCCGCGGAGGCCTCGCCGGCAGGGAAGCGGCCCACCTCCAGCTCATGCGGCCGTACATAGCCCACCTGGGTGCGCCCCCGGAACAGGTTGACCCGGCCCAGGAAGCTGCAGACGAAGGGCGTGGCCGGGTGGTCATAGACCTCCTCGGGGGTGCCCACCTGCTCGATGCGCCCCTTGTTCATCACCACCACCCGATCGGCCACCTCCAGGGCCTCCTCCTGGTCATGGGTGACCAGGAGGCTGGTGATGTGAAGTTCCCGGTGCAGCCGCCGCAGCCACTGCCGCAGTTCCTGCCGGACCTTGGCGTCCAGCGCGCCGAAGGGTTCGTCCAGCAGGAGGTACCGGGGTTCCGTGGCCAGGGCCCTGGCCAGGGCCACTCGTTGGCGCTGCCCGCCGGAAAGTTGAGCCGGATATCGATCGGCCGCAAACCGAAGCTGGACCAACTCAAGCAATTCCATCACCCGCTGCCGGATGGCCGCCTCGGAGGGGCGAAGCCGTCGGGGCCTGACCCTCAGCCCGAAGGCCACATTCTCAAACACCGTCATGTGCCTGAACAGAGCGTAGTGCTGAAAGACAAACCCGATGGACCCCCGCCTCACCCGGGGATCCGTCACGGGCCTGCCGTCAAACAGAATCTCGCCGCGGTCCGGCTCTTCCAGGCCGGCAATGATCCGCAGCAGCGTGGTCTTGCCCGATCCCGAAGGGCCCAGGAAAGCCACCAGTTCTCCGGTGGGCACCTGGAGGCTCACCCGGTCCAGGGCGAGAAAGGAACCGAACGCCTTACTGACTTCCCGGACCTCGATGCTCACGAGGCGTCCACCTCCACCGGTGACGGCTCCTCTGCTGCCTTCCGCCGTCTGGATTCCACCAGGTGCTGGGCCACCAGGGTCACCAGGGCCAGCATCACCAGCAGAGTGGCCGCAGCGAAAGCACCGGCAAAGTCGTACTCGTTGTAAAGGATCTCGACATGCAGGGGCAGGGTGTTGGTCAGCCCCCGGATGTGCCCGGAGACCACCGACACGGCGCCAAACTCGCCCATGGCCCGTGCGTTGGTCAGCAGCACGCCATACAGCAGGCTCCACTTCACGTTGGGCAGGGTGACCCGCCAGAGGATCTGCCAGCCGCTGGCCCCCAGCATCAGGGCGGCCTCTTCTTCCTCGAATCCCTGGGCCTGCATCAGGGGAATCAGGTTCCGGGCCACAAAGGGCAGGGTCACAAACAGTGTCGCCAGGATGATACCGGGCTGCGCAAAGATGATCCGGATCCCGTGGCTCTCGAGCCAGGGGCCCAGGAGCCCCTGGGTGCCGTAGGTCAGAACGAAGATCAGCCCGGCAATCACCGGCGAGACCGCAAAAGGAATGTCGATCAGGGTCACCAGCACGCTCTTGCCGGGAAACCGAAACCGGGTCAGGGCCCAGGCCGCCGCCACCCCAAACAGGAAATTGAGGGGCACGGCCACCGCGGCGGTCATGAGTGTAAGGCCCACAGCCGAAAGGGTCTCCGGGTGCCGGATCGTGTCCCAGTAGGCCTTGAGGCCCTTATCCAGCGCCTGCGTAAAGACGGCCACCAGCGGCACCACCAGCAGGAGGCCCAAGAAGAGCAAGGCGGCACCGATCAGCAGCCATCGCACCACCGCCGGCTCCCGGCGCACCCGGACCCGTGCCTCCCGGACGGCCCGGCCTGTCAGTGCCACATCTCCTACCATCCGGCGCTACCCTCCCTGGCTCAGGTTGTGCCGCATGCTCCACCACTGCAGCAGGTTGACGGCCATCAGGAGCAGAAACGAGGCGGCCAGCATCACCACGGCAATGGCCGTGGCACCGGCATAGTCAAACTGTTCCAGCTTCGCCATGATCAGCAACGGGGCCACCTCCGTGCGGAAGGGCAGGTTGCCGGAGATGAAGGTCACCGATCCGTACTCCCCCAGGCCCCGTGCCAGGGCCAGGGCAAAGCCGGTCAGGACGCCCGGCGCCAGCGTGGGGAGAATCACCCGCCAAAAAGTCTGCAGGGGCGTGGCGCCCAGCAGCGCCGCCGCCTCTTCCACCTGCGGGTCCAAATCCTGCAGGAGAGGCTGGACACTGCGGACCACAAAGGGAAGCCCGATGAAGACCAGCGCGATGATCACGCCCAGGGGCGTGAAGGTGGCCCGGATCCCCATCTCCGCCAGGTACCGGCCGATCCATCCGCTGGGGCCGAAGACGTGGGTCAGCGCCAGGCCGCCCACCGCGGTGGGCAGTGCAAAGGGCAGGTCCACCAGGGCGTCTACCAGGCGCCGGCCGGGGAAATCATACCGCTCCAGTACCCAGGCCACCAGCAGGCCGAAGACGGCGTTGACGCCCGCGGCCGCCAGCGCGGCCCCGAAGGAGAGCCGCAGCGCCGCCAGCACCCTGGAATCGGTCACGATCTGCCAGAACCGCTCCCAGGTGAGGGTGGCCGTCTTCAGCAGCAGGGTGGAGAGCGGCAGCAGCACCAGCACGCTGAGGTAAGCCAGTGTAAAGCCCAGCGTCAATCCGAACCCGGGCAGGGGACCCCTCTGTCTGAAGGCCATCCTCCTCACCTCTCCTTACCGTCAGGGCTGCGATGTGTAGATCTGGTCAAAGGAGCCGCCGTCGGCGAAGTGCGCCTCATGGGCTTTCTGCCACCCACCGAAGACTTCGTCCACCGTGAAGACCTCCACATCCGGAAACTGGGAGGCATACCTGGCGGCCACCTCGGAGTTGCGGGGCCGGTAAAAGTTGCGGGCCGCGATCTCCTGTCCTTCCTCTGAGTACAGGTACTCCAGGTACGCCTCGGCCACGGCACGGGTGCCCCGCCTGTCCACCACCGCATCCACCACCGCCACCGGCGGCTCGGCCAGGATGGTGACAGAGGGAACCACGATCTCCACATCATCCCGCTGCAGTTCCCGGATGGCCATCAAGGCCTCATTTTCCCAGGCGATCAGCACATCGCCGATCCCCCGTTCGAGGAAGGTCATGGTAGCGCCCCGCGCGCCCGAGTCCAGAACGGCCACGTTCTGGTACAGCCGCTTCACGAAGTCCTTGGCCGCCTCTTCACTGCCGTACTTCTTCAAGGCGTAGCCCCACGCGGCCAGGTAGTTCCACCGGGCTCCCCCGGAGGTCTTGGGATTGGGCGTCACCACCGACACATCCGGGCGGGTGAGGTCATCCCAGTCCTGAATCCCCTTGGGATTGCCCTTGCGGACCAAAAACAGGATGACCGAGGTGTACGGCGCGCTCCGGTCCGGAAGCCGGTCCTGCCAGCCCTCCGCAATAAGACCCGTTTCCTGCAGGGCGTCCACATCGTAGGCCAGGGCCAAGGTCACCACGTCCGCCTCCAACCCGTCGATGACGGCCCGGGCCTGCTTGCCGGATCCGCCGTGGGACTGCTTGATCACGATCGCCTGCCCTGTCTTCTCCTTCCAGTACCGGCTGAAGGCCGCGTTGAACTCCTCATACAGTTCCCGGGTCGGATCGTAGGAGACGTTGAGCAGTTCCGCCGCTTTCGCCTCCCCGTTGCCTGATGAGGCAGGACCCGACGCGGTTCCCCCGCAACCGGCAGCGGTAAGCAGCATGCCGCTGAGAAGGAAGGCAGCAAGCCAGCGGCGTCCCGGAGCATTCCGTTGGTTTTCAGTCCTCTGCATCTGTGCGTTCCTCCTTTTGGCGGCCGCCGGATCCGCTTCCCACCAAACCAAAAGGCCCCACCCGATGCCGCACCCGGGTGCGGCATGGAGTGAGGCCTCCGGCTGTCCGGTCAGCCCTGTTGCCGGCAATTCGAAAGGTCTTGCGCGGATGATAGCAACCTGGATGGCGAAAGTCAATCGGAATACTCAGTTTTAAACCGAAAATTGTTCTCGTCCCCCAGAACAGTCGGTTGTTGACCGCCTCCGGCGGCGTGTGCTACTGTGATGTAAACCTAAAGAAAAATCGATCAGGCGGTTCGGCTGACCAGTCAACTGGAGGCCTGCGCTACATGGCGCGGGCCTTTTCTGCTTGCCAGGGCCCGGGAGAGGCCCCGGAGCAGTGACCAGACCGCCTGATCCAGGGGAGGGCATCAAGAGATGAGCGGGTTTACCCTGTGGTTTACAGGTCTGTCCGGCGCCGGTAAGTCCACCATCGCGGCCATCGTGGCCCGGGAACTCCGGGCCCGGGGGCATCGGGTGGAGATCCTGGACGGCGATGAGATTCGGGAGCACCTGAGCCGGGATCTGGGTTTTTCCCGGGAAGACCGGGATACCAACATCCGGCGCATCGGATACGTTGCCAAGCTGCTGAGCCGCAACGGCGTCGTCGCGATTGCGGCGGCGATCTCGCCCTACCGGCAGACCCGGGAAGAGGTGCGGGCTTCCATCGACCGGTTCGTGGAAGTCTATGTGAATACGCCGCTGGAGGTCTGCATCCAGCGCGACGTAAAGGGCCTGTACAAGAAGGCTTTGGCGGGTCAAATTCAACAGTTCACGGGCATCAGCGACCCCTATGAGCCGCCGCTGAACCCGGAGATTGAGATCAACACCGTGGGGCAGACCCCCGAGGAGAGCGCGGCCCAGATCATCGCCTACCTGGAGCAGCACGGGTACCTGGACAAGAGCGATGCGGAAACGAGGTGCTCCGCATGAACCTGTCCCCGGAGAAGGTGCGCCAGCATGCAGCCAGGCTGGCCGAAGCCGACCCCGAGACCATTCTCCGGTGGGCCTGTGAAACCTTTGCCCCCCGGATTGCCCTGACTTCCAGTTTCAGCGGTCCCGGTGTGGTGCTGGCGCACATGATCTCCCGGCTGGCCCCGGAGACGCCGGTGCTCTTCCTGGACACCGGCTTCCACTTTGCCGAGACCCTGGCGTTCAAG
Organism: Symbiobacteriaceae bacterium; assembly: GCA_036562385.1. Taxonomy (GTDB): domain Bacteria; phylum Bacillota; class Sulfobacillia; order Symbiobacteriales; family Symbiobacteriaceae; genus DATCKG01. The sequence continues at coordinate 5,059 of DATCKG010000011.1, forward strand.
GACGCATTCGTCAAGCGCTTCGGCATCCGTCTGGTAGAACTGCGGCCAGCCCTGTCGGTGGAGGAGCAGGCCTCCCGGTATGGCTCCGACCTCTACCGGCGGGATCCGGACCTGTGCTGCCGGCTGCGCAAGGTGGAGCCGATGATGCAGGCGCTGGAGGGACTGGACGCCTGGATCACCGGCCTGCGGCGGGACCAGTCCGAGACCCGTGCCGGCATCGACGTGCTGGAATACCACGAAACCCCCAGCGGTCATCCGGTGGTCAAGGTGATGCCGCTGGCCCACTGGACCCGTAAGGAAGTCTGGCAGTACATCATGGACCACAACATCCCGTACCACCCGCTGCTGGACCGGGGGTACAAGTCCATCGGCTGTGAGCCCTGTACCCGCCCTGTCAGCGCAGACGCCGGAGAACGAGACGGCCGCTGGTCCGGAACCGGCAAGACGGAGTGCGGGCTGCACACCTTCACCAAACGCTGCTGATCGCACTGCAAGGAGGTCCTGCCATGACGATTGCTCCCCACGGCGGAACCCTGGTCCGCCGACTGATCGCCGAAGGCGCCCTGCCCGAAGCGCTGGCCGAGGCCGAATCCCTGCCGGCGGTTACCCTTTCCGACTGGTCGGTATCGGATCTGGATCTGATCGCCATCGGCGGATTCAGCCCGCTCACCGGGTTTTTGGGCAGCCGCGACTACCAGTCGGTGGTGCACGAGATGCGGCTGCAAAACGGCCAGGTCTGGCCCATTCCCATCACCCTCCCGGTGGACCGGGAACTGGCCGGCCGGCTCAAGGAGGGCCAGTCCATCGCCCTGCGGGGCCCCGACGGGACCCTGCTGGGCCGGATGGAACTGGCCGAGAAGTACACGTATGACAAGGAGACCGAGGCGCTGAAGGTGTACCGTACGACGGATCCTGCCCACCCGGGTGTGGCCCGGCTTCTGCAGCAGGGCGAGGTGCTGCTGGCCGGAGAGGTCCAGGTGTTTCGGCGTCCGCCCCGGGCTTTTCCTGACCTGCCGGACGATCCGGCAGTTACCCGGGCCCTCTTCGCGGAGCGGGGCTGGCGCCGGGTGGTGGCCTTTCAGACCCGCAACCCCATCCACCGGGCCCACGAATATATCCTGAAGACGGCCCTGGAGATCGCAGACGGGCTGTTCGTGCAGCCTCTGGTGGGGCCCACCAAGGAGGACGACATCCCCGCCCCGGTCCGGGTCCGCAGCTACCGGGTCCTGCTGGATCGGTATTTCCCGGCCGGTCGGGTGATCCTGGGCGCCTATCCGGCAGCCATGCGCTATGCCGGCCCCCGCGAAGCCATCCTCCACGCCCTGGTGCGCAAGAACTACGGCTGCACCCACTTCATCGTGGGGCGGGACCACGCCGGCGTGGGGAACTACTACGGCACGTATGACGCCCAGAAGCTCTTCGACCGGTTCGGCCTCGAGGAACTAGGCATCGTTCCCCTCAAGTTCGAGAACGCCTTCTACTGCACGCGCTGCGGCGGCATGGCCACCACCCGCACCTGTCCCCACGGTGCCGAGCATCACGTGGTTCTAAGCGGGACGAAGGTACGGGCGATGCTGGCCCGGGGTGAAATGCCGCCGCCCGAGTTCACGCGGCCCGAGGTAGCGCGGATCCTGGTGGAGGCGGCGCGGGAGGCGCGGGCGGCCGGCGACTGAGGCTGACGCAGGGACGGGGTTCTTCCGGGCGGCGCCGTCAGGTGTCCTGCCGGTAGATGCCGTCCCTCAGCAAGGTCATGTAGGACTGCCACTCTCGCACCAGTTCCTCCATCTCGGAATAGCCGAGATCGCGGCTCTGCAGCACTCGCGCCATGATCCGGGGGAGGAGCCCTTCATTGACCAGGGTGATCAGCGTCAGCGCCTGCTCCAGGGAAACCCCGGGCCGCAGGCGGCTCGTGTCGACGTCCTGGAAGAAGACCTCCATGGCGCGGTCCGCCGCCTGTTGCTGCCGGCGGCGCAACTCCGCCGACACCGCCGGGTCGCTCAGGGAACGGACCAGGAATCGGTAGAGTTGAGGCCGTTCCCGGTAGAGATGCAGCTTGATCGACGCCAGGCTCAGCATCCGGTCGAAAAGGTCGCGGGGTAGATCCTGGCGGGCTACGTTCAGGGCGGCTTCCACCGTCCGGATCGCGTAGTCGGCCACGGCCCGGTAAAGCCCGTCCTTGCTTGCGAAGTAGTAGAGGACCAGGCCCTTGGCCACGCCGGCGCGCTCCGCGATCCTGCTGAGGGAGGCCCCGAAATAACCCCGCTCCGCGAATTCCTCCAGTGCCGCCTCCAGGATGCGCTGGCGGCGGGTCTTTGTCGCGGTCTTGCTGCCACCGGGCATCTCGGACACCCGCCGTCACGCGAAGTCTTTCCGGTGCAGGATGAGGGTACCCAGAACGGACCCGGCGAGGAAGACGCCCAGCAGCACCAGCAGGCCCGGCACGAAGGGGTCCCCGGCCGCCGCCCGGTCCAAGGCGGTGTAGTACTGCAGGCTGAAATACCGGATGAACCTCAACCGGTCCGACAACTGGCCCAGGGCGTTGAGGACGAAAGATCCCAGGCCAACGCCAACGCCGACCGAGGTGGCGGTTTGCGCTCGCTGCAGGAAGGGAGCGATGGCAAAGGCCACGCCGCCCGCGGCCAGGGTCGCCGCGAGCCCGGCCAGGTGCGTGGCCGCCTGCTTGGAGATGTCATAGGCGTCGCCGGCCACGGCGAGGCCGACCGCCGTACTGGCGGCAAAGATGACAAGCCACAGGACGACGGCCAGGAGGGCAAACGCGGCCACTTTCGCCGCCATGATCTCCCTGCGGGTCACCGGCCGCGTGTACAGGAACTCCACCGCTCCCAGGTCCGGCTCGCGGGCCACGCTGCCACCTGCCTGCATCAGGCCGTAGATGGTGGCCAGGAGCACCACGTAGCCCATGACGTAGATACCGTGGTAGGTGTTGACGTCGGCGATGGCGGCGGGAGTAAAGCTGAAGGCCCGCAGCAGCGCTTCGGGAAAAGCCTTGAGCACCTCCACCATGACGGGGTCCTGGACGTACGGGAACAACCCCAGGTAAAGCCCGATCACGGCCGATGCCCCTCCCCCTTGACCCGAGCGGTACATAGCCAGGAAGACGTCTTCGATGCTGGGATCCGTGATGGTCAACTCCTCCAGGTCCAGTTGGGCCAGCCCGCTCG
>DATCKG010000012.1:0-1821 GCA_036562385.1 Symbiobacteriaceae bacterium
TGGCTCCGGCTGGTATCCTTAACCCCCACGGTGATGAGCCCTGTGCCCGATGTCTTCTGGTGGTGCAACCGGATCGGGCTGCTGGCGCTGGGCCTTGTCCTCGAGGGGCTGGTGGCGCGGTGGCTGCAACACGCGGAAACGTTTTTGCAACCGGCCGGCTAACGGAGGTAGGAACGATGCTGGAGATTCGTGGGGTGAGCAAAGTCTTCCAAAGCAGGGGCCGGACGGTGCAGGCCCTGGATGGTGTCGATTTGGTCATCCGGCCGGGGACCTTCGGCCTCTTGGGGCCCAACGGATCCGGCAAGACGACTCTCATGCGCATCCTGGCCACCTTGCTGCAGCCCACCCAGGGCACGGTGACCTTCGATGGCTTCGACATTCACCAGCATCCCCAGCGGTTACGGGCACGGTTGGGCTACTTGCCCCAGGAGAGCGGATTCTACCCCACGCTGACGCCCGTGCAGTTCCTCCGCTACCTGGCCGACGCGGCCGGCTACCAGCCTGCCGATCTCGATGCCGAGATCGGCAGGCTGCTGGAGCAGGTAAACCTGGCAGAGCACGCTCACCGGCCGATCCGCACCCTGTCGGGTGGGATGCGCCGGCGCCTGGGCGTGGCTCAGGCACTGCTGGGACAGCCGGACCTGATTATCGTTGACGAGCCCACGGCCGGTCTCGATCCGGAGGAACGCCAGCGGCTGCGCCGCCTGATCGTGGATATTGCCGGCCAGGGGCGGACGGTCATCGTGTCGACACATATTACGGAAGACGTTGAGTCCACCTGTCGCGAGGTCGCCGTGCTATTGGAAGGCCGGATTGCCTACGCGGGCTCGACAGAAGCCCTACGGGCTTCGGTCGATGGCCGCGTGTGGGAATTGGTCGGCGTTGAGGAAGATACCCTTAGCCGCATCAAGGACCAGCCCCAGGTGCTGGGGTACCGGCCAGGCAGGGTCGGTTTCACGGTTCGTATGCTGAACGACGGCGTCCCTGACATTCCCTGCGTCGAACGCATCCAAGTTACGCCAACTCTAGAAGACGCCTACGTCGCCCTGCGCCAGCAACATGCATGCCGCCAGCGGGACGCCACCAGCGATGTGAAAGCAGAATATCACCTAGCGCGATGAAGTGCCTTTCGAGCTGATGCCACGAAACACAAACGCCCGGTGTGCCAGGCGAACTAATAGTCCCCGTTCTCTAACCCGCCTCAGAGGCACCGCCAACGACCGGTGGCTGAGGCCTGTTCGCCCTGCCTCAGCCACCGGTGGCGGGGTTGCCGGCGTACGTTGACCCCGGCTGCACTGGGCTCCTTGCGCAACTTCCCACGGAGAACTCATGAGATTCCCGCCTTCCGGCGGCGGACGCTCGCCCAGATCGCAGCAAGCCAATGCTGCCACCAAGGACGCATAGAGGCCACTGGCCGGGCAATGTTGGCGAGGGCCAAGAGCGCATTCCTCAACGTCTGGTGGAGGTGATGTACGATGCTGCGCTTTCCACGGCAGTACAAGCTCTGGGTTATCGCGTTCGCCCTATTGGTCCTGACGGCAGGATGCGGCGGTGCACAAACCAACACAGCACTCTCGGATACCACCCTTGTCGCACAGACTCCAGATGGACAGTCGGCAACGGTGGATCTGAAGGAAGGGCCGGTTCTCTTCGTGGCGCACTGGTGCCCGCACTGCGAACAGTTTCTCGCGAGCACTTCGCTTGACAAGCTACCCAGAGCTTCCGTCAATAGGTGTGTAAATGCGCTCAGGCGGCGACCCCCTTCTCCGCGACCTCGATGCCGTCTTCGTACCGCGCCCCGGCGTAGACCTTGGCCAGCAA
>DATCKG010000022.1:0-13408 GCA_036562385.1 Symbiobacteriaceae bacterium
GCCCGACCGCTGGCGAGTTGAGCACCTGCTGGGTGAGGTGCGCAAGGTCAGCCGGGACGCCTTCGTTTCATGGGACGGGAGCCGCTACGGCGTTCCCTGGCAGTGGGCAGGCTCGCAGGTCGTGGTCAAGGACCGCGGGGGTTACGTGGAGATTTGGACCGCCCACGGCGACCGCTGTATCTATCGGCATCCGAAATCGCTGGTGAAGGGAGCAGACAGAGCACACCCGAGCGTGTCGCCAGCCAGTTCATCCCGAGCCAGCGTTGGCTTGGTTCCGGGAGGTCTGGGAGCCTTTGCAGCAGGAGCTTCTCGGTAGGGCCTGCAGGTGGAGCGGCGCCTGACCGAGGTGCCCGTGCAGTCCAGCCAGCACGGCGAACTACTCAGGCTTCACGAGGCCTTTGAGCAAAGGCTTACACCCATCGTGGTAGTTCGCACGCTCATTCCCTCCGTGTATGCCATAGCGTTCCCGTTGCGATGGGCTCCAGTAGTCCTCTCTCCATGGCCCGGACGATCGCCTCGGCCCGGCTGGTAGCGCCCAGCTTGGTGAAGATCGAGGTCAGATGGGCCTTCACGGTGCGTTCAGAGATCTCCAGCCGGTCAGCGATCTCCTTTGAGCGCAACCCTTCCGCCACCAGGTGCAGCACCTCGGTCTCCCGCTCCGAGAGGGGCGAAGCCGCCTCAGGTCTGGGATGCCTCCCTGGCGAGGCTGCCAGGTGCGTCACCAGGCGGGCCATCACCTTGGGGGACAGCAAACTTTCGCCGCGGGCCGCTGCCCGGACGGCACCGAGTATGGCGTCACGGCTGGCATCTTTCAACAGGAAGCCCCGGGCTCCCGCCCGCAGCCCCTGCACAATCAGGTCGTCGTCATCGTAGGTGGTCAGGATGACCACCGCCACCTGTGGGCAGGTCCGCTGCAGGACTCGGATGGCAGCCAGGCCGCCCATGCGGGGCATGCGCAGATCCATCAGCACCACGTCCGGAAGGAGCTGCTCGCACAGCGCAGCCGCCGTCTGTCCGTCACCTGCCTCGCCTACCACCTCGATATCCGGCTGAATCTCGAGCAGAGCCCGGAGCCCGTCACGCACCACCTCGTGATCGTCAGCGATCAGCACGTGGATCATGGCGCAACCTCCCCTCCTGGTGCTGAACTGGTCACGGTGCCGTCCGCCGCATAGCACGGAACGGCGGCGATGAGCGTGCACCCGCGCCCCGGGCTGCTTTCGATGCGCAGTTCCCCTCCGACTGAACGGGCACGCTCCTGCGCCCCAGTCAGCCCAAAATGGCCCGGTGCGCCGATGTCAGCCGGGTCAAACCCCACGCCGTCGTCGGCAACGCTGAGGCAGACCCGCCCCTTCTCGCCCCACAGCCGCACATGCAGATGTCGGGCCCTAGCGTGCCCCACCACGTTCGCGATGGCCTCCCGGGCGATGTAGTAAAGTTGGGCGGCGGCCTCTCCCCGCACCTCCGTCGCGCCGGGCCCGATCTCCAGGGATGTCTCAAGACCGCTGTCAATCCGGGCCCGCTCCAGCTCGCGCTCGAGTTCCGCCGCCAGGTCGAGCTGATCCAGTGACAGCCGCAGTGACTGAATCCGGGCCCGTGCCTCACCGTGGGTACGGCGGGCCCTGTCCATGGCGCGCCGGATCAGGTTTTGCGCGCGCTCTACCTCTCCCTCAGCCAGCAGTTCATCCACCGCCTCCAACTGCATGACGAGCCCGGCCAGTCCCTGTGCCAAGGTATCGTGCAGTTCTCTGGCCATGCGCTGCCGCTCCTGGGTCAGCGTCAGTTCCGCAATCTGGTCGGCGTAGGCGCGCAGGTGGGCGTGTGCCTTCTGGAGTTGGGCAAGGAGCGCATTGGCACGTTCGCGTTCCTGTATCTGCCGGACGTAGAGAACGACGTACAAGGCTGTGAACGCGAAGGCACCGCCGAACCAGGGGAGCCTGGCGACCAGCGCCATCGGGTTGTCGAGGGCGGGCACCGTCAACCCGAGGGCCGCCAAAATTCCGAGCAGAGCGAGACACCGGCGCCGCCAGTCCGGGTAGAGGCCGACGGCCTCCCCTGCGATGGGAGCGAAGAGCACCTCTACGATCGGAGACCCGTCAGCGAGCCAGACCATGACCGCTGCCAGCACGGTCTGGACGGTCAGGTATGGCGCCTCCCAGCCACGGGCTCTACACCACTCCAACCGTGCGTGGAGGATGCCTTGGAGGAGGAGCAGGAGGGTGAGAGGGAGCGCCTTGCCGACAGGGCGCCAGGTGGGAAGAGCCACCGCTGTTATCCAGACCAGCCCCATCACCAGGTAGACCGAGTAGAAGAAGATGCGGGTGGAACGGTTCAAGGTGACTCCTCCCTTCGGGTAGGCGGCAGGACAGTGTACGAAAGTACGACGTCAGGTACGATGTGGGGCGACCGCACGGGGTGCCATACTCTCCTTGTGAGGCGACGCACAAGGAGGGAACAACCGTGAACCATCCGGCCATACGTGTGCAGCACCTGGTCAAGTGCTACGGCAATCAGCGGGCCGTGGACGGCGTCTCCTTCACCGTCGCCCCGGGCGAGGTCTATGGCCTGCTTGGCCCTAACGGTGCCGGCAAGACGACCACGGTGGAGTGTATCGAGGGGCTGCGAAAACCCGACAGCGGCCTGATCGAGGTGCTGGGGATGTCCCATGAGACGCAGAGCAGGGCGATCAAGGCGCGGCTGGGCGTCCAGCTTCAGTCAGCCGGCCTCTTCCCCCGGCTCACGGTACGGGAGACCATCGACCTGTACGCATCCTTTTTCCCTCGCACCCTGCCCACCGATCAGGTTCTGCGGCTCATGGGCCTGACCGACCTACAGAAGGCGGATCCCGCTACCCTCTCGGGGGGCTGGCGGCAGCGTCTGACGCTGGCCTCGGCCCTGGTCAACGACCCGGATCTGATCTTCCTGGACGAGCCCACCACGGGCATGGATCCGGCCGCCCGCAGAGATGTCTGGGACCTGATCCGTGGGCTGAAAGCGCTGGGCAAGACCATCGTGCTGACCACCCACTATATGGAGGAGGCGGCCCAGCTCTGCGACCGTGTGGCAGTGATCGATCATGGGCGGCTCCTCGCCGAGGGCCGGCCCGACGACCTGGTGCGGCAGGCGTTCCCGGAGACGGCGGTGGAGTTCACTACTCCGGCAGGCGTAGAACCGGCTTGCCTGCGAGAACTGCCGGGGGTGATCCGGCTGGTCGCGGAGGCTGGGACCTGCACCCTCTACTCGATCCGCATCCCGGACACGGTAGCCGGGCTCCTTCAGTTGAGCCGTGAGGCCTCGTTTCCGCTGGAGCGGTTTACCGTCCGCCAGCCGACCCTGGAGGATCTCTTCCTCCGGCTCACGGGCCGCAGGTTGCACCCCTAGATAGGAGGTACCGTGCGATGCGGGCACTGATCGCGATCTACGTTTCGACTGCCCGACAGTTTCGCCGTGATTGGATGGCGCTCCTCTTTACCGTGCTTTTACCCCTGATCATGGCCGCGTTCTTCGGCCTGATCTTCGGCACGGAGCCTGCGTCCCCCGGGGGGGTGCCCATGGCGCAACTGTACGTTCCGGCGATGCTCTCCCTCGGGATTCTGTGGCTCGGTATCTTCGGTACCGCGCCGCCCCTGGTCCAACTGCGGGAGCACAAGGTCTTCCGCCGCGTCGGCGCCACTCCCCTCCCGCGACCGATTCTGCTGGCCGGCCAGCTAAGCTTCCGGGTGACCACGGGGCTGATTCAGGCGGCGATCCTTATCACCTACGGAATCATCGCTTACCGTATGGAGATTCGCGGTAGCTGGCCGCTGCTGCTGTTGGTTACGCTTCTGGGCACTCTCCTTTTTGTGACCATGGGCTGCCTCATCGCGGCTGTGGCCCGCTCGGGCGACTCCTCAGTGGCCCTGGGGCAGGTGGTGCAGTTCCCGATGATGTTCCTCTCGGGCACCCTCTTCCCCCTGGAAATGCTCCCCGGGTTTCTGCGGCCGGCTGCTGCGGTCATGCCGCTGACCTACCTGACTGACGCGCTGAAGCAGACCATGCTGGGCGCTCCTGCGCTCTACCCGCTGTGGCTCGATCTGACCGTGCTGGGCAGCCTGCTGCTGCTCCTAGCCTTGCTGAGCGTCCGACTCTTCCGGTGGGAGTAGAGGCTTCCGGCCGGTGAAACCTTACACCCAAAAGCAGTAGGCCCTGCACGTGCTTTCGGACAGCAGTTGAATAATGCCGATGAATTCCTTTCACCCATCAAACATTTCAATCCCAGTGGCACGATGTTGCCACTGGGACTATTTATTGTTAGAATAAAACGCTGCATGAGGCTCGGCGTCCAGATCCGGAGCGGAACCGGCTGGCGCCCCTCAGCATGAGAAGCCCACGGAGGTGCCAAGTCGATGAGGCGGTTTCTTCCGGCGCTCCTGATCCTGGCCGTCCTGCTCGTGCCCGGCTGCGGTTCCAAGTCCCAGCCCCAGCCTCAGCCTGTGTTTGAACAGTATATCGCGGCGATCCAGCAGGGTGATTTCGAGACGGCCAAGACCCTGGTGACGGCGGATTTTGCTGACTCCATGACGCCGAACATGAAGGACGTGGCAGAGCCCGCTGTTAAGGCCTGGCTGGCCAAAATTCAGGTTTCCAACATCCAGACAGAGACCAAGGGCAACGAGGCCACCGTCACCTTCGATATTTCGGCACCGGATCTGGGGGTGATCGTTCGTACGGTTACTCTCGAGATGTACCAGTACGCCCTTTCCCCCCAGTTCCAGAAAGATAAGTCGCCCGTTGAGCAGAAGCAGCAGAAGCTGAGCGAGATGACTGTCGAAAAGCTCCTGGCCATGATTGAGGATCCGGAAGTGGCCCAGAGCCATCAGAGTGGTACGGCTACTCTGGTAAAAGAGAAGGACGGCTGGAAGATCTCCAGCATCAACGTCGAGTGGAAGTTCAACACCGCCAGCGCCAACTAGCCAGCAAACCGGAAGCCCCGCGCTTCCGGTTTTCATGTTGTCAGGAAAGGGCGCGGCCGTACGAATCGAAATGAACGGTAATATCCATGGCGGAAAGGTGCACCATCGACTAAAGTAGTTTTCAGGAAACTCAGCCCAGGGGGTGCGGCGGGTGCAGCAGTTCTTGCTCCGTTGCGGCGTGGCCGCTCCGGTCATCTATCTCCTCACGGTGCTGTTAGGTGGTGCCATCACGCCGGGATACAGCCATGTCCGCCAGGTCATCGGCGCACTGACCGCTCCGGGTGCCCCGCACCGGCAGCTTCTGGAGCTGTGTTTCTTGGCGTACAACGTCGCAACGCTGCTGTTCGCCTTCGGGCTGCTGTGGCGCCTGTGGGTCTGCCGGCGGCGCAATTTGACTGTAGGTGCGCTACTGCTGGCAGGGGTGGCGATTTGTGGCATCTTCATGTTTTTTGCCCCCACGGACGCGCCCGAGGGTCCGGCCACCCTTCAGGGGCAGCTTTCCATTGCATTGGACGCCGCCCGGTCCTTGCTGATCTTCCTTTCGATTCTGGTGATGGGACTGGGCTTCAGAGGAGTGCCGGGAGTTAGCTTCCTTTGGGGATACTCGGTGGTTTCCGCGGTGCTGACCGGCATGGCCGGCCTGATGGCGGCTGCCGGATCCGCCGTTCGCTCACCGCTGCTGGGCGTGTATGACCGGGTAGCCATGGGCGCCTTCCTGCTGTGGATGCTGGTCCTGGCCCTGGTGCTGGCTCGGGTTGAGCCGCAGCCACAGCCACAGCCGCAGCCGGCGCCGCCTCCGGAAGAGCCGGAGGGGCCTGCCGAGGCATAAAGCACATGCCGTTCCCTCCCATGGTGAGGGAACGGCTCTCTTTTTTGTGCCGGTGGGGCTCATTTTTGCCGCAGGCGGGTCTCCAAACATTGGTCTGACTAGTCGGCAGGTTTTTTTGGTACACAGTATAACTGATTCATTACCTACGGAGCTGATTAAGGCAACAGCGCAACGGATCGGAGAGAGGTGAGCGGCGGTGATCAGCCTCTCGACACGGGGGATCTTGGCCCTCACAGAAATCCTGCGGGCTTCCGAGCCCGTGACCGTCAGTGTCCTGGCGCGGCGCCTCCGGGTGAGCCCACGGGCGGTCCGATACGACCTGGAAGCCGTGGATGCGTGGCTCCGGGGCCAGGGGCTGCCGCCCATTCAGCGCCAGCCCGGACGCGGTCTGTGCTTTGCCGGGACACCGGCCCAGCGGGACGCGGCCCTCCGGCTGCTGACTGCCATCACCCCCGATCTGTATATCGCCCGCCCACGGGAGCGGCTGCAGATCCTGCTCAGCCTGCTCCTGCACAGCGACCGTCCCCTTTCCTGCAGGGCACTCCGCATGCGTCTGGGCATCAGCAAGGGCACCCTGACCCGTACCGCCGGTGAGGCGGCCCACTGGCTTCGGCCAGACGGCCTGATCCTGCGCTCCTCGCGAGCCGGCCTGTATGTAGAGGGGGCAGAGGAGGACCGGCGGAGAGCGATCTCCCGCCTGTTTGGGGAGGTATTCGGCACCGAGGAAAAGTTGGCGCTGCTTTCTTCCTGCCGGCGGAATCTGGCCCTGTCGCCCCTGTCGGGTCCCCGCACGGAGCTGTTCAGGCTGCTGGACCCTGCGGAACTGGAGATCCTCGAGCGGTGTGCCCTGGATGTGCAGGACTACCTGGGGGTTCAGTTCAGCGATGCTTCCTTGGCTGATCTGGTGCTCGACTTGGCCGTGGCGGTGCAGCGGATTCGCCGGGGCGCCTGCCTGCGGCCGTCCGCCCCGGACGGAGCCGCCCCGCCGGTAAGCCGGGCCGCCGGGTGGCTGGCCGAGCGCCTGCAGCGGGAACTGGGTCTGCTGCTGCCTCCGGCAGAGGTGGCCTACCTGGATTCTCTGCTCCGGGCTGTCCGGCGCCAGTCCGGGGGAACGCCTCTGGATGCCCGGGAACTTGCCCGGCAGATCGCCCTACAGGCGGAGGGAGCCCTGGGCTGTCCCCTGGCACAGGATGAGGAGTTGGTCGAGGCCCTGGCCCTGCACTTGGGGCCGGCCATTGCCCGGCTGGAGCAGCGGGTTTCCGCTCCTCCTGACCCCCTGGTGCAGGAGGTACAGCAGCAGTATCCGCTGCTGTACCAGGTGGCCCGGTGGGCGGCGGATCTGATCAGCCGGCAGGCGGGGGTCACGGTTACGGAGGACGAGGTGGGGTACATCGCCATGCACCTGGGGGCGGCTATGGAACGCCAGCGGCGGCGCCAGCCCCCGCCCAGCCGGGTCCTGGTGGTCTGCCCTTCCGGCCTGGCGACCGGCCGGCTGCTGGCTGCCCGCCTGATGGCCGAATTTCCCCAGGGGGTTGCGGTGCAGGTGGTCCCCCTGCAGCGGCTGTCTGCCAGCACTCCGGAGGCGGACCTGCTCGTATCCACCGTGCCGCTTCAGCATGAAAGCCTCCCTTCGGTGACCGTCCATCCCCTGCTGCCTCCTGTCGACGTGATCCGGGTCAGTACCGCCCTGGGCCACAAGGGGTCGGCACCGACGGCGGCTAGCCTGCTGGACGCCATTATGGCGGCGGTGGCCGAGCATGCGATTCTCACAGATCCCCCGGGGCTGCGCCGGGAACTCTCCAGGCTCCTGGCTCCCCGGCCATTCCCCGCATTGTCAGAAGGAGGACAACCGATGCTTGCGGACCTTCTCACCCAACGGACTGTCGCCCTGGACGTGGAGGTATCCAACTGGGAGGAGGCGATCCGGGCCGCAGGTAGGCTCCTGGTGGCCGACGGCAGCGCCACGGAGGCGTATGTGGAGGCCATGGTGCAGACCGTTCGTTCGCTGGGGCCATATATTGTGCTGGTTCCGGGGGTAGCCGTCGCCCACGCTCAGCAGGGAGGCCATGTCCGACGGGTGGGCATGAGTCTGGTACGCCTGCGCACGCCTGTTGCTTTCGGCGCAGGGGACAACGACCCGGTGGATTTGGTTTTTGCATTCGGCTCTCCCGATCAGGAGAGCCATCTGAGAGCTCTGGCGGACTTGGCCCGGCTTCTGGGCGACGCCGACGCCATGAGGCGGCTGCGCACCGCTCAGGATGTGGCCGAGGTGCTCTCCGTCATCGGCGCAACCAGGGGAGGTGAAACAGCCGGCACGGGTGATTGAGCCGGGCAGGTGAAGCAGCGTTCGCATCCTGACGGGAACCGGTCGAGTTGAGCCACACCTAGGAGGGATTTCCTGCATGAACGGAATCATCACATTTGCTCAGTGGCTGGCGAACAACATCTTCGGCCAGCCGGCCTTGCTGCTGGGCATCGTGGCCCTCATTGGCCTCATCGCTCAGGGAAAGTCCTTCAACGACACCGTCATGGGCACTGTTAAGACCATCGCCGGTTTCCTCATTCTCGTCACGGGCTCGAACGTCCTGGTCACGGCGCTGAATAACTTCCAGCCTATCATCCAGCATGCCTTTGGCATCGAAGCCGCCGCGACTTCCAGCACGGCCATGGGACTGGATAAGTTTATGGCCACCTACAGCGGCATGGCTGCTCTGGTGATGACTGTGGGCTTCTTGATCAACGTCCTCCTGGCCCGGCTGACCCGCGCCAAGTACATCTACCTCACCGGCCACCTGATGTTCTGGGTCGCGCTAACCCTGATCGCGGTGGTCAAGGAGGTCATGCCAGACGCCTCCGCGACCTTTACGATTCTCTTCTCGTCGGTCGTGGCAGGATTGTACTGGACCCTGCAGCCTGCCCTCATGCAGCCCTATCTGCGGCGGATTACCAACTCGGATCAGGTTGCGTACGGCCACACCTCCGCCTTCGGCAGTTGGGTCGGCGCTGTGGTGAGCCGCTACATCGGCAAGCCCGAGCAGAGCACCGAGAAGGTGGAACTGCCCGGCAGCATCGCCTTCATGAAGGACGTGACGGTGGCCACCAGCCTGGTAATCGGCCTGGTAGCGGTGATCGCCGCTCTGTTTGCCGGTCGTGACTTTGTCAGCCAGCAGGCCGGTAATATGAACTACATCGTCTACGCCCTGCTGGAAGGTCTGAAGTTCGGCGCCGGCACCACGGTGCTGCTGCAAGGCGTCCGGATGATCCTGGCCGAGATCGTGCCCGCTTTCCGGGGCATCGCCACGAAGATCGTGCCCAACGCCAAGCCCGCGCTGGACTGCCCGATCATTTTCCCGTACGCCCCCATGGCGGTTATCGTTGGCTTCCTGTCCGCCTTCGTTACCTTCATCGTCCTGATGCTGATCTTCGGTGCTACCGGCTGGGCGGTTATCATTCCGCCGATGATTGCCCTCTTCTTCCCCGGCGGTGCCGCAGGCGTGTTCGGCAACTCCACCGGCGGTCTCCGCGGCGCCATCTTCGGCGGTGCCTTCATGGGCTTTCTGCTGGCCGTCGGCCAGGCCATCTGCGCCCCGATGCTGGGCACCACCGCTCCCGAACTCGCGATTATGGCAGACCCCGACTGGTATATCCTGATCCTGATCTTCAAACCGATTCTGCAGCTATTTGCGTAAGCAATCGCACGGTGCCGGCGGGGGCAGGCAGCGCTTGCCCCTGCCTACCTGACCTGTAGGGGGAAAGCGTTGTGGCAGAGAAGGAACTGAAGATCCTGACGGTTTGCGGTGTGGGAATGGGCAGCAGCCTGGTCCTGCGCATGTACGTGGAGGATGTGCTGAAGGAGATGGGGGTCAAGGCCCGGGTGGAGGCGACGGAGGTCTCCATGGCTTCCGGTGCCGGGGCGGACATCATCATGGCGTCCCCGACCCTGATGGACGTGCTGCGGGGAGCGGCCCCGACGGTGATCCCCATCTTCAATTTCACCGACAAGGCCGAGATCCGGGCCCGCCTGGAGGAGTATCTGGCCGGTCGTCAGCCCGGGCTGTAAGCGGAGGTCTGCCATGGCGGAGCCTGTGCTGTTTGTCAGTCCGGCGATCTACACCGAGTCCGGCGTCATCGACGGCTACCTCATGGCAGTGGATGGCCGGATCGCGGCGGTGGAGCCCGGCCCCGTCCCCGACTCGTTTGCCCGTCTTCCGCGGGTGGAAGCCCCGGAATGCCGGATGCTCCCGGGCCTGATCGACCTTCATGTCCACGGGTTCGGCGGCTGGTCGGTGGAATCGGGGGCACCGGAGGAACTGGAGCATTTGGCCCGGCACCTGGCCTACACCGGAGTGACTGCGTTCTGCCCCACCTGCGCGGCCGTGCCCCTGCCCGCCATGGAGGCGGCGGTCGTGGCGGTGCGGGATCTCACTTTGGGCCAGAGCGGGGGCGCCCGCAGCCTGGGGATGCACCTGGAGGGGCCTTACCTGAACCCCGCCCGCCGGGGAGCCATGCGGCAGGAATGGCTGCGGGCTCCTGATCTGGCAGAGATGCGGCGGCTTCTGGATGTAGCGGAGGGCACCCTCCGCCGGGTGACGGTGGCCCCGGAACTGCCCGGAGCCCTGGAGATGATCCGCTATCTGGCCGCTGAGGGGATCGCGGTCTCGGGCGGCCACACCGACGCCACATACGAAGAAATGAAAGCCGGGATCCGGGCGGGCATCGGCATCGCTACGCACACCTTCAACGCCATGCGGGGGCTGCACCACCGGGAACCCGGAGCCGCGGGGGCGCTGCTCACGGATCCGGCGGTGATCTGCGAGGCGATCTGCGATCTCAGGCACGTGCACCCGGCCATACTTCGCCTGCTGCTCCGGGCGGTGGGCCGTGACCGGGTGGCCGTGATTTCCGATGCAGTGGCGCCGGCCGGGCTGCCGCCGGGGCAGTACCAGATGGAGGGGATGACGGTCCGCATCGACCCGGAGGGCTTCTGCCGGCTGCCCGACGGCACCCTGGCGGGAAGCACCCTGCCGATGCTAAGCGGGCTTCGGCACCTGGTAGAGGTTCTGGGCATCCCCCTGGAAGATGCCTGGCCCATGGTCTCGTTAGTGCCTGCCCGGGCAGTGGGGGAGGCCGGCCGCCGGGGGAGCCTGCGGGTGGGTAAGAGCGCCGATCTGGTGCTGGTGGATAGCCGCTGGCAGGTGCAGTGGGTGGTCGTGGAGGGGAAGATCGTACGGCGCCCCGACGACCCGCCCCCTGCGTACAACCCGGCCTTCTTCGGATAATCGAGGGAAGCGTTCAGCGCTGCTCCGGAGGTGAAAGCCCTTGCCAGTTTCTATGGAAGATTTCTTTTCCGCTGCATTGGAACGGGTGGAGCGGGTCCGGCGCACTCAGGCCGAACCGATCCGCCGGGCCGCCGCGATCTTTGCGGCCTCGCTGCGGGCTGGGGGCGTGGTCCACGTGTTTGGGACCGGCCACTCGTTTGCCTTCGGCCTGGAGCTCTGCCATCGGGCCGGCGGTTTGGTGCCGATGGATCTGGTGTCTACGTTTGATCTGACGGCCCGGGCCGGAGAGCCGTACCGGGGCCTTGAGGATTCCTCCCTGGAGCGGGATCCGTCCGTGGCCCACCGGATTCTGGCCACGCACCGGCTGGAGCCTGTGGACAGCTTTCTCATCGTCAGCAATTCGGGCCGCAACGGTGCAATTGTGGAGATGGCCCTGGAGGTAAAGAAGCGGAACCTGCCGCTGGTGGCGGTGACGTCCATGGAGCACACCAGCCGGGTGACGTCCCGCCACCCCAGCGGCAAGCGCCTCTTTGAGCTGGCGGATGTGGTGATCGACAACTGTGCGCCCTACGGCGATGCGATCCTGGAGGATTCCCGCCTGGACGGCAAAGTCTGTGCGGTCTCCAGCGCCACTGGGGTCTTCATCGCCCAGGCTCTGACGGCGGAGGTGGTCCGGCTGCTCCTGGAGGCGGGGGAGGTACCTCCCATTTTCCTGAGCGCCAACGTGGACGGCAGCGACGAGCGGAACCAGGCGCTGGTGGAGCGCTACGCCGGGCGGATCTAGTCCGAATACGATTCAGTTTCGGCTGGGGCCATCCGAGGACCTCTGTGTCCCGGATGGCCCATTTTGGGTAGGGCGGCGGCTTCCGGGGATCGGCGGGCCG
Source organism: Symbiobacteriaceae bacterium (assembly GCA_036562385.1). Lineage (GTDB taxonomy): Bacteria > Bacillota > Sulfobacillia > Symbiobacteriales > Symbiobacteriaceae > DATCKG01. Next base: position 11,945 of record DATCKG010000022.1, read on the forward strand.
CCGGTTCTCTTTCTTGTAGGAATGTATGCAGCCCTTCCGAACTATTAATTACTGAATTAAACTGGTAAGGAAAGAAGCTACACACCGGAGGGGCACCGCCGGGATGGCGGCCAAGCCTGCCGATGGCGAGGAAGTGGACGCTGTGGGCCTGCTTACCAGCACACTGGATCTGACCGTACTCATCCTGATGTTCCTGCCGAATGTTGTCTTTCTGGCCTTTCTCTTTGGGGTCGCCGTGTATGTATGGCACGGCGTTCGCTCGTGGTGTCAGCAAGCAACAGGTCCCTGGCGAGAGCGTCTCGTTTTGCCGGCACTCTTTACGCTTTATTGGTTTCTGGTGACCTATACGATTCATACGGATGTGATCCAGAAATGGGAAGGGGCTCCTGCCTCTTTGCCGTGGCTGCTGCTGACCCTGGGCTTCGTGGTATACCTGACCGACCTGCGCCGCCCCCGGTTTTGGGCCTTGTTTTACGGCGCGGCAGAGCTGGTTTACACCCTTACGGAGCAGTTTGGCCACCGGCTCTTGCTGGGCCGGGAGATGTTTGTGCCCACCGGCACTTGGGCCGCGATGGTGCTCTTTGCGGTGGTAGCGGGCGCGGCCGCAGGCGTGATGGCTTTTGCGGTGCACTTTCTGGCGGGGCTGTTTCTCAAGCTGTGGGAGGACAACCCCTTTTTTTGGAAGGGGTCCGCGGGCGTTTTCATCTGTCTGCTGCTTGTCGGGGAGCTTTGGTATCATGCTCCTGCGCTGGCGGCGGCCGGTTTTACGCAGTACGTCGTTCCAGCTGGCTGCCTGCTGATTCTGCTGGGCGCCGCGTTTGGCTACGGGGCTACCTGCGAGTATTGCGACGCACCGCTTGTGAAGACGGCAGCCAATCCTGCCGCCGAAGGGGCGGTTCTGCTGCGGTGGCCATTTTTGCGGGCTGGACGGGCTCGCAGGGAAGAGGCCGCACAGGAAGAGCAGCGGGAGCTTCAGCGCCGGGTGCGGGACGCACTCAAAGAACTTCGACACCATGGGTTTTTGCTGCTGAGCGGCGTGCGGGTGCTGGGTGTCTGGGAGGCGGAGATTGATCATCTGCTCATGGGGCCCAATGGCCTCTGGGTCATTGACGCGAGAAACGGCCCCGGACGGGGCCGCACAAGAGCACGGATGGGATGGTTTCGGCATGGTGGGCGCCGCCGCGCCGGGGCGCACGGGACCTTGGGCTCGGATCCGGACCAGCAGATACGGGATCTGAAGGCGTTCTTGCAGCGGTACATCGGAGACCTGGCGGACCAGATCAGCTTCCACTATCTTGCCTGCACGTGTCATGATAATCAGCTAGCCTGGTCGCACGGATCCGGGGAGTTTCGGGAGCTGCCTCCCGCACAGGTGCGGGCGCAGATCCTTCGGGCGCCCGGGACCAACCCGCTGCCGCGGGAGATGTACCCGCGGATCATGATCCTCCTGCTTCGGGAGACGGT
>DATCKG010000048.1:0-86323 GCA_036562385.1 Symbiobacteriaceae bacterium
GATCCGCACCTTCCACTCGGCGGCCCTGGCCCTTCTCCGGGAGCATCTGCACCTGTATCCGGCGGCCGGCCGGGATGCCCACTTCGGCATCGCGGATACCCGTACGCAACTGGCCCTGGTGAAGGAGGCCATTGCCGAGCGGAACCTGTGCCTGAGCGGCTTTCTTGCGGGCCTTCGGTTTCGGTGGCTTCGGCGCCCCGAACGCTCCCTGTACCTCTGCTTCATCGACGATGAGGTTGTCGCCGTCCTTCTTGCCGGTGACGATCAGAATGTCGCCTTCCCGGAACGTGCCCGCATACTTCTTCCAGGTGCTGGCGAAGAAGGTCAGCTCCCGCTTGTCCTCCTGCGTCTCGATCGTGACCCAGGCCATTTCACCATTACGGGCCTGGTGCTTCCGAATCCGCCGCACGATGCCGGAAGTCTTTACGCCCCGCTTGCCGTTGGGCGTCTCGTTCCAGCGGACATATGGCAGATCATCGAGCGGATGACCGGTCACGTAGATGCCGAGCGACTCCTCTTCCCAGGCCAGGCGGGCACTCTTGTCCCAGGCGTTCTCATCATACTGCGGAGCGAACTCCGCCGTCTTCTTCGTCGTCGGCGTGCCCTCCGGCAGCATCTTCCGCACCGTGAAGCAGAAGTAGTTCCAGAGCTTGAAGCGATTCGGCTCCAGGCTGAGCACCCTCCGTCAAGAGGGTGCTCGCTCTTTTTCCGCTTAGTCGTCCCCGGCGGGATGCAGAACCCGGGCGCGGCAGGCCATCAGCCGGTCCCAGGCCTCCCGGGTAAGAGGCCGGTCGAAGCTGCGGAGTTGGGCCAGGGAGAAGCCCAGCCGCTCTCCTGCCTCCCGCAGGTGCAGAATCGTCGGCAGGTTCAGGTCGCTGCCAATGGAGGTGTCCTCGTAGTGGTGCTCCAGGCCCAGAATCATGGTCTCGGCCATGCACGCGTAGGCAAGGCCCCGTTCAAAACCGAAGTTCCAATGGAAGTCCGGCAGTCCGGGCACCGCCACCACGCCGCCGTCGATCACCAGGACGTCCGGCCGGGACTTCTGCACTGCCCGGGAGACGTTCGGCGGCCGGGAAAGGTCGCACACCGCGGCGCCGAACTTCAGGTTCTCCGGCGTCACCAGGTGCTCCAGGCTGCTGGTGGCCGTCACCACCAGATCCGCCTCCGGCAGGAACCGGTCGATTTCGGCGGTGAGCACGAGGTAGCCCTGGGCCTCCAGCCGCTCCGCCAGGGCCTGGAACTGCTCCTGCTCCGCCTCCGGGTCAGGCACCGGCCCCAGCGCCTGCAGGGCAGCCCCGATGGTCCCCTGGGGGAACGGACCGGACTGATGATAGATCTGGGCCAGGTGGCGGCAGATGTCCCCGGCCACCTTGAGCAGCCGCTTCCGGGTGGCCTCCGGCCGGGCGGGATTGCCGATCAGGATCAGCCGGTGCACCTTTTCCGACAGCAGGATGGCCGTGGCCCGGCCGATGGAACCGGAGGCGCCCACGACGGCGATGGTGGCCTCGGTGAGGTTGGTACCCAGTTCGGTGACCGCCTTGTAGACGGCATCCACCGCCGCCACCACGGTGTAGCTGTTGCCGGTGGTGATGGCCACGCCGGGGTTCTTCAGGAGCAGCCCCGCCCGGGTGACCACCGAGGTGTAAGCCCCGAGGCCTACAATCCGGGCGCCCCGCTCCCGGGCCAGGTCGATGCCCCGCTGCACCAGGTCCACTGCTTCCTGACGGGGCATCTCCATCAGTTGCCGGGCGGTGCGGGGAATGGCAATAAACTCCCCGAACGCGGTGCGGCCATCCTTGGCCACGATGCGGGTCGCCCCCACCACGAAGGGGTCCAGCAGGTCGTTCCACCGGTCCGCAAGCCGCTGGATCTCCTCTTCGGTGAAGACCTTCAGGCTCTCGTCCATCTCCTTGTAATTCTGCAGATCCACCGGATGGACCAGGAAGGCCCAGCGGCCTTCCCGGGGATCGCCGGAGGGCTCCGGCACGACCCGTCGGTAGGGCGCCGGCAGCACCTGAGGCCGTGATTCAACGCCCAGCAAATGACCGATCAGTTCGGCAGTATTGCCCTGGCCCAGGTACTGAAGCATCCGCCCCACCGCGTCGATCACCTGCTGGCACTGCTCCCGGGTGGCGATCAGCGGCGGTTCGATGCGGATTACATCGGAACCGTTGAGGGTGGGAGCCACCCGGACGTGTTCGACGTTGAGCAAGTAACTGGCCAGCACCGGGGTGAGGCTCTCCTGCTCGGCCAGCACCCCCAGCAGGCTGGTCCGGCCGAAGGTGTTCATGTCCACGCTGAACTGCAGGCCCAGCATGTACCCCCGGCCCCGGACCTCCTTCAGCACGTGGGGATACCGGCGCTGCAGGTCCTGCAACCCCGCTTTCAGGAAGGCGCCGTTTTCGGCCACCTGCCTCACCAGCGCCTGGTTGTCGCGGGTCAGCATCTCCAGCACCCGGATGCCCACCCGGCAGGCCAGGGCGTTGCCGGCAAACGTGGAGGAGTGCTTGGTGGCGAACTCCTCGTTGTAGACCTGCTCCGTGCAGAGGATGGCGCCGATGGGAACGAGGCCGCCGCCCAGGGCCTTGGCTAGCACCATCACATCCGGGGTGATGCCCTCCTCCTCGCAGGCAAACAGCCGGCCCGTCCGGCCCAGGCCGGTCTGGACCTCGTCCAGCACCAGCATCACGCCATAGCGGCTGCACAGCTCCCGGGCCCGGGTGAGGTATCCCGGGGGCGGCTCCACGATGCCGCCCTCGCCCTGGATGGGCTCCACGATGAAGGCGGCCAGTTCCGTCCCCTTCTCGGCGAAAAACGCCTCCAGGGCGGCGATGTCGCCGTACGGCACCTTGTAGAAGCCGGGCACCGGGGCGCCGAAAGCCGCCTGATAGCTGGTGCGGTTGGTGGCGGAGAGGGCGCCCAGGGTCTTGCCATGGAAGGAGTTAGAGGCGGAAAGGATCCCCATCCGGCCCGTGGCCGAGCGGCACAGTTTGATGGCGGCCTCCACCGCCTCGGCACCGCTGTTGGCAAAGGTTACGTACCGCAGCCCTTCAGGCGCCACTTCGATCAGCCGGCGGGCCAGCTCACCGGCGGCCTCCAGGAAAGAGGGCTGAACGAAGGAAGGCTCGCCGCTCTGCTCCACCGCGCGGACAGCCTCCCAGATCTCAGGTGGATTGAACCCAAAGGGCAGCGCGCCGTAGGCGGCCATGAAATCCAGATACCGCTGCCCCTGGTCATCGTAAAGGTAGCACCCCTCCCCCCGGACGTACCGCTTGTCCATGTTCAGCTTTTCCAGCAACTCTCCCAGATGCGGATTTACATACTCCCGAAAAGGGTGCACACGGCTCCCCCCATTTCCTTCGTGTCAATCCGCGGCCGGTAATGCGGCTCCGAACCGCTCCACCCGCGGGGTAAATTGAATCCGGTCCAACCATGCCTCATAATCCGCCGGCGTCATCTCCTCCGGATGCTTGCCGGCGAAGGCGACAATCAACGCCTCCATCAGGTTGGTGCCGAAGGAACGGCCTCCGATGTTGGGCGTGGTGGTCACCAGCATGGCAGCCCCCCGCTCCCGCACCTCCTCGACATTGGCAGGGGTCACCGTGTTGGTCAAAATCACCTTGCCGTCCAGCCGATCCGGCATGTGCCGCCGGATATACAGCCAGTCCCCGGCAATCATATCTGCCCACTGGTAGTAGCCGGAGAAGCGGACCTCATGCTTGTCCTGCTTCTCTCCAGTGGGATAGAGCCACTGAAAGGGCAACTGCGTGATCACCGGCAGAATCACCCGGGCCAGCTTCTGTACCGTCTCCAGCTTGCGGATAGGAATCTGCAGCCCCAGGGCGAACATCAAGTCGCCGAAGATCGTCTCGGCTCCCAGTTCCGCCAGCGCCTCGGCCATCCCAAACCGGTCCACCGAAGAGACCAAGAGCACCTTGCGGCCCTTCAGCGGCATCAAGTTCTGATCCACCCAGCGGATCACCCGCCGCTCCAGGGTGTTTTTCAGCCCGGAACCGTCCACCACCGGTGTCCGGGAAGCCGCCTCCACCAGCCGCCGGGCGTCCCGGAAGGCGTAACGGCGGCCGCCGGCGTGCAGGTACAGGTCGATGCCTCCGAGGCCAAAAGCGTCCACCTTGCCATCCAATTCCCGGATCAGAGCCACCGCCCGGGCCATGTCGCCATCGGTGCCGATTCGTTCCACCACCACCTGCTCTCCCAGAATCTCGGTGGTGGCAGCGTGGTTGCGTCGGGAAGAACCAAGGCTGACGCTGACGATCCGTTTCACGTGTCTGCCTCCCTATCCTGGGATCCCTTGATGCAGCGGATCAGGTCGCGGACCTCTTCGGGATCCACGTACTTGTCCTCGTGAATGGGCGATGTGCCGATCTCGATGCCAATTACGTGGGGACCCACCAGACCCTCCACCATCCGGAGGCGCTGGTCGGATCCAATAAAGATCACCCCGTCGCACTCCCGGGCGCGGGCGATCAGTTCCATCACCTCGTTGAGAAGGTCGGCGCCGTTTTTGCTGCGGGCGAACTGGAGGCGTTCCTCCTCGGACATCAACAGGATGAAGTCAACCCCCTCCTCCTCCGCCATGGCCGCCAGTTCTGCCCGGTTCTTGATGGGAAAGCCCACCAGGGCGATGCGCTTCCCCTTCCGCACCTCGCCGATGGACTCCAGACGGGAGATGAGGGTCCGGTCCACCTGCAGTTTTTCAGCCACCTCGAGTTGTGAATAGCCCTGGGCCCGCAGTTCCAGGATGCGGTCGACGGTTTGTACGATCCGGTCGCGATTCACCACCTTGTCCCCGATGCGGACCAGGCGCATGGCCTCTTACCCCCGATCGCCGTACTGTGCACAAGAATGTGCTAGGCAGATTCTACAGCTTTGTGCACAGGCATGCAAGAGCGGGATCCGATTTGAGACGTCAGCCTTGTGTTATCCATTTCGCGCATCTTAACGAAAACTGAACCGAAGCTAAACCCACCCCACACGGGACCGCAACAACCGCCTGGTACGATCGCCTTGAAATCCGTGAACTCCGGACGACCAAGGCGCAATTTATGGGGCCATGCCGCAGACGCGCGAAAAGACCGGCATGCCCGAAAGCACGCCGGTCTCTTTGATTATTGTACCTTGCCGTAACCGGGATAGTAGCCGTACGGAATCCCCACTTGGCCAGGGGGATACTGCTTGGCGAAGCCACCTCCCTGGGTGGGCATCCAGAATCCGCCCTGACCCCACGGAGAGCCCTTTCCCCACGGGAAGCCCTTGCCCCAGCGGTGACCCTTTCCCCAGGGGTGTCCTATGCCCCACGGGAAACCTTTTCCCCAGGGAGAGCCCTGCCCTTGCGTGCCGCCACCGCTAAACTGGTTCACTTCTCTCACCTCTCCCCATCGTATGCAGCACCCTCCAGGCAGCGTTCTTCCGCCTTGCGGCACGGCCCCGCTGACTACCGGAAAACCATCTCAGGGAGGGTCTGCTGTGAACGGATACCGGCTGCTGGCTCTAGATATTGACGGAACGCTCCTGAACCCCGCGGGCGAACTGACCCCCCGGGTGCAGAACGCCGTAACCGGCGTGATGCGCGCCGGCATGCTGGTCACCCTGGCGACCGGCCGCAACCTGCGGAGCACGCTGCCCATCGCCCGGGCCCTGGGCATCACCGCCCCCCTGGTCGTGAGCAACGGCTCCCTGGTGATTTGCCCCGTCACCTCCCGGGTGCTCCTGTACCGGCCGCTGGATCCGGAGGTAGCAAAGCAGACGGTCCAACTCCTGGAGCGGGCAGGGCTGGCGGCCTGCGCCACCCGCGTGTGCCTGAGCGGTCCGGATTTCTTCTACGCGCAGTCGCCGTCCTATTTTGCGTTCGACCTCCGCCGGGGGCGCCCCCCTGAGTCGGTCCAGAAAGTGGCGGATCTGGCCGCGGTGGCGGCTCGGATTCGGCCCCTCAAGGTGATGGCCCTGGACAGCACCGACGCCGTGGCGGCCGCGGCCCGGGAACTGGAGCGGCAATTCGCCGGCCGGTGCCGCGTGTTGATCACTCCGGAGGGGGAAGGCTGCGCTCTCCTGGAGGTCTCGGCCCCCGGCGTGACCAAGGCCACGGGCCTGGAGCGCCTGGCTGCCCTGTACCGGATCTGCCCAGAGGAGATGATTGCGATCGGCGACAACCGCAACGACCTGGAGATGCTCCGCTATGCCGGGCTGGGCGTGGCCATGGGCAACGCCGATGACGAGGTAAAGCAGGCCGCCCGTGTGGTAACGGCCCCCAACGACGCCGACGGCGTGGCCGTCTTTCTCGAATCGTTTATCCTTCAGGGGGCTTCTTCGCGAAGCGTGCCGGAGCCCACCGCAACACGGTCTTAACAATGCCTACCCACAGCCTTAACACGGGAATAGTAAAGTGAACGTGATGAAATAGACGGGGTCTCCGGAGGAGTGGGAGACAGATGCGAACCACCCTGCGCAAAGGTGCAGCGGCGCTGCTGGCATGTGTCCTCGCGCTGGGTCTGGCAGGCTGCGGAGCCAAGGAACCGCCTCCCGGCGCGCTCACGGGAAAGGTCAGCATCAGTGGCTCCACCGCCCTGTTGCCCCTGGCCAAGGCCGCCAAGGAGCTCTTTGAAGAAAAGCATGAATGGGTCACCATCAACGTCAGCGGCGGGGGATCGTTCAGCGGCCTGAACCAGGTATCCACCGGGGCCGTGGACATCGGCATGTCGGACATCGAGGCGCCCCCGGAGATGGCAGAGGGTCTTGTGGAGCACAGGGTGTCCATCTCGCCCTTTGTGATCGTGATCCATCCGGATCTTCCGGTCGAAAACCTGACCCTGGAGCAGGCGGCACAGATCTTTCGGGGGGAGATCACCAACTGGCGGGAAGTGGGCGGCCCGGATATGCCTATCACCGTGGTGAGCCGTCCGCAGTCGTCGGGCTCCCGGGCCACCATCGTGGCCACGGTGCTGAAAGGCCAGGGCGACATCACCCGAAACGCGGTGATCCAGGACTCCAACGGCAAGGTGCGGGAGACCATCAGCACCACCCCCGGTGCCATCGGATACGTGGAGTACTCCTACTACCAGGAAGAGATGGCCCGGGCGGTCTCGATCGACGGTGTGCCCTGTACCCCCGAGAACGTGCTAAGCGGCCGGTATCCGATCTGGTCTTACGGCCGGATGTACACCCGGGGCGAGCCCACTGGAGCGGCAAAAGCCTTCCTGGACTTTCTCCTCAGTTCGGAGTTTCAGGAAGGCTACATGGACGTGCTCAAGCTCATTCCCGTCACCGGGATGCAGGCAGAATGAGAGGGGGGCATCGCAGCCCCCCTCCGCTCTCATGTTATAGTGGTAGCAAGACAGGCAAGGGAGGAATCAGGAGATGGCCGAGCGGATCCTGGTGGTGGACGACGAGGCCGCCATTGTCCAGTTGGTGGCCTACAACCTGCGCCGGGCCGGCTTTGAGGTTATCACCGCAGACAACGGCGAGGACGCCCTCCGGATTGCCCGGACCGATCCGCCCGACCTGATCATCCTGGATGTGATGCTCCCCGGCTTAGACGGATTTGAGGTCTGCAAGCGCCTGCGGCGGGAGCAGGACGTGCCGATCCTGATGCTAACCGCCCGGGGGGAGGAGATCGACCGGGTGGTGGGCTTCGAGATCGGCGCGGATGATTACGTCACCAAGCCTTTCAGCCCGCGGGAACTGGTGGGAAGGGTCAAGGCGATCCTCAGGCGCAGCCGGAAAGACCCGGTGCCAAATCCCCGTGAGTCCGTTACCTTTGGGACGCTAACTATCAACTTCGTTACCTATGAGGTTACCCGGGATGGCCGCCGGGTCGATCTTACCCCCACGGAGTTTCAGATCCTGAAGGTGCTGACGCAGAACCCCGGCCGGGTCTTCAGCCGGGATGAGCTGGTGGACCGGGTGATGGGGCCGGACTTTTACGGCGATGTCCGGACGGTGGACGTTCACATCCGCCACCTCCGAACCAAACTGGAGGAAAACCCGTCGCAGCCGAAGCTGATTGAGACGGTGCGCGGGGCAGGCTACAAGTTCGTGGGAGACCGGAAGCAATGAAGGAACTGCACCGACAGGCGATCCGCTTTTTCCTCCTGCCCCTGGCAGGCACCCTGCTGCTGGGCGTGCCGTATGTGGTCAGCGGCAGGCTGGGGCAGGCCCTGACCGAAGGTCCCGGGTGCCTGGACTGGATCGTCGGGCTTCTGCTGCTCACGGGGATCCTGATCCCGCCCCTGTGGGGATATCGACTCACGGTCCGGATGACCCGGTCCCTCACCCGGACGGCGGAGATCACCCAGCGGATCGCATCCGGCGACTTTTCCCGAACCCTGGCGGCCTGGGCAGCGGAGACCCGGGAGATGTCGCTGCTGGAGCAGAGCATCAACGCCACGGCGCTGCTGCTGCAGGAGCGCCTGCGGGAACTGGCGGTGGAGAAGTCCCGGCTGGAAGCGATCCTGCGGAACATGGTGGACGGCGTGCTGCTGGTGGACAGCCGGCGAAAGCTGGTCATGGTCAACCCGGCCGCGGAGGCAATGTTCGGGATCACGGCCCGGGAAGTGCTGGGCAAGGATCACCTGGAAGTGACGTACCACTTTGACCTGGATGAACAGATGCAGAAGGTGCTGACGGACGGCCAGCCCCGAACTCTGGAGATCCGCCGGGCCCGGCCCCGGGAGGAGATTTTGGAGGCGCGCCTCGCGCCTTTCGGGGATGGGACAGAGCGGGGCGTCCTGGTGGTGCTGCGAAACGTCACCCGGGCCCGACAGCTGGAGAAGATGCGGCGGGAGTTTGTGGCCAGCGTCGCCCACGAGCTGCGCACGCCCCTCACCGCCATTCGGGGGTTTGCGGAGACGCTCCTGGACGGCGCCCTGGAGGAGCCGGAAGCGGCCCGGCAGTTCGTGGGCATCATCAAGCAGGAAAGCGAGGCCCTGAGCCGCCTGATCGAGGATCTCCTGGACCTTTCTCATATCGAGTCCGGGAAGTGGAAGATGTACCGGGAGCCGATCCAACCCGTCCAGTTGGTGACCGAGGCGGTGGAGCGGCTCATGCCCAAGGCGAAGGAACGGGGCATCGACCTGCGGCTACAGGTGCCCGAGGCTTTGCCCCAGATCACCGGCGACCCGGGCCGGCTGGCTCAGGTGCTCGGCAACCTGATGGACAACGCCCTGAAATACACCGCCCGGGGCGGCAGCGTCACCGTATCCGCCTGGGAAGAGGGCCCCTGGGTGAAAATCAGCGTGGCAGACACGGGCGTGGGTATCCCCCAGGCCGACTTGCCCCGCGTGTTTGAGCGGTTCTACCGCGTGGACAAGGCCCGCAGCCGCAGCACCGGCGGCACCGGCCTGGGGCTGGCCATCGCCAAGCACATCGTCGAGGCCCACGGCGGCACCATCGGAGTCGACAGCGAGGTCGGAAAGGGCACCACCTTCACCTTCGCGTTACCGAAATCTTAACCTGGCGTTAACCATCTATCCGCCGCCCCTTAACGGAAATCCATTAGGCTTCTATTAGCTGAAGCCGATGGATTGCAAGGAGGGACTCGCGTGACCCGAGCACGCGTCTCGGACCGAATCGCCCGCTACCTGCTCTGGGCCTGTGCGGTGGCGGTCACGGTGGTCATCACCGCCATCCTCGTCTTCGTGGGCCGGGAGGGGCTCCTCACCTTCACCGCCGTGGACCCCTTTACCTTCTTCTTCAGCCCCGTCTGGGATCCACCCAACCACCAGTTCGGCGCGCTGCCTTTCTTTCTAGGCTCCATCGCCGCGACCGCCATCGCCCTGCTGATCGGCGCTCCGTTGGGGCTGGCCGGGGCGATCTTCATGGCCAAGATCGCGCCGCCCTGGTTAAGGGGAATGCTCCGGCAAGCCAGCAACCTGTTTGCCGGGATTCCCTCGGTGGTGTACGGCTACATCGGCCTCACCGTCCTGGTGCCCTGGATCCGCGGCACCCTGGGCGGGCAGGGATATGGTGTGCTGGCGGCCGGAATAATCCTGGGCATCATGATCCTGCCTACCATCATCAACACTGCGGAGGATGCCATCCAGGCAGTTCCGGGCTCCCTGGAAGAAGGCTCCCTGGGCCTGGGGGCCACCCGCTGGCAGACCATCTGGAACGTCATTCTACCCGCAGCCCGGCCCCGGATCCTGGCCGGTATCATCCTGGCCTTTGCCCGGGCCTTCGGCGAGACCACCGCGGTGCAGATGGTGATCGGCAATTCGCCCCGGGTCCTCACGGGCCTCACCACCGGCACCGCCACCCTGACCAGCCAAATCATCATGGAGATGGGGCAGACGCCGCCGGGCTCTACCTGGAACCGGGCCCTCTTCATGATGGCCTTCGGGCTGCTGGTCAACTCCGTCCTGCTGATTCTGCTGGTCCGGTGGGTCAGTAGCCGGGGGGTGGCACGGTGAGCCGGAGTCACTGGTGGGACCGCCTGGCCACCTGGGTCCTCTGGCTGGCGGGCCTGCTGATCCTCGCCCTCCTGGCCGGCTTTCTGATCCGGATCCTGGGCCAGGGGCTGCCGGTCCTGAACGTTCGATTCCTGACCACCAAGCCCCGCGAGATGCTGCCAGGGGGCGGCATCGGCCCCGAACTCTTCAATACTTTCTATATCACCGCTTTGTCGCTGCTCTTCTCCCTGCCGGTGGGCGTGGGAGCAGGCATTTACCTGGCCGAGTACGCCCGGCCGGGCCGGATGACCGACCTGCTCCGCCTGAGCGTGGAGGCCCTGGCCTCGGTCCCCTCCATCGTGCTGGGCCTCTTCGGCATGATCCTGTTCGTCAACGCGATGGGATGGGGCTTCACCATTCTGGGCGGCGCCCTCACCCTGGCGCTGCTGAACCTTCCGGTCCTGGTGCGCGTGACCGAGGAGGCCATGCGGGCGGTACCCGACAGCTACCGGGAAGCGAGCCTGGGGCTCGGCGCCACCCAGTGGCAGACTGTTTCCAGGGCCATCCTGCCCGCCGCCCTCCCCGGCATCCTGACCGGCGTGACGCTGGTGGCCGGGCGGGCCATCGGGGAGACCGCCATCCTCATCTACACAGCAGGCGTCACCGTCTCCCGCCACTTTCCGGATTTCTCCCTCTTTGCCCCCGGAGAAACGCTGGCGACACGGATCTGGTACGTCAAATCCGAGGGCATCGTACCGGACGCCGATGCCATCGCAGCAGGCACCAGCGCCCTGCTGATCCTGGTGGTCCTGGTGTTCAACCTGCTGCTGACGGCTCCGATCTACTGGTGGCAGCGCAAGCGGAGCGGCCGTTAGCCGCTGTCGAAAGAGGAGGCTTCCCTGGTGGTTGAGAAGGTACGGTTTTCCGCACGAGACCTCAACCTGTATTACGGCAACTTCCGGGCCCTCCGGGGCATTACGCTGGATATTGTCGAAAACCGGGTCACTGCCCTGATCGGCCCCTCGGGATGCGGCAAGTCCACCTTCCTCCGCACCCTGAACCGGATGAACGATCTGGTGCCCAACGTGCGCATCGAAGGGAAGGTGCTCCTGGACGGGCAGGACATCTACGCCCCCGACGTGGACGTGGTGGCGCTCCGGAAGCGGGTGGGCATGGTCTTTCAGCGGCCGAACCCCTTCCCCATGTCGATCTACGACAACGTCGCCTACGGTCCCCGGATCCACGGGGAGAAGCGCAAGGCGGTGCTCGATGAGCTGGTGGAGAAGTCCCTGCGGGACGCTGCCCTCTGGGAGGAGGTCAAGGACCGTCTGCACAAGAGCGCGCTGAGCCTCTCCGGCGGCCAGCAGCAGCGGCTCTGCATCGCCCGGTCCCTGGCGGTCCGGCCGGAGGTCCTGCTGATGGATGAACCGGCCTCGGCCCTGGATCCCATCTCCACCGCCAAGATCGAGGACCTGATCCGCTCGCTCCGCAGTACCTACACCATCGTGATCGTCACCCACAACATGCAGCAGGCGGCACGGATTTCGGACTACACCGCGTTCTTCCTCTCCGGGGAACTGGTGGAGTACGGTCCCACCAGCGTCGTCTTCACCAACCCGAAGGATCAGCGAACCGAAGATTACATTACGGGTCGGTTCGGATAAGGAGGGCGTCTATGGGCAGTCGGCGTTCCTTCGAAGAGCAGTTGGAAACCCTTCAGCGGGGTGTGCTGAAGATGGGCGCCTATGTCACCGAGGCGATCCACCGGGCGGTGGACTCCCTGGTCCGGCTGGATGAACAGTTGGCCCGGGACGTAATCGCCGGCGACGACACCGTGGACCGGATGCTGGTGGACCTCGAAAAGGGCTGCCTACAGGTGATGGCCCTGCACCAGCCCATGGCCAGAGATCTCCGGAGGGTCGGGGCGGTCCTGAAGATCGTCACGGACCTGGAGCGAATCGCGGATCACGCCACCGACATCGCCATGGTCACCCTTCATCTACAGGGCGACACGCTGATCAAGGAACTGGTGGATATCCGCCGGATGGCGGAACTGGTCCAGCAGATGACCATGGAGGCGCTGGAAGCCTATATCCACCAGGATGTGGAGCGGGCCCGGCGGATGATCGCGATGGACGATGAGGTAGACCGGATCCACAGCGCCCTGTTTGACGAACTGCTGGTGATCATGCAGGCCCGGCCGGAGACGGTCAAGCAGGCCACCTACCTGATCCTGGTATCCATGTACCTGGAGCGGGTGGGGGACCACGCCACCAACCTGGGGGAGTGGACCATTTACCTGGTCACCGGTGAACTGAAGGACCTGAATCGGTAACACGGGCAGGATGGGCCGAAGCCGTGTGGAACTGACACCGTAACGCAGGTGCGGGGAGGCCGATCCATGGACACCAAGCTGTTGCAAACTTTCGTGGTCGCAGCCCGGACCCTGAACTTCCACAAGGCGGCGGAGCAGCTTTTCCTGGCGCAGCCCACTGTCACGCAGCATATCCGGCAGCTGGAGGCGGAACTGCGGGTCAAGCTCTTCGAACGGGGCGGCCGCCGGGTGCGGCTGACCCCTGCCGGGGAGCGCTTTCTGGAATACGCGGTGCAGCTGCTGGATCTGTACGACCGGGGTGTCCAGGAGATGACCATGTGGCAGAAAGGGTACCGGGAACGGCTGGTGCTGGCCGTCTCCCCCCTGGTGGCACGGTCCACGCTACCTCGGGTGGTCCGGCGGTTCACCATGGCGCATCCGGATGTGGACGTGGTGGTCCGCATCGCCGTCTCCCAGGAGATTCCACCGCTGCTGGTGGAAGGCAAGGCCCACGTGGGCCTCTCCCGGACTCCCCCTAACACCCGTGACCTGGAAAGCTACGTCTGGTACACCGATCCCGTCACACTGGTGGACCGGGCCGAAGACGCGGCCGGGGACACGCCGCCGGATTGGCGCAAGGTGGTCACCCGGACCCGGCTGCTGACCCACAACCACCCGATTTACTGGGACGACCTCCTGCTGGCGCTGCAGCACATGGGGATCCACGTGCGCACCATGGAGGTCAGCCAGGTGGACATTACCAAGATCTTTATCGAGGAGGGCCTGGGGGTATCGTTCCTGCCCCGGTCCACGGTGGTGCGAGAGGTGGCGGAAGGGCGGCTGGTGGAAGTACCGACGCCGGACCTGGAACTGCCCGTAGCGGCCACCTACGTGCTCTATCCGGCCCAGTCTCCGTCCGAACTGGCCCGGCACTTCATGGAGTGCCTGGAAGAAACCGACGTGCCATAAAAAAGGGAGCGGCCTCCGGAGAGCTTCTCCGGAGGCTTGCGTCGTTATTGGCTGCGGCCGGGTTAATGGAGGTCCTCCGGCCGGGGCAGCTGCAGGATCTGACCCACCTCGATGTGGTTGGGGTCGGCCAGATTGTTGAGCGCCTCAATATCGCCGGCGTAGACAGGATCGCCATAGTACTTGAGGCTGATGTCCCGCAGCGTCTCCCCAGGCGCCACGACGTGGGTAGCGGGGACCGAGTCACCGTCAGGGGTGACGGCTGCGCCCTCCCCCGACTTGTTCTCCCCGGGCTGGCTCTTCTGCTCCGGGGAGGCCTTGCCGGTCTCCTCCTCTGCCGCAGCCTCAGCCGGGTTTCCATCCAGCGGGGTGCCGGTGCCACCTGTGGAGGTGCCGGGCGCCGCCACCGGGCTGACGGGCTCACCGGTCCCGTCCTCCAGGGGTGCGCTGCTGACCGGGGACGGATTGGTCTGCGCCATCGGCTCCCGCTCCCGGTTGAAAGCAAAGAAGGCCAAGGCGCCCAGCACCACCGCCCCCGCCAGGATGGCCCCGATGGTTACCATCCTGCGGTTCTTGTCCGGCATCGTCTGCACAAGGATCCTCCTCTCAGCGATCAGGGCTTGTCGGGCTGGTAGCCTTCCCTGGACTGGTCCGGCCTGCCCGCCCTTCATGTGGGAGTATGGACAGAATATGGCATTCCTAAACACAAAACCTGCTGATTTGTCTGATCCTACTGTCTTACGCACCCCTTCCAAAGGATCCACCCTTTGTATAGTCCTGAATAGGCCGAAAGACCGATAGTAACTGCCAATAGCTTGTGATAGCATGTACTTGTCCGAAAATGTGGAGAAAGTGCAATCCATGGGGTAAAGGGGGAATGCGCATGCGCCGTGGAATCAGGCCTACCCAGCTGAAGCTGAACACTCGTCGCAGCACCATGAGCCGGGATCTGGACTGGCTCGTCGACCAGTGGAACGACTCCCCCGCGGATGTGAAGCTCCAGTTGGTTCTGGCCAAGATCCGGGCCGAGGAAAGCATGGAGGAAAACCAGAGCCGCAGGACTGGCTAAACCGATAAAAAAGCGATCCCGCCGGGCAAGACGCCCGACGGGTTTCTTTTCGTTTCCCTCTCTTACCCGGCCAGCCGCTCCATCTCGTCCAGCAGCTCGCCGAAGTAGTCCAGGGCCTTCTGGATCGGCTCCGGCGACGTCATGTCGACGCCGGCATCCCGGAGCAGGTTGATGCTGTAGTCCGATCCGCCCTTCTTCAGGAACGCCAGGTACCGCTCCACCGCCGGCTGCCCTTCGGTCAGGACTTGCCGGGAAAGGGCCACCGCCGCCGACAGTCCCGTGGCGTACTGGTACACGTAAAACGGCGAGTAGAAGTGCGGAATCCGGCTCCACTCCATCTCGATCTCCCGGTCCACCACCACGCCCTCGGTGCCGTAGTACTTCTGGTTGAGTTCGTAGTAAAGCTGGCAGAGCACGTCCTGGGTCAGCGCCTCGTTGCGCTCCACCCGCTGGTGGACCAGGTGCTCGAACTCGGCAAACATGGTCTGCCGGTAGAGGGTGGTCCGGAACTTCTCCAGGTCATCGTTGATCAGGTACATCCGGAAGTTCTTGTCGTCGGTGTTCTGCAGCAGGTAGTGGGTCAGCAGCATCTCGTTGAAAGTGGAGGCCACTTCAGCCACAAAGATGGTGTAATCGCCGTAGACGAAGGGCTGGTGCTTCCGGGAGAAGTACGAGTGCATCGAGTGACCCAGCTCGTGAGCCAGGGTGAACATGGAGTCCAGATTGTCCTGGTAGTTCAGGAGAATGAAGGGATGGGTGGTGTACGCGCCGCCGGAGTAGGCGCCGCTGCGCTTCCCTTCATTTTCATAAATGTCCACCCAGCGGGCCGTGGTCAGCCCTTCCCGGGCCACCTGCACGTACTCCTCCCCCAGGGGGGCCAGGGCCTTGAGAACGGTCTCCACCGCCTCGGGGTAGGGCACCTTCTTGTCGACGTTGGGCACCATGGGGACGTACAGATCGTACATGTGGATCTCGTCCAGCCCCAGCAGCTTGCGCCGTAGCTGCAAGTAGCGGTGCAGTTTGGGCAGATTCCGGTGGACGGTCTCCACCAGGTTATCGTAGACGCTCTCGGGAATGTTGCTGCCGGAAAGCGCCATGGCCCTGGCCGAGGGGTAGTTCCGGACCCGGGCGAAGAAGACATCCTTCTTGACACTGCCCGCATACGTGGCCGCCAGGGTGTTGCGGAACTTGCTGTAGGTTCTGTACAGCGCCTTGAACGCGCTCTCCCGGACGGAGCGGTCGCGGCTCTCCAGGAAGCGGACAAACCGCCCCTCGGTCAGTTCGACCTCCTTCCCCTCCTCATCCTTGATCTTGGGGAACTTGAGGTCAGCATTTTTCAGCATGGAGAAGATGGTGTGGGGAGCGCCAGCCACCTCCGCCACCTGGGCCAGGAGGTTCTCCACCTCCGGGCTGCGGACGTGGTCCTTCTCCCGCCGCAAGTTGTCCAGTTCGTGGCGGTACAGCCCCAACCCCGGCTCCTCGGCCATGAAGGCCTTCAGCCGCTCTTCGGGGATGGCCAGGATCTCGGGAGTGAGATACGCACCGGCGGCGCTCACCTGGGACCACAGGGAAGTGGCCCGGTCTTTCAGCGCCTGGTAGGTGGTGTTGGTCTGGTCCTGATCCAGCCGCATGGAGGCGTACACGTAAACCCGCTCCAGAACCATGTAGATCTCATCCCGGGTCCTGAGCGCCTCCAGCAGCGTGCGGCCCGACTCCCCCACCTTGCCCTGAAATCCCGCCAGCCGGGGGATCATCTCGGTGACCTTCCGGAAATCCTGTTCCCATGCTTCGTCGGTGGGGTAAACGGACTCCAGGTCCCAGGTGTACTCCTTCGGCACCTCGTGCCGCTTCCTCAGCCGATCCAACATTCCCGCCTCCCGGCAAAGGGATTGAAAAACTACCTATATCTTACCAAACGGCGCCGCGAAAGGAAAAACGCGCTCACCTTCTCCGATCGTCTTCACGCGAGCACAGCGAGGCGCCTGCCCACACTGGGAATCAACGAGCACCCGGCTTCACCATCGCGTCGGGCTTGGCCCACTTCCGCTGCCCCTCCGCATACAAGTCGCCACCGTAGGCGTCGTAGACGCAAACCGTGGGAAAGTCTTTCACGATGAGAAGGCGCACCGCCTCGGGGCCCAGGTCCTCGTATGCCATGATCTCAACATCCTCGATCCGCTGCGAGAGCAGGGCGCCGGCTCCTCCGGTGGCCGCCAGGTACACGGCACCGTACTGTTTCAGCGCCTCCTTCACCTCATCGCTCCGGTACCCCTTGCCGATCACCGCCCGGACGCCCCGCTGCAGAAGCTGGGGCGTGTACTTGTCCATCCGGTAGCTGCTGGTGGGTCCCGCCGAGCCGATCACCCGGTCGGGCCGGGGCGGAGTGGGTCCCACGTAGTAGATCACCGCCCCTTGCGGGTCAAAGGGCAGCGGTTCACCCTTTTCCAGGTCCTCCAGCATCCGCTCGTGGGCGGCATCGCGGGCGGTGTAGATCACGCCGCTGAGCAGCACCTCATCACCGGCCCGGATCTGAAGGGCCTGCTCCGCGGTCAGCCGTCCCCGGACACGGACCGTGGCCATCAGATCACCGCCTCCTTGTGCCGGTGGCTGTGGCACTCGATGTTGACGGCCACAGGCAGTGCGGTGATGTGGCAGCCCATGGTCTCGATGTGTACCGCCAAGGCGGTGACGGTACCGCCCAGGCCCATGGGGCCGACGCCCAGCTTGTTAATCTCCGTAAGCAGTTCCTGCTCCCGGGCCGCCCAGGCCGGATCCGGATGAGGGCTGCCCACGGGACGGAGCAGGGCCTTTTTGGCCAGCAGCGCGCACTTGTCGAAGTTGCCGCCGATGCCGACGCCCACGATCAGCGGCGGGCAAGCGTTGGGCCCCGCCTGAGCCACCGTCTCGACAATAAACCGTTTGGCCCCTTCCCAACCTGCGGAGGGCGGCAGCATCTTCAGTTGGCTCATGTTCTCCGAGCCGCCCCCCTTGCAGTCCACCTGGATGCGGACCTGATCCCCGGGGACAATCTCTGTATAGATGAAGGCAGGAGTATTGTTGCGGGTGTTGGTCCGCCGGATGGGATCGTCCAGCATGGACTTGCGCAGATAGCCTTCCTCATAGCCCCGGGCCACACCGGCGTTGACAGCCTCGGTCAGGCTTCCGCCCGTCAGGTGCACATCCTGGCCGATCTCCAGGAAGACCAGCGCTGCCCCGGTATCCTGGCACATGGGAACCCTTTCGGTCTCGGCGATCATGTAATTTTCTACCAACTGGTTCAGGATGCTTTTCCCCACCGGCGCCTCTTCCTGGGCCCGGGCCCGCTCCAGCGCAGCGATGACGTCCGGTTCGAGGCGGCAGTTGGCCTCCTGAACCAGCCGGCAGACGGCGTCCGCAATCTGCCCGACGTGGATCTCCCGCACCGTCTTTCCTCCTCTCTTATGGAAATCAATTTAACAAACGCGTATCGGAAAGAAGAAATCAGGTCAATACGGTGACGGCAAGATAGTCTCAGAATAACCCCTTGGTATTCCACCGGAGGTGCTAAGGGGAGAGTGCGAAAGATGCCCCACGGAAGGGCGTACCAAAAAATAGGAGCGCTTCCTATGAAGCGCTCCCGTTTTTGTATGACGCGGCCACCAGGGCGGCGGGTTCACAGATACGTCTTGGTCACCCGTTCCCCGTCGCAGGTGAGGCGGCAGGGGCGGTCCTTCTCCTTGGTCTCCAGGTGAACCGGGTGGTTCCAGAGGGTGTAGATATACTGGAGAGTCCGCTCCGCGTACGGGAAATCCAGATCCCGCCCGTCGTGGTAGTGGCGCAGGTAGAGTTCCCGGCGGCCCTGGTAGTCGCCGTCCTCCACCACGATATAGGGGTGACCGAAGTTGGTCAGGGAGTCGCAGAGGACATCCCGGACCTTCTCCCACTCCTTGTCCGTGATCTGCCAATGTTCCCCGTCCAGTTTGTAGACGAACAGGTCCAGTTCCCGAACCAGTTCTTCGGTCAGGTACAAGCGGAGGAAGGAAACGTCGTTTTCCAGTTCTCTCACTTCGAAGATCTTCTCCCGGCCGTAGCGTTTCTCGATATCCTCGAAAATCCGCAGGCCGACCAGGTACGGGTTGATGCGCGTCTTGCCCGGCGTACAGACCGCTGCGTGTAGCTTGCTGAACTCAATAAACTCCTCGTCCGTGAGATCGAGTTCCCGCATGATGCGAAGATGCCAGTATGAGGCCCAGCCTTCGTTCATGATCTTGGTCTGCATCTGCGGAACGAAATAGAGGCTCTCCTCCCGGACGATGGCGATGATGTCCCGCTGCCAGTCCTCCAGGTGGTCGGCGTGTTCCAGCAGAAAGCGCAGCAGGTCTTTTTCCGGTTCCGGGGGCACTTTCCGTCGAGTGGGCTTCTTGCCAAGACGGCCCCGCTCCTCCGGCTTGGACGGGAAGAGATCCGCGTACGGGTCCTCCCCCGCCTTGGGCGTGGCCGCCTTGCTCTCCTGCGGCTCCCGGCGCGGGTAGGGGTCGATGTGCTCCGCGATGGAAAGCACCGCGTCCAGGAACCGCTCCACTTCCAGCGATCCCTCGTCGATGCTGTACTGGCGGATCCGCTGGGCGTTGAGGCTCACCGTCTCCACCATCTGCCGATTGGTGTTGGCAAACCAGATGTTGTGCTTGAAAAAGTCCGTGTGGCCAAAGACGTGAGCCACCACAAACTTGTTGTGCAGCAGGGAATTGGAATCCAGCAGGAAGGCGTACGCCGGGTTGGAGTTGATCACCAGTTCGTAGATCTTGCTGAGCCCGTAGTCGTACTGGGTCTTCATCTGGTAGTACGCCTTGCCGTGGGTCCAGTGGCTGAACCGCCCCGGCAGCAGATACGCGCCGAATTCGTAGAGGATGGTGGCCGGGACGATCTCAAAGTGGGTGGGAAACGGGTCCAGTCCCAACTCGCGGGCCTTATCCCAGATCTTGCCGATGGCCTCTTCCAGAAGCGGAATTTCCTTGTCATCCAATGGCCATCCCTCCCCGGCTGAACCACTTCTTCAGAGCCGGATAGACATCCCGCTTTTCTGAAATGGTGACGATGACGAAGCGGGGATCCTTGATGGCCGAAAACGCGCTCATCAAAGAGCTGGTGTAGCCGCCCTCCCGGATCTCTCCGTAACCGAACAGATTGGAGACGGTCAGCAGCTTGTGAACCAGTTCAACGCACAGCTTGTTGTCGGCATCGCTCCAGTTATCTCCGTCGGAAAAATGGAAAGGATAAATGTTCCACCGTTCCGGATCATACCGCTTGTTGATGATCTCCCAGCAGAGGTTGTAGGCACTGGAGACCCGGGTGCCGCCGCTTTCCCCGAGATGGAAGAACGTCTCCTCATCGACTTCTTTCGCTTCACTATGATGGACGATAAAAACAATCTCCACATCCTGATACTTGGTGCGGAGGAATCGGACCATCCAGAAAAAGAGGCTGCGGGTGATATACTTCTTGAACTCGCCCATGGAGCCCGACGCGTCCCGCATGGCCAACACCACGGCCGAACTGCTGGGGCGCGTCTCCTGCTCCCAGACCTTGAACCGCAGGTCCTCGTTGCTGAGGTTGGCAAAGACCGGGGTTCCTCGCAGGGCGTTCCGCCTCATGTTCTCCAGGATCGTCCGCCGCTTGTCGAGGTTCCCCATGGGCCCCTTCTTTCGCACTTCCGTGAACTTGACCGATTCGGTGACCATTTCCCTGGGGGTCTTGGGCCGCAGATTCGGAAGGCCCAGGTCCTCAAAGATCAGTTCCGCCAGTTCATCTACCGTCAGTTCCGCTTCAAAGTAGTCCACCCCCGGCTGATCGCCGGCCTGTTTGCCCTGGCCGCCCTTGCCGGCGCCAGCCGGACCCCTTGCCACCACGTCGCCGACCTGGGAGTCGCCGGTGCCCTGGCCGACCCGCTCGCCCTGGTAAGGGTCAAACCGGAACCGGTACTCTTCCAGGCTGCGGATCGGAACCTTGATCAGCCGCTTGCCGTCGGAGGTGATGATTGACTCTTCGGCGATGATCTCGGGCAGGTTTTCCCGGATGGCCTCCTTGATCTTCTCGTTATGCCTCGCCTGGTCTGCGGGCCCCTTGCGGTGGAGACTCCAGTCATGTTGGGATGTTGAGACCATGCACTGCCTCCCTCCTCCCGCTTACCCATTCCGCCGCACGGTGGTCAGATCGCCTTGTATTCTAGACTATGCGGGTTCCGCGAAAATGGGCGAACTTTTTGGGCGAATGGGTCGTCCCATCGGTGAGTAGCCCGGAACTGTATTGCAACCAGCCTCGTGAAATTCAGAACAGGTTAGGGCAGACGTTCTAGCAGTGAGCGTGTGGCCGGCAGAGTCCGGCGGCGGCTCAGGTTCCATCCTGCTCGTGGAGGATCCGGCCGACCCCGCCGCCCGGCCCCTGCTCACGGTGGACCGGCCGGTCAGTTCCATCACCTGGTCGCCGGATGGGCAGACCCTGGCCTACGTGACCACCCTGCCCGGTGAGCAGCCGTGGCTGCGGAACGACGCAGTGGAACTGATACCGGTAGCAGGCGGTGAGCCCACCCGCTGGCACGTGGCCGAGGCGGCAGGCATCTATCTGGCAGGTTGGTGGCCGGATGGACAGAGAATCCTTTACTGGCCTGCACCTGTACACAGCGTCTCGCTGACGGCCGACGGCATGCCCCTTCACTCCCTGCCGCTGGGGGCCACGGAACCGATCTCGCTGCCCACGACCCATTTCAACCGCCACTACCTCTCCTGGGCGCCCGACGGCAGGACCCTGCTCATGGTAGAGCGCGGCGGCCGGCAGCTTTGGGACGAGAAGCGGCTGGCACTTTGTGACGTCACCACCGGAAACTGCCGGAGCCTGCCGCGGCCAGAGGACAAGGTCAGCATCGATCCGGCCGTGTCCCCTGACGGTAAGGAGATTGCCCTGGTGCGTGCGGACCGGGTCGCCGATCCCGAGCGGACGTGGTCGGCCGAAGAGATGGACGAATGGGTCGGCAGCCGGACCCTGTGGCTGGTGGATTCGGCAGGAAAGTCGTTCCGCGAGATCACGGTGGCCGGGAAGGGCGTCTACAATCCAAAATGGGCCAAGGATGGCCGACACCTGGTCTACATCAGGGACGGTGCCCTCTGGGTGCTGGACGTGGAGACGGATCAAACCACCCGGGTGGTCACGCTGTCCACGACGGCTCGGCACGGTTACTACGGGACCATTCCGTGGTGGAACAGCATGGCCTGGTACCAGAGCGACTGAAGAGCGACCTTTGACAACCTCAATGACTACAGCGGTCGAAGCCAACGTAGATCGCCGCACTCTTGTGTGAACAAGTCCACGACGGGGTATGGACCACATTTGCAGGGGCAACGCCAAATTGCCACTAGATAGATTCTTTGGTATAGTCTTGGCACGACTTACAGTAGGAGTGGCTCTCACGTGTTGTGCCCGGTATGTGGCTATCCCCAAGACCCGGATAATCCGTTGTTCGATGAAAACGGTGGCCAACTCAGTGGTTTTGAATCGGGGTTTGATGGAACAAAAGAGGTGCATTTCAGAGGATACCGGAAACGATGGATACGAAAAGGAATGCCGTGACCCCGTGGCAGCGGAACAACAGACAACATAAGGCGGAGGGGTTCTTCCCCTCCGCCTGTGGTTTCTCCTTACTCTTTTTTGCTCTCTTTCTCCTCAGCGGCATCCTCCGGAATCATGGAGTGGGCGATCCGGCTCGCGGCCGCCGCCGCCACAGCCGACACCAGGTCATCCAGGAACGTATGACACTGGCCGTTCTTGTGGTTGTTCAACGTCCCGATCACCAGGGGCTTGGTCTTATCCAAGTAGCCGAAGTTGGTAAGCCCGATGGACCCGTAAACGTTGGTGATGGCCAGAGCCAGGATCTCATCCACGCCGTACAGGTAGTGGTCGTTGCGGACAATGGACTGCAGGGGTTCCGGTAGCTTGCCCTGCTCCGCGAGGACGTCCAGCGCCACCCCGGTAAGGATGGCATGCTGCACCTCCCGTTTCTTGATGACCGCCTCGACCCCGGCCTCGCACTCCGCCAGCGTGAGCTCCGGATAATACTTCCGCTGAATCTCCAGGACTACCTCGGCAATCTGCCGGAGTGTGACACCCCGGTCAGCCAGCATCTTGACAACAGCTTCGTACAAGCTACAACGCCCCTTCCTTGTGAAGCCGCCGCTGGCACCATCCTGTTCATCCTACGCTCACATGAGTGCCCGGGTGCTCGCTGACCGGACTGGCGACCACCCCATAACGGCCCTCTCTAGCAGATGGACTGGTTACATAATTAGGACGAAAATCCGGGGTCTGACGTGACGGCTAGCGGCGCAGAACCACGCTATCCGGTCCCAGCAGATCGATCAGTTGAGCCAGCAGTTCGTCGCTGGCGGAGACCCGCAGATGGGGATGGACCTCGATCCACCGGCCGGAGCGCTCCAGTTTGATGCGAACCCGCACGTTGCCAGGGTGCTGCGTCAGCAGCCGTTCGATGGATCGCATCACGGGATCCGTCTCATCGCTGGCATCGGCCTTCAAGTACAGAATCGGTTGCCGGGCTGCAGGGGACGGTGTCTGAGCCGGAGCAGTGGCGGGGCTTGCGGCCTGCGAAGCCGCGGGCGGCTCGGCCGCAGGCGCCCTGACCGGAATCACTTCATCCGCCAGCACTTTCAGTTCTTCTTCCTGATTCTGCAGCCGCCCCCGCACCACCACCACTTTGTCCTTGACCAGGTACGAGTCGGCGACGGACAGCACTCGGGGGAAGACCACCACCTCGACCTGGCCGGTCTGGTCCTCCAGGGTCACAAAGGCCATGCTTCCGCCGGAGCGGGTGGTAACCCGTTTCACCGCCGTCACGATGCCGCCCACCGCCACCCGGGCGCCATCCCGCTGCTCCGGCAGCGTCGCCACCGGCTGGCAGCCCCGGGCGTCCAGCGCCGCCTGGTACTGGCGCACCGGGTGACCGGAGACGTAGAACCCCAGCACCTCGTGCTCCATGGCCAGTAGCTGTGGCAGCGGAAACTCGGGGATGTCGGGCAGCGGCTCGGGCTCAGGGCCGGCGCCGGGCACGATCCCCAGGTCAAACAGGGACATCTGGCCGGTGTGGCGGTGTCGCTGGACCTTCTGGGCGTTCTCCAGCACCTGGTCAAGGACTTCCAGAAGCTGCGACCGCCGGGCCACCCGGCCGTCGGGCCGGCGGACCCGGTCAAAGGCACCTGCCTTAATAAGGCTCTCCAGGGCCTTGCGGTGGAAGTGCCGGAGGTCCACCCGCTGGCAGAAGTCCTGCAGCGAGGTAAAGGGCCCTCCCTCCTCCCGGGCCCGGACAATGGCCTCCACCGCGCCGTAGCCCAGGTTCTTTACCGCCACCAACCCGAAGCGGATCCGGTTTCCGTCAGGGGTAAAGCGCACCTCTGAGGTGTTCACATCCGGCGGCAGCACCGTGATGCCCAGGCGCCGGCACTCCTCGAGATAAATGGCCACCTTGCTCTCGGTACCCACCACGGAATTGAGCAGAGCGGCCATGAACTCCACCGGATAATGCCGCTTCAGATACGCCGTCTGGTAGGCCACCTTGGCGTACGGGGTCGCGTGGCACTTGTTGAAGCCATAGCGGGCGAAGCGGAGGATCTGCTGGTAGAGCGCCTCGGCCACCTCCGGGCTGTAGCCCCGTTCCCGGAGCCGGGCCATGAAAAGCCGGCCGTACTTTTCCAGGTCCTCCCGGTTTTTCTTCGCGACCGCCCGCCGGAGCATGTCCGCCTGCCCGAGGCTCATGCCGGCCAGCCTGTGGGCGATCATGATGATCTGCTCCTGGTAGACCATCACCCCGTACGTCTCCGACAGGATGGGCTCCAAGTCCGGATGCAGGTACTGAACGGTCTCCGGATGGTGCTTCCCCCGGATGTAGTCGGGGATGTGCTCCATGGGGCCCGGCCGGCAGAGGGAGATGGTGGCGATGAGGTCCTCAAAGCGGGTGGGCTTCATCTGCCGGAGCACGTCGGCCACCCAGCCGGCCTCCACCTGAAAAACGCCCAAGGTCTCCCCCCGGGCCAGCATGGCGTAGGTCTCCGGATCGTCCAGGGGGACTTTCTCCAGGTCAAAGGAGGGATCCCGCTGCCGGATGGCCTTGACGGTATGGTCGATCACCGTCAGCGTCCGCAACCCCAGAAAGTCCATCTTCAGCAGGCCGATCTCTTTGAGCTGATCCATGTCGAACTGGGTGACGATGTTGTCATCCGCCGTCTTGTACAGCGGGACATGCTCCACCAGAGGATCGGCGGTGATCACCACCCCGGCCGCATGGATGGAGGGGTTCCGGGGCATGCCCTCCACCGCCCGGGCCGTATCCAAAAGCGCACGGATCTCGGGCCGGGTCTGGTACTGCTCCATGAGGGCAGGAACCTCCTGCAGAGCGGTGGAGAGATCTCGTCCCCAGGGAATCAGCTTCGCGATGCGGTCCACGTCGCTGTAGGGCAGGCCCATGGCCCGGCCCACGTCCCGGACTGCCGCCCGGGCACCCAGGGTGGAGAAGGTGATCACCTGGGCCACGCAATCTGCCCCATACTTGCGGTGGACGTAGTCGATCACCTCGCCCCGCCGCTCGTAGCAGAAGTCGATGTCCAGGTCGGGCATGTCCACCCGTTCCGGGTTGAGAAAGCGCTCAAAGAGCAGACCGTAGCGCAAAGGATCGACGTCGGTGATCCCCAGCACATAAGCCACCAGGGAGGAGGCGCCGGATCCCCGGCCCGGTCCCACCGGGATGCCCCGGCTCCGGGCATACTCCACGAAGTCCCACACAATCAGGAAGTACCCGGGGAAGCCCATCGACTCGATGATGGAGAGTTCGTGCTCCAGGCGCTCCCGGGCGCCCGGCGGCGGATTCCCCCCGTAGCGGGGGCCCAAACGCTCCTCACAGAGGTGGCGGAGGTAGCTGGCCTCATCGTACCCCGGCGGCAGGGTGTATGTAGGCAGATGAATCTTCCCGAAAGGCAGTTCCACCTGGCATCGCTCGGCGATGGCCAGGGTATTCTCCAGGGCTCCCGGGATGTGACCGAACCGGAAGTACATCTCCTCGGCCGACTTTAGGTACAGCTCGTTGGTGGGAAATCGCAGCCGGTCCGGATCATCCAGGGTCTTGCCGGTGCCGATGCAGACCAGAATGTCCTGCAGCCGGGCATCCTCTGGCCGGAGGTAATGGACGTCGTTGGTAGCCACCACCGGCAGCCCCTGCTGCAGGAGCCACTGATTGAGGGCCGGCTGTTCGGGCAGCCCGTGATCCTGCAGTTCCAGGAAGAAATGGTCCGGGCCGAAAATCTCCCAGTATCGCCCGATGGCCCGACGAGCCTCCTCTTCCTGCCCCTGCAGAAACTTGCGGGCCACCTCCCCGGACATACAGCCGCTCAGGACGATCAGCCCCTTGCGGTAGCGGTTGAGCAGTTCCAAATCCACCCGGGGCTTGTAGTAAAACCCTTCGGTGTAGCCGAAGGAGACGAGCTTCAGCAGATTGCGATACCCTTCCTCGTTCTCGGCTAGCACCGTGAGATGATAGGGCTTCTCGCCCCCCTCCTTATGCAGCCGGCTGCCCGGTGCCACGTACAGCTCACACCCCAGGATGGGCCGGATACCGTGGCTCCGGCAGGCCTTGTAGAAGGGAACGGTGCCGAACATCACCCCGTGATCGGTCATGGCCAGAGCCGGCATGCCCAACTCGGCGGCGCGGGCGACCAGGGGCTCGATCCGGTTGGCCCCGTCCAGCAGCGAGTATTCCGTATGGACGTGCAGATGGACAAACGGGGGAAAACGGCTCACGCGCTCACCTCTTTTCCCTCATTCATTAAATTCGCCGCCGGAAGGGCAGTACCTGCGCGCCCCAGGCGCGGTAAGGCGGGCAGGGAATGAAGGGTTCCCTGCCCGCCTTATTTTTTCCGGCTCAAAAGCGGATGTCGCTCATGCGCATGGCTGCCACGCCAATCACCGTATCGGCCCCGCCGTAATACACGTAGATGTCGTCGCCCTTGATCCCGTGGCCATTCGAGAAGACCACGTTGGGCACGTAGCCCTCCTTTTCCCAGCGCAGTTCCGGCTCCAGAATAGGCTCCGGCTGCCGGGCCAGGACCTTGGAGGGGTCGTTGAGATCCAACAGGGCCGCTCCCAGGCGGTAGCTGTTATCCGCCTTTCGGACGCCGTGGTAGATGAGGAACCAGCCCATGGGGGTCTTGATGGGCGGGCCCGCCACGCCCACCCGGGCATCCTGCCAGGTGCCGGGAATGGGCGAAAGCACCTTGGTGTGGCCGTACCACGTCTTGAAGTCCTTGGTCCAGGCGAGCCAGATATCCGGATGCCGTCGATGCAGCATGCAGTACTGCCCGTTGATGCGTTCCGGAAAGAGGCTGGCATTCTTGTTGGGCTCGGCGAGCACCACACCGTGCCGCTCCCAGGTTACCAGGTTGTGGGAGGTAGCCAGGCAGATCCGGTAATCTCCCTCGAAGCGGTTGGAGAATCCCGTGTAGGTCATATAGTAGACGCCGTCCAGCTTCACCAACCGACCATCCTCGGGACCCCGCAGTTCCTGCTGATGCTCCCCGGGTCGCATGACAGGCTGGTCCAACCGCATGAAATGGACGCCGTCGGTGCTGACTGCGTACCCGATGAAGTTCCGGTATTCTCCATACCGCTCGTGGCTGCCGATGTCGGTAGCCCGGTAGAGCAGGTGAAACAGACCCCGATCGTAGATCGCTGCTGCATTGAAGACCGCTGCCCGACTCCAGGGTAGGGCAGGATCCGGTGTCAGGACTGGCTTTCCGCTCAGACGTTCTAGTCTGATCACGCTCATACCCTCCGGGAAATGTATGGTAAACACCGCTGAGAACGCTACTCGATCCGGTCCAGCAAACGCTTCAGGAGCAGGGACTTATCCACCGCGGCAACCCCCAGGCAGAAGTCGGCGCCACCGTAGTAGACGTAAAATGCCCCTCCTATCTCCACGGAACCGCAGGAGAACACGACGTTGGGCACCAGACCGTTGCGCTCCCATTCCAGTTCTGGTTCCAGGATGGGATGACCGTAGCGGGCCAGCACCTTGGTCGGATCGTCACGGTCCAGGAGCGCAACGCCCAGTCGGTACACCTTGTGCTCATCGACAGCGTGGTAGAAGAGTACCCACCCTTCCTCCGTCAGGTGGGGCGGACCGGCAATCCCGATCTTCCGGGATTCCCAACCGCCAGGGATCGTCTCCATCAGAATCCGGTGATCGGTCCAGTTTTCCAGATCGGTGGAAGAGGCGATCCAGATATGGGGGATGCGGCGGTGCAGCAGGTAGTACCGGCCGTTGATCTGCTGCGGAAACAGGGCCACATCCTTGTTCTCTTCATCAAGTAGAATTCGACGTCCCTGCCACTGGATCAGGTTCTTGGACCAGCACAGCGCAGGCCGATAGTCTTGCCAAGACCGGCCGCCAAAGGCGGTGTAGGTCATATAGTATGTGTCTCCGAGCTTGGTGATCCTGGGATCTTCTACCCCCCAGGCCTCCTGGTCACCCTCCCCGGTAAATACCGGCTTGTCAAAGCGGGAGAAGCGAACGCCGTCACTGGAGACAGCCAGTCCGATGGAGGAGACGAACTTCTCCTCAGGGAGAGGCTCGGGAGTGTCAAGCCTGTATGGGCGGTCCAAAGCGCGGTACAAGAGCCAAACCAATCCGTTGTCATAGATAGCGCCGGCGTTGAAAACGGCTGCCCGTTCCCACTCATGCTCCCAGATCGGGGTCAGAATAGGTTTCTGAGACAGGCGTTCAAGTCGAATCACTCATGTCCTCTCCTTGTGTCTCTTTGTAAATCGTATGTTCGACGGCATCCAAAGCGAGACTGACACTGCGAATGGCATCCTGCAGCGTGACCTCGGGGGTGTAGTCTGGCTCCTGGATCGAACGGATGAAGTCCAGCATCCCCGCCTGGATGGCTCGCGCGTAAATCGCCGGCTTTCCCTCCGGGCAGTTGAGGTGCAGGCGGACGAAGTGGGTGGCCCGCCGCTTCAGACCGCGGCCCATCATCTCCGCGTCAGCACCCTGATAGGTTTCCACCACCTCAAGGGTAGCCCGCACCGGTGCCGTGAGTCCGGCGCCCACAGGCAGATAGCCCGCTTTGGCGGTCTGCTGCAGGTACTCCAGGCCTTCCTCGTCCACGTAGGCCTCCACCTGCAGATCCACCGGCATCCAACCCAGGACCAGCACGTAACCCATGTCAAAGACCAGCCGGAACTGGGTGCGCTCCACCCGCCTGGGCTTGTCGAAGGCGTGATAGAACGTGCCCGGGACATCGCCATAGCGGGTCACGGCCAGCACACGGTCCGCAAAGGAATGGGACGGGCGCCGCCATGCCTCGCTGTAGACCAGGACGCCCGGGGCCCCGGCCAGTTGGCTGGCGATGTCGAAGAAGTGCACCCCGTGCTCCACCAGGATCGTTCCACTAACTTCCGGGTTCCAGAACCAGTGGTGAGGGGGCAGCTGTTCATCGCAGGCGTCGTTCTCGAGGTTCATGTGGCGCAGCGATCCCAAGATCCCGGACCGGCTCAGGGCCACGGCCCAGCGATACAGAGGGTTGAACCGCAGGACATAATCGATGCCGACCTTCAGGCCGGTGGCCTCAGCCGCCCGCGCAATGGCCTGCACATGCTCCCGAGTAGTGGCCAGCGGCTTTTCCACCCAGACATGCTTCCCGTGCCGAAGCGCCTCCAACACCGCCGGCGCATGGGCAGCCGGCGGGGAAGCCACATAGACGATATCCACGTCCGGTCGAGAGACCAGATCGAGGAGGCT
This sequence comes from Symbiobacteriaceae bacterium, assembly GCA_036562385.1. Taxonomy (GTDB): domain Bacteria; phylum Bacillota; class Sulfobacillia; order Symbiobacteriales; family Symbiobacteriaceae; genus DATCKG01. Next base: position 29,580 of record DATCKG010000048.1, read on the forward strand.
GGTGCACACGGAGGCTCCGTACCGTTCCGCCACAACCCGGGCCCGGTTCGGATCGGTATTGTAAACCGCAGTCGCCTTCACCTCGGCCAGCGGAGCAAAGGAGGCCATTGCAAAACGTCCGAAGCCGCCCGCACCCACGACACCGATGCGTAAGGGCATAGGCGTATTAGCCACCTCCTACCGGAATATGAACTGGAAACCGGAAAGGAACCGCTTGCTGAAGATCAGGAACGTAATCACGATGGGCAGGGTCAGGAGCACACTGGCAGCGTACAGGGGACCCGGGTAGGTTCCGTACGGCCCCTTCATGGTGGCGAGGAGGACGTTGAGGGTCATCAGGTTCTGATCCTTCACCACCAGCAGGTCCCACAGCAGTTCCGACCAGCGCTCCATGAACAGGACAAGCCCGACCACCGTGGCGATGGTTGTGCTCATGGGGAGGATAACCCGCACGAGCACGGTCCACTCACTGGCGCCATCGACCCGGGCCGCCTCCAGCAGCTCCTTGTCTATGGAAGCAAAGAAGCTGCTGAACATGAAGATGGCCCAAAGGTTGACCGCCTTCGGTAGGATCATGCCCATGTACGTATTATACAAGCCTAGGTACTTAATGATAAGGAACGTTGGAATCAGAAGGATAATCGACGGGTAGAACATCTGGAACAGGAGAAAGGAGCGAACCACCCGTGCCCCCCGGAACGGCAGCCGGGCCAGGGCGTAGCCCACCATCGCTCCTACCACCAGCATGGCCAGGGTGTCCACCCCGGTGACCACGAAGCTGTTGAAGAACGCCCTGAACCAGGGCCGGGGCAGCCCGGTTTCGCCTCCGGTGAGCAGGAACTCGTAGGAGCGGAGGGTCAGGGTGGTGGGGATGACCCGGCGATCCACCTCATTCCAGGGCGCCAACGACTGCAGCACCATGTACAGGTACGGGAAAATGGAGAAGCTCGCCCCGAGAATCGCCACGGTGTACAGAGCCGCCAACTTGAGGCGCTTATTCTTCGTAACCATAGGCTCTCCCCCACCGCGTGATGATCCAGCGGACGACAGCAACGCCCGCGAAGGTGGCCAGCGCGTTCAGGATCGCCACGGCAGAAGCGTACCCGGCCTTGAAACTGGCAAAGGCCTGGCTGTAGATCTCCAACTGCCAGGTATGGGTGGCCAGGTTCGGACCGCCGCCGGTCAGGACGTAGGGCTCGGTGAAGATGCCGAACATCAGCCCCACCGCCAGCACGATCACGGTGTAAAACGCCGGATACAGCATGGGCACCGTGATCTTGCGGAATTGCGTCCACCATCCGGCACCGTCCAGCGCCGCGGCCTCGTACATCTCACGAGGAATCGAGCGGAGCGCCGCCAGGAAAACCAGGGCATAGTAGCCTGAGAACTTCCAGGCGATCAGCGCCGTAATCACCATCGTAGCCCACCAGGGGTGGGAAAGCCACGGAGGCTGAAAGCCAAGAAGGGAGACAATCAGCTTGTTGGCCGGGCTGTTGACGGCAATCAGCCCTTTGGTTACGAGGGCCATGGCCACGCCGCTGGCAAGGTAAGGCAGGAAGAAAGCCACCGTAAAGATGTTTCCCCACACCGTCAGGGAATTAAGCAGCAGCGCGATGGCCAGGGAGATGGCAAGGGTGAGCGGCACAAAAAGCACCATGAACTTGAACGCGTTGACGAAAGCCGCCGCCACCTTGGGACTCTGGAACGCCGTGATGAAGTTGTCCAGACCCACGAAGTTGCGCTTTGGCGAAACCAGATTCCAATCCGTCCCTGCCAGGGCGATGGCCCAGAACAAGGGGATCACGAAAAAGACCAACGTGTAGATTATATAAGGGGCTGTCAAAAGCCAGCCCCTTACCTCGTAGTACTTGCGCATACCCATGACCTACTTCAGCATGTTCTCCCAACTGGTCTTCACAGCTTCGAACGCCTGTTCCGGGGTGACCGTGCCGTTGATCAGCGGGATCATCATGACTTCCGTCATGTTGTTCTGCAGATCCGTGAACTCCTTGCGCATGATCGGCGGAACCGCCGTGGGCACGGCATCTGCATAGACCTTCAGACCCGCGTTCTGCTCAAAGTACTGCTTGAAAGCCTCGTTGGCGGTCAGGTCGCCGCGGGCAGGCGTCAGACCGGTCATCTCCAACCAGGTGGCGTCGTTTTCCGGATTGGAGAGGACCCACTTGATAAAGTCCCACACAGCCTGCTGCTCGGCTTCCGTGGCGTGCTTGTAGATCACGATACCCTTGGCGTCGGCAAAGGTCTTGGGAGTCTTGCCCTCCGGGAAGTTGTCAGGCACAGGCGGGGGCGTGAATACCACATTCTCGCCAATCTTCAGCTCGGGGAACTTCTCGGCCCAGTAGGGCAGCTGCCACGGGCCCACGACCGCCCAGATGGTCAAACCGGTCTCGAAGGGATCGGTGGCCTCGGCAGTCAGCAGCAGCCCCTTGTCGTTCAGATCCTTGATGAACTGCAGCACCGCCACGGCTGCGTCCTTGTCCGCGGTCACCTTGTTCTCCGTCAGGAACGGTGTGCCATCAGAGGCGGCATAGTAGAAGGTGAAGAAGTCAAACCAGCGCTCCCACCACTTCTGCGGGTCGATCAGTTCCTTCCGGGCCCACAGGTACTTGTCCGGATACTGGGCCTTCAGCTTCTCGCCCACCGCCAGGATTTCACTGTAGGTGCGCGGCGGTTCGTTGAAGCCCAGTTCCTTCAGGATGTCCATCCGCCAGGCGCAGAGCATGGCGTTGGAGTAGATGGGCAGAATGTACTGGTGGCCGTCGGCGAACTTCCAACCCTCTACCAGTTCCTCGGCCTTACGGGCCTTGATCAGGTCCTGGTAGCCAGGGAGCGTGTCCAGGGGCACCAGTGCTTCACTTTCGACCAACTGAGCGCCGAATCCGACAAAGATGTTTTCCGATGCCGTCAGCTTCTGACCGCTGGACAGGGCCGTCAAGATACCCGCCTCAGAGCTGGGGGACTCAGGAATCGGAGCGACTTCAATCTTGACGTTGGGGTGTTCTTCCATGTACTTGTCGGCCATCGTCTTCCAGAACTGCTCCTGGGTCGGGTTGGGCGCAGACCAGAAGACAATGCTGACCTGATCCCCAGACCCGCCTTCAGGAGGTTTGGACCGGCCGCCGCAACCGCCCAGAACCAGCGTCAGGGCCAGTGCGGCTGCCATGATGAGCGCCACTCTACTCTTCCTGAGCACTGATCTCACCCCTTGTGAGAATTTCGCCTTATGTCAACCGTCCGTTGCCGGCGGTGACCTAAGCCGTTGAGGCACGAACAACCAAGGAAACGTGCATCATGGCCGTAACCGGCGTCAGATCGGGCCTGGTAAGCCGCTCCAGGAGCCGCTGAGCCGCCAGGCGTCCCATCTCCGCCTTGTCCACCCGTACGGTGGTCAAAGCCGGTTCCGCCATGCTGGCCAGAGGTACGTCGTCGAATCCCACCAGCCCCAGTTCGCTGGGAACGGCAATCCCCTTGGCCCTGGCTAGAGCCAGGATATGCAGAGCTGTCATGTCATTTCCCGCCACAATGGCCAGCGGGAACGGGTAGGTCGCAATCAGATGGTCCAGCACCTGCTGGGCCTTCAGCCAACCCCGGCCTACCTCGCAAATCTCATACCGCAAGTCGGTGCGGCCGGAGGCGGCGATGGCCTGGCTGAAGCCCCGGGCTCGCGCCGCAAAAGACGCATCGTCCAGGGTCTCGCACAGGTACGCGAGATTCTGGTACCCCCGGGAGAGCACGAAGCACGTCACAGCCTCCGCCCCGCCCACGTTGTCGGATACCACGGAGTCGACGCCGTGGACGTGTTTGTCGATCACCACCACCGGCAGCTTACGCTGGACGCCCTCCCTGGCCAGCTGATCAGGAGTGTCGGCGCCCAGCAAAATCAGCCCGTCATATCGGGAGAAGGTCTCGTTTAAGAGCACATCGAAAGGCTCCTCGGGATCATAGGGACAGAGGGCAAGCTCATGCCCCTCCTCGCGCATCACCTTGTCGATGGCACTCAGTACTTCGCCATAGAAGGAATCCCCCACCATGCCGTAGCCTTCCAACCGCCTGGGGATGGCGATGCCGATCCGGTTGGGGAGGGCCGTACCTGATCGCTGCTCCCGTTGCATTGAACGAAGGACTGCCCTCACCCGTTCGGCCAGTTCAGGGCTGACGTTGCCCTGCCCGTTCATCACCCTGGAAACAGTGGCAGGAGATACGCCGGCCCGTCGGGCAATCTCTCTCATGCTCCATCGCTTCACAGAGGTGCTCCACTCCTCGGGAGTCTTCCGAGCCCCTGGCAGGAAACACAATGTTTCCCGCTGTTTCTCCCCACCGCCAACGTACAATGCTGCACTCTCCCTGTCAAACGTTCGAGGGTCGCAAAGCAGTGACCCTTTTGGTCAGTGCCTTTAGGCCTATGTAAAGAAATATCAACACACCGTGGCGCTTTTTCCGGGGTGTGGAGCGGGTGTCCATGCTTCCGGTCCCTGGCAGAAACGCGAGAAACAGTTTCGTTTCTGGATGGGAAAACTCACCGGTGCTTGACCCTGACGCTGCGTCATCCTGTAGGCTCACCCCAGGGGGTGGAGATAGTGTACACCGTAAAGATGGTCGCAGACCTGGCAGGGGTCAGCATCCGCACCCTGCACTACTACGACCAGATCGGCCTGCTCCGCCCCGCCCCCGTGAGCCCGTCCGGCTACCGCCTGTACGCCGACGCGGACCTGGCCCGGCTGCAGCAGATTCTCTTCTACCGAGAACTCGGCTTCAGCTTGCAGCAGATCAAAGAAATCCTGGACCGCCCCGGCTTTGACCTGCGGGAGGCGCTGCAAAATCACCGGGAAATGCTGCTGGCGCAAAAGGAACGGCTGGAGCGGCTGATTCACACGGTGGACCGGACGCTGGAGCGCATGGAAAGGGGAATGCCGATGGAACCAAAGGACTGGAAGGAGCTCTTTGACGGGTTCGATCCGAGCCAGTACGAGGAAGAGGCCCGGCAGCGTTGGGGTAAGACCCAGGCCTATCAGGAATCGGTAGAGCGGGCCCGCCGCTACACCCGGGACGACTGGGAAAGCATCAAGAAGGAGAGCCAGGAGATTTACCAGCACCTGGCGGACCTGATGGACCGGGCGCCGGACGACCCGGAGGTGCAGCACTGGATCGGCCGGTGGCACCAGCTGATCGACCAGCGGTTTTACACCTGCCCGCCGGATCTGTTCCGGTGCCTGGGCGAGATGTACCTGCAGGATGAGCGGTTCACCGCCAACATCGACCGGATCCGGAAGGGACTGGCCGCCTTCATGAAAGAGGCCATGGCCGTCTATGCGGACCGGCTGGCCACCCGCTCGTAAGTCACCCTTTGAGTCAAGCGCCTGCCTCCGGAGTTTGGGGGCAGGCGCTTTCGTACTGGATTGACCCACCGCGGCAAGGTTCTTGTGAAAGCTCACAGGAAAACCGGAATTCGAAGCGAATACTCTAGTACCAGGGGAGAAGGAGGTGGGTGGCCGTTGCATTACACCACCCCGAAGCAGTACCTCAGCGGCCATCCGATGAAGCGCAGCGAGACCCTCACAAGCCGCGCGGTCGGTGCGGGGACCGCCCGGATTCCCGTGCCGCTGGCCCGCTTTAGGGCTCCGTTGTGCGCGACAGCCGATCCTTCCATCCGCTGGGACAGCCCGTCGGGGCGCCGCCTTCGGGTGCGGGCCGTCGCGGCGGGCGAGCAGAGCGTGCTGCACAAAATCGCCCTCGTTTCCCAGGCAAGGTGCTGTCGCTGGACAGGTTTCCGTTCGGACCTGCCGGCGGCTGTCCCTTGCTTGTGAACGAGGGCGATCTTTGTCTTTCCCCGCTCATCGCGTCACCGCCGTCTGCTCTGCGGAAACACCACGCTCCGGGCGCCTGGCGTCGGTGGAAACCCGCAGGCCACAGCAGACCGGTCGGGCCATGGTGTTCTGGGCGCCGCAACCATATGTCTGCGCCGGGAGGAATGCCACATGGGTCACAGGCTCTACGAAGGCATGTCGATTCGGGAGATCACAGAGTACCTCTTCTGCGAAGACGAACTGACCCCCGCCGACCTGATCATCGTCTTCGGTGGCAAGCGGCTGGAACGGGCGGAACGGGCTGCCGCTCTGTACCATGCCGGGTGGGCTCCGCACATCGTCATCACCGGAGGCGACAAGCGGCATACCGGCATCTGCGAAGCAGAACGGCTGAAGCGTCACTGCATGCTCCTAGGTGTACCGGAGGAAGCGATCACCACCGAATGCGAGTCGGTCAACACCCTCGAAAATGTGCGGATGACAGTGGCCCTGGTAGAAGAAAAGTTCGGCTGGCGGAACATCAAGAACGTGATCTTGGTCTCGGCGCCCTATCATCTCCGGCGAGTAAAGCAGACCCTGGCCCGGTATATCCCCCGGTCTGTCAAGATCACCTGCTGCCCCGACACCCGGACCGACATCACCAAGGACAACTGGTGGCATTCGCAGGAGGGCCAGCAGGCCGTCTATCGCGAGCTGGAAAAGCTGCGGGTCTACGCGATGCAGGGGGAGCTGTAGCCAACCACAACAAACCACTTCGCCTGATTCCTTGCCCTGCAGCCGTTTAGCGGTCTGGCAGGGCATCTGTTTTGCCGCCGCGCTGCTCCGGATCCAGCAGGGCCAGCCACAGGTAGTAACAGGCCAGGGCCCGGTAGGGCATCCACCGCTCCCCCAACCGCCGCACCTCGGCGGCTGTGGGCTGGTGCGGCAACCCGTAAAAGCGCCTGACGGCGTTGCGCAGACCGATGTCCTCGGCTGGGAAGGCCTCCGGTACGCCGGCGTCCATCAGGACACACTCTGCGGTCCACCGCCCCACCCCCCGAAGCCGGGTGAGCTCTGCCACCGCCGCCGGATACGGCAGGGCAGTCAGGGCCGGCAGGTCCAGGCGCCCGTCCACGATGGCCCGGGCGGTGTCAATCAGGTACTCCGCCTTCTGGCGGGAGTACTGCACCGCCTGTAGCTGTTCACGGCGGAGGGCGGCCACGGCCTCGGGCCCGGGGAAGACCGGCAGACCCTTGTAGGAGATCCCCGTGAGGGAGACCAGCCGCTCCAGCAAGCGAAAGGCAAAGGCGACGCTGACCTGCTGACTGATGATGGCCCAGGCCAGCGCCTCCCACGGGGAAAAGGGGGCGATGGGCTTGGCCCCCCGGTAGGTACGGGCCAGATTCGCCATCACCGGGTCCGCCTGGTCCATATGCCGGGAAAAGGCTAGCAGGTCCAGGTCCAAATGAAAGGCCCGGCGCACCGCCGCCAGGACCGACTCGGGCCTGAGGTCGCCCTCGATCTCTACCGCCAGGTCCTCCCCCTGCTGCCACACCCGGATCATTCCCAACCGGCCCTCCATCTCCAGCGCCCGGACGTAGACCGGGCCTGGCTCCACCCGGGCGACCACCTGGCGGGGCATGTCCGTCAGGCGTTTGAGGCTGAGGGCGAAACAATAAGGCTGAACCGGCTTCAGCAGGTACACGTCAGGCTCCTCCTCCGGGACGGAACGGAAACTCCGCCATGCTGCCCCAGTGGATTCGCCTTCCACCCCGGAGGGCTCCTCCCCGCCCGTTCGATCGGCTTTCCTCACATCCAGCGGCTCGAGGGCGGAAAGGGCCGGATCTCGCCCTCCCCGCGCCTCCCGGCGCCGGGCATCCACCCCCGCATCCAGGCTCGGGCCTGTCTGAGGATCCCCCACCGCCACACGGACCGGAACCGCCGAAGGAGGCGCCGCCACACCCCCCAGCCGGGCGCCGGGTGTCCCCGGGCGTGCCGGCCCCGCTCCCGGGTGCGCCGAAGCCCGGCCTGGCCTCTCAGAAAGGGCGGCTGCCGATCTGAGCCTCCCGAACGCATCATGCCTCCCTCCCCGTGACCCATAAGCTGCCCAAGCCGCAGGGCCTCAGGGGGCTGGCCCCCAGAAACGAAAAAGGAGCCGCTGCGGTTTGGCGTGCGGCCGCGGCTAACGTCAGGCCGCGTGTGGTCAGCCCTTAGTATGCCCACGGGAGGCCTTTTCCAGCCGTATCGGAAGGCAAGATTTCCCTGTTATGGGACCGCTTCTGCGCCAGGGGTCCCTGGCGGGGGTGCCTGGCGCATAGCTGGCAGCCAGGACACTGTCTTAGGAGACAGCAGCTTACTTGGAGTAAAGTTTCCTACTATGACCTTTCCCTTGCGCAAATGGTATATTCGCTGTAGAAGATGCATGATCCGTTTCGAGTAAGCAGTCGTCATCGTCGGCGAGGTGATGCGTTTGCACTATTTTCCCTCCGAACGGGCCTGGTGGTTCCATCTGATCGCGTGGGGTGTTTTTCCCGGAACCCTTGTGCTGTTGCTGATCCAACAGTTTCGTGATCCGATCCCGTGGATGACCTGGTTCCTCACGGCGTTCCTGCCGATCCTGCTGTCAGCAGGCTTCACCCTTTGGATCTGGTTTGGAACAGGCTACACCATTACCGAGACTCACCTCATCATCCGCTCTGCTTTCTTTTCCTGGCGCTACCCCCTGGCCGAGATCACCCGGGTCCGGCCCACTCGGAATCCCCTCGCCTCGCCAGCTCTGTCCTTGAACCGACTGGAAATTCGCACCCGGAAGGGGCTGTGCCCCCTGATCTCTCCTGCCGACCGGGAAGGGTTCCTCAAACTGCTACGGGAGCGGTGCCCGCAGGCCGACATCCGGGGCTGATGCCATTGCAACTGAACACCGCAAGAAAGACCGCCGAGTCCCTGTGCGGCAGGGCTCGGCGGCTTTTTGATCACGTTGTCGATTCAGCGGATGATCCGCACCGTTTCGTCCCAGGGCTTGCGGGGGCCGGGTTCACGCTCCTGTGCCGGCCAGCCCACCGGCACCAGCGCCACGAAGTCCCAACCTTCCGGCACGCCCAGGATCCGCTCGATGTCACCCTTGGCCTGCAGCGGCCCCGCCATCCAGCAGGCGCCCAAGCCCTGCTGATGCAGGGCGAGCAGCAGCGTCTGAATGGCGCCGCCGATGGTCTGGATCCGGGAGGAGCCAAACCGGCGCCATTCGTCCATCTCCCGGGCTACAGGGTCGCCGGGGCCCCGGGCCTCCAGGAGCTTGTCCGCGACGGATTTGTAGCCACCCACCAGCACCGCGATGCAGACGGGGGCATGGCGGAAGAAGGCGCTGGTCTTGATCCAGCGGTCCGCATGCTCCCGATATGGCTCCGACTCTGGCCAGGAGGCCATGATCCGGCTCCGCTCCTGCACGGCGTCGGCCATCTGCTCGATGATCTGCTTGTTCTTGATCACCCAGAACTGCCAGGGCTGATAGTTCCCTCCACTGGGCGCCCAGGTCGCCAATTCGATGGCCTTCAGGATCATCTCGTCCGGAACGTCGTCGGGCTTGTATTTCCGGATAGACCGCCGGGTCTTGACCAAAGTCGCCAGTTCTTCGAATTCCACAAATCCTCACCTCTCCTTTGTTGTGAAACGGCAGCAGGCGACCTACCGGGCGCGCTGTGCACAGAGCTCAGCCAGGCGCTGCCGGGTAAGCCAACCGGTTTTACCGGCCAGGTTGCCCTGCTCATCAAACAGGACAAAATCGCCCAGGTTCGCCCCGAGGGACTCAAGAACGGGATAGGCCGCAGCTTGGTTCACGTCCACGTACACGAACTCACACCGGCCTCGGAATGCCCTTTCCGCCGGAGCCGCCACCAGGCGCTGCACCAGACAGCGAAGACTGTAATCGCTGAAGAAATGGACCACCAGCGGCCGGCCGCCTCCCCGCAGCCGCTGGATGCGCCGCTCCGGATTGGCCACAACGGCGCCCCCGCGCCGGGCAGCTACCCAGAAGATGCTCAGAAAGGCAGCCAGAATCACCGCCGCCATTCCCACGACCGTCTCGGCCCGCCAGATGGCATACCCCGCGGTGGCCGTCACCGCAATCAGCGTGATCAGGACAAAGGAGTACCGGCTGAGAAATCGCATGACGGGTAACCTCCTACCACCAGACTGCAGGCTGCGGCTCTCTCCCTTCTACTCACCCCATTTCACGCTTTTCCACATGGGCCCCTCCACCCCCTGCCGTGGCCCAGGTGCCAGGTTGGAATAGCTCTCTCTGTTAATTGTGTCGTACTACCAATTGGGGTGTTGCAGGAAGGATTTGGGTGCCTTGAAGTACGGGAAAAGTGAATAGTAAATTAGAGAATACCTAGTAGATCAACTCCGAGGTGGAACCATGGTGCGCTATCGGAGGCACCTCTCGGCGGGCGGGATCGTGCTGGAAGAAGGCTACATCCTGTTGGTCCGGAACCGCAACGGGTACTGGGGCCTCCCGAAGGGACACTGCGAAAGCGGTGAGACGCTGGCGGAAACCGCTGCCCGGGAAGTCCTGGAAGAGACGGGGCTGACCGTCGAGGTGGGAGACCTCGCGTTCGTCACCGAGTTCCGGAACCCCCAGACCAGGGAGCACCTGCTGCAGTTCTTTTTCGCGGCCGTGCCCACAGGCGGCACCCTCTTCCCCCGCCCCGGCGAGATCTTCGCAGTCAAATGGGTCCCAACCAACGCCGTGGCCGATTACATCCGCTGGCGTCCGTGGCTGGAGCCGCTCTGCAACTGGCTGCAGGGCAGCACCATCCGCTATTATCAGTACCCGGATCCGTCCCGCAACCGCCTGACATAGACCCCGTTTCCAACCGCCGGGGAGGCTCTGAGCCCCCCGGCGTCGTTTATGCGGGTGTGCAGTCCGGCCGGAACGGCCGCTCCCGCCCCACCGACCACCAGATACCGCCGTCCTCCTGCCAGCATCGCCGGACCACGGGCTGCGATGACGCGGCCAGGTAGTGACAGACGGCCAGGTCGCCCTCCAGGTGGGCCCGGACGCAGCGGGCCAGATGCGCGCCCTGGGCGGTTTCATCCGGCACCTCGGTAACCAGTTCGGCCGCCGTGATGTGGGGAAACCGCCCGGCGAAGGTGCGGGCGTCGGGCCCCGCGGAGATGGGGCTGACCAGGCTCACTAATCCGCGATGGATCTGCAGCGGAAACTTCTCCGGCACGTACCGGTGCCCGTAGGTGATATACCGCTGCAGCAGTTCGGCAGAGTAGGCGGACACCTCCGGATCCGCGGTCAGCCGGGCAGCCAGGGCATCCCGGAGCCCGGCCTGAACGGCCCCGTTGAAGGGGAAGCGCTCCGGATCCAGCCAGCGATGGATCCCGTAGATCGCCGCGCTGGGAATCCACCAGGAGGTGCGGAAATACGGCGGCGAGTTGTAACCCGCAAAGGGCTGCGCCCATTCTTGGGCGGGGTAGCCGTGATCATCCAGCACCACATCCGGCAGGAAGTTCCGCCACAGGGTCGGCAGCGTGCGGGACTCACCGAAGCGAGGCACCGGGTTAAAGCAGTCAAACCCGAAATCGACGCCGGCCGTGTTGAAGCGGGCCGCGTGCAATTTCCAGTAGGGATGAACTTCCTGCATCTGGTAGTGCAGCGCCGCCCCGTCCACGTTCTCCATGGGGCTGAGCACCAGATTGATCCGGCGGCTGAGCCCCTCCCGGACCGCGCGCTCGGCCAGCAGCAGAATCGAGTTGGTGGAGGAGACCTCGTTGGCGTGGCGCCGGGCGTTGACCAGGAGGGTGGGGCGCCAGGCGCTGAGCTTCTGGGGCGGCGCAATGGAGCCGGCGGTGGGGGCGGTCACCGAGAGCGCCCAGGTGGCCCGGCCGCCGTACGACAGCCCGATCCGCCAGACCCGGACCCCGGGAAGCCGGGCCAGGTAGGCCAGGCAGGCCGGCAGTTGGTCGGGCCCGATGATCCGATCCGCCGGAATCCCCGGCGCCGGCTCCGGCAGGACCGCCGCGGTTTGGGGCAGTCCCCCTTCCTCCGGGCGGGCCGAAGGCAGTCCATACAGCCGCACCCGCACCCTGGGCTCGCCTGCCGCCACCGTGATCCAGGGTTCCACGGCTCCCGGCGCCGGGTAGCCCTGGCCCGTGCGGGCGATGCCCAGTTCGTTCAGAAAGTCGAGGGTGTAGAAGTAGATGTCCTCATGAAGCGCTTCCGCCGGTGAAACCTGCTCCTCCCGGATCCCCAGCCGCCGGTCCTCCTCACTGATGGCCACCTCCACCACCAGTGCGCCGAAGAAGGGCTGAGCGGCGGGATCGGGCCGCTCGCCGTACGCGGCGAGGATCTGCTGCCGGAGCCGGGGCAGCACCTCCTGCTGGTAGAGGGTCCAGAAGGCCTCCAGGTCCGTCTCCAGCCGCAGATCGGCCACCGTCTCCCCACCCTGCTGGACCCTGAACAGTCCGGTGGGCGGGTGGACCCGCCCCCGACGGGGCTCGTCCGGCAGGTAGGGGCGCTCGGTGAAAACCGGATCAAACTCGGCGGCGAACACCACCCGGCCGTCCCCGTCCCACGCGGTGAGGCGGTAGACCGGCTCCTGGGGCCCCCCGGCCAGGGCGAACACCACCGGAATGCCGCCCAGTTCCCGGGAGAGGATCTCATCGGCCGGATAGACTTCCTGCAGCCAGCGAATCGGCAGTTCCAGGGCCCGGCCGTCCCGGACGATCCCCTCCGGCCCCCGAAGCTGACCGGCCCGTCCCGACGGAGGAGCCGCCCCGGCCCCCACGTCCGCGGCTCTTGTGCCCTGTCCGGCGTTCCCGTGGGCGGTTCCCGTCTCATAAGGGGCCGCCCCACCGGCGTCCCCGCTCCCGGCCGGGCTTTCCACAAAGGGGCTGCAGGTAAGCTCCACCCGGCGGACGGTGCCCAGGGCCTTCAGGCGGGGCAGCACCTCCTCCTCCAGCCATCCGAAACCCTGCTTGTACGCGGTCCGGACGTGCAGTTCTGCAACCGGCACTCCGGCAGCCGCCAGATCCCGGCGGATGTCCCGCTCCAAGGCCTGCCGGATCTCCCGAGGCTCACTGAGCCGGAGGTCCACCCGCACCGGCACACCCGGGCGGAGCCGGGGGAGCACCGACCGCCAGGCTTCCCAAAACCGGTCCACCTCCCACCGAAGAACGAAGGGCAGGTCAAACAGCAGCGGCCCCCGGGGGACCGGCTGCTCCGGCAGAGCAGCCCGCCGGGTAAAGAGGGTGGCATGGAGCCCGTCCACCAATCCGGCTTCCGCCGCCTGCCGGATCGCGGCGGCCCGCTCGGCGGGGGTTCCGAAGACCACCAGGCCGGCGTCGGTCCAGGCCAGATGACCTTCCTTCCAGCGATACCGCTCAGGGGGCGCGGGAGCCAGGCGAACGGCCAGGCCCTCGGGCTCCTCCGCCACCGCCACCGGAAAGCGCAGGCCGGTGGCCTCCACCCCCGTCCGGGCGGCCAGTTCGCATAGCGCGGCGATCTCTTCCGGGGTAGTCTCCAGTCCCACCCGCACTTGCCAGGCGGTCCGGTCATGGCGGACGGAATCGCTGGACCCCATCAATCCCGCCACCGTAAAGAGCTGTGCGGAACCCTCCGGGGGAAGGTCACCCGGCACCTCGGCCTGAAAGGGAGGTGCCGGAGGGGCGCCCAAAAGGGTGGGTTTGTCCCCGTGCGTACCGGTCGTTAGCGGATCGCCCAACTCCAGGTCCACGACCCTGCCGCCCTTGAGAATCACCTTCCGGACAGCCCGGCCCCGGGCCTGTTCCGCCAGGGTCGGTCCTTCGGGGGAGACCAGGGGAAAGGTGGCAGCCAACCATCGGGCGGCTGCCCATCCGTCCGCAAAGGTGTCGCCGGTGACCACCACCCCCTCGGGGGTCAGTGCCACGACACCGCACCCAGGCGGGACCGCCACCGGTGGAACAGCGGGGTTATCCGGGCCGAAATAGAGGGCGATCCCCGGCGCATCCGGCCGGGTGAACCCGGGAGTCAGCGCACAGGTCTCAAGTCCCAGACGGGCGGCCACATCGATGGCCCCTGGAGTCCGTCCCACCACAAACCGGACGGCCAGGCCGTCGGGCAGCCCGTCACCGTCCTGGTCCGTAAGGAGGCCCTGTGGCGTGTAGAGTTGGGTAAGGGATGCAAGACCCATGCAGTTTATGCCTCCTCTTTCTAGGCAGGTACAACTTACGAGGCCACCGCCGGCCTCCTCCCCAATGTGCTCGCAGATCCACCGGTGAAATTCTCTTTCCGGCCGGAAAGAATCCTCCCCCTTCGGATCATTGCCCGCTGCAGACGGGAAAGGTAGGCTAAGGACAGAATTCGGAAGCACCCCAGCCGCACCGAGGAGGCGGAAAGGAGCGTTGTCATGAGCCTGTACGGTGGCATCGAGGCAGGCGGCACCAAGTTCGTCTGCGCCATTGGCACCGGTCCCGACGACATCCGGGCAGAAACCCGCTTTCCCACCACCACCCCGGAGGAGACCATCCAAAGGGTGATCCGGTTTTTCCAGGAATACCCTGAGCCGGTCGCCGCGATCGGCATCGGCTCCTTCGGGCCTGTCGACCCGAACCCGACCTCGCCCACTTACGGCTGGATCACCTCCACCCCCAAACCCGGGTGGCGGAACACGGCGATTCGCAGCGCCATCGCCTCCGCCCTCGGCGTCCCGGTGGGCTTCGACACCGACGTGAACGCCGCCGCCCTGGGGGAATACCGGTGGGGCGCAGCCCAGGGTGTGGAGAACTTCATCTACCTGACGGTGGGCACAGGCATCGGCGGCGGGGCCATGGTGGGCGGCCGCCTGCTGCACGGCCTGGTCCATCCGGAGATGGGCCACATCCTGATCCCCCGGGATCCCAGGGATTCCTTTGCCGGATCGTGCCCCTATCACAGGGACTGCCTCGAGGGGCTGGCCAACGGGCCGGCCATCGAGCAGCGCTGGGGCGCCCGGGGCGAAACGCTGCCGCCGGAGCACCCGGCCTGGGAACTGGAGGCCCACTATCTGGCCCTGGCACTGGTGTCGTTCATCTGCACGCTGTCGCCGGAGCGGATCATTCTGGGCGGAGGGGTCATGCAGCAGGCGCACCTCTTCCCGCTGATCCGCCGGAAGGTGCAACAGTTGCTGAACGGGTACATCTCCTCCCCTGCCATCCTGGAGCAAATCGACGCATACATCGTCCCGCCGGGGCTGGGGAACCGGGCCGGCGTGCTGGGCGCCATCGCCCTGGCGGAACAGGCTCTGGCAGATGCAGTCAAGTAGGGGCTCGCCCCTGTTCCTCTCGGTTCAGCCGCTGCGCCAAGAATAGGAGCGTGGCGGCTGAAACTTTTTCGCCACGACCGGGGTAGTGGAAAGTAGAGAGGCGGATGGGGGGCATTCTTTCAGATGGATCATGACGCGACCATCGTAGAACTGTGTCAGCGCGGTCACCCTGCAGGATTCCGCCGGCTGGTGGTGGCGTATCAGGAGCGAATCTTCCGCACAGCCTTCGCCTTCGTCCGCAACCGGGAAGATGCCCGGGACATCACCCAGGAGGTCTTCCTCCGCACCATACGGGCCATCGATTCGCTGGATCCGACCCGCCCCCTTTGGCCCTGGCTCCGTCGGGTGACGGCCAACCTGGCCATCAATCTGATCAGGCGGCGCAGCCCTCACCTCTCCCTCGACGATCTGCCCGACTCGGTGCACCCTTCCAGTGAAACAGGCGAACCGTCATGGACACTGATCGACCTCCAGGCGGCACTGGCGGACCTAGCGCCCCTCTGGCGAATCGTCCTCATTCTCCGCCATCAGGAGGGGCTCCCCTACGAAGAGATCGCCCGGATCACCGATCTCCCGGTGGGAACGGTGAAAACCTACATTTTCCGGGGACGGCGGATGCTTCGCGAGAAGCTTGCCAGGCGGGAGGTGTGACCCAGATGATGAAGTGCAGCGACGACCTGATACAGATGTACGTCGAAGGAACGCTGCAGCCGGTCGAGGCCGCGATCGTCGAAGCGCACCTGAAGGAGTGCCACACCTGCCGCAGCCGGGTCGGCTTCTACAAGGGGCTCTTTTGGGACCTGTCCCGGTCAGATGTGCTGGCGCCGCCGGACGGGTTGGATGAGACCGAAGTCGATGCGCTGGCCGGCCGCCTGCAGGCGGAGTGGCAGCGGGGACGCTCCCGGGCGCCGGCCGGCACGGCGGCCCTGGCCACCCTCTGGCTGACGACCAATCCCGTGGCCCGGGCGGCGGGTTCGGCTGTCCTCTCGGCGCTCGAGGCGACGGCATCGCTGGGATTCGGCGCCCTGAGCCGGGCCGGGCGGCTGCTTCTGAGGCGTAAGGGAGGTGGTCGCCGTTAGTGTGCTGATCGCGGTCGGGTGGGCGCTCCGCTGGTGCCTGCTGGTGCTGTTGGGCCTGCTGATCTTGCTGCCCTTTCTTTTCTTCCCAACCGATCTCAGCCTGCGGCTGCACTCGGACCTCTCTGCCCCCGACTGGGAGGATCAGTTCGCCGGCACCGCCCGGTGGCTGGTGCGGTTCCGCTGGGGCTGGGCGGTGATGGCCGGCGAGCTTGCGGGCGAAAACCTGCGCCTTACCCGCTTGGAGTTCCGGATTTTGGGATTCCGGCCCGACCTTCGACCTCTGCTTCGGCAGCCGTCCAGACAGGCCAGACCGGCCCGACGGACCAGCAAGCGGAAGCGGCGGAAGCGGTTCGGGTTCGACCTGGGTCTGCTGGTAGCGATCCTGCAGGAGTGCGGCCGGTTCATGAAGCGGATCATGACCGCGATGGGCTTTAGGTTCCAGGGGGAAATCACCTACGGCTTCGCCGATCCGGCTCTGACCGGCTGGGTCGAGGCGATCCGCTGGGCGGCGGGAAATCCGGTCCCGATCCGCATGCAAGCGGACTTTCAGCGCCCCTGCCTGGTAGGATGGGCCCTGGCAGAAGGCCGGCTTTACGGCTACCAAGTGATAGGCGCCATCCTGCGATCCTTCGGCAATCCCGTCATCCGACATCGGTTATTCGGCCAGATTCGGTTTCGACCCTTACAGTATCTGGTGACTCGAGTGATCTTGCGAGGAGGATAAGCCATGCTGTTCGAGAACGCCCTGCACCAGATCGGTGCGACCCTGGAGAAGCACCTTTCCACCAAGACGGTGATCGGTGAGCCGATGACCGTGGGTGAATTGACCCTGATCCCGGTCATGGATGTGACGTTCGGCTTCGGCGCCGGGTGGGGAGAAGGCAAGGCCAGTCCGGGCGATGGCACCGGCAGCGGGGGAGGCGCCGGCGCACGGATTTCCCCCAAAGCGGTGATCGTCGTCAGGGACGGCGACATTCAGGTCCTACCGCTTTCTAAAGGAAGCGCTGCTGAGAAGATTGTCGAGGCAATCCCGGGGCTGTTGGAGAAGTTCAAGCCTCAGCCTTCCGGGTCACAAACGGAGACCAAGGCGGAGTAAGGGAAGCGGCCCCCGCAGAGGGGGCCGCCTCGTTTTGTGCGTGTGTATGTGGCCTGGCACGTGCAGCCCCGATTCACGCCGCCCGGTAGATGCAGCCATGACGGCCGGGCTCCACCGTGGCGCGTCCGGTGGCCACCAACAGGTCCAGGTGCGCCAGCACCTGGGAAACGGCCATGTAGAAATCGGAGTCGGGCACCCTGGGATAAACGGCCCGAGCCAGCTGATAAGCCGTGACCCCCCCGCCGATTTCGCGGCGAGTGGCGTCCAGCCGCCGCAGATGCTTGGCCCGGTAGGCCCGGATCACACCGAGATGGTCGTCGATGGCCGGCCCGTGGCCCGGCAGGACCCTCCTGACAGGGAGCTGCTCCAGCCGCTCCAGGGAAGCCAGGAACTGCTTCAAGGTCAAGGCACGGCCGGGAGCATGGGGCGCCCCCGCCGGGTGACCCGGGGGAACCGGCTCCATGAAGGGGTTCGGGCTCATCCCTGTCAACAGGTGATCGCCGCCGACCAGAAGGCCGTTCTCCTCATCCCAGAAGGCCACATGCCCCAGGGAGTGACCGGGCAGGTGCACGACCCGCAACTCCCCGCGCTCGAAGGGAAAGGACTGCCCATCCGTCAGGGGCTTCCATTCCGAAAGGGGCAGGGCCAGCCTGCGGCCCTGGTCCCAGGACCGGTGAATGACCCGGATCGTTTCGGACGGCACCCCTGCGTCCGCCAGGATCTGATCCCGCCCCTGCTGCCACCACTCCGGCTCCAACAGCTTGGCTCGTTCTTCTGCGTGCACCCACACCTCTGCCCCGGACTGCTCTTGAATCCAGGCCGCCTGACCGTGGTGATCGATGTGCGCGTGGGTCAGCAGCACCCGCCGGATGTCCCTGAGCTCCACCCCCGCTGAACGAAGCCCCTTCAGAAGGGCCTCCCGGGAAGCAGGGGTGTTCAGCCCGGCGTCGATCAGCGTGACCGGATCCTCCCGTACGAGGTACACGTGGACCGGTCCCAGGTCAGGCCATGGTGTGGGCAGGGGGATGTTGTAAATCGGCAGCGTCCTGGTCAGTCCCTTCACGTCTTCGCGATCGCCTCCTCATCCTCGGCCGTGGCGGCCACCTCCTGTGATTGGGTGCCCTCCACGGACTGCAGCAGCAGCTCTGCCAGATCCAGTACAGCGAGCTGACGGGCGTTGTCCGGATCCTCCGCGGCAACGCCGTCGGTAAGCATCGTCATGCAGAAGGGACAGTTGGTGGCCACCAGGTTCGCCCCGGTGGCGATGGCCTGGCGGGCACGCTCCACATTGATGCGCGTGCCGTGATGCTCCTCCATCCACATCCGGCCGCCGCCGGCTCCACAGCACATGGACCGGTAGCCGTGCCGCTCCATCTCCCGGAGTTCCACCCCGGGAATCGCCTGGAGCAGTTCACGAGGCGGCCGGTAAATCTGATTATACCTTCCCAGGTAGCAGGAGTCGTGATACGTCACCTTGGCGTTGATCGGATGGACCGGTTTCAACCTATTTTCTTTGACGAGCTGATTGAGGAGTTGAGTATGGTGCAGGACCATCACCTCAAAGCCCAACTGTCGGTACTCGTTGGCGAACGCGTTGGCGCAGTGCGGGCAGTGGGTGATGATCTTCTTGACGTTGTAGCTCTTGAGCACCTCGATGTTTTCCATGGCCAGTTGCTGGAAGAGCATTTCGTTGCCCACCCGGCGGGCCGGATCACCGGTGCAGCGCTCCTCCTTTCCGAGGATGGCGAAGGAGACCCCGGCGGTCCGGAGGAGCTGCACGATGGCCCGGGCGATCTTCTGTCCCCGCTGGTCGAAGGCTCCCGCGCAGCCCGGCCAGAAGAGGTACTCCGCGTCCGGGTTTTCCTCCAGCGTCGGCACGCCCAGGTCCTCCGCCCACTTGGCCCGGGTGTGGGCGCCCAGGCCCCAGGGATTGCCCTGCCGCTCCAGGTTTTTGAAGGTCTGATTCAACTCCGGCGGGAACTCGCCCTGGAGCATCACCTGGTGGCGGCGCATCTCCACAATCTTGGGCACGTGCTCGATGAAGACCGGGCAGACCTCCATGCAAGCCCGGCAGGTGGTGCAGGCCCAGAGCGCCTCCGGATCGATTACCGGACCCACCAGTTCCGACTCCACGGGCTGCTCAGCCGGCAATTCGCCCCTGGCCTTGGCCAGGGCCAGCAGCGGCCCTTTTTCATGCAGGTGATGCTGCAGGTCCAGGATCAGCGCCTTGGGGTTCAGAGGCTTGCCGGTGCGGAAGGCCGGACAGTTTTCCTGGCAGCGACCACACTCCGTGCACGCGTCCAGATCCGCCAGGTCCTTCCAGCGGAAGTCTGTCAGGGTGGCGGCGCCCAGGACCGGATTCTCCGCCTCCAGATCGGTAAGGGGCAGTTGGCCCCGGGGTTTCAGATCCTGCAGGAAGATGTTCACCGGGCCTGCGAGGATGTGCATCAGCTTGGAGTAGGGCAGGTACGCCAGGAACGAAAAGGCCACCACCAGATGGAACCACCAGAGCCACCGGTGCAGCACCGTCAGGGCCCCCGGATCCAGGAAGGCGGCGAGCAACCGCCCATGCAGGTACCCGAAGGGTGACCAGGCGCCCCACGGGTCCTCGGTGACCACGATCCGGACCCCCTCCACGAAGAAGCCGGTCCAGAGCAGAACCAGACAGTGGGCCAGGAAAACCCAGTCATCCAGCAGCGAGGGATGGTTCTTCCCCTGGGTGAGGGCCCGGGGTTTGAAGACAGACCGGCGGATCCACGCCACCACAACGCCGACCATCGCCAGGGCGCCCGCCAGGTCCAAGGTGAAGGACTGGAAGTAGAGGTAGAAGTTCCCCCGCATGATGGGAAGGCCAAAATCGGCCTCCAGCATGACCACCAGCGTGCCGACAAAGAGGAGAAGGAATCCCCACGACAGGAGGATGTGGAAGAAACCCGCCACCCTGTCCTGGGCCAGGCGGGCCTGGAAGGCGCCGTGCTTCAGCACCAGCATCAGCCGCCTGCCCACCTGATCCCACCGGACCTCGGGCCGGCCGATCCGCCAGAGCCTGACCCTCCGCCACACCCCGTACGCGCAGATCGCCAGGGTGGGGATCATAAGCAGGTACATCACCCATACGTGGGAGATGTTCCAGTAAATCGGTCGTGTTGGCATCGCCCGGCCCTCCTTTCGCTTCCCCGCGGCGGGGTTGTGTTCAGCTCAGCAGCGCCCGGGCAATGACCAGCCGCTGGATCTGGTTGGTGCCCTCGTAGATCTGGGTGATCTTGGCGTCCCGCATCATCCGCTCCACCGGATAGTCGCGGGTGTAGCCATAACCGCCCAGCAGCTGCACCGCATCGGTGGTGACGGACATGGCGGTGTCGGAGGCCACCATCTTGGCCATTGCCGAGATCTTATTGATCTCCAGCGGGAGGCGTCCCCGAACCTTCCCCTGTCCGTCAATCAAGGCCGCGGCCTTATACACCAGCAGGCGAGCGGCTTCCACCTTGGCAGCCATGTCCGCCAGCATGAACTGGATGCCCTGGAACTCGGCGATCGGCCGGCCAAACTGCTGCCGCTGCTTCACATACTGAATCGCGTATTCCAGCGCGCCCTCCGCGATGCCCAGCGCCTGGGCGCCGATGGCAGGACGGCTCTGGTCCAGGGTCGCCATGGCGATCTTGAACCCCTCGCCCTCCTCGCCAATCCGGTTGGCGGCCGGGACGCGGCAGTCTTCCAAAATCAGTTCCACCGTGGGCGACCCCCGGATCCCCATCTTCTCCTCGTGCCGCCCGATAATAAGCCCCGGCGTGCCGGCCTCGATGAAGAACGCCGTGATGCCGCGGCTGCCGGCCGACGGGTTGGTGGAGGCAAAGAGGGTAAAGCCCCCGGCCACGCTGCCGTTAGTGATGAAGATCTTCCGCCCGTTGAGCACATAGGAGTCCCCGTCCCGCACTGCGGTGGTCTTCAGGGATCCGGCGTCGGAACCGGCGCTGGGCTCCGTCAGGGCGAAGGCGATCAGTTCCCGGCCGCTGGCAAACCGGGGAAGCCACTTCTTCTTCTGTTCCTCGGAGGCCCCCACCAGGATCGGCAGCATGCCCAGTTCCTGATCCGCGATGATCAGGGCGCTGGTGGCGCAGGCCTTGGCCACCTCCTCCACCGCCAGGCAGCAGGCCAACACCCCCATACCGGCCCCGCCGTACTCCTCCGGCACAGCCAGACCCATCAGTCCCAGGTCCCGGAAGTGATGGAGGATGTCCCACGGAAATTCACCCGTGCGGTCAATCTCCGCAGCCCGGGGCTGTACCTTCTCCCGGGTCAGCTCCCGCACGGTCTGCCGGAGCATCTCCTGTTCCGGTGTCAGGCTGAACTGCATCCAATCCCCTCCTGCTCCCCTTATCCGCAACGACCCAAAGGTCGTTTGAGTTGCATGTAGGTTTTGTTTATTCGACGACAGATCTCGTTCCCCTCTTCGTTTCCGCAGAACTTTTACACAGAATCTTTAAATCGGATCATCCAGAACAGAGAGAGGAATCTTGCGAACACAAAAAGCCGGGAGACGACTGGACACCGTCTCCCGAACGCTGCCTCACCTGCTAAATGACAGCCGGTTCAAGAATTGACAAGCGGGCGGCATCCTTCACCGCCAGTTCAGCCTGCACACCGATGGGTAGGACAAACATGGGATCCCAGTGGCCAAAGTCAAAGCCGGTGCCGATGGGGAACGTGTACCCACGGGTGGCGGTCAGCAGGATCTCTTCGAGGGAGTCCTCCGGGGTGAAGCCCACCGAGGGCGGAAAGCGGCCCACCACCGCCCCCGCGCGACCCCGCTGCGCAGGGGGCGAGGACCGGGATTGCGAGTGGTGCGGCGCGGGCGGTCGTCCTCCTCATCCCATCGAAGTGTCTCTGCCACTGTTTCCGGCGAGGGTTCCAACTCGCCAACAGGGCTCGTCGTACAGACAGTTCGCTGAAAGGACTGCCGAATGTAAGGCATGAGGCCGCCGGCTTCGCCGAACTGCGGCAGCACGGCAGGACCGAGGAAAGTGAACAGCCCCGCCCGCACGTGAATGCCCATGTGCAGGGCAGTAATGTCGGAGTAGCCCATAAAGACCTTGGGATTGGCAGCAATCAGATCGTAATCGAGCTGGTCCAGGAGCTGATTGGAATTGTAGCCCCCGATGGTGGTGATGATGCCTTTCACTTCCGGATCCGCAAACATTTCGTGCAGGTCGGCGACCCGATCCGCAATGGTACCGGCGGTGTGACCATGTTTAGCGGTGGCGTGCCGCCCCAGACGCACCCGAAAACCGAGGCGCTCCAGCTCTGCCATGCCCCGCTTCAACCGCCGCGGCACAACGTGTGCCACCGGCGATGAGGGGGAGACGATGCCAATCAGATCCCCCGGCTGAAGACGTGGCGGGCGAATCAACTGCATTTCGGATTCCTCCTGTTCGAATCCCGGTGCATGGCAAGAAGTTTTCTATGTTTTCCCGGCCAGAGGCAGTCGTTCCTTCAGCGCAGAAAACCGGGAGACGGCTCGGCACCGTCTCCCGGTGTGTTTACGGCTGCGGCTGTCCGGAATTCCGGGGTCCCAGGGGGAACTCGGAAGAGGGCGCCCGCAGCGGGCTTTGCTCTCCCAGCCCCTGCGTTTCCTGGGGAGCAGGCCCCTCCTCGGGACGGGTCAGTTCCGGCCGCTCGGGCCCCTCGCCCTCATCCCGCAGCCGGAACCGGTCGGCCAGCTGAATGCGCCACAGCCGGTGGATCGGCACCTGGTAGAGGGTCGGCTCCACCCGCCGGTCTCCCCGGCCAATGGGATACATCCAGATCTCGGTCTCGGTGGTGGTTCCCGGGTGCATCCGCACGCCCATGGTGATGGCGTCACGGTACCCGTTCTTGTAGCAAATGACCGTAAGCTGGCCGTGCAGTTCCGCCAGCATTCGATCCAGGCGGGGATGGCGGAAGATGGGCGCTTCGATGGTGGGAGCCACGCCGTTGGCGTCTGTCTCCACCCGGTCGCCGGTCTCCCCCACCACGCAACCGGCGCCGGGGATCGGCTGCATGGTATGGGCGTCCACCACCCGGATGCTGAGCGGGGCGGTGCGGATGCCCATGGCCCGCCAGTACAGCCGCGTCAGGGGCCCCGCCGGGGCCGGCGGCGACCCGCCGTTCTGCGCCCCGGCCACCCGGATCCCCACGAGCCCTCCGGTCAACAGCAGGGCCAAGGCGGCGATCACCCTTGCGCGCTTCATCGCTTCTGCCTCCCTACAGGTTGGGGATCGGGTGCAGTTCCCGCCCCTGGTAGTACCACTGAAGAATCCGAAGCATGTTCCAGCCCCGCTCCGCCCAGTACTGGGTGCCCCACTGGGACATCATGTTGGCATTGCGGTACTCCCAGTTCGGCCCGCCCTGGTATCCGGCGCGGTAGTTCAGCTCCACGATGGTCCCGTCGGGGAGGGCATAGGCCAGGTGCCGTACCCGCCAGTGGGCCTCGTCGGTGGACTGGTACCGGTTCCCCTCGAGGTAGGTCTGGAAGTTGGTGGTGTTATCCACGTCGAACTCCCATCCGTCCAGAAGGGTGGGATTGAGCACCTTGTACCAGGCAAACATCTTCACGGCCATGGCGCCGGCCTGAAGAGCCTCCTGGTGCCAGGAGGGCATCCATTCGTTGGGCAGGGAGTTGACCACGTATTCGTCAAAGGGCACCCGTTTAACGTACAGGATCCGGCCCCGTGGGTCGGGCTCTCCGTTGGGGCGAGATTCCCGGATGGCCACCCGGATGTACTGCGGATACGGCGTATTAAAGACCGTCGCGGGCTGTGCCCGGGCCACGCCCGCTGTGAGCAGCACAGACAGCAGCATGGCACAAAACAGGACGCGCTTCACAGAACACCCTCCGTCTCCTGTTTTTCCTAGCCTTGTCCAACCTCCCATGGCTTAACCCCGGGATTCTATTCCACCAACAGCGTCCCCAGCAAGCCGGTCTCCATGTATCCCGGCGCGTCGGAGAAAAAGGGCCAGGCCCCCTTTTCACTGGCGGTGAACTCGATGTAGTTCTCGCCGCCCGGGGGAATCGCCCCCGCCACGATGCCGAAGCGGGGAATCACCAGGTTGTGGTAGCGGGCACCTGTGTTCCGCAGGTGGATCTTCACCCGGCTTCCCTCCGCCACCCGGATCAGCGGCGGCACAAAGCCGGTATCCGAGACCTCCAGGGTGAGGACGCCGGTCTGCCCCTTCATCTGCTGGGCAACAGATAGCGGTCGGTCCTGGATGATGACCGCCTGGGTCCCGTCCGCGTCCCACGGATAGCGGGGAACGCCGGCCTCCGGAATTCCCCGGCGGCTCCCGCAGCCGGCGAGCAGCAGGGCCGCCAGCAGCCAGACGCCTGCGGCTGATCGCACCGGTCCATCCCTCCTCCGGTGGCAAGTCTCTCCCGGCGCCGGCCCGTGCATGCACCGCGGCAGGACGCGCCCCGGGGGAGGCCGCCGCCTCCCCCGGGCTGATCGTGGTCACACAATCCCCTTACCGCCAGGGAACCAGAGCTTGCCGCCAGGGAACCCGCCGAACCCCTTGCCAAAGCCCTTGCCGAACCCCTTGCCAATGCCCTTGCCCACGCCCACGGTAATGGGCTTTCCAGCCGCTGCCATGGGCGGGACCGTGGGCAGGGGTGTCACCGTTGTAAAGGGCTGCAACTTAAAGAACGGCACAAGTTTCGTAAAGGGAATCGCCTGGTTGCAGACGGTGGCAACGGGCCCGAAGATCTTGCCACATCCGCCGAACCACGGTCCCCCGCACTTGGACCATCCATCCATAGGATCTACACCCTCCTTACCATACAGGGCTCGTTGCTATGTTATGTAAACCGGACCGCGATGCGACACACTTCAGAACCCCTTTCCGCGGCGGGTGTGCACATCCCATCTCCTGTAGGTATATGTTCCCAACCAAACGGTGTGGCCCTGACGGACAATTGACCTTACCAACGACGGTTTGTACGCTGAAGGTGAGGACCCAAAAAGGGTGGGAACGATGGCTACGCTGGAGTACTCCGTGACCGTCAGGCATCCCCATGGCCTCCACGCCCGGGCAGCGGCCGAATTGGTCAAGATGGCGGTGGAAGCGGCCGCCGAATCCGGCGTGCGCATCCTGTTCCGCCACGGCGACCGGACGGTACCGGCCGAAAACTTCTTCGCGCTGGTCTCGCTTCGAGTGCCCAAGGGCGACACCGTTACCCTGTTGTGCCATCCCGACGGCTCCGGCCAGAAGCCGGGGCAGACCGCTGCGGCGGAGCAGGCCATGGCGCGCATGGCCCGCTTCCTGGCGGAGGGCAGCAGCGATGCCGCAACCGGGGACACGGAAGAGGTGGATGAGATCCTACACGAAGCCACGGTCACCCTGGACCGCGTGCTGGAGCACATCCCCACCGGGCTGC
This sequence comes from Symbiobacteriaceae bacterium, assembly GCA_036562385.1. GTDB lineage: Bacteria > Bacillota > Sulfobacillia > Symbiobacteriales > Symbiobacteriaceae > DATCKG01. Next base: position 55,256 of record DATCKG010000048.1, read on the forward strand.
TGGTGGTAAACGACCGGGGACAGATCCTCCTCCTGAACCCCGCGGCAGAGCGATACCTGGGGATCCAGGCCGAGTCGGTCCTGGGCCGGCAGGTGGACGAGGTGATCCCCGCCGTCCGTCTCTCCCGGGTCCTGCAGACCGGAGAGTCGGAGGTGGGCCGGCTCAAAGGCGCCAACCAGATGACTCTGGTTATCAGCCGGACCCCCATCTGGTCCAATGGCCGGGTGATCGGCGCAGCCGCCATCCTGCAGGATATCTCCGATCTGGAGCGGGTCGCGGGGGAACTCCGGGAAGTCAAGGCCCTCAAGGAGCAGCTGAACCTGGTACTGGACGCGGTGGGCGAGGGCATCTGCGTAGTGGATCCCGACGGCACGGTCCGGTACACCAACCCGGCCTTCCTCAAACTTTTCGGCGACCCGCCCCGCTGGAGCCCGGACGGGCCCGTGGCTCGGACCCTCCGGACCGGTCAGCCCACCTTAGGGCAGGTGGAGATCGCGCCCAACGGCGCCCGGATCGTGGTGGATGTCTACGTGATCCGGCTGGACGGGGAAGTCCAGAGCGCCGTGGCAGTGGGCCGCAGCGCCGACGTGGTAAGAGAACTGGCCCGGCGGGTGGAACAGGAAGAGGCCCGGGCGGAATACCTGGCGCAGGAACTGATCCGTGCCCGGCCCCTGGCCCCGGCTTTCAGCCGGCTGGTGGGCAACAGCGGCACCTTCCGGGATGCCCTGGCCATCGCAGCCAAGGCGGCGCCCACTCCCGCCACCATCCTGATCCGCGGCGAAAGCGGCACCGGCAAGGAACTGGTGGCCGAGGCGATCCACCTGGCATCGCCTCGGGCCCGGGGACCCTTCGTACGGCTGAACTGTGCCGCCATTCCCCCCACCCTGGTCGAATCGGAGCTGTTCGGCCACGAAAAAGGCGCCTTCACCGGCGCCACCCGACGCAGGCTGGGCAAGTTTGAACTGGCCAACGGCGGCACGATTTTCCTGGACGAGATCGGAGCGCTGGATCTGACCCTGCAGGCCAAGCTCCTCAGAGTCTTGCAAAACCGCGAGGTGGAACGGGTGGGCGGCGACGAACCGATCCCCATCGATGTCCGGGTCATCGCCGCCACCAACGCCAACCTGGAGGAGATGGTGGCCCGGGGCCAGTTCCGAGAGGATCTGTATTACCGCCTGAACGTCATCGGCATCTATTTGCCACCCCTGCGGGAGCGGCGGGGGGACATTCCCCTCCTGGTGGAGCACTTCATCGCGAAGCTCAATCAACGTCTCGGGAAAAAGGTGCAGGGAATCACCCCGGAAGCCCTGCGGCTGATGACTGCCTACGACTGGCCGGGCAACGTCCGCCAGTTGGAAAACGTGGTGGAGCGGGCCGTCACCCTGTGCGAGGGCCCCCTCATCACCGTGGCGGATCTGCCCGCCTACCTGCACCAGCCCACCGCCCCCACCAACCTGGTCAACACCACGCCGGAGGGCGAGATCGCCCCCCTGGAGGAGTACGAACGGGAGATCATCCGGCTGGCCCTGGAACGGTACGGCTCCTTCAACAAGGCCGCCCGGGCCCTGGGGGTGACCCACCGCACCGTGGCCCTCAAGGCCCGGAAGTACGGGCTGGTGCCCGACAAGGGGTAGCTGTTTTTATCAACAAGAACTCCCAGGGTACGCAAAATGTATCAACCATCCCCTGCAGGCCCCGGCGCCAAAGGCCCGCCTGCAGGGGCCGGATGTCTTTGGGGCACTTGGCACATCCTTTGCAAAGGACAGAGGGCAGATCCAAAAATCATCGAAAAGGAGGATGCAAGGTGAAAAAGCTGATCAACGCAGTGGAAAGCGTCGTCGATGATATGCTCGACGGTCTCGTCGCTGCCTATCCCCAGTACGTCAGGCGCATTCCCGGCACCAACGTGATCACCCGGGCCGGCGGTCCCACCCCGGGCAAGGTCGGTCTGGTCAGCGGGGGCGGCAGCGGCCACGAACCTGCCCATGGCGGCTTTGTCGGCTACGGCATGCTCGACTCCGCGGTGGCCGGAGCAGTCTTTACCTCCCCGACTCCTGATCAGGTTTTCGAGGGCATCAAGGCGGCCAACGGCGGCGCCGGCGTCCTGTTGATCATCAAGAACTATACCGGCGACGTCATGAACTTCGAGATGGCCGGTGAAATGGCTCAGGCCGAAGGCATCGAGGTGGCTTCCGTCGTCGTCAACGATGACGTGGCTGTGGAGAACTCCACCTGGACCACGGGCCGCCGGGGCATCGCCGGAACGGTCCTCGTCCACAAGATCGCGGGCGCCAAGGCGCAGGCCGGCGGCACGCTGCAAGAGGTCAAGGCCGTTGCAGAGAAGGTCATCGCCAACGTGCGGTCCATGGGCATGGCCCTGACTCCGTGCACGGTCCCCGCCGCGGGCAAGCCCGGGTTTGAACTGGGAGAGAACGAGGTGGAGATCGGCATCGGTATCCACGGCGAGCCGGGTACCCATCGGGAACCCCTGCGGCCGGCCAAGGAGATCGCCGAGCACCTGACCCAGAAGGTCGTGGACGACCTGCAGCTCAAGGCCGGCGAAGAGGTGGCCGTCCTGATCAACGGCATGGGCGCGACCCCGCTCATGGAGCTGTTCATCGTCAACAAGGCCGTCCATGACTTCCTGAAGGCCCGTGGCATCAAGATCTACCGGACGATCGTCGGTGAGTTCATGACCTCCCTGGAGATGGCCGGCTGCTCGGTAACCGTGCTCCGGTTGGACGACGAACTGAAGGAGCTGCTGGATTATCCGGCCGAAACACCTGCATTCCGTCAGGGGCGATAAACACAGATGGATGTAAACGGACTGGTTCAGCTGTTGAACAACATTGCCAAGGTGCTGCATGAACAGGCGGATTTCCTGAGTGAACTGGACAACGCCATCGGCGATGGCGACCACGGCCACAACATGGACAAGGGATTCAAGGCCGTGCAGGAACGGGTGCTGAGCAACCCGGATCCTGACCTGGGCAAGATCCTGCAGAAGGTCGGCATGACCCTGATCTCCACGGTGGGCGGCGCTGCCGGGCCGCTGTACGGCACGGCATTTCTCCGCATGGGGAGCCAACTTGCCGGAAAGCAGGAGGTCACCCTGCAGGACCTGCCCAAACTGATGGAGGTGGCGATCGCCGGCATCCAGCAGCGTGGCAAGGCGGTCCGGGGTGAAAAGACCATGCTGGATGCCCTGATTCCCGCCAAAGAAGCGCTGGATGCGGCCCTGGCCGCCGGGAAGCCGGCGGTGGAGGCGCTGTCGGACGCGGTGGCGGCCGCGGCCGAAGGCGTGGAGTACACCAAGACCATCAAGGCGACCAAAGGACGGGCCAGCTATCTGGGCGAGCGCTCCATCGGCCACCAGGACCCCGGAGCCACCTCTTCCTACTTCATGATCCGGGCCCTCCGGGATACCGTGGCGGGAGCGTGACCACCCATGGTAAGTCTGGTGCTGGTCTCCCACAGCCGGCAATTGGCGGAGGGACTGGCCGACCTGGTACGCCAGGTAGCCGGCGATGTGCCGGTGGCTGCGGTGGGCGGCACCCCCGACGGCCGCCTGGGTACCGACGCCACTGCCATCGCGGAGGCCATCAACGAGGTGTACAGCGATGACGGCGTGCTGGTCCTGATGGACCTGGGCAGCAGCGTCATGGCTGCGGAGACGGCCCTGGAACTGCTCACGCCCGATCGGGCTGCCAACGTTCACCTCTGCGGAGCGCCCCTGGTGGAAGGGGCCGTGGCTGCCGGCGTGGAAGCCCGGGTAGGGGGCGATCTGGCCCGGGTCCGGGCTGCCGCCGAGTCTGCCCTGAACCATCCGAAGTTTTAAGCACGATGGGAGCGAAGCCTATGCAGGTAGCAGAGCGGGAACTGGTGGTGATGCTGGATCAGGGGCTCCACGCCCGGCCCGCGGCTCGCTTCGTGGAGACCGCAGCCCGGTTTCAATCCGAGATCACGGTCATCGCCGGCTCCCGATCCGCTTCCGCAAAGTCAATCCTGGGTGTGCTCAGTCTGGGCGTCCGCAAGGGAACGGTCATCCGCATCCGTGCAGAGGGCGATGATGCCGGCGCTGCCGTGGAGGCGCTGAGCCAGCTGGTCTCACAGACCCACGTGGACTAGCTGCCAGGCAGGATACGCTTGCAGGAAGACCCCCGCGACTCCGGCCGAATGCCGGGGCCCGCGGGGGTCTTGTCGCCCTCCCGATGTATAGCCCCCAGCCTCCCCGGCGAAAATAGGCGCTTGGGAGGTGCCTCTTGGCAAGTGAGTACCAAACAGGAAGCGCTGAAGGTGATTCGGGACTGTGTGGGCAGTGACGCCGTCACCTATAACACCACGCTGGCGGAGCTGTTTGAAGAATACGAGACCGACATGGTGAACCTGGTAGACTCCCTGGAGAGCGAGTTCGGCGTGGAATTGTATGACGAGTTGCTGGAGGACGTGGAAACCGTAGGCGAACTGTGCCAGGCAGTGGTCCGGGCCATCCGGGAAGCGGAAAGCGAAGAGGTGGACTTGTAAACGGAAGCGGGCAGTGCCGTCCGGGGCACTGCCCGCTTTCTGCCATACGGCACGGCCGGCGGATGTCCTCACCCGCCCACGGCCTCGGCCACGCAGGCCGCTTCCAGCAGGTCGAAGGCTTCGTGGACCTCGGGGTCGGAAATCACCAAAGGCGGCAGAAGGCGGATCACGTTCCCGTAGATCCCGCATTTCACCAGGACCAGCCCGCTTTGCGCGGCCCGGCGTAGGATGGGAGCGACGTCAAAGGGTTCCCGGGTGGCGCGGCTGACCACAAACTCGGCTCCCACCATGGCCCCCAGTCCCCGGACGTCGCCCACCTGAAAGCGGGCGCCCGGCAAAGCGGCCAGCCGCTCGCCGAGGTCCGCAAACCGCCGGCGGAAGAGCGCTCCCAGTTCCCGGGCCCGGTCCAGGAGCCGTTCCTCCTCCAGGATATCCAGTACCGCGTGGGCAGCATCGCAGGCCACGGGGTTGCCCACGTACGTGCCGCCGATGGCGCCCGGGCCGGGGGCATCCATTACCTCCTGCCGGCCGATCACGGCGGAAAGCGGCAGGCCCGCGGCCAGGGACTTGCCGGCGCAGATCAGATCCGGTTCGATCCCCAACTGTTCCGAGGCGAAGAAGGTACCGGTGCGGCCGCAGCCGGTCTGGACCTCATCGGCGATCAGCAGCACTCCGTGACGGCGGGCAATCTCCTGCACCCGCTGCAGGTAGGCGGCCGGCAGGGGCACAAAGCCGCCCTCCCCCTGGACCGGCTCCAGGATGATGGCTGCGCAGTCGTCAGGGGAGACCATGGTCACAAAGGCCCGCTCGAGGGCATCGGCACAAAAGCGGATGTATTCCTCCTCCCCCATCCCCTCCGGCCGCCGGTACAGATAAGGAGCCGGAACCCGATAGACCTCCTGGGCCAGGGGGCCCAGCCCCTTCTTGTAGGGCCTGACTTTGGAGGTAAGGGCCAGCGCCATGGCAGTGCGGCCGTGGAAGGCCCCCTCCAGGGCAATCACCGCCGGCCGGCCGGTGTAGCAGCGGGCGATCTTGATCGCATTCTCCACCGCTTCGGCCCCCGAGTTAAAGAAGGCGGCCTTCTTGGGGAAGGGGCCGGGAGCCAGGGCCGCCAACCGCTCTGCAAGGCGGATGTACGACTCATACATCACAACGGAAAAGTCCGTGTGGGTAAAGCGGGCAGCGCTCTCCTGAATGGCCCGGACCACCCGGGGGTGGGAGTGGCCCACGTTCATGCAGCCAACCCCTCCGGCCAGGTCAATCAGCACGTTGCCGTCCACGTCGGTCAGCAAGGCGCCCCGGGCCTCCCGAACGGCTACAGGCACGTGAACCGCGAAGGCGTCGGCCACCGCCCGCTCCTTGCGGGCCATCAGCTCCCGGGAGGCAGGACCGGGAATGCCGGTGGTCAGCCGGACGAACTTGGTGGTCACCGCGTTCTTCCTCCTTTCGGAGCAGCGTCACCGCTTTACTGTATGCGGAAGGGCGCGGCCTGACAGAAAAAGCGGGGGCCTGTCGCCCCCGCACAGCTTGGCTCGTTTCACCCGATCAGCATCCACGGCAGCAGGCCCTGGAAGAGGTGCTGCCGGTTTTCCCGGGTCACTTCCAGGAGCCGGATCCCCGGCAGGGTCCGAATCTCTTCCAGGAAGGGGTCCGGCGCCCCGGAAATGGCTCCCAGCACCCGGTTCGGGGCACAGAGACACCGGAGAACAGCGTCCCGGAACGCCGGCGAGAGGATCTGGATGGGGCCGATCTCGTCGATCAAGACCAGGCCGCCTTCGTGCATGGCCGCGTCCAACGCCCGGACGCAGAGGTCCAACCCCGCCGGATCCACCCCGTACCGACCGCTGCGCAGGTCGGAGGGCAGGTCCGTCCGGGCCAGCGTTGCCCGCTGGACCACCCGCAGGGGTTCCCCGGGGGAGTGCCAGACCGCCTGGGCCTCGAAGCCGATCCGGCGCCCGTCGGGACCGACCAGGGGCACGGAGAGGCAGCCACCGGCGTTGCCGGGGTACTGCTCCGCCAGCCGGCGGATCAGTGTTGACTTCCCGCAGCGCGGGACTCCCATCAGCAGCAGCTTCATGGGAACCATCCTCCTGCCCAAAATCCGCCTGGTGAAGCAGGACGCCGGGGCCGCCCCCGTCGAAAAAATCTGCCTCAGCCTGCGTAGGTGCCCCGCAGGTCCAGCACGTCGGCCGCTTCCTTCAGGGCCTCAATCACAAACGCAATATGCTCGTCCAGGGGTACCCCCAGTTCCTCGGCGCCCCGGATCACATCTTCCCGGTTGACGCCTGCGGCAAACCGCTTGTCCTTGAACTTCTTCTTGACCGCTTGCACGTCCACTTCAAAGATGGACTTGTTGGGCCGGACCAGAGCTGTGGCGATCACCAGACCTGACAGTTCGTCCACCGCATACAGTACCTTGTCCCGCAGAGACTTGCGGGGATACCGGTCCTGCAGGTAATTGGCATGGGAGCAAATGGTGTACCGGATATCCTCCGGCACGCCCCGGGCCGCCAGGATGCGCTCGCCCTGCAGCGGATGGTCCGGGGGATCCGGCCACCGCTCGTAATCGAAGTCGTGCAGAAGCCCGATCAGCCCCCACGTCTCCTCATCTTCGCCGTACTTTCTCGCATAGGCGCGCATGCAGGCCTCCACTGCCAGAGCGTGGTGAATCAGCCGCGGATTCTTAGTATACTCGTTTAGCAGTTCCCAAGCTTCTTCGCGTGTCACCGATAACCCCCCCTATGCCATTCATGATAATAAACTTCTGATCCTGCCGCTATTTCCTGCCACATCGGCAGATAACAGTTCAGAGGTGAAGGGACTTGAAGATTTACACACGGAGGGGCGATGCCGGCCAGACCAGCCTGCGCTGGGGCGAGCGCATCGCCAAGGATGCGCCGCGAGTTGAGGCCTACGGCACTGTCGACGAAGCCAACGCCCTGCTGGGCATGGCACTGGCGACCCTGCCCCGGGAAAACGCCGAACCGCTCCGCTCGATCTTGACCCGGATCCAGCGGGAGCTCTTTGACCTGGGAGCCGACCTGGCCTGCCCGCCCAACCGGCAACAGGGCGAACAACTGCGGATCCGGGAGGAGATGGTGGAGGCGCTGGAACAGGACATCGACGCCCTGGACGCGAACTTGCCTCCGCTGAAGCGCTTCATCCTGCCCGGCGGCTCCCCGGCGGCCGCGGCCCTGCACGCCGCCCGAACAGTGGTACGCCGGGCCGAACGCCGGGTGGTGACCCTGGCAGCCGCGGAGGAGGTGGACGGCGTCCTGCTCAAGTACCTGAACCGCCTGTCGGATCTCCTGTTCGTAGCGGCCCGGGAAGCCAACCGGCTGGCCGGAGTGCCGGACGTGGAGGTCGTATGGCCGCAAGGATGACCCGGCCGCGGCAGAAGACCGGCATTCAGGGACCCCCGGCAGGGACCGTTCGAAGGGCCGCCCGCCCCGTTTGTCAATCGGCGAACGGGGCGGGCTGATCATTTACGCGCTCTCACATTCCCTTACAGGGAGCCACCGCTGCCGTACCGAATTGATTTTGTGTCGGTCGACACGGCAAGAACCGTGGGGGTTCGAAGGGCGCGGCCGGCCGGCGATCGTCATGTTCCTGCTGATGAGCCCGTAGCTCATCGAGGGGCTGACGACAGAGGCCATCACGTGATGTTGAGGTGAAGCCGAATTGGCGCTGATCTCTTTCGATCTGGACGGTGTGCTGTGCCGGAACCCCTTTCAAAGCAAGCGGCCGGATGGTGTCTTCGGCCACATCCGGAAGGAGCTGGCCCCCTTTACCGGGCTGACGGGGCCCGAGGCGGAGGAAGCCGCCCTCCGGATGGTCCTGGAAGAGCACCGTAACCGCCTGATGGCGGGAAAGATGGTGGATTGCTTTGACTGGGATGATATCGTCGCCACGGTGGGCAAGCGGCTGGGCTACACCGGCCAGATGGACGTGGCGGCGCTGGTGACCCATTACGCACAGAACCCGGACCTCTGCTACGGCTACCCGGGAGCGGAGGCCTGCCTGCAGGCGCTGACCGATGCGGGCCACACGCTGGTGGCGGTGACCAACGGGTTTCGTCGCTACCAGGAACCGGTCCTCAGGCAACTGGGCCTGCTGCCGTATTTCCGGGCCCTGATCTGCCCCGACATGGTGGGAGCAGCCAAACCCGAAAGACCGATTTTTGAGGCGGCAGCGGCCTACGGCGGCCCGCCCCGGATCCACGTGGGGGACACCCTGCACCACGACGTGGCCGGTGCGCGGCGGGCCGGCTGGCAGGCGATCTACCTGCACCAGCCGGGGGCGCCGGGATCCACGGAGATCCCGGCGGAACTGGCGGCCTTGCCGCCGGTGCAGCGGCCGGCCCGGGCCATGGCGTGGCTCCGGTTCCGCCTGCAGCGGGAGCTGCAGTTTTACCCCTGGCCCCCGGCAGAACTGGCGGAATGCATCCCTGACGCCATTGCCTTCCGGCTGGCCGAGGTTCCGGAGGCCGTGGCCGCGCTGGTAAGGTAAAGGGATCAGGAGGGCGGCCGGATGCGGCCGTCCTCCATCGTGACGATTCGGTCGCAGGCCTGTCCCACCAGGGGATCGTGGGTCACCACCACAAAGGTCTGGCCCTGCTCCGCGGACAGGCGCCGGATGAGGGCCAGCAGATCCCGGGCGGTCTGTGAATCCAGTGCCCCGGTGGGCTCATCAGCCAGCACCAGGGCAGGACTGTTGACCAGCGCCCGGGCGATGGCCACCCGCTGCTGCTGTCCCCCGGAAAGCTGCGCCGGCAGGTGATGCATCCGGTCGGAAAGCCCGACGGCCTCCAGGGCCGCCCGGGCTTTTTCCATGGCCTGCCTGGCCGGCAGGCGCAGGTAGCGCAGGGGCAACGCCACGTTCTCCAGAGCCGTGAGGCAGGGGATGAGATTGTGGGATTGGAAGACGAACCCCACTTTCCGCAGCCGGAGGGCCGGCAGCGCTCGCTCAGGCAGGCGCGTCACCGGCACGCCGTCGATCCAGACCTCCCCGGAGGTGGGACGGTCCAGACAGCCCAGGATGTGCAGCAGGGTGGACTTGCCGCTGCCGGACCGGCCCATGATGCCCAGAATCTCCCCCCGGCGCACCGTGAGGGAAACCCGGTCCAGGGCCCGGACGCCGCCCGGATAGACCTTGGTGACCTCCTCCGCCACCACCAAAGCGGAGCCGGATGCGCGCTCGGGCCACTGCAGGGAATTGATGACCCGCTCCATCTCCGTGCCTCCTCAGTACTCCCGCAGAGCCGCCACCGGGTCCAGGGAGGCGGCCCGCAGGGCAGGCATCACGCCGGCCGCCGCCCCCAGGAGTCCCGCGAAGAGGATGGCGGTGCCAACAAGGCGAGGCGTCAGAATGAAGACCGGTGTCCCCTGATCCTGGGTATACCAGTTGATGCCATAAATCACCAGGGCGCCCAATGCCACCCCCAGGATGCCGCCCAGCAACCCGATCAGCACCGATTCCAACAGAAACTCCCGCACAATGTCCCACCGGCTGGCTCCGATGGCCTTCTTGATGCCGATCTCCCGGGTCCGCTCCGCGACGGCGATGAACATGGTATTAACCACCGCCAGCGCGCCCACAATGACGGCGATGACGCCGGAACCCAGGATGGCGGTGTTCAGGAGCGTGCTGGCCTGCCCGGCGGCCTCAGTCAGTTCCTGGGGGGAATAGAGCAGAAACCCGCCGCGCAAGGAGGCGGCCATTTGCCGGACAATCTGATCCCCCTGGTCGGGGTCCACCAGCGCGTAGGCGTTGGTGACAAAGCTGTCTATTCCCAGCATCTGCAGCAGGCTGCTTTCCTGGACCATCACCTCGCGGGCGTCTTCCTGGGGCACCAGCACCCAGCCGTCGGGGACGGAGAAGGTCTCCTCCAGGATCCCCACCACCCGGAAACTCCGTCCCCGGGCCTGCAAAAGATCCCCCACGCCCAATTTCATCCGGCGGGCCACTGCACTGCCCAGCACCGCCACATTGCGCTGGCCGGGCTGCCACCAGGCGCCCTCCCGCAGCCGGAGGCGGCCCTTGTCACCGGCCAGTTCCTGGGCCCGCAGGAAACCCGGCATGTCCACCCCCACCAGGAAGCGAGGAGCCAGCTCAAACCCGGCGGTCTCGTCCAGGGGCAGAAGGATCTGCGTCTCCACTTCCTTCACCCCCGCCACCGACCGGACCGCCTCGATATCCTGGGGCTCCAGCAGGTTGAGCCGGAAGAGGCCGCCGGCGGACCGCACCGCAATGCGGTGGGTGAAGTAGGCCTTCCCTCCTTCGATGATGAGGTCAAACTTCTCGGCCATGCCTCCCATCACCGTGAAGGCCAGCATCCCCACCGCAACGCCCAGGATCGTCAGACCGGTCCGCAGCCGCCGGCGGGAGAAATTGCGCAGCATCTCCATCCTGGCCGTCGCCTCCCTGCCGCATGCTACCAGGGAGTTTTGCCAGAAAGGCCGGACTTATTCACCGCGCCTGACTGACAGCAGGCCAGACGGAACCCGGAAAGGGAGGCTGGGAGGACTTGCCGAGTTGGCTCCAGAATACCAACAGATAAGGACCCTGGACGGACCGGGGCAACCTGGAATGAGATCCCGGGAGGCACGTGATGTACATGCTGGCATTCAACGACTTCGGAACCGGTCCGGCTGTGTTGCTGCTCCACGGGTTTCCCCTCGACCACACCATTTGGGAGCACCAGGTGGACCGCCTTTCCGCCAACTATCGGGTCGTGGTACCCGACCTGCCGGGGATGGGGAATTCTCCCCCTCTTCCCTCTGCCATCGTTCCTTCCATCTCCCTGTTGGCGGAGCAGGTCCTCTCCCTGATGGACGCCCGCAAGATCGGCGAGGCGGCCGTGGTGGGACACAGCATGGGCGGCTATATTGCACTGGCCATGTACCATCTGGCTCCTGAACGGGTGACCGGCCTGGCTTTCGTCTGCAGCCAGGCGCTGCCGGACACCCCGGAGGCCCGCCACAATCGGTATGAGCTGATCCGGGCGGTACAGGAGCAGGGACCGGCGGCAGCAGCGGAAGCCATGCTGCCCAAGCTTTTTGCGCCTTCTGTCCCGGCGGACAGCCCGCTGCGCCAGCAGGTGGACACAATCATCCGCCGGACCCCGGCGCAGGGTATCAAGGCGGCCTTGCTGGCCATGGCCCGCCGACCGGACATGACCCCATACCTGTACGAAGTGGATGTGCCCACCCTGGTGCTGATCGGCGACCAGGATCGGGCGACTCCGCCGGAGCGCTCCCTGGCGATCAAAGAGGCCCTACCCCATGCGCGGGTAGTGCAGGTGCCCGGCGCAGGCCACATGCCCATGCTGGAGGCGCCGGACGCGGTCAGCGACGCCCTGGAGCAGTGGCTGGCGGAGGTTTACGGAACCATCAGCCGGTGAAACAGAACCCCCTCCGGACGGTGCAGCCCATCGGCACCATCCGGAGGGGATTCGTCATAAAATGGGCGTTTCCAGAAGCCGTCGGGCCAGCCGCAGGGCCCCCTCGACGGGACTGCCCTGGGGTTCCGTCACCTGGGCGCCGGGGAAGGCGTCCGTCAGGGCTACGGCAAAGGCCTCCCGGAGGGGCCGGCAGGCGGTGAGCACGCCTCCCACCGGCGCTACCGGCGCCCGGGCCAGCTTCAGCCGGCGGAGCACCGCTGCGGCAAGCCGGGCCAGGTCCCGCCCCGCTTCCTGCAGGATCGCCCCGGCCACCCGGTCGCCCTCCTCCGCCGCGGCGGTCACCAGCGGCGCCAGGGCCGCCAATTTCCCCCGGGCGCCGGGAACGTCGGCGTAGACCCGGGGGATGGCCTCTTCCGGATCCCGAATTCCCCAGGCAGCGCAAACCCGCTCCCGCAGCACCGTCCGGGGCCCGGTGCCATCCCGGTCCGCCAGGGCGGCCCGGAGGGCAGCCCGGCCGATCGCGTAGGCGCTGCCCTCGTCCCCCAGCAGCCAGCCCCAGCCCCCGGCCCGGCAGATCTTTCCCCTGGCGTCGACGCCGTAGGCGATGGAACCCGTCCCGGCGATCACAATCGCCCCCGGGCTGCCTCCCAAGGCACCGGCCAGGGCGATGCGGGCATCCAGGACCACCTCCACCCGGGCAGAGGGCGGGAAGGACAATGCCGCCTTTACCGCTGCCTGCTCCTCTGGCCGCCCTGCCCCGGCCATACCGACGCAGACCGCCGCCACGTCGACCATGGAACAGCCGGCCGCAGCCAGCGCCCGCTCCGCGGCGGCCATCACGTTGGCGGCGGCGGTGGCCGTCCCCACGGCCAGACAGTTGGCGGGGCCTGCCTCCCCCTTGCCCAGAACCCGTCCATCCGCAACAGCCACCAGGCAGCGGGTGCACGTGCCGCCGGCATCCACCCCGAGAACCAAAGGCCCTGTGGTCATGTCCATCCCTCCGGTCCTTCCCCGTGCGATCCCGATCACCGGGCGCCAGGGCTCCGTCCGCCGCGGCACTTTTGAAGCCTTCCGAAATGCTTGGGAGGGAGTGCGATGATACCAATCCCGGAATCCGACGGCCTGCCTGTCACCCGGTGGTCCGGCGGGCTGCGCCCCGCCAGCCCCGAGGATGCCGGGGTGGACCCCCTCCGGCTGGAGCAGGCCTTTGACGTGCTCCGCAGCGAAATCGCCGCCGGGCTGCTACCCGGAGCGGTCGCGGTGATCGCCCGCCGGGGCGCGGCGGTGGCCCACAGGGCCCTGGGGTGGCGGCAGCTTTACCCCCATCGGCGTCCCATGGAGCCCGACACCCTCTTCGACCTGGCCTCCCTCACCAAGGTGGCGGCCACCCTGCCGGCGGTGCTCACGCTGCTGGAGCAGGGTGCTTTCCGGTTGGATGATCCCGTCTGCCGCTTCTTTCCCGCCTTCAGCGGCGGTGGAAAGGAACAGGTGACGGTCCGCCACCTGCTGACCCATACCGGCGGCCTGCCCGCGGATTTCCCCCATCAGGCCCTGACGGGAGACCGGGCGGAGGACATCGCCCGGATTCTGGCACAGCCGCTGCAGGCGGAACCCGGCTTGCAGGTAATCTATTCCGACCTGGGCTTCATCATCCTGGGGGAGATGGTGGCCCTTCTCAGCGGGGAGCCCCTGGACCGGTATGTCCGCCGGGCCGTCCACGGACCTCTGGGCATGCATCAGACCGGCTTCCGGCCCTCAGCGGCCCTCCGGAACCGCTGCGCCGCCACGGAGTACCGGCCCCATCTGGGCCGCTGGCAGTGCGGCGAGGTGCACGATGAAAAGGCTGCCGCCCTGGGTGGCGTGGCCGGCCACGCCGGGCTGTTCGGCACCGCGGCCGACCTGGCGGCGTACGGCCAGATGTGGCTGAGCGGCGGTGCAGGAGTCCTCTCCCCCGCCACCGTGGCCGTGGCCACCCGGGACCAGACCGCCGGTCTCGGGGAGGGGCGGGGTCTGGGCTGGATCGTTACCCGGCCGGGGGATACGCACCTGAGCTGCGGCGATCTCTTTACCCCCGGCTCCTTCGGCCACACCGGCTTCACCGGGACCAGCCTGTGGATCGAACCGGCCCGGGAGCTGGTCGTGGTCCTGCTGACCAACCGGGTCCACCTGGGGCGTCAGGATCACATCCTGAGGCTGAGGCCCCGGTTCCACAACGCGGTGGCTGCCGCGCTGCGGTAAGAAAGTCAGCCACCGTTTTCCAACACGCCCGTGTCGTAGACCACCTGGCCCTCCACCAGCGTGGCCTGCACGTTCAGATCCCGGTCCAGCAAGACCAGGTCCGCGTCCAGCCCGGGCGCCAGCCGCCCCTTGCGATCCTCCAGGCCATGGAGCCGGGCCGGGTTCAGGGTCGCCATGGCGACCGCGGCGGGAAGGTCCACGCCCACCAGCCGGACCATGTTCTGCACGGCCCGGTCCATGGTCAGGACCGATCCGGCCAGGGTACCGTCCGCCAGGCGGGCTTCGCCGCTTTGCACCGTGACATCCAGCTTGCCGAGCCGGTACTGGCCGTCGGGCATCCCGGCGGCCCGCATCGCGTCCGTAATCAGGATGACCGCCTCCGGCCCCCGGGCCTGAACGGCCAGGGCGATCACCGCCGGGTGCACATGGACGCCGTCGGCGATGATCTCCACCGTCAGCCCGGGCAGGGTGAGGGCCCCGCCCACGGCGCCCGGCTCCCGGTGGTGCAGGCCCCGCATCCCGTTGAACAGGTGCGTGACATGGCGCAGGCCGGCGTCACGGGCCGCCTTCAGTTGGGCATAGGTGCAGTCGGTGTGGCCGGCGCTGACGACGGCGCCCCGGCTCACCAAATGCTGAATGGCGGCCATGGCGCCCTCCACCTCCGGCGCCAGCGTGACGTGCCAGCGGTAATCGGGCCCACCCGCGGCCAGCCACCGGTCAATCTCCGCCACATCGGCGGGCCGGATGTACCGGGGATCCTGGGCCCCCTTCATGTTGGTATTGACAAAGGGGCCCTCCACATGAAAGCCGAGAATCCGGGCGCCCCGCCGCGGCGCGGCCACCACCGCCCGGATGGCCCGAAGGATCTCCTCCTCCGTAGCCGTGAGGGTGGTGGCCAGCAGCGCGGTGGTCCCGTGGCGGGCGTGGGTGGCGGTAATGGTGGCCACCGCCTCGGGGTCGCCGTCCATGAAGTCTGCGCCGCCGCCACCGTGAACGTGCAGGTCGATGTAGCCCGGAGCCAGGAACCCCTCCACCCGGACCGTGCAAGCGGCCGGGTGCTCCGGCGCCGGCTCACGCTCCAGGTCCCACACCCCGGCGATGCGGCGCCCGGACACCGCCACGAGGCCGTTTTCCACCACCCGGTCCGGCAGGATCAGGGGGCCCCGGAACCAGCGGACCTCTGCCCGGGGCTTTTGTGCAGGGACGCGTTCCGCCATGAATGGTGTCCCTCCTCATGGCTGCGACGTACCGTCGCCGCCGGTCAACCGGGGGCGCACCAGGTCCGCCACGAAGCGGTACCGGTCCCCCCGGTACAGGGATCGCACATACTCCACCGCCTGGCCGGTCTCATCCCGGGCCACCCGCTCCAGAAGCAGCAGCGGCGCCCCCTCCCGCACCTGCAGGACCTCCGCCTCCTGGGCCCCGGCGGCCACCGCCTCCAGGCTCTGGGAAGCCCGCACCAGACGGATGTGGTAGACCCGTTCCAAGACCTCGTAAAGCGACACCGCGCTGAGATCTCGATTCACCAGCCCCGGCACCAGCCGCGACGGGATGTGGCTCACCTCCAGGGCCATGGGCTGACCATCGGCCAGGCGCAGCCGCTCCAGTCGCACCACCGGCTCGGTTTCCGGGATGCCCAGAAGCGCGCCGACCATCCGGCCTGCGGCCACCTCCCGGACAGACCGGACTTGGGCGCCAGGCTGCATCCCCAGGCGGCGCATCTCCTCCGTGAAGGAGGTAAGGGACGCCAGGGGCTGTTCCACTTTGGGCAGGGCGACAAAAGTGCCCTTTCCCTGGATCCGCTGCAGGTATCCCTCCGCCTCCAGTTCGGTCAGCGCCTGTCGGGCTGTCATCCGACTGACCTGAAAGCGCTGGGTCAGTTCCCGCTCGGAGGGTACCCGGTCACCCGGGCGGAGCTCGCCAGCCTCGATGGCTTCCCGCAGCCGGGTCTTGATCTGATAGTAAAGAGGCACCGGCACCCCCTTTCCCACAAAGCTCACCTCTTTTCTGCCTCCTGTGACCTTGTGCAGCGCGGCGGCCGAATCCGCCGCGCTGCAGTGGTGATGTGGTCTATACCACTCTTATATCATACCCAAACAGGAATAACCACGGAATTCCCACCATAAACTGGGGCCGGTGCTCGAACGATTCCCCCAGCAGATCCGTATAAGGGAATGACACAGGACGACATTTCCGCAGGAGGGGAACTGGGTATGGAGACGTTCAGCCGGTCCTTGGACTGGGTGGCCGCCCTGTTTACCTGGAGGAGGGAAAAACGCCCCTCTGAGCAGGACCTGATGCAGCAGACCCTGCAGCGGATCCGCACGGCAGAACTGCAAATGCAGCAGGCCACGTCGCTGGAGGAACTGGACATCGCCCGCACCGCGCTGCAGTCCGCCCAGGCCGAGCTGCAGCAGCTCATCCGCGCCGCCAAGCGGGAGCGGGGCATCACCCTTCGCCCCATTGCCGAAACCGAAGAGTTGCACCGGAACCTGAGAGACTACCTCCGCCACCGTACGGACACGCTCCGCTTGCCGCCGCGGAAGCGAAGCGGCACGGGCCGCCTGTAAGCCGCCGGGTTCCGCCTAGTGCGAAGCTGAGGTCGGCTCCGCCGGGGGTCGCTGCACAGGCGGCCTCGCTTTGCTCCGGCCCTGGTTCCTTTCCATTTCCAGCATCGCCAGCCGGGCCGCCCCGATCACCCCGGCCCGGGGGCCGCAGTGGGCTTTCCGGAGCCGCACGGTGAGCGAGCGGGCCCGGCTCTCCTGCCTGACCGCCTCCGCCAGCCGCTCCCACCAGTACCCCAGCCGGATGATGCCGCCACCAATCACCGTCACCTGCGGATCAAAGACGTTCTGCAAGCTAATGAGGAGCAGCGCCAGGTCGGAGGCAAACCGATCCACCGCTCGCCGGGCCGCCTCCCGGCGGGGCGACGGCCCCCGCTGGGCCGTCGACAGCACGTCCCGGATTCCCCGGAAGGGCTCCATCGGTACCTTTTCCCGCTCCAGGAGAAGGTTCGCCTGCCGGGTCAGGGCCTTGGCCGAGACATACTGTTCGGCACAGCCTGTCCCTCCGCATGGGCAAGGCAGGCCGTGCGGATACAGCGGGATGTGACCCACTTCGCCGGCTCCCCACCGGGCGCCCCGCCACAGCCGTCCACCGACCACCAGGGCGCCGCCCACCCCGGTGCCGATGGTGAGCATCAGATAATTGGACATGCCCCTGGCGGAGCCGATCCACCCCTCCGCCAGGGCCGCCGCGTTGACATCGTTGTCCACCACCACCGGAAGTTCCAACCGCCGGGCCAGTTCCGGCCCCAGTTCCAGGCCCGTCCAGCCTGGCAGGTTGGAACTGGCAAAGACCACGGTTCCCTGCCGGTGGTCGATCCGTCCGGCCGACCCGACGCCGCAGGCCACCACCGGGGCGCTGGCCTGCCGCAGCAGGAAGCCGGCCACTTCCTCCACGCGACGGATCACCGCTGTTGCCCCTTCATGGGCCAGGGTCGGCCTCTCCCGGTAGGCCACAACGGTCCCCTGCCGATCCACCAGGGCGGCCTTGATCCCTGTACCGCCGATGTCGATGCCCAGAAAGAGCACAGCCGGTCACCTCCTTCTCCCTTTTTCCGCCGGCCGGGACCGGATCCTTTCGTCCAGTGTGCCCAAAAGCCGCAAGCTTCCCAGCGGCTGGGCTTTCCGCTGCAGATTCCCAGTTCTGGGATCCTGGCGACCGGCGCGCAGGGCTCCGCTTCCGACAGGGACGGGCCTTCGCCGGCAAATCCACACAATTATCCACAGCCTCCACAGGTTATACACAGGTTTTGGGGAGATACCAACAGCTTCGTCCCCAGTCTCTCAACAGGTTACCCACAGGCACGGATCCGCCAGCTTCCAGCGGGAACCCAGAGGGTGCGGTGGTAGACCGGCCGGAAGCCCAGCTTGTCCACACAGAGACGCTCCACCGGGGAACCCACCTCGGTCTGCAGGATAGCCCGGTGGCACCCCTGTTCGGCAGCCCAGCGGAGCCGGTACAGGATGGTGGTCCGTTCCACGCCGCGCCGCTGGTACTCCGGCAGCACCGCGCCGCAGTACAGCGACGCCAGGGCGCCTTGCATCCAGACCAGCCCCGTGCCTACGGGCTGACCGTCCACCCTGGCCAGGCAAAGCAGGGACCGGCATCCCTCCCCCGGATTGGCCCACAGGGAAGCCCAAGCCCGGCTGATGCGGAGCGCCCGGTCCGGAGCCGCGCCGTAGGCCGCAGCCAGGGTCCGGATCCAGTGGCCGAGTTCGGCGGGCCCCACCGGATCCACGGCTACTCCCGGCGCCGGATCGACGCCGGTCACAGGCAGGTCCCGCTCCAGGACCACCTGATGCACCGCCGGATGCCAGCCCCGGTCCAGGAGGACGGCCGAAAGTGCGGGCACGTCACCCGCATCCGGGGACAGAAACAGAGCCGGGGGATGCCCGTTGGCCGCCAGCAGGGCCCCGCTGGCCTCCAGAAAAAAGGGCAGCCGGTCCGCGTGGCAGTCGCGGGGCAGCCCGAAGTTGAGAAAGGCCCCGGGCATCCGGGAAGTGGTCAGCACAATGCCCCCTTCCAGCCGCGTCACCCGTCCGCGACCCACCGCTGCCATGCAGGCCAGCCAGTGATTTTCATAGGTGCGGCAGGGTTCCATGATCTCCTCCCCCTGCAAACGCGCGCGGGCCCGGCCCCAACCGGGCCGCGCCAAGGGCCGGGATTGCCCATCCCGGCCCCTTGTCTTGTATCCCTACCCTACACCGCGTGGCACGCGACTGCATGCCCCGGGCTCAACTCAGCCAGCACGGGCCGCTCCTGGCGGCACCGCTGCCCGGCCACCGGGCAGTAGGCCGCCCACGGGCAGCCCCGGATCTCCCGTCCGGCCCGGTCTTCCTCCGGCGGCACCGACGGAGCCGGATCGAGCCCCAGGAAGAACCGGCTGTACGGATGTTTCGCCTCGCCGAAAATCCGGTCCACGGGACCGATCTCGTACAACCGGCCCTCGTGCATCACGGCCACCCGGTGGGCCATCCGCCGGATGACCAGAAACTCCTGGGAAATCACCAGGTAGCTCATGTTTGACTCCCGCTGCACCCGCTGGAAAAGGCGGATCAGCACATCCTTGAGCCGGGGATCCACCCCGGCGACCGGCTCGTCGGCAGCCACCAGCACCGGCCTGGTGAGCAGTGCCCGGGCGATGGCCACCCGCTGCTGCTCACCCCCCGACATCTCCAAGGGCGTCCGGTCCAGAAATTCAGGGGGAAGTTCCACCCGCTCCAGGGCGACGGCCAGGCGGTCGTCGGAGACCGGCATACCCTGTCGGCGAAGCAGTTCGCTGAATTGGCGCCGCACGGTCTGTTCCAGGTCCAGGCTGTCCCGGGCATCCTGCCGGATCAGTCCGAGGCGGCGCTGCAGCCGCCGGCGCTCATCGCCCCGGATGTTGGTCACGTCTCGTCCCTCAATCAACAACCGCCCCCGGTCGAGGGGCCGCCTCAGTGTCACCGCCTCCGCGAGGGTGCTCTTGCCGGCACCGCCCCCGCCGATAATGCCCAGGGTCTCCCCCCGGCGCAGCGAGAGGCTGACGCCGTCCACCGCCCGCACCGGCTTGGCTCCCCAGAGGCCCAGGGGCCCGGTCGGATCCGTATGTCTGAGCACAACCGCATCCCGCAGTTCCAGCAGCAGATTCTCCACGGAAGGGCCTCCCACCTGATGCTGTGTAGTTGCTACGGGCTTCGTTTTGAGGAAGTTAGATTCCTGCCCCCAAATGGTCCAGGGTTAAAGATAACGGAAGGGATTCTCGACAGCCTGGTATTCCACCACGTCCGCTTCCAGTCCCTTCTCAGCCAACCGCTGCCGGAGGTAGGCCGCCAGGGGGCGCACCACGATCCGTTCCGAGGAGTAGTGGCCGATATCGATGACGCCCAGGCCCGCGTCCGCGGCATCCCTGGCGTCGTGGTACTTCACGTCCCCGGTGACCAGCACGTCGGCGCCCCGGCGGGCCGCCGTCTGCACCAGGCTCCCCCCGGCGCCGGCGCCCACGGCCACGGTAGCCACCGTCCGGTGGGGATCGCCCACCACCGCCACGTGGGCAAGCCCCAGTTCCTGCTTGAGCCGCTCAGCCAAGGCGCCCAGGGTCGTGGGCGTCTCCAGCTTCCCGATCCGCCCGTGGCCCCGGACTTTCCCCGGATTGGCCAGGGGATAGAGGTCGTAAGCCACCTCCTCGTAAGGATGGGCGGCAATCATCGCCTTCACCACCGCCGAGACCCGTCGCTGGGGGACGATGGTCTCCAGCCGGTACTCGTCGGCATACTCCAGGCGGCCCTGCTGACCCAGAAAGGGATTGGTTCCCTCCAGGGGCAGGAAGGTACCGGTTCCGGGAGCCTGGAAGGTGCAGTGGCTGTAGTTGCCGATGTGGCCCGCACCCGCCTCCGCCATGGCCTGGCGGACCGCATCCTCATACCCCCGGGGCACGAAGACCACGAGCTTGAAGTATCGTTCCTCGCCGGCCGGCTCCAGCACCTCCCAGTCCTTCAGGCCCACGAGCTGAGCCAGGGTGTCATTGGTGCCGCCGGGGGCCTGGTCCAGATTGGTATGGGCAGCATAGACGCCGATGCCGGCCTTGATGAGTCGCTCGAGCCGGGCGCCGGCGGGAGTGTCCAACCGAATGGCCTTCAGCGGACGGAACAGGGGCGGATGGTGGACCACCACCAGGGAAGCACCGAGCCGCACGGCCTCCTCCACCACGCCGTCGGTCAGTTCCAGGGCGACCAGCAGCCGCTGCACCGGACGGCCGGGGTCACCCACCTGCAGGCCCACGTTGTCCCAGGACTCCGCCCACTCAGGAGGCGCCAGTTCCTCCAGCAGGGCGGTGATCGTTCCGATGGTCACCTTCGACATCGGTCAGTACCTCCTCCAGCTGTTGGATCCGCCTTTGCAGCAGCGCCGCCCGGGCCTGTCCCGCAGGCCCCCGGGCCTGCCGGGCGCCGGCCAAGGCCCGGCGGGATTGATCCAGCAGCCGCATGACGTACGGCACCAGCAGGGGATCGCCGTCCCGCCTGAGACAAGGCCCTACCAGCAGTTCCCCTTCCGTAAGGTGCATCTCACCGGGCTCCGCTGCCAGGATGACGTAGATGTGCCGGCCCTCCGCGACCAGCCGCTCAGCCACCAGGCGCCAGCCATGGGACGCCAGCCATTGCCGGACGGTCTCCCCCGTGCCCATAGGCTGCAGCACCAGGCGCCTGACGCCGGCCAACCGCCCTGTGGCGGCGGCCTCGTCCAGAATGGAAGCCACCAGGTCATCGCCCATGCCGGCGATCACCACCGTGGCTGCCTCTCCCGGCTGCAGGACCGACAGGCCTGGCCCCAGGCGCAGGTCGATGCGGTCTCCCAGCCCCTCCGCCGCCACAGTGCGACGGGCCGCCTCCAGGGGCCCCGGAGAGATGTCCGAGGCAACGGCCCGGGGAATCCGCTCCGCCTGCACCAGATAGACCGGCAGATACCCGTGGTCCGTGCCGATGTCCGCCACCGGCAGCCCGGGGAGCACCAGGTCCGCCACCGCGGCCAAGCGGGGTGACAGGGTCACCACGACGGCTCTCCCCCCGTTTCGGAACATACCGGCTCCATTATACCCGAAGAACTCTAAAAGTTCGGCATCTCCTCCCCGGAGAGGACCCGCTGCTGCACCGCTACCACCGTCTCCGGACGAATCCGGTTCCGGAGCAGATCGCCCAGGGCGCTGTCCTCCCCGCGGATGAGCAGCACGGCCTCGGTATCTGCCCCGCTGCCGGTCTCTGTCCGCCGCAGCGGCACGATCCGCAGGGGCTCCGGAGTTGCCGGCGCGCTGCCGTCCCAGATGGCGGCATCGATCTCGCCGGCCAGCAGTTTCGGGATCGCCTGGGCATAGGAAATCGACACCAACCGGACCGACTTGCCCCGGCACTCTTCCAACGTAAGCTGCACATGGTCATGAGAGGTGGGGTCCACTCCCACCCGCATGCCGTCGGTGATGCCCTCGATGCCCTCGCCCCGGACCAGCAGCACGTGATGGCCCACGTACGACCCGGGGCCCAGGGACAGCGCCACCGCCAGGTCCCGCATGGGGGCCTCCCGCTCATACGCCAACCGGGAGACCACCGCAAAGTCACATCGGCCCGTACGCAGGAAGCCGATGCGATTCCGGCCGCCCCGCATCTGGGCCAGGACCAGCGGCAGCCCGGCCTGCTCAAAGGCCCGGGTAAGCCCGGTGGCCAACCCCACCAAACGAACCGAATAGGCCACCGGCATGACGCCGATGACCGTGGAAAGCCCTGCCAGGGCCAACAGTTTGTCGTAATCCAGCCGGCGGATGTAGGTACCGAGCCTGCCCCGGTGCTCCAGCTCCACAGCTCCTTCGGCGGTCAGCACCCTCAGGGCCGACTGAATGGTGCCGCGTCCGGTGCCGAACTCGGCGGCCAGGTCCCCCACCGGCGCCAGCCGGTCCCCCACACTCTGGGCCGCCAGCCGGCGCGCCAGGGCCGCCGCCACCGAGCCGTAGCGATGCAGCAACCGAACCCCCTCCCTCCGGCCAGAAGCAGTACCTTAACCAATAATTAGTTTACCAAACCGCGGTGGTCCCGACATGATCCCCCCGGACAGCATGCCAGACCCCACGGGTGACCAGCGGCGCTACCTCTCACCTGAGCCAGACGGTCCACTCCGCCCCGGGAACCCATGTGCGGTTGGAAAACTCCCGTCCGCGCACCACGACACGGTCCGGGTACACCTGAATGTAAAGCCCCTGGCTGGGATCGGACACCGAAGCCCCCTCCTTCCGGCTCTTGCCCACCGAACCGTTCTGGAACCAATGGAACGCGCTGTCCTGCACATACCGTCCCGGCGTCTCCAGGTGAATGTGGTTGTGGCCGGAAAAGACGATGACGTTGGGGTAGGGCGCCAGAATCGACCGGAACTCCCGGGCCCGCATCAGTTCATGGGAGTAGCCGTTCCGGTCCGGAGGCGGCAGGGGCTGATGGACGAAGACCAAGGCTAGCCGCCCGTCGGCGTGGGGCTTCATGACCTCCCGCAGCCACTGCATTTGCTCGTCGGTATACCAGGCCCCCTCCCCTACCCAGGGAACCTCCTGCATGTACACCTCCTGTGAGAGCATGATCAGGTGCACGTCGCCGATCCACACGTCGTGGTACGGGCGGTCCGGATACCCCATGAAGCGGATGAACCGCTCCCGGGCCTGGGCATCGGTCTTGCCGTTGGGCATGGTATCGGACGACCAGGTGCCGTCGGGTCCGTACCAGACGTCGTAGTACTCATGGTTGCCCATCAAGCCGTAGAGCGGCGGCAGCCGGTACCGGGAAAGAATCTCCCGGAGTTTCTGGTAGTCCCGCTCCCGGCCGCCGTCCACCAGGTCGCCGCCCAGTACGATGGCGTCCGGCACCGGATCAAAACTTACGATGTCCTGTAAGGCTGCATGCAGCTTGTCCGCAATGCCCTGATGGTCGGCGTTGATGTGAAGGTCGCTCAGGAGAAACAAAGAAACCTGCAGCCCGTCGTCATGGGGGACGGGAACCTTTTCCGGCGGCGTCCAGATGTGGGCCTGGGCAAAGGGGATGTGGACATGTTGCAGAACGAATCCGCTCCCTGTATTGCACGCCGCAACGACAAAGAGCGCCAACAGGCTGCCAACAAGGCGGAGTGCCTTCCGCAATCGGTTGCCACCTCCCTTGGAAAAGCCTGGTCTGTCCTATTCTGCACACCCGGTGACGCTTTCAAGCAGCGTGCACGTACTGCTCCGCTGCCCCTTTACCCATCATGACGGAGATCCGCCGCCTATCCGGACAGAGGCGCGCCAAAAAAGGAAAAGGGGAGCTGTCCACGAGCCGATGGTCCGGCCAGGACAGCTCCACCCGGTCTCATCCGTGGTAGGTGAGAACCTGCTCCAGGGCCAGACGGTGGCGGGGGCGGCCCTCCTCTGCGGGGCGGCCGATGGGCACCATGAACGCGACCCGGACATGCTCCGGCAGGTTCAGAATCTGCCGGGCCTTGACATGGTCGAAGCCCAGCATCGGCACCGTTCCGTAACCCATGGCCCGGGCGGCCAGCAACAAAAAGCCCAGGGCAATGCTGGCGTCAATCATGCCCCACTGGATCCGTTCCTCCGGGGTCCTCCGCTCCAGGTCCGCCCGAATGGAGCGGATCCGCTTCTCCCGCTCTGCAGGCGGCAGGGAGGGATGGACCAGCTCGTCCAGACGGGCCAGGGTATCCTCCATGTCGATGGTAATGAGGATCACCGCCGGCGCCGAGCCCACCCATGGCTGGCCAAAGGCGGCCTCCTGCAACTGTTGCTTGAGCGTCGGATCGGTAACCACGTGAAACCGCCAGGGCTGCAGATTCCGGGCGCTGGGCGCCAGTGTGGTGAGGCGGATGATCTCCTCCAGGTCAGCACGGTCGATGGGGTCGGGTTGAAACGCCCGGATGGACCGCCGCGTCTCGATCGCTTCCTCCACGGACAGTGCGGCGCGGTGTTTCGGCTGCAAGGCCGGTCCTCCTTTCCGTTGAGTAGAAACTTGTCACATAAACAGTTTCGAGGCCCCCCGGGAATGACCTCCCTTCCCGTACGCAGCGCTGGGTGCTCCGCTGGTGCCGGGCTGTTTGTGTTAGGAATCATTCTGTGATATAGTCAGTAGCAACAACAGAATCCACCGCGCGGGAGCCGAGGCAGTCGGCTGAGAGTGCAACCATCTGCGTTGCAGACCGCCTGCACCTGATCTGGGTCATGCCAGCGGAGGGAGCGGTGAGGCCTGTTGATAACGGGCAATCATAACCCCGCCGGTCCGCCGGCGGGGATTTCTTTTGTGAGTCGGAAAGGCGGAGGTGCCAGAATCATGAAAGCAGAAACAGCGGCGCTGCTGGCAGCCATCGCGGAACGATCAGCGGAACTGGTGGCTCGCAGCGGGGCCATCGAAGAAGCGGGCGTGCTGCCCGACGATGTGGTGGCCTGGATGATCGAGCACAACCTGTTCAAGCTTTGCGTTCCGAAGTCGCTGGGCGGTGCAGAACTGGGCATAGCGGACCTCGTGCGCATCTACGAGGCGCTGGCTGCCATCGACGGAAGCCTCGGCTGGCAAGCCCAGATCGGCTCCGGCGGAGGGTATTTCGTCCCCTCCTTTCCGCCGGAGGTCGCCCGGCGTTTTTTCCAGGAGCCGCACGCGGTGATCGCCGGGTCGGGCTATCCCGGCGGAACGGCCCGCCGGGTACCGGGTGGGTACATCGTCTCCGGCCGCTGGCGGTACGCCAGCGGCGCGCAGTATGCCACGCTCTTTACGGCCAACGCCATTTTGGAGGAAGGCGACGGCACAGCGGAAGGGGCCCCGCGGATCCGGGCCATGGCCTTTCTGCCGCACGAGGTGCAGGTGATTCACGACTGGGATGCCTTTGGCATGCGAGCGACCTCCAGCTGGTCCATCATCGCGAAGGAGGTGTTCGTCCCGGAAGAACGGTCCTTTGTCGTCGGCCAGATGCTCTGGGACCCGGGGTACCCCCTCTACCATCTCTCCTTCGACCTGTTTGCGGTGGCCTCCATCGCGGCCGTCTGCGTCGGCGTGGCCCGAAGCTTCTTTGATGCCGCCCTGGAGCCCGACTCCACAACGGGCAAGGCGCCGAGTGAGAACGCAGATGAGGTTTTCCGGTCCGGCCGGAAGAAGGCGGAATCCTGGCGCCAGCTTTTCTTCACCGCGGCGGACCAACTGGAAGCCGAGTTGATGCAAGGCGCCCTGGATGAAGCCCGGTGCGAGCACTTCACGTGGATGATGCAGCAGGCGGCCCACCGCATGCGCGACCTGGTGCTCACTGCGATGCCCTACCTGGGGATCCGCGGGACCCGGCCCTCGGAGCGGGTCAACCGCATCATCCGGGATCTGCTGACGGCGTGCCAGCACGTCGTGATGCGGTCGGCATGACGGCCTTCAGACTCCCCCGGACCGTCCGCCACTTCCGCCGGGCCGGAGCCCACGGCCTGCCGGCCATCCTCTCCGTGGTCACGGCGCTGCTCCTGTGGGAAGCGCTGGTCCGACTGTTTCCCATCCCGTCGTGGCTGCTGCCGGCCCCTTCGGCGGTCCTGCAGGAACTCTGGCGGGACCGGGCGGTGATCGCCGGCCATGCGGAAACGACGGTCCTGGAAGCCGCGGCCGGTCTGCTGCTGGGCGCCGGACTGGCCATCCCCGTCGCGACGCTGATGGCCCTGGTCCCGCTCCTCAGACAGGTGATGTACCCCCTCTTCGTCATCTCCCAGACGATCCCCACCATCGCCCTGGCACCCCTGATCCTGGTCTGGTTCGGCTACGGAATGCTGCCGAAGGTGCTGGTGGTGGCGCTGGTGACGTTCTTTCCCCTGGCGGTAAGCCTGGCCGAGGGGTACCGCCAGGTGGATCCCCGAATGGTCCGGCTCCTGCAGACCATGGGAGCCCGCACGGGACATATCCTGCGCTACCTGCTGTGGCCGCACGCGCTGCCTTCCTTCTTTGCAGGGTTGCGCATCGCCACGACCTACAGCGTGACGGGGGCGGTGGTCGGCGAGTGGCTGGGCGCCACCAAGGGACTGGGCATCTACCTGGTGCGTGCGGCCAAGTCCTTCCGAGCCGACCGCCTGTTTGCGGTCATCACGGTCATCGTGCTGCTGAGCCTCCTCTTTTTCGGTGTAGTGGAACTGCTCGCCCGGTATACGCTGCGCTGGCAACGGAATGCGGAGGGATATTGGAGGGAAGCGGAATGAGCAAGCGCTCTACACAGATAACCCTGTCCATCATGGCCCTGCTCACCCTGGTAGTCTTCCTCACCGGATGCGGCCAGTCCGCCCAAAGGCCTGGACAGGAATCGGAACGTGTCACGGTGATGCTGGACTGGTATCCGAACACGAACCATACGGGGCTGTACACGGCGATCAAGCGCGGCTATTTTGCCGCGGAAGGCCTGGAGGTGGAAGTGGTCCAGTCCGGTGAAAGCGGCGTGGAGCAGGCGGTGGGCTCCGGTCGGGTGGACTTCGGCTTCAGTTCGCAGGAACAGGCCACCTACGCGATGGCCGAAGGGGTTCCTATTGTCTCCATCGCCGCGCTGATGCAGCACAACACATCCGCCTTCGCCTCGCTGAAGGAGTCCGGCATCGAAAGCATCAAGGATTTTGAAGGCAAGCGTTACGGCGGATGGGGAAGCCCTTCCGAAGCGGCCGTGATCAAGGCGATCATGGAAAAGCATGGTACCGACTTTTCAAAATTGGAGATGATTACCCTCGGGCAGGCGGACTTCTTTGCCACCATCGGACGCGAGGCAGACATTGAATGGATCTACTACGGCTGGGATGGCGTGGAGGCGGAGCGGCGCGGCGTTGACCTGAACGTCATCTTCCTGAAGGACCTGGACCCGGTCTTCGACTACTACGCGCCCCTGATGATCACCAGCCGGCAGATGATTGAACATCACCCCGACAAGGTAAAGCGCTTCCTGCGGGCGCTGGCCCGCGGCTATGCGGATGCTCTCTCCGATCCCGAAGCCGGCGCGGCGATCTTGCTGGAGTACGCACCGGAGTTGAACCCGGACCTCGTCCGAAATTCGCAGGCCTACCTGGCCAAGGTGGACCAGCAGGACCAGGCGGAGGGCCGGCCCTACTGGGGGTATCAAAATCGGGAGGTTTGGGCCCGCAATTCCCAGTGGCTCTACGAAAACGGCCTGATCGCCCGGCCCATCGACGTTGACCAGGCCTTTACCAACGACTTCCTGCCGGGTGCGGAGGCGCAGTGATGGCCGCGTTCTTAGAGCTGTGCAGGGTCTCGAAGTCCTTTGCCTCCGGCCCCGGAGGGATGCGGGAAGCCGGAGCGGAAGTCCTGCCGGTGCTGCGGTCCATCTCCCTCTCCGTGGAGGAGGGCCGGTTCGTGGCCATCGTGGGACCCAGCGGTGCCGGAAAGAGCACCCTGCTGAACATGATTGCCGGCCTGCTGCCGCCTGATGAAGGAACGGTCCTCCTGCAAGGCCGGCGCATCAGCGGCCCGGGGGCGGTGGCGTACATGATGCAGGATGACCTCCTTTTCCCGTGGCAGCCGGTACGGGTACATGTAGCGATGCCGCTGCTCATCCAGGGCGTGCCGCGGAAGGAGGCGTTTCGCCGGGCCGACGAGATTCTGGCTGCCTTTGGGCTCTCGGAGTTTACCCATCAGTACCCGGCGGCTCTGTCCGGCGGCATGCGCCAGCGGGTGGCCCTGGCCCGGGCGTACTTGCAGGGAAGTCCGCTCTTGCTGCTGGACGAACCCTTCGGCCGGCTGGACGCCCTTACCCGCACCGCCCTGCAGGAATGGCTGGAAGCGATCTGGCGGCGGGAACAGCGTACGATCCTGATGGTCACCCACGATGTGGAGGAAGCGCTGTATCTCGCCGATCAGGTGGTTGTCCTGTCGTCCCGACCGGCGACCATCGAGAAGGTGCTGGAGGTGCCCTTTGACCGGCCCCGTTTCCGGGCCCTGCGGGCGGATCCGGCCTTTGTCCGCCTGCGGGCCGCCTTGACCGAACACCTGGTGAGTGCTGTCCCATCGGCAACCATCCCCTTCACCGGCGGGTGAAGGGGATGATTTTCGTGAGAAAATGGGAGTTGCGAAGAATTGTCACCTGGTGGGATGATGGAGAAAGAAAAAGAAGAACAGGAGGCTTGTGATGCGGCTGAAGTTTCCCCTAGCAAGACAAGCAGGCATCGCTGCTGCCCTGCTCCTGCTCTCGGCGTGCACAGGCACCTCGTCCCGCCTCAACGCCCCTGCGGAGAATTCCCCGGCTGTCGGGCAGGAGCCCCTGGAAGTCGCGGACGGACCGGACGCCGGCCCGGATGGCGCGGTGTATGCGGTGTTCACAGATCCAGCGACCATGACGGTGTTTGAAAGCCGGGATCACGAGCGCCGGGCGCTATTTCAGATCCCTGCCCAGGAAGGCGCAGCGGATGAAACGCCCGTAAAGCGCTCGCCGAATCAGCAGTACGTCGCGTACATCGAAGGGTACGACGGCCGGTTCGGCGCCCGGGCGGTTATCGTGGGGAGCGACGGACAGGAACGGGTCTCCCGCAGCGGCTTGTTTGCCGACCTCACCTGGACGCCCGACAGCCAGCACCTGATCCTGCTGGAGCGCACGGACGCCAGCAATCCGGAGACCGCCCCTGCGAAACTGGTGATCCTCCGGCCTAGCGGCGACGAGACGGTCACGGAGCTCACAATCCCCGTCAAGCGGCTGCTGGGCTTCACACCGGACCCGCCGGCGCTGTATGCGGTGCGGGCGGCAGAACCGGGCAACCCCCACGGGGAGGTCCTCCTTCAGATACAGCCGGAGACCGGCGAAGTGACCGAACTGATCGGCGGGCCCAAGGACGGGCGCTTCCAACTGCTGGTGGGCGAAGAACTCGGCACGGTGGTGGCCTACGTCCGGGAAATGCCTCCGATCTGGGAGATCCGCATTTCCCGACCCTTCGGCGGCGACACGCTGGTACTGGCCCAGTCCAAGTCTGATCCCGTGAAGTACGCCATCAGCCCGGATGTCTCCAGCGCCGCGTTTGTGAACGATGAAGGGCTCTGGGTGGTGACAGGCTCCCGGCGGACGCCTGTCCAGGTGCTCGGCCCGTTCGACCGGACCTGGCACCTGAAGGGTGTGGAGCCAGACGGCTCCGCCTGGATGTTCCATCCGCGGTACGGTTATGTGCTGCTGACCCCGGGCAAGGGGCTGCCGTCTCTGGCCCCGTGACGGTATCGACCCAGGCGCTGCCGCGGCGCTCGCATAGGGGCCGCGGCCAACTGGTCGCCATCAAGTCGATCCGTCTTTCATCAATCGAGTCGGAAAGTCCGAGGGTGTCCCGATGCGTCTTCACAAATGGCTGGTCGGAAGCCTTGTTGTCTTGCTCCTGCTGTTCGGTTATGTCAGCTGGCAATTCGGCCTGTTTGCTCAGCCGCACAAGGCCGCCCCGTTGGTGACACCCGAAGCGTCGTCGGAGGCAGAAAACCAGCCGGACCGGATCAATATCCTCCTGCTGGGGATCGATTCCCGGGTTCCAGGGGGACCGGGTCGATCCGATATCATGCTGCTCCTCTCGGTGGACCTCGTGAACCAGCAAGCAGCCCTGCTGTCCATTCCACGGGACACCCGTGTGGAGATTCCGGGGCGGGGACTGGACAAGATCAATCACGCCCATGCCTTCGGCGGTGTCCAGTTGGCGATGCAGACGGTAGCCAACGCATTTCAGGTGCCCATCCACCACTGGATCCGCATTGATATGACCGCCATGACCGAGCTGGTGGACCGCTTCGGCCCGGTCACGGTCCAGGTGCCGCTGGCCCTCACCCTGCGGGATGGCACACAGGTGGGGCCCGGACCTGTACCGATGGACGGGCGCCTGGCCATGCTGTATCTCAGGGAGCGGTACAGCGATCCCATCGGGGATGTGGGCCGGTCTGAACGAGCCCAG
Source organism: Symbiobacteriaceae bacterium (assembly GCA_036562385.1). Classification (GTDB taxonomy): domain Bacteria; phylum Bacillota; class Sulfobacillia; order Symbiobacteriales; family Symbiobacteriaceae; genus DATCKG01. Next base: position 85,903 of record DATCKG010000048.1, read on the forward strand.
GGGTTCCTGATGGACCTGGCCCGGCATCTGATGCGGGAAGTGGGGCCTGCCGAGATTCCCAGGCTGTACACCATCCTGCGAAACTATGCCGATACCGACATCCGGCTGCAGGACGGCTTCTGGCAGCGGGTCCTGCAGATTCACCCGGATTCGGTACAGCGAGGAACGGTCCGAGGGCGCGGCATCATGATCGACGACATCTACTACTACGAGGTGGATTGGGAGCAAACGGAAGAAGTGCTCCGCTCCCTGGGCCTGCGGCGTTGATGGCGCATGAAAAAGCCCGGCATCGCCGGGCTTTACGCATTTGGTGCTGGGCTCTATCCAGGTGGCGGAAGTGCTTTCGCGCGCCGCCCGAGACGGGTGGCCACGTAGGGACCGGCCAGCAGAACGATGAGCCAGCGGGTCATCTGCATGGCCA
>DATCKG010000061.1:0-3650 GCA_036562385.1 Symbiobacteriaceae bacterium
CGGCTGGCCCAGGGCGACTGGCTCTTCCCGACCCGGGCCTCTTCCATGAACCTGCCTGAATTCCAAACCGAGGAAAACGGCTGGAAGGCTGCAGCGGAGTACTTCAACCATTTGATCCTGGCTCCGTTCCAGAAAGTGCCGGGCTTTGCCGAGTGGAAGTCCAAGATTGCGACGCCAGTGCTTCAGGAGTACTTCGGCGACCGGATTACTCTGGAAGAGGCAGCCCGGCGGCTGGAGGAAGAGGGCAATGAAGTCCTCCAGCGCTACCAGAGTTGAGGAAGTCATGAGACTGCATGATCGAGCCCGTGGATGCCTCATGGGGCTCGCTGTCGGGGATGCCCTCGGCCGCCCGGCCGAGGGCATGTCCCCGGCGGCCATCGCAGCCCGGTGGGGCCGGATTACCGACTTTGTCACCGACCAGCCGGCAGGCAGCGACGATACCGAATACGCGCTCTTTTATGCCCGGCTGCTCTTGCGGCACGGCATCGGGCTGACCTCCACCCACGTGGCGGAGGCCTGGCGTCGGGACATCTGCAGCCAGACCGGGGGCTTTAAGGGCGCCGGCTTCAGCGAGATGGCCACCATCGAGAACCTGCGGGCCGGGCTGGAGCCGCCGGCCTCCGGGCAGCACTGCCATAGCTGGAGCGACGGGCTGGCCATGCGGGCTGCCCCTTCGGGGATCTTCGCGGCCGGCGACCCTGCACTGGCCGCACATCTGACCGCGGTGGACGGTGCCGTAAGCCACTCCGGCGAAGGGATCTACGCCGGCCAGGCGGTGGCCGCGGGGGTCGCAGTTGCCATGGCCGGCGCTACCCCCGAGGAGGTCTGGGAGGCAGCCCTTGCCCACGTACCGGCGGATTCCTGGACCGCCCGGGCGCTGCGGACGGCTGGCGCGATCGGCCTGACGGCCCCGGACCCCTGGTCTGCCCTGGAACCGCTCTACGAGGCTCTTGCACTCACTTACTACCACTGGACGGACCTGGCCCCGGAAGCCGTGGGATTCGCCTTCGGTGCCTACCTCGCGGCCAGAGGACGCTTTGTTGATGCGGTGCTGGCCGGGGTGAACTGTGGTCGGGACGCCGATACCATCGCGGCGATGGCCGGGGCCCTGGCCGGTGCCACGGGGGGACTGGAAGCTGTCCCTGCCCGGTGGGCGGCAGCGATCACCGCTGTGAAAGGAACCTGTATTCGCACGGTGGCAGGGCTGCACGTTCTGGAGATGGCTGATGCCCTGGCCGACGCAGCTCTGGCCCGGAGGGAGGGGCGGTAGTATGTCGGATGGTTCGGAAGCCCGGGTCTCCCGTGTGGCCGGCGCCCTGCTGGGGTTAGCCGCGGGCGATGCACTGGGCTGGCCTGCGCAGTATCACCGGTCCTACCAGCTTCCGTTCTGGACCCGGCGGCTTAGGCGGGAACTGGATGCGGAGGGGGAGTCGACCCATGTGACTCGTCCCCCGGTCCCGTTCAGTCTGAACCAGCCGGTGGAGCCCCTGCGGTTGGGGCCCAGCGACGACGCCGAGTGGGCCGCCTTCACGGCGATGCTGCTGATTCGTACGTCCGGCCGGATGGAGCCAGAGGTGCTGATCGATGCCTGGCGCGATCTGGCCGCACGGCAGGAGCCTGTACGCGGTCCCGTCAGCGTTCAGGGGGCGCTCCACAACCTCCGGCGGGGCGTGCTGCCTCCCCAATCCGGCCATGATAACGCCCACTACATGGACGATGCGGCGGCGGTTCGGGCGGTTCCCATCGGCGCATGTTGTGCCGGTGACCCGGAACGGGCGGCTGCGCTGGCCGAGCGGGACGCTGCCGTCACCAATGCCCTGGACGGTCTCTGGGCAGCCCGGGCCATGGCCGCGGCTGTGGCGGTGGCAGCCGGGGGCGGCAACGCGGAGGAGGCGGTCGCGGCAGCCCTGCGGGAACTGCCCGAAGGGTCCTGGATTGCCCGGCAGACCGCCAAGGCCCTGTCGCTCAGCGACGGCGCGGAAAGCCCCTTTGCCGTGATTCCGGCCTTGTCTGACGGCATCCTTTCACCAATTTATAGCTACGGTTCCCTGGCTCCGGAGACCATCCCCCTCACCCTTGCGTTGGTTCGGATCACCGGCGGTGATCTGGCCCAATCCCTTCCGGTTGCTGCGGCCTTTGCCCGGGCTGCTGACTCCCTGCCGGCCTTGGTGGGTGGCCTCTGCGGAGCCCTGGCCGGTGAGGAACTGATTCCGCCTGCTTGGCGGGAGCGGTGCCGGTTGGCTGGTATCTGCCTTCCCGAACTGGCGGGCGTGAACCTGGCGGACTTGGCACGCGACCTGGCCGGGATCAGTTCCTGACCGGGATCCCGTGCCTTGGTGTGGCCAGGGGGCAGTACGGCGGCGGGCTGAGGACGCAATGAAGAGGTGAGCAGTTGTGAGGATCACCTGGATCAAGCCCGAGGAACTGGTGCTCCATGAACTGAAGCAGGCGGAGGAGGAAGGGAAAGAGGTAGCTGCCTACCGGCGGCGCTGGGAGGAGGCGGCGGCCTCCGGAGCGGATCTGACGGCGCTTCGGGAACTGGCCCGCGAGATCATGGACGAAGTGGAAGCGCTTCCCTCGCCCACGGATCCCCTGGAGCCGTCGGAACTCTCCGCCATTGAGGCGCTCTGCCCCGGCGGCGGAGATGCTGGTACGTTGCCGCGTTTCAGCCGGGATGAACTCTTGGATCGGTTGAAAGGGGCCTGGCTGGGCCGTGCTGCCGGCTGTTTGCTAGGCAAGCCAGTGGAGAAGGTGCCCAGGGAGGGGATTCGGGCCATTCTCGAAGCGACAGGCCGTTGGCCCTTGGATCGTTACTTTACGGCGGTGGGGCTTCCCCCGGAGGTGGAAGCCCGCTACCCATGGAACCGTAAGTCCCGCCTGAACAGCTTGGAAGAGAACATTGTTTGCATGCCGGAAGATGACGACCTGAACTACCCCATGCTCAATCTCCACGTCTTGGAGGAGCACGGGCGGGACTTTACCACCGAAAACATCGCCCAGGCGTGGCTTCAGATGCTGCCGGTGCTGACCGTCTTTACTGCCGAGCGGATTGCCTATATGAACCTGCTTCTCCTGAAGGAGCCGCCGGAGACCGCCATGTACCGGAATCCTTACCGGGAGTGGATCGGTGCCCAGATCCGCGGTGACATCTTCGGCTGGATCAACCCCGGCCGGCCCCGGGAGGCGGCCGCCATGGCCTGGCGGGACGCCAGGTTGAGTCACGTGAAGAACGGGATCTACGGTGAGATGTTTGTGGCCGCCACGCTAGCAGGCGCTTTCGTCGCCCGTGATGTGCGGGAGGCAGTGGAGATGGGCCTTGCGCAGATCCCGCCCGGGAGTCGGCTGGCCGAGGCGATCCGCTTTGCCCTGTCCCTGCCGGAGCGGGAAGCTACCTGGGAGGGGGCCGTGGACCGAATCTACGAGCGGTACGGCCATTACCACTGGGTCCACACCATCAACAACGCGGCGCTGCTGGTGGCAGCCCTGATCTACGGGGAAGGCGATTATGAACGGACCATTTGCAACGCCGTGATGGGCGGCTGGGATACCGACTGCAACGGGGCCACCGTGGGCTCGGTGATCGGCGTGATGCTGGGGGCGAGCAAGCTGCCTGCCAAGTGGATCGCACCTTTGAACAACCGGGTGCGCAG
>DATCKG010000067.1:0-16014 GCA_036562385.1 Symbiobacteriaceae bacterium
GCGCTACGTCGTCACGTAGGCCCGCCAAAGATCACCCCTGGCGAAAACCAGCAGTGATCCCACGCCAGGCCCATTCTACCACATCCGGGGTGACAGGATCACTGACGAGTTTCAGGTGACAAAATCACTGGCGCTTGACACAGGGGGCTGGCATACCTTGACGCTGCCAGTCCGTGCGAGTAGACTTTGAATGATTATGGAATGCGCCGCTGTAGTCGCACCATCCGCTGCTGCCAAAGTGCAACGAGAGGGGTCTTGGGTTGTGCTAGAAGATGTCGAACGGGTCTTGATCACTGAAGAGCAGATTCAGAAACGTGTCCGGGAGATGGGCGCCCAGATTTCCGAGGATTATAAGGGTAAGGACCTGGTGGTGGTGGGCATTCTGAAGGGTGCCGCCCTGTTCTGCGCGGACCTGTTCCGAGCCATCACCATTCCCGCCGAACTGGATTTCATGCGCATCTCCTCCTACGGGCCTTCCACCAAGTCCACCGGCGTGCATCGGGTGCTGCTGGATCTGGACTATACCCTGGAAGGCCGTCATGTGTTGATTGTAGAGGATATTGTAGACACCGGCCTTACCATCAAGTTCCTGAAGGAGTATCTCACGCAGCGGGGGCCGGCTTCCGTGCGGACGGCGACCCTGCTGGACAAGCCGTCGCGCCGGAAGGTGGACGTCACGATTGATTACTGCGGCTTTGTGGTGCCGGATTTCTTCGTCTGTGGCAACGGCCTCGATTATGCGGAGAAATACCGGAACCTCAGGGAGATTTGCATTCTGAAACCAGAGGTGTACGAGGGGAAGAAGCGGTAGATGGCTCGTGGGACAGATCTGATCGTCGTGCTTGATTTCGGGGCCCAGTACGGCCAACTGATCGCCCGGCGGGTCCGCGAACAGCAGGTCTACTGCGAAGTCTGGCCGCACACGACGCCGGCGGAGCGGTTCCGTGCCGAAGGGGTCAAAGGAATCATCTTCTCCGGCGGGCCCGCCAGCGTTTACGGCGAGGGGGCGCCGAAGTGCGATCCGGAGATCTTCCGGCTGGGCATCCCCATCCTTGGCATCTGCTACGGCATGCAGCTACTGAGCAAGGAACTGGGCGGCGATGTCCGTCCGGCGGCGAAGCGGGAGTACGGCAAGGCGATCCTGCAGGTGAAGGAGCCGAACCACCCGCTGCTGGCCGGGCTGGATCCGGAGACCCAGGTGTGGATGAGCCACGGCGATGTGGTGGTGGCCCCGCCGCCGGGCTTCCGCATTATCGGTTCCACCGCGAACACCGCCACCGCTGCCATTGGTGATGATGAGCGAAAACTGTACGGGGTTCAGTTTCACCCTGAGGTGGTCCACACCCTCCAGGGCAAGGAGCTCATCGCGAACTACCTCTTCCGGATCTGCGGCTGCAAGGGTGACTGGACGACGGCCTCCTTCATCGAGGAGCAGGTGCGGCAGATCCGGGAGCGGGCGGCCGGGCGGAAGGCGCTCTGCGCCCTTTCCGGTGGTGTTGACTCCAGCGTGGCGGCGGTGCTGGTCCATCGGGCCATCGGCGACGACCTGACCTGCATCTTCGTGGACCACGGCCTCCTGCGGAAGGGCGAGGCGCAGCAGGTGGTGCAGACGTTCCGGGATACCTTCCACATGCGGCTGATCCACGTGGATGCTTCCCAGCGGTTCCTGAGCAAACTGGCGGGCGTCCGGGATCCGGAGCAGAAGCGGAAAATCATCGGCAACGAGTTCATCCGGGTCTTCGAGGACGAGGCCCGCAAATTGGGTAAGATCGATTTTCTGGTGCAGGGTACGGTTTATCCGGACGTCATCGAGTCCGGCACTGCCACCGCAGCCACCATCAAGAGCCATCACAACGTGGGCGGGCTGCCGGAGGATCTGCAGTTTGAATTGATTGAGCCCCTGCGGGAGCTGTTCAAGGACGAAGTCCGGGCCGTGGGCCGGGCCCTGGGGTTGCCGGAGGAGATTGTGGGGCGCCATCCCTTCCCGGGGCCGGGGCTGGCCATCCGGGTGCTGGGGGAAGTAACCCCCGAGAAGCTGGCCATCCTGCGGGAGGCCGATGCCATCTACCTGGAGGAGATCCGGAAGGCGGGGCTGTACGACAAGATCTGGCAGGCCTTTGCGGTGCTGCCGGATGTGCGGAGCGTCGGCGTCATGGGGGACGAGCGGACCTACGCATACCCCGTGGTGCTGCGGGCGGTGACCTCCGAGGACGGCATGACCGCGGATTTCTACCGGTTCCCATGGGACGTGCTGGAGCGGATCAGCAACCGGATCCTGAACGAGGTGCCGCAGGTGAACCGGGTGGTCTACGACATGACCTCCAAGCCGCCCGGGACCATCGAATGGGAATAGGGTGTGCCGGAAACGGGGGCGGGGCGGTGTCCCGCCCCCATTTGTCGCGCTCCTGGTGGAAAGGGATGGCTGAAGACGGAAAATCTGTGCCGAAAAGGCTTGGTCGTACGGACATGTCCGAACGATTAAAGGATGCAATCGAAAAAAGTTCGGGTTTTGGGTTGACACGGCCCATCGGGACACCCTACAGTAGAGGTGGCGACAGCGGGCTCATGAGGAAAGTGTGCCTAGGGTTCCGCGGCGCCTTGGGGGCGCCGGACCGTGACCGAGCGGCGCAGGCCGGAACCGTTCCGGCTACACCGATGGGGGAAAAGCCCGGGCGGGTAGGTTTCACTCACGGTCGCGAGTGAAGTCTACCCGCCTGTCGTTTCCAGCCGCTCGCTGTCGTCAGGATCGTCGGGCCTATCACACAGCAAGGAGGTTACCGTCGTGGCAACGCTGCAGGAGCGTGCGGGCGCACCGTCCCAGGGCATCCTGGACCGGTTCTTCGGGCTGTCGGCCGCGGGGACCACGGTGCGTACCGAAGTGATCGCCGGACTCACCACGTTTGTGACCATGGCCTACATCATCGCTGTGAACCCCTCCATCCTGGCCCAGGCTGGCATGGACAAGGGCGCGGTCATCACGGCCACCATCTTGGCGTCCGCCCTGTCCACGCTGGTGATGGGGTTGTTTGCCAACTGGCCTTTCGCTCTGGCGCCCGGTATGGGACTGAACTCGTTCTTTACCTTCACGCTGTGCGTGAGCATGGGCCTGCCCTGGCAGACCGCCCTGGGCTGCGTGTTCATCTCGGGTGTGTTGGCCCTGATCGTCACGCTGACCGGCCTGCGGGAATTGATGATCAAGGCCATTCCGGCATCGCTGAAGCATGCCGTCAGCGCCGGTATCGGCTTTTTCATCATGCTGATCGGTCTCAAGAATGCTGGCATCATCCTTCCGAATGAGGCCACCCTGGTTGCCCTGGGCGACCTGACCGCTCCGGGGCCCCTGCTGGCGATCATCGGCCTGGTGATCACCGGCGCCCTGGTGGCCCTGCAGGTTCCCGGCGCGATTCTGATCGGCATTGCTGTCACCACGGCCATCGGCGTGCCTCTAGGTCTTACTCCGCTGCCTGACGGGATTGTGAGCATGCCGCCTTCGCTGGCCCCGACCTTCCTGCAGCTTGACCTGGCGGGGGCCCTGCAGCTCAGCATGTTCACCATCATCTTCTCGATGTTCTTCGCCGACCTGTTTGACACCATCGGCACCTTCGTGGGCGTGGCCGGCAAAGCCGGCCTGCTGGAGGAGGATGGCTCCCTGAAGGGCAGCAGCCGGGCGCTGGTCTGCGACTCCCTGGGCACCATCATCGGCGCGCTGCTGGGTACCAGCAACACCACCACCTATGTGGAGAGCGCCGCCGGGGTCGCTGCCGGCGGACGGACCGGCCTGACCGCCGTGGTCACCGCCCTGCTCTTCCTGCTGGCTGCCTTCTTCTCTCCGCTGGTCGCGGTGATCCCCGGTGAAGCGACGGCCCCGGCCCTGATCATCGTCGGCATCCTGATGGCCTCCCCGATCCTGCAGATCGACCTGAACGACTTCGCCGAAGCGCTGCCGGCCATCATCACGGCCCTCATGATGCCCTTTACCTTCTCCATCGCCACCGGCCTCGCGCTGGGCTTCATCTCCTACGTGGTACTCAACGTGCTCATCGGCCGGGCCAAGAAGGTCCACTGGATGATGTACATCCTCGCGCTCTTCTTCCTCTACTACTTCGTTGCCTTGTGACCGGCGGGGCTCGGGTTTCCCCGGGCCCTTTTCTTGTCCTCCGGCCCCGCAGCGGGGCGGCCGTGGGATCGCCTCCGGCGGCAGGGAATTGCGGGGAAGATCGGGAAGTGGTGCAAAAATTTATACCCCACTGGATTGTTGACAGAGGAGAGGTGCTCCCATGATTGCACGTTACACCCGACCGAACATGGCGCGGCTTTGGTCGCCGGAGTATCGCTTCCAGAAGTGGCTGGAGGTGGAGATCCTGGCCTGCGAGGCCTGGGCCGAACTGGGCGTCCTCCCCAAGGATGAGGTGGCGGAACTGAAAAAGCGGATGTTCACCGTGGATGCCGACTTCGTCCGCCGGGTGGAGGAGATCGAGAAGACCACCCGCCACGATGTGATCGCGTTCACCACCGCGTGCGCGGAGCGGATCAACCACCCGTCGGCCCGGTTCATCCACTACGGCCTCACCTCCACCGACGTGGTGGATACGGCCCTCTCTGCCATCCTGAACGAGGCGGTGCGGGAGATTCAGGCCGGGCTGGACCGGCTGATCGAGGTGGTGGGGAAGCGGGCCCTGGAGTTCAAGTACACCCCCATCATGGGTCGGACCCACGGGGTGCACGCGGAGCCCACCAGCTTCGGCCTGAAGTTGGCGGTCTTTTACGCCCAACTGAAGCGGGACGCCGTGCGCCTGGAACAGGCCCGCCAGATGATCGCGGTGGGCAAGCTCTCCGGTGCGGTGGGCAATTACGGCAACAGCGATCCCCGGGTGGAGGAGTACGTCTGCACCCGCATGGGGCTGAAGCCCGCGGAGATTTCCACCCAGGTGCTGCAGCGGGACCGGCACGCCCAGCTCATGACCACCCTGGCGATCCTGGGTTCTACCCTGGACGCCATGGCGGTGGAGTTCCGGCTCTTGCAGAAGACCGAGACCCGCGAGGTGGAAGAGCCCTTCAGCAAGGGGCAGAAGGGTTCCAGCGCCATGCCCCACAAGCGGAACCCGGTGGCCCTGGAGCAGATCTCCGGCCTGGCCCGGGTGCTGCGGGCCAACGCCATCGCCGCGCTGGAGGACATCGCGCTGTGGCATGAGCGGGATATCTCCCACTCCTCGGTGGAGCGGGTGATCCTGCCGGATTCCACCACGCTGGCGGATTACCTGATTGACCGGATGACCTGGATCGTGGAGAACCTGCTGGTCTATCCGGAGAACATGAAGCGCTCCATGGCCATGTCCTACGGCCTCACCTCTTCCGGCAACGTGCTCTTGGCGCTGGTGGAGAAGGGGCTCAGCCGGGAGCAGGCCTACGCGGTGGTGCAGCAGAACGCGATGCGGTCCTGGACCGAGGGGATCCATCTTCGGAAGCTTTTGGAGCAGGATCCCACTGTCCAGGCGCTGCTGTCGCCCAAGGAACTGGACGACGCCTTTGACGTGAAGCGGCACCTGCGGCACGTGGATACCATCTTCGCCCGACTGGGGCTGACAGAGTCATGACGATCAAAGGAATCGTCGCCGGCATCCTGGCGGGCGGGGTGGTCACCGCTTCGCTGGTACTGGTGGCCCCCCGCAGCCGCCTGCTGCGGATTCTAAGTCCGATTTTGGGCGTGGCGGTTGCCTATCTGATCATGCGGCTGCTGTGAGGAATTCCGGGCGGGGAGGCGCGGATCCGTGACGGTGATGCTGACATGTCCTGATCTCGGCATCCCCCGGATACACCGGGGGAAGGTCCGGGAAATCTTTGCACTGCCTGACGACCGGCTGCTGATGGTGGCCACTGACCGGCTTTCCGCCTTCGACGTGGTCTTTGATCAGGGCATTCCGGAGAAGGGCCGGGTGCTGACGCAACTGTCGGTGCTCTGGTTCCAGGCCACCCGGTCCATCTGCCCCAACCACTTCCTGACCACGGATCTGACGGGACTGGGTCTGCCGGAGGAGGTGCTGCCCCTTCTGGAAGGCCGCTCCATGGTGGTGCGGCGGACCCGCCGGATCGACGTGGAGTGCGTGGTGCGGGGGTACCTGGCGGGCTCCGGGTGGAAGGAGTACCAGCAGACCGGTTCCGTCTGCGGCGTGAAGCTCCCGGCGGGCCTCCGGATGAACGACCGGCTGCCAGAGCCGATCTTCACGCCGGCGTTGAAGAACGATCAAGGGCATGACGAAAACGTCTCCGAAAGCCGGGTGCGGGAGCTGTACGGCGACCGGGTGACCGACTTCCTCAAGGAGCGGTCCCTGGCGCTGTACAAGGCCGCTGCGGCGAAGGCGGAGGCTGCCGGGATCATCCTGGCGGATACCAAGTTCGAGTTCGGCTTTGACGGGGATGAGATCATCCTGATCGACGAGGCGCTGACCCCCGATTCCAGCCGCTACTGGCCGGCGGACCGGTACCGCCCGGGGGAGCCCATCGACAGTCTGGATAAGCAACCGATCCGGGACTACGTGGAGCAAATTGGCTGGAACAAGCGGCCGCCGGCTCCCCAGCTGCCGGAGCGGCTGGTGGCGGAGACAACCGCCCGCTATGTGGACGTGCTGCAGCGGCTGCAGCGGGTGTTGGCATAGATCAGCGACCTGAAGGGGAGGGCTGGACGTGTCTGAGCAGGTTTGGACCGAGGTGGGCCTGACGGAGGAAGAATACCGGCGGGTCTGCGACATCCTGGGCCGGGAGCCCAACTACACGGAACTGCAGATGTTCGGCGTGATGTGGTCGGAGCACTGCGGCTACAAGCACTCCAAGGCGACCCTGAAGAAGCTGCCCACCCAGGGCCCCCGGGTCCTGCAGGGTCCCGGCGAGAACGCCGGCGTCGTGCAGGTGACCGAGGATCTGGCGGTGGCCTTCAAGGCGGAGTCCCACAATCATCCGAGCTTTGTGGAGCCTTTCCACGGCGCCGCCACCGGCGTGGGGGGCATGCTGCGGGATATCTTCACCATGGGCGCCCGCCCCATCGCCGTTCTCGATTCGCTGCGGTTCGGCCCCCTGGATGATCCGAAGCAGCGCCAGCTCTTTGCGGGCGCGGTGAAGGGCCTCGGCTACTATGCCAACGGTGCGGGAATTCCCACCGTGGGGGGCGAGGTCTACTTTGACGAGTCCTACCGGGGCAACTGCCTGGTCAACGCCATGTGCGTGGGCATCGTCCGGCCGGACAAGATCCGCAAGGGCGTGGCCAGGGGCGTGGGCAATTCCATCATGGTGGTGGGCGGTCCGACCGGAAGGGACGGCATCCATGCCGCTTCCTTGCTGGCCTCCGCGGAGTTCACGGAGGGCGCCCAGGAGAACCGGCCCACGGTTCCGGTGGGGGATCCATCCCTGGGGAAACGGCTCCTGGAGGCCTGTCTGGAGGCTCTTGAAACCGATGCGGTGGTGGGCATCCAGGACATGGGCGCCGCGGGGCTGATTTCCTCTTCCAGCGAGATCGCTGCCCGGGGCGGCGTGGGCATCGAACTCGACGTGCGGAAGGTGCCGGCCCGGGAAGAGGGAATGGAGCCCTGGGAGTTCCTGCTTTCCGAGTCCCAGGAGCGGATGCTGCTCTGCGTCCAGAAAGGCCGGGAGCCGGAGGTGGAGGCCATCTTCCGGAAGTGGGGCCTGCTCTGCGCGGTGATCGGCCACGTGACCGACGACGGCATGATCCGGGTCCGGGATGGGGAAAAGGTGGTGGCGGAGGTGCCCGCCAAGGCCCTGGCCAGCGCGCCGGTCTACCATCCCGAGAAGCGGGAGCCTGCTTATGTGGCCGAGCTGCGCCGCTTCGACGTCAGCACCGTTCCGCAGCCTGAGGACTACAACGAGGTCCTGCTGAAACTGCTGGGCAGCCCCAACATCGGCAGCCGGGAATGGATTTACCGCCAGTGCGAACACAAGGGCATGCTCGACACCGTGGTGGGCCCCGGCGGCGACGCGGCCGTGCTCAGGCTGGACTCGGTGACCAAGGCGGGCAAGAACCTGGGGCTGGCGGTTTCCATCGACTGCAATGCCCGGTACGTCTATCTGAACCCGCGGCGGGGCGCGGCCATCGCGGTGGCGGAAGCGGCCCGCAACTGCGTGGTGACCGGCGCACGGCCGGTGGCCATCACCAACTGTCTGAACTTCGGAAACCCGGAAAAGCCGGAGATTTTCTGGACCTTTGACGAGGCGGTGGAGGGCATCGCCGAGGCCTGCCGGGTCCTGGAGACGCCGGTGACCGGCGGCAACGTCTCCTTCTACAACGAGACCGACGGGGAGGCCATCTATCCGACCCCGACCATCGGCATGGTTGCCATCCACGAGAACCTGGACCGCCTGGTGACGCCGGGCTTCAAGCAGCAGGATGACGTGATTGTCCTGGTGGGGGAGACCCGGGACGAATTGGGCGGATCGGAGTACCTGAAGGTGATCCACGGCCTGGTGGGCGGGGATGCTCCGGAACTGGACCTGCAGATGGAGAAGCGGATCCAGGACGTGGTGCTCAAGCTGATCCATGAGGGACTGGTCACCGCGGCCCACGACGTCGCGGAGGGCGGCCTCGCGGTGGCCCTGGCGGAGATGGCCCTGGCCGCGGCGCCCGGCGCCCGGGGCTGCCAGGTGAACTTGTTCATCAACGGGCGGATCGACAGCGCCCTTTTCGGTGAAAGCCAGTCCCGGATTCTGCTGACCGCCCGGCAGGAGGACATGCCGCGGCTGCTTGCCATCCTGGCGGGGAACGGGATTCCCCATCAGATCCTGGGGGATGTGACCAACTCCGGCCGGTTCCAGATCACCGGGCTGTCCCCGGGTGCGGTCTCGTCGCAGGTGTACCGGCGGCAGACGCTGGTTGACCTGCCGATGGAGGAACTGGAGAAGGCGTACAAGGAGGCGATCCCCCGTTGGATGGGCGAGTGAAGGCCGATAAGGCGCTGGAGCTTGCCCTGTGGCCTTATCGGCAGGGCTTTGCCACCCACCCGGCCAAGGGGCCGGTGGATGAGTGCGGCGTCTTTGGCATCTTCGGGCACCCGGAGGCGGCGCGGGTGACGCATCAGGCCTTGATCGCCCTGCAGCACCGGGGACAGGAGAGCGCGGGCATCGTCACCTCGGACGGCACCAACCTCCAGATCATCAAGGGGATGGGCCTGGTCACCGAAGTCTTCGATCATCCGTCGGTGCTGGACCGCCTGCAGGGGCACATGGCCATCGGTCATGTCCGCTACTCCACCAACGGCGCGTCCCAGTTCAGCAACGCCCAGCCGATTCTGGTCAACTCCCGGCGGGGCCGGATGGCCCTGGCCCACAATGGCAGCCTGGTGGATGCCGACCTGATCCGCCTGCAGCTGGAGGATGAGGGGGCCATCTTCTCCACCACCACGGATACCGAGGTGCTGGCCCACCTGATCGTCCGGGCCAAGAAGGAAAGCCTGGAGGAAAGCGTGATCCACGCGGTCAACCAGGTGCACGGCGGCTTCGCCCTCGTGATCCTGTCGGCGGACCGGCTGATCGGCGTCCGGGATCCCCATGGCATCCGGCCGCTGCAGCTCGGACGGCTGGGGGACGCGTGGGTGCTGGCTTCGGAGTCCTGCGCCTTCGATACCATCGGCGCGGAGTTCGTCCGGGAGGTGGCTCCCGGGGAGATGATCACCATCTCCCGTGGCGGGGTCCTGCGCTCTCAGACGGTGATCACGCCGGTGGTCCCCTCTCCCTGCATTTTCGAGTTCATCTATTTTGCCCGCCCCGACAGCCAGCTGGAGGGCGTCAACATGCACGCGGTGCGCAAGGAGATGGGGCGGCAGCTGGCCCGGGAGGCGCCTGCGGATGCCGACATCGTCATCGGCGTGCCGGACAGCTCCATCTCCGCGGCCACGGGATATGCCGAGGAGTCGGGCATTCCCTATGAGGTGGGGCTGGTGAAGAACCGCTACATCGCCCGGACCTTCATCCTGCCCTCCCAGGCCCGGCGCCAGTCGGCCCTGAAGCTGAAGCTCAATCCCCTGCGGAAGGTGATGGAGGGGAAGCGGGTGGTGCTGGTGGATGACTCCATCGTGCGGGGCACCACCTCCCGGTACCTGGTGGCGCTGCTCCGGGAGGCCGGCGCCCGGGAGGTCCACCTGCGGATTTCCTCCCCGCCCTATCGCTTCCCCTGCCACTACGGCATCGACACCTCCCGGGGGAAGGAACTGGTGGCCAAGGGGCGGGACGTGGAGGCCATCCGGGATGAGATCGGCGCGGACAGCCTCTATTACCTCTCCCTGGAGGGGATGGTGGAGGCGGTCCGGCGCATCGGCAGCACCGCCAGCAACTTCTGCCTGGCGTGCTTCACCGGGGACTACCCGGTGCCCATTCCCGAGGAGGCGGAGCAGTGCCGCTCAGAAGGGGTGATCGGCGATGACTAAGGGACCGCTGACTTACCGGGACGCGGGAGTGGACCGGGAGCGGCATTATGAACTGATCCGCCGGATCGCCCAGCACACCGGCCGTACCCACCGGCCGGGGGTGCTGGGGGGCATCGGCTCCTTCGGCAGCTTTTTCGCCCCGGACCTGTCCCGCTACCCGGACCCGGTGCTGGTAAGCGGCACCGACGGGGTGGGGACCAAGCTGAAGCTGGCTTTTCTGAGCGGCCGGCACGACACCGTGGGCCAGGACCTGGTGGCCATGTGTGTCAACGACATCCTCTGCCAGGGCGCCGAGCCCCTCTTCTTCCTGGACTACATTGCCACCGGGAAGAAGGACCTGGCAGTGCTGGAACAGGTGGTCAAGGGCATCGCCGACGGCTGCGTGCTGGCCGGCTGTGCCCTGGTGGGGGGCGAGACGGCGGAGCTGCCCGGCATGTACGCCCCCGGCGAATACGACCTGGCGGGTTTTGTGGTGGGCATCGTCAACCGGGACCGGATCATCACCGGTGAGCGGGTCAAGCCCGGGGACCGGCTGGTGGCCCTGGGCTCCAGCGGCCTGCACTCCAACGGCTACTCCCTGGCCCGGCGGATCCTGCTGAAGGCGGACGGCGGCGCCTTCGACCTGGAGGACCGGCCGCCGGAACTGGGAGGCAAGACGGTGCTGGAGGAGATGCTCACCCCCACCCGCATCTACGCCCGGTCGGTGCTGGCGCTGCTGGAGCGTTTCGACGTCCGTGGCGTGGCCAACATCACCGGCGGCGGCCTGCACGAGAACATCCCGCGGATGCTGCCGGCCGGGTGCCGGGCGGTGGTGCGCTACGGATCCTGGCCCGTGCCGCCGGTCTTTGATCTGATCCAGCGCCTGGGGCCGGTGGAGCCCAGGGAGATGGAGTCCACCTTCAACCTGGGCCTGGGCATGGTGCTGGCGGTGCCGGCGGAGCAGGCCGAGGCCGTGGCCGCGGCAGCCCGGGAACTCGGCGAGCAGGCCTGGGTGGTGGGCGAGGTGGTCGCCGGCGAAGCAGGCGTGGAGGTGATCCGATGATCCGCATCGGCGTTCTGATCTCCGGCAGGGGTTCCAATCTGCAGGCGATCCTGGATGCTTGCCGGGATGGCCGTATCGACGGCCAGGTCGTGGTGGTGATCTCGGATCAGCCGGATGCTCCGGGCCTGGAGCGGGCTCGGAAGGCCGGAGTGGAGGCCTTGTTCCTGGATCCCAAGGCCTCCCCCTCCCGGGTGGCGTACAGCGCGGCGCTGGCGGAGGAGCTGAAGGCCCGGCAAGTGGACCTGGTCTGCCTGGCCGGCTTCATGCGGATCGTCCATAAGCCGCTGCTGGATGCGTTCCCGTGGCGGGTGATGAACATCCATCCCTCCCTGCTGCCCGCGTTCAAGGGGCTCCGGGCCCAGAAACAGGCCCTGGATTACGGCGTGAAGATCACCGGCTGCACGGTGCACTTCGTCACCGAGGAGATGGACGGCGGTCCCATCATCTGCCAGGCGGCGGTGCCTGTGCTGGAGGACGATACGGAGGAAACCCTGGCGGAGCGGATCCTGAAGGAAGAGCACCGGATCTATCCCGAGGCGATTCAGCTTTTCGCCCTCGGAAAGCTTCGGGTGGTGGGCCGCCGCGTGGTGGTGGGATAGACTAGCTTCTGGTGCCGCCGGCCCGCTCGGAGTGGGAACGGCTGGGGCTGCCCGGGAGGTGGACGCATGGCTTGTGTCAGGCGATTGGCTGTGGGGGCCGTCCTGCTGGATCAGCACGGCCGGGTTCTGCTGGTCCGCAACCAGAGCCACGGCCGTTCCCACTGGTCGCTGCCCAAGGGCTCCTGTGAGGAAGGGGAGTCTCTGGTGCAGACCCTGAAGCGGGAGGTCCGGGAGGAGACCGGCCTGGATGTGACGCCGCAGGAACTGGCTTTCATCACCGAATGGTTCGTACCGGCCCGGCAGGAATGGTATCTGCAGATCTATTTTCACGCCCGGATCGTGGGCGGATCGCTGGGCGTTCAGGCGGAGGACGAGGACGTCACCCAGGTGAAGTGGGTGAGTCCCCGGGAGATTCGGCAGTACATGAACTACCGGCCCTGGCTGAAACCGCTTCTGACCTGGCTGGCGGACCGGCGCCCCCGGTACCACCTGTTTTAGCGGAGGGGTGTGATCGTGGGGATCCAGTACATCATCGCCCTCGGCCTGGTGGAGGATGGTGACAACATCCTGCTGGTACGCAATCGCTGGCCCATCGGGGAAGTCTGGTCCCTGCCGGGCGGGCGCCTGGAGGTAGGGGAGTCCCTGCTGGACTGCGTGGTGCGGGAGGTGCAGGAAGAGACCGGCGTCCTGGTGGCGCCGGTGGAGCTGGCCTGTGTCATCGACGCCCACAACTGCGTGGACGACAGCCACTATCTGGTCCACGTCTTTTCCTGCCGGGTGGTGACCGGTGCGGTCAGGGAGAGGCCGGAAGACGAGTTTGTGATCGAGGCCCGTTGGGTGCGGCGGGAGGACGTGGCCCGCTACATCACGTGGTCCACTTACCGTGATCCGATCCTGGCGTACCTGGCCGGCCATGAACGGAGGTACTGGCTGGACCGGGACGCCTACCGCCCGGATCTGGGCAAGGGCCCCGGGAGGCCGGGGCCGCGGACGTAAGCGGCTGGATGGTGTGGGTAGGAGGCGTGCCTGATGTCTGTAAAGCGTGCCCTGGTCAGCGTATATGATAAGACCGGTATTGTTGAGTTCGCGAAGCAACTGGTGGACCTGGGGGTGGAGATCCTCTCCACCGGCGGCACTTACCGGACGCTGCAGGAGGCGGGGCTGCCGGTACTGGAGGTTTCCCAGGTGGCCGGTTTTCCGGAGATCCTGGACGGCCGGGTCAAGACCCTGCAGCCGCAGATCCACGCGGGGATCCTGGCGGTCCGGAGCAACCGGACCCATATGGCGCAGCTCAAGGAGCACGGCGTGACACCCATCGACATGGTGGTGGTCAACCTCTACCCCTTCCGGGAGACGGTGGCCAATCCGGAGGTGTCCCTGGAGGAGGCGGTGGAGAAGATCGACATCGGTGGCCCCGCGATGGTGCGTGCCGCGGCCAAGAACTGGCAGGACGTGGTGGTGCTGGTCAACCCCGCCCGGTATGACCAGGTCCTGAAGGAACTCCGGGAGACCGGCGACGTCTCCCTTTCGACCAAGTTTGAACTGATGGTGGAGGCGTTCCAACACACCAGTGCTTACGACACGGCCATTGCCGGCTGGCTGGCCAACCGGGGCCGGGTGCTGGCGCAGGCCCGGATCGCCGGCACGGAGCCGCCGGCCCCTGAAGCAGGATTCCCGGACGTGCTGACCATTCAGCTGACGAAAGTGCAGGATCTGCGCTATGGGGAGAACCCGCACCAGAAGGCCGCCTTCTACGCGGCGGTGGGGGAGGCCGGCCAGGGAGGCACGGCCATCGCCGGCGCCCGGCAGCTGCACGGCAAGGAACTTTCCTTTAACAACATCTACGATGCCCACGCGGCCCTTTCGCTGGTGAAGGAGTTTGACCGTCCCGCGGCGGTGGCGGTCAAGCACACCAATCCCTGCGGGGTGGCGGTGGCCGATACCATCGCCGAGGCGTACCGGAAGGCGTACGAGGCGGATCCCGTTTCCATCTTCGGCGGCATCGTGGCTCTGAACCGGCCCTGCGACCGGGAGACCGCCGAGGAGCTGAGCAAGATTTTCCTGGAGATCGTCATCGCCCCGAGCTTTGAACCGGAGGCCCTGCAGGTGCTGACCCGCAAGAAGAACCTCCGGCTGCTGGAGACCGGGCCCTTGGACCGGCGGGCGCCCGCGGGCCTGGACGTGAAGCGGGTGGCCGGCGGGTACCTGGTGCAGGAGTGGGACGTGGCCGAGGAGGATCCCACCGGGTGGAAGACGGTGACCCGGGCGCCGGTGCCGCCGGAACTGATGGAGGACCTGGTCTTTGCCTGGAAGGTCTGCAAGCACGTGAAGTCCAACGCCATCGTGGTGGCCAAAGGCGGCCAGACCCTGGGGGTGGGCGCCGGGCAGATGAACCGGATCGACGCGGCCCGGCACGCCCTCCGGCAGGCGGGCGACAGGGCCCGGGGCGCCGTGCTGGCCTCCGACGCGTTCTTCCCCTTCCCGGACGTGGTGGAAGCCGCCGGCGAGGCGGGTATCGCGGCCATTGTGCAGCCGGGCGGCTCCATCCGGGATCAGGAGTCCATCGACAAGGCCGACGAACTGGGCATCGCCATGCTGTTTACGGGCATGCGCCACTTCCGCCACTAAGCGAGGCAGAGGCGGTCTGCGGACCGGAGACAGCGACGTGGAGGGATCGAGGCTTGGCCATGAACGTGCTGATTGTAGGGGGAGGCGGCCGGGAGCACGCCCTGGCCTGGAAGGTGATCCAGAGCCGGCTGATTGATGAGCTGCACGCGGCGCCGGGCAATCCCGGCATCAGCCGCTTTGCCTGGTGTCATCCCGACGTCAAGGCCACGGACATCGCCGGGCAGGTGGAACTGGCGAAGAAGATCAAGGCGGACCTGGTGATTGTGGGGCCGGAGGATCCCCTGGCCCTGGGGCTGACCGATGCCCTGCGGGAGGCCGGGATCCCGGCCTTCGGACCGAGCCGGGCCGCTGCTCAGTTGGAGGCCTCCAAGGAGTTCGCCAAGGAACTCATGACCAAGGCTGGCGTGCCCACCGCCCGGTACGGCAGCTTCACCGACTACGAGACGGCCCTGGCCTACGTGGAGGCCCACGGTGCGCCCATCGTGGTGAAGGCCGACGGCCTGGCCGCCGGCAAGGGCGTCACCGTCTGCCAGACGGTGGAGGAGGCCCGCGACGCCCTGCGGGCGCTGTTTGTGGACCGCGCCGCGGGGGAGGCCGGCCTCAAGGTGGTCATCGAGGACTACCTGGAGGGGCAGGAGGTCAGCGTCCTGGCCTTCTCCGACGGCCGGACCATCAAGCAGATGGTCGCGGCCCAGGATCACAAGCGCCTCGGGGAGGGGGACACCGGTCCCAACACCGGCGGCATGGGGACCTATGCGCCGGTGCCTGCCTACACCCCGGAGATCGCGGAGCAGGTGCAGCGGCAGATCCTGGAGCCCACCATCCGGGCCATGGCGGCCCGGGGGACGCCCTTTGTGGGCTGCCTCTTCGCCGGGCTGATGCTGACCGCGGACGGTCCACGGGTGCTGGAGTTCAACGTCCGGTTCGGCGACCCGGAGGCTCAGGTGGTGCTGCCGCTGCTGGAGAACGACCTGCTGGAGGTCATGCAGGCCTGCCTGCAGGGGCGGCTGCACGAGGTAGACCTGCGATTCAAGCCGGGTGCGGCGGTCAACATCGTGCTGGCCTCGGGCGGCTATCCGGGCTCCTACCGGAAGGGACTGCCCATCACCGGCCTTGACAAGGCGGAGGAGCGGGGCGTGACGGTCTTTCACGCCGGCACCTGGGTGGACGACGAGGGCGTCCTGGTCACCAACGGCGGCCGGGTGCTGGGGGTCATGGCCCAGGCGCCCACCCTGGACGAGGCCCTGGAGCGGGCCTACTACGGCGTGGAGGCCATCGAGTTTGAGGGCAAGACCTATCGCCGGGATATCGCCTGGCGGGC
>DATCKG010000094.1:0-3423 GCA_036562385.1 Symbiobacteriaceae bacterium
CCTGAGCGGGGTGCGGGTGCTGGGCGAGCGGGAAGTTGAGATCGATCACCTGCTTCTCGGTCCCAACGGCTTTTGGGCTATTGACGCAAGCAGCGGCCCCGTGCAGGGCCGCAGCAGATCCTGGTTACGGTGGCCGTGGCATCGCTCCCGCCGAACAGATGGGAATGGGAACGATGGGGATGAGTCGGTCCGGAATCTGAGGGCATTTCTGCAGCGGTATCTTGGGAATCTGGTTGACCAAATCAGCTTCCACCGACTGGCCTGCCGCTGGGAGGACCATCAACTGGTTTGGGCGCAGAAAGCGGGGGAGTTTCGGCGCCTGACGCCGGCGGAAGTGCGGGCGGAAATCGTGGGGGCGCCCGGGGCCAACCCGCTGCCGCCGGAGGTCTGCTCACGGATCATGATCCTTCTTTTGCGGGAGACGGTGGATCGGACCCGCCGGCATCTGGAGGAGCAGAATGTGCCGGATCCGCTGCCCCGGCTGGAGCCCACCAAGTATGAGCATCTGGGACTATCGGTCCTGGCCAGCGATGAGGAGATCGACCGCCGCTTTGCAGAACTGTCTCGGCAGTATCAGCCAAATGGCGGGCTCAACGGGTGTGATGGGTCATTCGATCAGATTCGCACCGTTTATAGGGAGCTCCGGGAGAACCGGGGCGCTTATGAGCAGTGGCTCTGGCGGGAGGCCCAGTCCACGCTCAGGGCGATGCGGGAGATTGCGGAAAAATTCGGGGGTTAAAATTAAGCACTGTCAGTTGGCTGTCCGATCTAGCTCCGTCACGCGGTGGACGAGGGCTCAGACGGCAACGGACTCGACTTTCCTCGGGTAAGGCGTTCCGTTTCATCCAGTAGGAGCTGAACCAGCCACTGGTATGGGTCTCTAGGGAGTACAAGCGGGGAGGCGAACATATGGGTTTTCGCTTCCACAAATCGTTCAAAATCGCTCCAGGTGTGCGCCTGAACCTGAGCAAACGCGGCCTGGGGGTAAGTATTGGCGTAAAAGGCGCCCGAGTATCGATTGGACCATCCGGTGTGCGGCGGACCCTTTCCCTTCCGGGTACAGGCATTTCATACATATCCCACAAGAGTTGGAGGGCCTCCCGCAAACGGTCACTGTCCACGACAACAACTCGTCCAGCGCCGGCAGAACCATCTGCCGAACCGGTGGCGGTTCCGTGCTATCTGCAGCCGTTTACCCATGAGTTTAAGGGCAGACGATGGTTCCTCAACGGCGTTGGCTTAACCTTGGCAGGGTTTCTCTTTCCACCCTTGCTGGTCATAGGCCTTATCCTCATGATCTACTACGGGCGAATTTGGCTGCGGGACGAATCGAACCGCCCTCTCTGGGCGTTTAATCATGCTGTACAGCGCTGCCGTGCCGGGGATTGGGTGGGCTCACGCAAATGGCTGGCTGACGCCCTGCCTGCTGCTTCGGTTCATCCTCGCATAGCCGCTTTGGACGCTGTCGCAGCCTACGTGACGGGGGATTACGCCGCAGCTAAGGAGAGGCTGGCATTGTTGCCGGCTGAAGTGTTAGAGAACAACTCTGACCTGCTGCGCGCAGCCGCTTACAGCCGCTTCTATACAGATGATGCTGAGGGCGCACTGCTTCTGTTTCAACGACTCTGGAAGCAAGAACCCGATAATTTGGAGTATCTCAAAGCGGTAGGCGTTTGCCTCATGAAGATGCAAGACTTCCCTGCCGCTGTCGAGGTGTTTACCAAGGCGCCGCTCCGCCGGCGCAATCCGGATCCCGACCTGACCGAGATTCGCTATATTTGGGCTGCTGCTACCTGGAGATGGGAAACAAGCGACGGGCCAAGACGTACCTTCAGCGTGTGTATGCGGAGGATTCCCAATACCGCAACGTGGCAGAGCTGCTGGCGCAGTGCAGCGAAGAGGACTGACAAAGCAAGCGCTCCGGCTGCGTGGTCGGAGCGCTTTCCCCCGCCTTCCGCCCCTTGACACCGGCCTCCACCAGGCGTATATATTAATTGATTGATCAGTAAGTAAGGAGGCATCGTCCATGTCGCCCCGCCCCAAGAACCCACCGCTGGACCGGCGGGCAGAGATCCTGGACGCCGCCCTCCGGCTGTTCGCCGAAAAGGGGTACGCCGAAGCCACCAACGCCGAGATCGCCAGGGCGGCGGGGATCACTGCAGCGGCGCTCTACTACTACTTCCCCAACAAGGAGGAGCTGTTCCGGACCGCCGTGCGTGAGCACATCGGGGGGTTCATCCCCACGCTCCGGGAGATCACCCAGCACGGCCGGGCGGACACCGGCGATCCCGAATCGTTCCGGTCGATCCTCCGGACCACCCTGGACTTCTTCACCCAGGAAAAGACGCAGATGGTGCTGCGGATCGTCCTGGCCGAGGGGCCTCGCCGGCCCGAGATCCGCCAGATCTGGATCGACCAGGTCACCGGGATCATGGAACTGCTCGCCCCCTACCTGATGAACGCCATGGCATCCGGCCGCATCCGCCCGGTTGACCCCCGGCTCATCTTCGTCCTGCTCCAGGGTCCCATGATGTCGACCGTCATCGTCCGGGACCTGCTGCAGATCCCCATTCTGCAGGGACTCACCAACGAGGCGGTGGTCGATGGGATCCTGGAGACCACGCTGGCCGGCCTGCGCAAAGACGGTTGAAGGAGGAGGGAACGGCCCGTGCTCCAGCGCATCCTCGCCCTGGCCCAAAAGGAGTTTATCCAGATCCGGCGCGACGGGCGGACGCTCTTCATGATGCTGGCCCTGCCCCTCATCTGGCTCGTGCTCTTCGGCTACGCCTTCACCTTCGACGTGGGCGAGGTCCCCGTCGCCGTGGTTGACCAGAGCGGCACGGCGGTCGGCGCCGCCGTGGCCGACGCGATCCGCAGCTACGAGCGCTTCATCCCCATCGACCTTGCCGAGCCCTCCGCGGACGCCATCCGGGATGCGATCTTCCGGGGCGAGGTGGTGATGGGCGTCCTCGTCCCGCCGGGATACGGCGAGGAGGATGCCGAACTCCACATCCTGCTCGACGGAGCGAGCCTGTTCGCCGCCCAAACAGCGGCCCGCCTGCTGCCCGCTGCCCTGGAGCCCGCACAGGAGGCGCTGCGATCCGAGCTTCAGGCCCGCACCCGGGCGAGGATGGAGGAAGTGATCGCCGAGGCGGCCGCGGCCCGCAGGGCCGAGCTGCTGGAGCAGGTGCCGCCGCCCCTGCGTGCGCAGGTCGAGCAGATGCTGGCCGCTGTGCCCCAGCCTTCCCTGGATGAGCTGGACGTCGCGTCCCCGGAGCAGCAGCGGCTCCGCCAGACGGTCACCACGCTCTACAACCCCGAGCTGAGGACGGCCGTCGTGATGATCCCGGGCCTTCTGGGGCTCGTGGTGATGTTCATGACCACCCTCATGACCGCCCTGGGCGTGGTGCGGGAGCGGGAGCT
>DATCKG010000006.1:0-3726 GCA_036562385.1 Symbiobacteriaceae bacterium
CAACCTCGCTTTTTATCCGGCAGAGGCCTACGGGGAAGCCGATGCTGTCTACCCCAGCCTCCACGAGGTCCGCCAGGTGCTGCTTACCTCCGCATAAACACGAACAGACCGGCTTTCCGCAAAGGGAAAGCCGGTCTGTTCCCGTTTGGTGTCGGCGGCGGGACTTGAACCCGCACGGTTGCCCATACGCCCCTCAAACGTACGCGTCTGCCAATTCCGCCACGCCGACGTCCACAATCGGCGCCACGCTACTACCGAGGGCAGCGTGGCTGCGACTTGGTGGAGCTAAGGGGGCTCGAACCCCTGACCTCTTGAATGCCATTCAAGCGCTCTCCCAACTGAGCTATAGCCCCACGTGGTGGGCGGTAGTGGGATCGAACCACTGACCCCTTGCGTGTGAAGCAAGTGCTCTCCCGCTGAGCTAACCGCCCGGTTGGCTCCGGCAGTAGGATTCGAACCTACGACCCTCCGGTTAACAGCCGGATGCTCTACCGCTGAGCTATGCCGGAGTATGACCGCTGCCCGGGCCCTGTAATCGGCCCGTCGCAGATTCTAATATTACTCGATTTGCCACCATCATTCAAGAGGAAATTGGATAGAAGCCCGGCCCAAAGGGCCCGGGAAGAGCCGCCCTGAGCGGCGCTTCCCGCTGATCCCTACCGCTACTGGTTCAGGTCCTGCAGTTCCCCCGTGACCATGTAGATAATCCATTCCCCCAAGTTGGTGGCATGGTCGCCGATGCGCTCCAGGTGCTTCGCCACGTGCAGGAGGTAGGTAGCCTGTTTCACCACCCCGGGATCCCGCTCCATCAGAGCCATCAGTTCATCAAACACCAGCCGGAAGCGGCGATCCACCTCGTGATCCATCTCAATCATCGCCCGGGCCAGCGCTTCGTCCTCCCGCACGTAGGCCCGCAGCGCCTTCTCCGTCATTTCCCGGGTCAGCTCCGCCATTCTCGGCACATCCACCAGGGGCTTGACCAGCGGCTGATCACCCAGGCGGATCACAATCTCTGCGATATCCACCGCGTGATCCGCCATGCGCTCCAGGTCCGTCACCAACTTCAGCCCGGTACCCACCGTCCGCAGGTCCCGGGCCATGGGCTGCCGCAGGGCGATCATCTGCAGGGCCTTCATCTCCAGGTCGATGACGCGCCTGTCCACTTCATCATCCCGGTCGATCACCTGCCTGGCCAGCGCCAGATCCTGCCGGGCGAGGGACAGGATCGCCTGATCCATCATGCTGACCACCATCTGGCCCACTTCAACAATCTCCTGCTTCAGGGCCTCCAACTCGCTGCGAAACGTGCCCCTCACCGGCTTCTCCCCCCAGTCCACCGCATTGCCCTCTTGATTCGTTGGCGGAGAAGCCGGCCCCGCCAACCCATCAGAACACCTCCGCAGGCGCTGTCCCCACCGGACGGCCTTCCACCAGGGCTTCCAGCACCTGTGCCACCCCATCCTCCTCGTTCGACGCGGTCCAGCGGTCGGCTGCGCGTTTCACTTCCGGATGTGCGTTGGCCACAGCCACTCCCAGGCCCGCTTTCTGGAACAGTTCCAGATCATTCAGGTAATCACCGATCGCCAGCGCCCGGCTTCTTGGCAGCCCCAGGTGCCGAAGCAGGGCCTGCAAGGCTAGCCCCTTGCCGCCGGCCGGAGGAAGTACTTCCAGGTACGTCGGGTGCGACCGCACCAGCTTCACGTCGGTTCCCTGTTGCCGAATCGCTGCCTCGGCCCTGTCCAGGTTGACCGGATCACCGATGGTCAGGATCTTCACCACGGTGCCGGCGTTGGCCGGCGCCATATCCGGCCGGACCTCCGCCCGAATTCCGTCTAGCCGCAGGTGCTCCTCCACTACCTCGTTCATCCGCAGCACCATCGCCCGGCGCGGGCCGTGCACGATTAGCTCCAGCCCGCAGTCTAGCAAAATCGGCCAGACTTGCTCCATCGCCTCACGGGTAAGGTAACAGCAGAACAGGTCGCTGTCCTGTACCGGATCGTAGACCAGGCAACCGTTCAACAAAAGCAGCGGGGTACGCAGCCCCAGGGCTTTCACGTACGGTGAAACGGACTCCACACCCCGGCCGGTGGCCACCGTAAACCGGCCGCCGGCCTCTACATAGCGCCGGATTGCCTGCACCGTCCGCTCCGACACAGTTTTGTCGTGTCGAAGCAGCGTGCCATCCATATCAGAGACAACCAGTTGGTACTGCAAGGCCTGCCCCTCTCTCCTGAGTCTTCCCTACTAGGAACCAATCATCTCCTCTCATTTTACTTGACCGCGGAATTTCTGCCATCACCGGGCGGGCCTAGTCACTTCAGCCGCCTCCGGCTCCTCCGCCGCACTGGCTCGCAGGATGCCTGCGACGCTGGTCACCATCCAGGCACCGAAGTAGATGAAGACGTTGCCGAACAGCCAGATGGCCGTGGCGGGGTAGCTGATTCCCGGCAGCTGCGCAGGGGCCATAAAACTGAGAGCGACCGCGGTTCCGGCCACGCCGGCGCCCAGGAGGCCGAACCCAAGCAGGAACTTCCCAGTGTACAGACCCACTGCGGCAGTCCAGATCCCCAGGTAGATAGCCAGCAGCAGGGTAGCCACATCTACAAACTGATCGTAGGTCCGCATCGCTGCAATCAGTTCCACCGTGCTGGGCGCGTCAGGGAGGCTCGCCTCAACGCAGCGGGCCACCGCGTTGCCAGCCAGAATCACCGCCCCAACTCCAACCGGGTAGATAAGTCCAGTAAGTCCCAGGATGTGCCGTGTCAACGCGCCCCCTCCTTCCTGCCGTGGGCTGCTGGCCGTCGGGTCACCGGGACGTCATCTGTGCCCCGTGCTGCCGGGGTTTTCCCCAGGTCCTGAGCCAGTTGCCACGCCGGAGAGTAACAGACCCAATATGTTTTTCTGTCATCCCGTTGGACGGATCAGCCGGCCCGTTGGTTTTACCCAAGTGAAGAACAAAAATCCCAGCTGCACGGGAAAGAGCAGGTGCTCGGGTCACTTCAAGGTCCAGGGCCCTACCAAGTGCAGCCGGAATAGGTTTCGACTGTTCCCAGCGGGGGGCTGTGGGTCGGAGCCGCAGCTGCTGAGAGATCTTCGCCTGCACAAGGTCGCAATCCGTTGGCCCCACGGGCCCTCTGGGACTTATAGCAGGGGCTTCCTCAGCTTGAATGAAACCGCTTGAGCCTTGCAACGAAAGCGGTAGTCGCAGACTGTTTCTTTCAGGTTCCAGCGACGCCATACACAAAAAAAGCAGGCACGCAGCCCACTTTGTTCACGTCTCAATCCGTTGCTTTCACTCGCTTCGGATACCTGTCAGCAGGCAAAATTGGCCCTGCAGCGAAACGAAATCAGACTTCTCCGCAGCAGGCAACTCCGAATTCGCGATCATGTCCCGTCATCATGAGCCCCTGGGCCAACACCCGTATCCCTTCCCGGAGGAAGTCCAAATCATCGACACCGGTCTTACGCAGAAGCTCCTTCAATGCGATCCTAAAGGTGGTCACCTGTGGGTTCCTCCTTTGCGATGTAGTTGTCCTCACTCGCATGGAACCCAAAGGTGACCACTTGTGTCAACTGGCTGCTGCACCCCCTAGGAGCCTGTCTGAGTAAGCCAGTTCTGTAGGAGCAAAAGGGTTGGGTGTCCAATGTCTTCAGCATGAGCAAGAAGACGTATCGACCGTATCAGCCCAATCAGCTGTTGCTGCTGCCCCCTGCCCTGCAGGACTG
>DATCKG010000027.1:0-23598 GCA_036562385.1 Symbiobacteriaceae bacterium
CCCTCTTCAGTTTTGTTTAAGCCTTTTCGAGGGACATTCCGACACGGACCAGCCGGAGCACATGCGCCGAGGCCCGCTCCAGCAGCTCGCCGGCGTTGGCCATAGCTTCCTCCAGCGACATGGGACCGCTGACGATGCTCACCAGGGCCGCGATGTTGTGGCTTAGCAGGGCGTCTGCGTCTGCGGTGACAGCACCGGAGATGACCACCGCCGGCACGCCATGGGCGGCCGCCCGGCGGGCCACACCCAGGGGCACTTTACCGGCGAGGGTCTGGCCGTCGGTCCGGCCTTCCCCGGTAAGCACCAGCGTGGCGCCAGCCAGGATCCGGTCAATCCCGACGGCTTCCATCACGACCTCAATGCCGGGACGGAGGCGTGCCCCCAGGAAGCTCATCAGGCCGAACCCCAAGCCGCCGGCGGCACCGGCGCCCGGTTCATTCCGCAGGTCCTGCCCCAGATCCCGCTGGACCACATCGGCCAGATGGGTCAGTGCGCGGTCCAACAGCTCCACCATTTCCGGGGTGGCCCCTTTTTGTGGTCCGTAGACCGCGGAGGCGCCCCGGGGACCTGTGAGCGGATTGTCCACGTCGCACGCGACCAACAGTTCCACCGCCTTCAGGCGGGGATCCAGTCCCGTCAGGTCGATGCGGTCAAGCTCCAGCAAAGCAGCCCCGCCGAACCCCACAGGGGTGCCGTCGGCCTTCAAGAGTTTACCCCCCAGAGCCTGGACCATCCCGGCACCACCGTCGTTGGTGGCGCTGCCGCCGATCCCCACAACGATCCGCTCAACGCCCAGATCCAGCGCCGCCCGGATCAGTTCGCCAGTGCCATAGGTCGTGGTGATGCGGGGATCGCGCTTCTCCTTCGGCACCAGCAGCAGACCCGAAGCAGCGGCCATTTCGATCACAGCCGTCTTGCCATCGCCCAGCAGGCCGAAGTGTGCCTCCACCGGTTGCCCCAAAGGGCCCGTAACGGTCCGCTTCTCGATGCGGCCGCCGGTACCGGCCACCAGCGCCTCGACCGTGCCTTCGCCTCCGTCGGCCATGGGCACGGTCTGGATTTCGGCCTCCGGAAAGACGCGGGCAGCGCCCCGGGCCATGGCCTCAGCCGCCTGTGCTGCTGTCAGACTCCCCTTGAACGAATCGGGGGCAATGACGATGCGCACGTTGTCCCACCTCCCTGTGCTCATGCCTTGTCTGTTTCGGCGATCAAACTCGATATCCTCTTTTTTTAGTATGAAATGAAATTATTAGCCTTCGAGGATATCTATGGTTCAAGCCTATTTCTTATCACCTGTGAGAAGCAGTGGCTGGACAGACATATTCTGTGCAGGGCATTCCCTTACCATGCTGGCTAAAACACATGGCGGCCAAAATAGACAGAAAACCGATGGTTCCCTCCCAGAGGAAAGGAAGGGAAGGGAACCATCGGCGAAGCTGACGATCTGGTGGGCCCTGCAGGATTCGAACCTGCGACCAACCGGTTATGAGCCGGCAGCTCTAGCCGCTGAGCTAAGGGCCCGCATGTGAACGCCGTATATCATTGTAGGGGAACCGACCTGTTTCTCGCAAGCGGCTAAAATAAGAAACAGGCGCCGAGCGCCTGTTCTTACTGGCTCCGGCAGTAGGATTCGAACCTACGACCCTCCGGTTAACAGCCGGATGCTCTACCGCTGAGCTATGCCGGAATATGCGACTCAGCGGCCTTACCATACCATAACCTGTCCCGTTTCGTCAATGCGTACTCACGCCAACTGTAAGATCACCATACCACATTTTCCCATAGCTTCCCTCTGCTAGGCGGGCGCCGGGCCGGGCATGCTGAATCTGACCCCGTATCACTACGAAAGGAAGGCGAAGCGCTATGCAAAAGCGACTCCGTTGGCTGCAGTGGACGGCTGCGGTCGTGCTGACCGGCGCGCTGCTGGCCCCGCAGGCGGTGGCCGCGGCGGAGCCCGCTGCCCCGGCGCCGGTGGAGGCAGAGGCAGCCAAGCCTCAAGAGAGCCTGACCCCCGCTCAAAAAGAGGTGCTGAAGCAGATCCGGGAACTGCGCAAACAGTACCGGCAGAAACTGCAGGCCGAATCCCGGGAGTTGGTGGAAAAGGCGGTAAAGGAAGGTAAGCTCTCCCGGCAGGAGGCTGATCAGCTGCTCAAGCACATCGCCCCCCGGCGTCTGAAGCCTCCCCGGTCGGTGAAGGAGATGAAGGCCCGCCTGGATGAGGCAGTCCGGGCCGGCAAGCTGACCCGGGAGCAGGCGGATCAGATCCTGCAGCACTGGAAGGAGTCTCACGAAAAGAAGGGGCGGGACTAAAGGCCCATCCCCTCCCAGAGGGCGGTCAGTCGCTGCTGAATGATCTGTACCTGGATCAGGTCCTCCCCTTCCACCGCTCCCCGCAGGGCTGCCATCTCCAGATCGAACTGATCCAGGTTCGGCTGGCTGATGGCGAGGCGCAGCCGCTTCCGCACGGCCTGCCAGTCCGATTCCAGCCGCTGGACAGCCTGCCGGATCTCCGGCCAGTGTCCAGCGGCCGCCGCGTTCGAAACCTCCTGCAGCCGAACGGGCACATTCCGGTCACGGGGGAACCGCTCCAACACCTCCCCGGTCACCACCAAAGCCAGCACCACCCCAAACAGAACCAGGGGGATCCCATAGAAAGTCCACTGGGAAGAACGCCATTTCGTCACTGCAAATCCCTCCCTCCTGCGGTTTCGGTTCAGTGTGCCGCCTTTTCCGGCAGACTATGTACGAGTGCCCCGGAATAAGCAGCGGCGCTCTTCCACAAACTAGCGTGGGCACGAACCACAGAAGGGAGGACCGGATATGGCAGAGGAAAAACGGAACCAGAATCAGAACCAGCAGCAGGGTGACGGCATGGCGCAGGGTGCGGGCACGGTGGCCGGTGGCGTGGCGGGTGCGGCTGTCGGCTCGCTGTTCGGACCGCTGGGCACCGCGGCGGGCGCGGTGGCCGGCGGCGCCCTGGGCAACGCGGCAGCCAATAACAACCAGGGCCAGGGCAAGCAAGGCGGCCAGCAGAACCAAGCCCCGGATGACAACGGCGTACCGATGCGGTAAGCACACAAACCCTCCGCTCGTGGCGAGCGGAGGGTTTTTTGTCAAAAAATGAACCCGCTGCCCTTGCGACAGCGGGGGATGAAACGGATCAGTCCAGATAGTCCTTCAGCTTCTTGCTCCGACTGGGATGCCGCAGTTTCCGCAGGGCCTTGGCTTCGATCTGCCGGATCCGTTCCCGGGTGACGCCGAATACGTGGCCCACTTCCTCCAGGGTCCGTGCCCGGCCGTCGTCCAGACCGAACCGGAGGCGTAGCACCTTCTCCTCCCTCGGGGTGAGGGTCTCCAAAACCTCTTCCAACTGTTCCTTCAACAGCCGGAAGGAAGCTGCCTCTGCCGGGGCGGGTGCATCCTGGTCCTCGATGAAGTCCCCCAGGTGGGAGTCCTCTTCCTCACCGATGGGCGTCTCCAGCGAGACCGGTTCCTGGGAGATCTTCTGGATCTCCCGCACCCGTTCCACCGGGATATCCATAACCGCGGCAATCTCCTCAGGCGTAGGCTCCCGACCCAGTTCCTGGACCAACTGCCGGGTGACTCGAATCAGCTTATTGATGGTTTCTACCATATGGACGGGAATCCGGATCGTACGGGCCTGATCGGCGATAGCCCGAGTGATGGCCTGCCGGATCCACCACGTGGCGTACGTGGAGAACTTAAAGCCCTTCCGGTAATCAAACTTCTCCACCGCCTTGATCAGACCCAGGTTCCCCTCCTGGATCAGGTCCAGGAAGAGCATCCCCCGCCCCACATATCGTTTGGCGATGCTCACCACCAGGCGCAAATTGGCCTCCGCAAGGCGCCGCTTCGCTTCCTCGTCGCCCTGCTCAATCCGGGCGGCCAATTCCACCTCTTCCTCGGGGGTGAGCAGCGGCACCCGCCCGATTTCTTTCAGGTACATGCGAACCGGGTCATCGATGGCGACCCCTTCGGGAACAGAGAGGTCCAGATCGACGTCCTCTTCTGGCACCTTCTCGGGTTCGTCGGCCAGAACGGCCTCATCGTCAAGCTCTGCGGGGAGGTGGTCATCGTGCTCTCCCACTACCTGGATGCCAGCCTCGGAAAGCGCTTCATATACCTCATCCACCTGCTCGGGGCCCAAATCCAGGGCCTGCAGGGCATCCGCCACCTCGGAATACTTCAGTGTGCCTTTCCGCTTCCCCTTTTCGATCAGTTCCTTGACCAGGCTCTTGATATCGTCCATCTTCGTCTCTTTGGACTCCACCGTGACTTCCCCCCTTCCGCAGAAGAACTCAGGACTTGGATGGCTTTTTCAATTTCGCCTGTAGCTGCATATACTCATACATGGCAGCAGGCTCCACCGCTTCTCCCGCCGCTTGCCTGGCCTGAAACAGCTTTTCCAAGTCCGCAATTCTCCTTGAAACTCTATGCTGCTGTATCTTCTCGATGCAGTCGCTGACCTCCTGTTCAGGATCGACGGAGACCGGCGGCTCGGCCGCCAGTTCCGTCACCAGCGCAGCTGCATCGGAATCCCCTAGCAAATCGATGACCAGGGGCACCACGCTCCCACCGGGCTGCACTCCCGACCGGCCGGCCTCCCTGAGGGCCTGCAAAATCGCGGCACAGCCGGGGTCGCTCAGTGGAGCCTCCCCCAGTTCAGCCTCCACCTTCCCCAATAGCATGGGGTACTGAAGCAACAACTGAACGAGGGTCCGCTCTGCCCGACGCACCCGATCCTCATCGGTCACCCGACGCTGCAGCGGATGCAAGGTTCCCACGGAACCGGGTGGAAACGGTCCGGGCGACGATGCAAACCCCGTGTCTCTAGTATTATTCCTGAAATTGGACTCGTTATACTGGAAACCCTTCCGCAGGAGCCGGTTCATCTGGCGGGCGATGGCCCGCTTCATTTCCGGAACCTCCAGCGGCGTTTCCGCCAGCTCATTGGCGACCCGGTGGGTGTACTCTTCCCTCAGCAAATCGTTCTTGAGATCCGCCAGGACACGAGCCACCGCATCCAGCGCCTTCGCCTTCGCCTCTGGGGTCCGGCCCGGCGACCCACCTAGTGCCAGTTTCAACTTAAATTCTACTAGAGGTATTGCTTCGGCAATCGTCTGCCGGAACCCTTCCGGCCCATGGGTACGGATGTACTCGTCCGGGTCCTTGCCATCGGGAAGGTGCAGGATGCGGACATCACAGCCGGAATCATACAGCTTCTCCAGCCCCCGGAGGGTAGCCAGTTGGCCGGCCGTGTCCGCGTCAAAAGCCACCACCACTTGTTCCGCCTGCTGCCGCAACACGCGGCACTGTTCGTCGGTCAGGGCGGTGCCCAGCGGGGCTACCACATTCCGAATGCCCCACTGGTGCGGCGTGATGACGTCCATGTATCCCTCTACCAGCACGGCCTGGTTGCTGGCCCGAATCGCCTCCTTGGCCTGGGCCAGCCCAAACAGCACATGCCGTTTGACGAACAGCGGGGTCTCCGCGGTGTTCTTGTATTTGGGACCTTCCCCTTCGAGAATGCGGCCGCCAAATCCGATCACCCGCCCGCTGAGGTCGGTGATGGGAAACATCACTCGCTCAAAGAAGACATCCACATATCCGGTACCTTCCCGGCGAGGCTGGATCAGGCCGGCCTTTACCAGGATCTCCGGGGAGAACCGGCTCCTGAGGGCGCGGAAAAGGGAGCCGTGCCCCGGGGCCCAGCCCAGACGGAATTGCCGCATTGTCTCTTCGGTGATCCCTCGCCCTTGCAGGTACGCCCGGGCCTTCTGGCCGGCCTCCTCGAAAAGCTGGCTGTGGAAGTACCGGGCGGCCATATCCAGCGCCTCGTACATCGCCTGCCGCTCCCGGTACCGCCGCTCCTCTTCAGGGGTTCGCTCCTCCCTGGGCAGCGGAATGCGGGCTCGCCGCGCCAGGAAGACCAATGCCTCGTAGAAGGTCATGTGCTCACGTTCCTGAATGAACTTGAACACGTCCCCGCTGGCCTTGCATCCGAAGCAATGGTAGATCTGGAGGTCCGGGATCACGTTGAAAGAAGGAGTCTTTTCGGCATGAAACGGACAAAGCCCCACGTACCGATTGCCCCGGCGTTCAAGCCTGACGTAGGAAGAGATCACCTCAACGATATCGTTCTTGCTGCGTACCTCTTCCTTGAATGCCTGATCAAACAGGGCCATCGGTCACCACCTCACAGATCCCATCACCTCCGGATTCGCCGGACAGGGGGTAAGTTCCTTCGCCACCGGAACCCTCCGCCCGGCGGGGACCAGGCAGCCGCCGAAGGGTTACCCTGCAGCAGGCCATTGCTGATTGACGTCTTGAAGATACGAATGGATACGGTACGGCCAGGCAGTAAGGAAGGGCCCTCCTCCCCGGGAGGAGGGCCCTCCTGCCTGATGCCGGTCGATTACACGGTCGAAGAGGTCGCCCTGGCGCCCTTCGCCTTCAGCGCCGCCTGCGCCGCCGCAATCCGGGCCACCGGCACCCGGTAGGGCGAGCAGGAGACGTAGCTCAGCCCGGCCTGGTGGCAGAACTCGATGGAGGCCGGATCGCCGCCGTGCTCGCCGCAGATGCCCAGCTTGATGTCCGGCCTGGTCTTGCGGCCCAGTTCGCACGCCATGCTGATCAGCTTGCCCACACCGTTCCGATCCAGGGTGATGAACGGGTTCTCCGGCAGCACCTTCTTCTCCACGTAGGCGGCCAGGAACTTGCCCTCGGCGTCGTCACGGCTGTAACCGAAGGTGGTCTGGGTCAGGTCGTTGGTACCGAAGGAGAAGAACTCCGCGTACTCGGCCAGTTCGTCGGCAGTCAGGGCCGCCCGCGGCACCTCCACCATGGTACCGACCTTGTACTGGAACTGGGTGCCGGTTTGCTCCATGACCTCCCGGGCCACCCGGTCGGTCATCTCCCGCAGCGCCTTCAGTTCGTTGACATGGCCCACCAGCGGATGCATGACTTCGGGTTCCACCGTGATGCCTTCCTTGTGAAGCTGCGCGGCGGCCTCGAAAATCGCCCGGACCTGCATCTCGTAGATCTCCGGATAGATCATGCCCAGGCGGCAGCCGCGGAAGCCCAGCATCGGGTTCATCTCGGCCATGCCCCGCACTTTCTTGAGCAGGAACTCCTTCTCCTCCAGTTCCTTGCCCGTGACGCCCTTGGCCTTCATGACGGCCACTTCCACGGCCAGGTCCTCGGCTTTGGGCAGGAACTCATGCAGAGGCGGATCCAACAGGCGGATGGTGACCGGGTACGGCTGCATCGCCTTGAAGATCTCGTAAAAGTCCTGCCGCTGCATCTCCAGCAGCTTGTCCAGAGCCTTCTGCCGCTCTTCCTTGGTTTCCGCCAGGATCATCTCCTGGGCCACGGCCATCCGCTCCGGATGGTGACCGCCCTGACCGAACATGTGCTCCGTCCGGCACAGCCCGATGCCCTCGGCGCCGAACTCACGGGCCTTGGCCGCATCGGCCGGGTTGTCAGCATTGGCCCGAACCCCCAGGGCGCGGAACTCGTCGGCCCAGGTCAACAGGGTGCGGAACTCGTCGCTGAGTTCCGGATCCACCATGGGCACCGCGCCCATCATCACGTTGCCGGTGGTGCCGTCGATGGAGATCACGTCGCCCTCGTTGACCGTACGGCCGTTCACCGTGAAGCAACGGCGCTCCTCGTCGATCTTGATGGCCTCGCAGCCCACGACGCAGGGCTTGCCCATGCCGCGGGAGACGATGGCGGCGTGCGAGGTCATGCCGCCCCGGCTGGTGAGGACACCTTCGGACACCACGATGCCGTGGATGTCGTCCGGCGAGGTCTCAGGCCGCACCAGCAGGACCTTCTTCCCTTCCTGGGCGAGTTCCACGGCCCGGTCGGAATCAAACACCGCGATGCCGCAGGCAGCACCCGGGCTGGCGGCCAGTCCGGTGGCCAGAATATCGAGTTTGGCGTTGGGATCGACGGTCCGGTGCAGGATCTTGTCGATCTGCTGCGGCTCCACCCGCAGGACCGCCTGCTCCTTGCTGATCTTGCCTTCCTTCACCAGGTCGACGGCGATCCGGATGGCCGCGATGGGCGTCCGCTTACCGGCACGGCACTGCAGCATGTACAGCTTGCCGCGCTCGATGGTGAACTCGATATCCTGCATGTCGCCGTAGTGCTTCTCCAGCAGCTCGCACAGCTCAAACAGCTGCTGGTAGGCCTCCGGCATATCTTTGGCCAGTTCGGAGATGGGCTTGGGCGTCCGAATGCCGGCCACCACGTCCTCGCCCTGGGCGTTGGGCAGGTACTCGCCGTAGAACTCCTTCTCGCCGGTGTTGGGGTTGCGGGTGAAGACGACGCCGGTCGCGGAGTCCCACCCCATGTTGCCGAAGGCCATGGCCTGAACGTTGACCGCGGTGCCCATATCGTCGGGGATCTTGTTGATCTGCCGGTAGACGATGGCCCTGGGGTTGTTCCAGGAGTCGAACACCGCGTTGATGGCCAGGGCCAGCTGCTCCCGGGGATCCTGTGGGAACTCCCGCTTTGCGTGCTCCCGCACCACAGCCTTGTAGTTCTCGACAACGGCCTTCAGGTGTTCAGCCTGCAGGTCGGTGTCCTCCTTCAGACCGTACCGCTCCTTGTGAGACTCCAACACCTTCTCGAAGTGCTGAATGGGGATGCCCAGCACCACGTTGCTGAACATCTGGATGAACCGGCGGTAGCAGTCCCAGGCAAACCGCTCGTTGTTGGTGTTGGCCGCGTGAGCCAGGACCGTCTGGTCGTTGAGCCCGAGGTTCAGGATGGTATCCATCATGCCGGGCATGGAGACGGGAGCACCGGACCGAACCGAAACGAGGAGCGGATTCTTGGTGTCACCGAAACGCTTGCCAACCTTGGCCTCCAGCGCAGCCAGAGCCGCGTCCACCTGTTCCTTGACTTCAGGAGGCAGGGTACGGGTCTTCGAATACACACGGCAGACTTCCGTGGTGATGGTAAAACCTGGCGGAACCGGTAGACCGATGTTGGTCATCTCTGCCAGGTTGGCGCCTTTGCCGCCCAGCAGATCCCGCATGTCGGCGCGGCCTTCCTCAAAAGCGTAGACGTATTTCTTAGTCATCCGACTTCACTCCTGTTCTCCTGATGTTCTCCAAGACCCGGACTGCGATCTCTTCGACAGCCTTGTTTGTGACATCTACCACCGAACACCCGACCTTCTTGAACACCTCCTCCGCGTACTCCAGCTCCATCCGGATGCGCTCCGGGCTCGAATAGCTCGCATCCGCCCGCAGACCAAGGGTCCTGACCCGCTCTGCCCGGATCTCCTGGAGGGTTTCCGGTGCGATCCGCAGACCCACCACTTTCTCCGGCGGCACCTGAAAGAGTTCCGCTGGCAGGGGTACCTCCGGTACCAGGGGCAGGTTCGCGACCTTGATCCGCCGATGAGCCAGGTACATGGCTACGGGTGTCTTGGACGACCGAGAGACGCCAATTAACACCACATCGGCCCGTAGGAAGCCCCGAGGGTCCTTTCCGTCGTCGTAGTTGACTGCGAATTCGACAGCTTCGATGCGCCGGAAGTATTCGTCGTCCATGCGGCGAACGAGACCCGGCTTCAACTGCGGCCTCTGACCCAGCAGTCGGATCAGCCCGTCCAGCACCGGGCCCATCACGTCCACCGCGACTATATCATGCTCCATTGCCAGCCGTTTCAGTTCTTCCCGAACCTCCGGAACGATGATGGTGTACACGATCAGGGTAGGCTGGCGGCAGGCGGCTTCCACCACTTCCCGTACGGCCTGCCGATCTTCCACCATGGGAAACCGCCGAATTTCCAAGGTGGACAGACCAAACTGCGCAAGCGCTGCCCTGGCCACCAGTTCGGCGGTTTCACCCACGGAATCTGAAACCACAAAGACGACTGGCCGGACGCCCATGTGACCCCTCCGCTTCCCGAGGAACCGCCTAAATGGAATACGCCTCCCGTACCATCAATCCTTCCCCGTTTGCGTCCTGGGATGCCTTTCGAGTTTTCGATCGGCCAGAAAGAAGAAATCTATTGGATGATACCATTGTGATAGATCAATAGTTACAAAAGGTATAATCTAAAAGTGCTAGCGTCAGGATGGTGCTTTCGCATTATAAAGGGCAGGGCGGCCGGTTGGCCGCCCTGCTGACTTACGAAGCGATGGAATGTCGATTGGTTGGCTCCAGGAGGCCGGCTTCGGCACAGGCCTTTAGCCCCTGTAGCAGGTACAGGAGCGTCAGCCCCCACCACAGTACGAAGCCCCCCAGAGTGTAGGTGCGGAAAGCGGGAAAGACCCACTGAAGGAGGTTCGGCAGGGACATGGCGTACAGGGCGAGCTTGAATCCGAAAGCCATGGTCACCCGCCGCTTCAGCACGCTGGCGTAAGCCACGGCCAGACTGGCGAGGATTACAGCATCCACCGTCTTGATGCCCAACTGCAGCAGGTAGACGCCCGCATAAATCGCAGGCACCCACCGGTACACCTGCCGTACCAGGTCCGCCAGATCATCCCGGGTGACCTCCACCGGCATGGCAGGGAAGGAGGTGGCCCGTAGTGTACCCAGGAAGTCCACCTGATAGGCCTGGGTCCGGGTGATCAGAATGCTCCCGGGAGGCTCACCTTTGAGGCTCTCGGGATCCGTCTCACCGGTGGTGTCAACGATCACCCGCAGGACGCCACCGTAGTCCGCGCGATAGGGCATGGGCCCGTCGAACACAAACTCGCCGTCCCGCAGGACAAAGTTCGGTCCCTGCTGGATCTGCCGCGCCACCTGGTCCATCAGCCGCTGGGTCTGAACAGTGGCGATGAGCCCCGCGATGCCGACGGCGATCAACAGCAGCAGGGCCATGAACGCGAAGGCGCTGGAGCGGTCTTTGGCAAGGCGGGGATATCCACTAAATCCGATGGTTGCATCCTTAAATTTTTCGACGACAGACACCGCTCCCTCCCCTTCCTCAGCCAGAGAGCCGGGTCAGGTCCGCCGGAGCCGAAAGCAAATTGCCCAGGGCCACCAGCAAGCTGTACCGGTTGGCCCGGATGGCGCGATCCTCCGCGTTCACCAAGACGGTATCCAGGAACGTATCCACCGGTTCCTTCAGGCGGGCAGCCGTCCGGAAGAACTCCTCGTACTGCCCGGCCTCCAGGGCCTGCTTCAGGGTGGGACGCAACTCCACGTACACACCGTACAGATCCCGCTCCGCCGGTTCCGTGAAGCGCATGGGGTCGATCTCCCCGGGCTCGATGCCGGCCTCGTTCGCCTTGCCGGCCAGGTTGGAGATCCGCTTGAAGGTCGCGGCCACGGCGGCAAAGCTCTCCTCGCCCACCACCGCGCTCAAGGCTTCCGCACGGCGCACGGCGTCGTACGGCCGGCGCATCCCCGCAGCCAGGACGGCGTCGATCACGTCCGGGCGCAGGCCCCGGCCCTCCAGCAGAACCTTTAGCCGGACCTTCAGGAACTCCATCAGTTCGCCGTGGACCCGCCGGGCCTCCTGGGCGTCCAGCTTGTACTGGCTGAGGGCGTCGGACAGCAGCGCGGCCACATCCACGTTCAGCCTGTTCTCCACCACGATCTGCAGAACCCCCAGGGCCGCCCGCCGGAGGGCGAAGGGATCCTGCGAACCGGTGGGCACGAGCCCGATGGAGAAGTAGCCGGCCAGAGTATCCAGCTTGTCCGCCAGGGCCACCGCGATGCCAGGACCGGTGCGGGGCAGTTCATCGCCGGCGCCCCTGGGCAGATAGTGCTCGTAGATCGCCCTGGCCACCGCCGGGTCACCACCCTCCCGGAGCAGGTACTGCTGACCCATGTAGCCTTGCACTTCCGGGAACTCAAAGACCATCCGGGTGGTCAGGTCCGCCTTGCACAGGCGGGCCGCGGCCACGGCCTGCTGCCGCTCAGCCCAGGGCAGATTCAGGGCGGCGGCGATGCGCTCCGTGAGGGAGACCAGCCGCTGAACCCGATCCCACTGCGTGCCCAGCCGCTCCTGGAAGACCACCTGCTTCAATTTCTCGTTGTGCTGTTCGAGGGTCTGCTTCCGGTCCTCATCCCAGAAGAAGCGGGCATCTGCCAATCGGGCCGCCAGCACCTTCTCGTTGCCGGCCCGCACCAGGTCCAGATGCTCGGAGCCGTTGTTGGCAATCGCCACAAAGTAGGGCAGCAGTTCCTCGCAGCGGGCATCCCGATAGACGGGGAAGAAGCGCTGATTCGCCTGCATGGTGGTGACCAGGACCAGCGGCGGAACGTCCAGGTACTCCGGGTTAAAGGTGCCGGTAAAGGCGGTGGGATACTCCACCAGCCAGGTGACCTCCTCCAGGAGGTCCTCATCCCGCCGGACGTAGCCGCCGCACCGGCTGGCCTCCTCCGTCACCTGCTGCCAGATCTGGTTCTTTCGTACCTCGGGGTCCACCACTACATAGTTGTGCTCCATTACCTCAAAGTACGCATCGGCGTCCGGCACCGGGATGGGGCCATCGGGACCCAGGGAGCGGTGACCCCGGGTGGTGTTCCCCGCGGGGATGCCGTCCACGTCGAAGGGGACCGGTTGGTCGCCCAACAGAGCCAGGATCCAGCGGATCGGACGGGCGTAGCGGATGGACCGGTCGGCCCAGCGCATGGACTTGGGCCATTCAATGGAAAGCACCAGGCGGGGGAGCAGTTCGCTCAGCACCTGGACCGCAGGCTGCCCTTTCTCCAGACGGCGGGCGTAGACGTACTCGCCGCCTCGGGCATCCTGGCGGATCTCCAGATCCTCCACCGCGACGCCCTGGCTTTCCGCAAACTTCCGTGCCGCCACGGTGGGGGAGCCGTCAGCAGCGAAGGCCACCTTCCGGGAAGGGCCCTTCATGATGACCTCTCGATCCCGCTGCATGAGGGACAGATCCTTCACGTACAGCACCAGCCGGCGCGGCGTGCCGTAAACCCGGGCCTCCACAAAATCCAGCCGGGCGTCGCTCAGGAACTTTTCGGCGTTGGCCTTGAGTTGATCCAAAGCCGGCTGGCAAAAGCGAGCGGGAATCTCCTCGGTCCCGATCTCCAGGAGCAGATTGCGGGTGTTGGCAGTCATGGCTACTTCCCTCCCTCCGACTGTGCCTTGGACCCGTGCCGGGATGCCCAGGTGGGCCGCTGCTCCACCGGGGTGAGGAGCGGATAGCCCATGGCCTCCCGCTGATCCAGGTAGGCCTTCGCCGCCATGCGGGCCAGGTTGCGGACCCTCAGGATGTAGCCCTGCCGCTCGGAGACGGCGATGGCACCTCGGGCGTCCAGCAGGTTGAAGGTATGGGAGCACTTCAGGACGTAGTCGTAAGCCGGCAGCACCAGCGGCGTCTCCAGGGAAAGCAGCCGCTTGGCCTCATTCTCGTACATCTGGAACAGGGTAAAGAGCATCTGGGGATCGGACTGCTCGAAGCTGTAGGTGGCGTGTTCCCACTCCGCCTTCTCGAACAGGTCTCCGTAGCGAAGGGATTCGTTGTACATCACGTCGTGAACGTTGTCCACGCCCTGAATAAAGGAAGCAATCCGCTCGAGCCCCAGGGTGATTTCCACCGATACGGGCCGGCACTCAAAGCCGCCCACCTGCTGGAAGTAGGTGAACTGGGTGATCTCCATGCCATCGCACCAGACCTCCCAGCCCAGGCCCCAGGCGCCCAGGGTGGGGGACTCCCAGTTATCCTCCACAAACCGAATGTCATGCTTCTTGGGATCGATGCCGATCTCGGCCAGCATCTCCAGATAGATCTCCTGGATGTTGTCCGGGCTCGGCTTCATGATCACCTGATACTGATGATGCTGATAGAGCCGGTTCGGGTTCTCCCCGTAGCGGCCGTCGGCCGGCCGGCGGGATGGCTCCACGTAGGCCACATTCCAGGGCTCCGGTCCCAGGGCGCGGAAGAAGGAGGCGGGATTCATGGTGCCGGCACCCTTCTCCACGTCGTAGGGGAACTGGAGGACACACCCCTTCCCGGCCCAGAACCGGTCCAGTTTCAAAACGAGATCCTGCAGGTACACGGTCAGATCCTCCTTTCGGGCAGGATGACGAAAACGGCCCCCGCCTCCGGCCAATGCGCTATTGGCCAGGGACGAGAGCCGATGCACATGCGCTCCCGCGGTTCCACCCTGATTGGCACCCCGGATCGGGCGCCCACCTCTACGCGATGAAGTTGCCAGCTCCCGGGCGCCTTCCCTGCGGTCAAACCTCGCTCCGCTTTCACCCGCTGCGGAGCTCTCTGTGGAGGCAACTCAGCAGGTACTCCTCCCGTTCCTCGCTGTCGCGAAAAATGTAACAGACCCGTCACCTGGTGTCAAGGCAACCGAAAGGCCCCGCCCCCGGATGGAGGGCGGGGCCTCGTTGGCGGAAAGCAAGCTTACCAGACGATGGCCTGCATGACGAAACCGAAGATCACGCTCAGAATGGTGGCGATGGTACCCGGCAGCATGAAGCTGTGGTTGAAGATCCACTTGCCGATGCGGGTGGTGCCGGTCCGGTCGAACTGGACAGCGGCGATGATGGGCCCGTAGTCCGGCGTCAGCCAGTAGCCGTTGACCGCCGGGAACATGGCCGCCAGGTACGGCACCGGAATGCCCAGAGCCAGACCGATGGGCATCAGGGCACGGGTCGTGGCCGCCTGCGAGTTGACCAGAGCGGAGAGAGCAAAGAGAGCGAAGGCAAAGAGCCACGGGGCCACCTGCACCATGCTGGAGACGCTGGCCTGGACGGCCTCCCGGTTGTTGGCGAACCAGGTGTCGCCCATCCACGCGATACCGAAGATGGCGATGATGGCCGTCACGCCGGCGTTCATCACCTGACCGCGGACGATCTTCTTCAGGTCAGGCTTGCAGAGGAATAGGATCGCGGCAGCCGCGGTGAGCATCACCAGCTGGAGGGCACTGGGCATGTCCAGCGGAGTGGGCTTGCCATCGACAACCCAGGACGGACGGAGCGCGGGCACAGCGCCGAGAACGACGACGATGACCGCAGCCGCAAGGAAGAGCCAGACCGACTT
The DNA here is from genome assembly GCA_036562385.1 of Symbiobacteriaceae bacterium. Classification (GTDB taxonomy): domain Bacteria; phylum Bacillota; class Sulfobacillia; order Symbiobacteriales; family Symbiobacteriaceae; genus DATCKG01. Next base: position 15,021 of record DATCKG010000027.1, read on the forward strand.
GAGCGCGTTGGGATCGGGCTTGTACTCCTCATCCTTATGCGGCACAACAGGCGGAATCTCGCCCGCCGCCAGGCGGCGCTGATACTCCGGATCGTCTTCCAGTTCCTTACCATAAAAGTTCATGACGAAGGCGGCCACCATACAGGCCAGGAATGTCGCTGGTGCGGTGATGGCCATCAGCTTCAGCAGGGTCATCCCCTTGTCCTCGGTCATGGAGAGCATGGCCATCATGGCCGCGGAGATCGGGCCGCCGGTGATGGCGAACTGGGAGGCGATGACCGCCACCGACAGGGGACGCTCCGGGCGAACCTTGGTCTCACGGGCAACCTCGGCGATAACCGGCAGCACCGAGTACGCCACGTGACCGGTTCCGGCGAAGAAGGTGAACAAGTAGGTGACGATGGGGGCGTAGAAGGTGATCCGTTTCGGGTTGCTGCGCAGCCAGCGCTCAGCCACCCGGACCAGGTAATCAAGGCCACCGGCCGCTTCCATGGCTCCGGCCGCGCAGATGACGGCGAGGATCATCAACATGACGTCGATGGGCGGGGTAGAGGGCTTCATCTTGAAAACGAATACGAGTACGGCAGTACCTAATCCGCCCATGACGCCGAGACCGACGCCGCCGCGCATGCAGCCCAGAAGCAGGAAGAAGAATGCAACTGCTAACGTTAGCCAGACCATGAACAGAGATCCCCCCTTCAGTTGGGCTCACTAGCCATGGTACCAAGGGGGAGAAACCAAGAAAAAGTCACCTTGTGCCTGGTTTCACTTTTTGTTTGTGTAGGCGGGAATCCACCTCTGGTGCCTGCGGAAGAAAACGCACCTCGTACCGGATGGCATGACACAGAAGGTGATAAAACAACAGTTACTTTCGGACAATGCGCGGAAGGAACTCTCTGACAAATGAACGCGAAAAATGAAAGCCCCCGGCCCACGGCGCGGGGGTGAGTCAGCGCGTTTGCTTTTCGGCGCAGTCCAGGTACCGGACCACCTTGGCGATGGCCGTCAGATGGGCCTTGCGGCCGAAGAGCCATCCCCGGTCGAATGCCGCGACCTTGCGGCAGAGGCGGGTTCCGGGGATCTGCTGCCACAGGATCAACCGGGCGATCCGTCCCCTCCCCTTGTACAGGGTCCGGGGGTCCAGGCCGTAGGAGACCGGGCCACGGGTCAACCGGGCCTCCCAGCGGTACGGCCCCAGTTCCCCCCTCATCAGTCCGTCCCGAGTACCCGGGTCTGTCAGCCGCACCATGGCCATGAAACCCAGCATCCATCATCCCTCCAGGAGGGAGTATGGACACTGGGCGGTTACGGTAAACTTCAGGCTCGTAGACTATCCAGAAATTTTTTTGATTTCAGGGGATGTTCGGTCCGATGGACGATGTAATCGTTCAGGGCCCGGTCCAGCTCCGTCGCCATCTCCTCGGCGATGCGAATCATGTGGGCCCGACGGATATCCCCATCCAAAAGCCGCTTCATGGTCTCCAAGGTCCCCCGGGAAAGGCGGTGGACCACCTCCCCCTCGCTGGGGCAGGTGGGGCAAAGCACCCCACCCAGGGCGGGAGCGAAGCGGACCAGGGGCTCCTGGCCGAGAGGCTCTCCACAGACCACGCAATCCTGCAGACTGGGGCGAAAGCCCAGGACCGAAAGGAGCTTCAATTCATAGGCTCGGCGGACAGGCTCCGGATCCAGTTCCGGCGTGTTCAGCAGGTGCAAGGTGGTCAGGAGCAGCAGGTATGCCGACTCCTGACGCTGCCGCTCCCGCACCATCTCGTCCATCAGTTCGCAGATGTACGTGCCGTATGCCATGCGGAGCAGATCCTCCCGCAGGTGGCGAAAGGATTCCAGGATCTCAGCCTGGCTGAGGGAATCCAGGCTGCGGCTCCCAAACAGCTGCGCCTGCAGGTGGGTAAACAGCTGCGCCGCGGCGGCGTGGCGGTTCCGGGGCCGGCGGGCGCCCCGGGCCACCGCTTCGACCTTGCCCTCTTCCCGCGTCAGGAGGACCAGGAGCTTATCCGCTTCGTTGAAATCCCGTACCCGGATGACGATGGCTTCGACGCTGTAGAGCGCCACGGACGACTACCCCCGTACGATCGCGACACCGGCGCCGGCGCCGATACGGGCCGTGGCCCCGCCCGGGCCAAAGCCGGTGGAGACTTCCTGGTCAAACTGGGCTGTGTTCTCCATGCAGTCTGCCTCCTGACGGCTGTACGCCAACGCAGTCTCCGCCGTTTCTTGTATCATAACACACTCGCTTTTTCCAGGTCCCGTCACCACCCCATAGCCCTGGATCGGCTTCCAAAATCTTTGATTTGACTATGTATATAAACCTGCGTTATCCTGTTGATGCCCTAAAGGGCAAACACTTTATCGCTGAATTTCGCGTGAGCGAAAACGGGGAGTCCACTTCAGGGGCGAAGGACAGCTCCTTTTTCTGTGCTGTCCCGGGCAAGACTCCTGCCGCCCGAGCCCGTCAGCTAACCTCGTAAGCGTGTGCAGGAGGAGTCGAGCTCCTCCTCCCTGTCTGGGCCCTTTGGGCAATCTGTTCGAGGAGGAGTGTTCTCGATGAAGCTTTTTAAGCGGATCAGCCTGATCGCTGCCTGTGCCGTGCTGCTGGGCACGCTGGGCGCGGCAGCGCCCGCTTCTGCAGCTACCTATTACTACTACTGGACATACCCCAGCGCCCGGTACGTGTACCGGTACGTGGTGCAAGTGATGCCGACGTACCAGGCGCCCAAGACGCCTACTCCTACAACGCCGACGACCCCGACTACGCCCAGCAACAACCAGAGCACCAACACGGCGGGACTGACGGCTGAGGAACAGCAGATGCTGAACCTGATCAACGGCGAGCGCGCCAAGGCAGGACTGGCCCCGCTGAAGGCCGATCCGACGCTGACCATGCTGGCCCGGATGAAGAGCCAGGACATGATCAACCGCAATTACTTCAGCCATCAGTCGCCCACGTACGGTTCTCCCTTTGACATGATGAAGCGGTACGGCGTGAGCTACCGCACGGCCGGTGAGAACATCGCCGGAAACCATTCGGTTCAGGCGGCCCACGCCGCCCTGATGAACTCGCCGGGTCACCGGGCCAACATCCTGAATAGCCAGTACACCCACGTGGGTATCGGCATCATCAAGGGCGGGCCGTACGGAATGATGTTCACCCAGATGTTCGTGGGCCGGTAGTCGCAAGAAGAGTCCCCTGCAACCACCAATGCGGACGCGGGGGGCTCTTCTGTTCGGGCCCGTGGGGAGCCTGAGGTACCAACGATGAATAGATCCAAAGGGATCTATTAAGTCTAGCGCACGCAAAGTTAGTTTAAAATTATTGACTTGGCCTTTTTGTGGAGGCGATCTGTCGGTGCATATCGTTGTTTGCGTGAAACAAGTACCTGACAGCCGCGAGATCCGAATCGATACCAAGACTGGCACGCTCATCCGAGAGGGAGTCCCCTCCATTATGAACCCGTACGACCTGCACGGTCTTGAGGCGGCCCTCCGGCTGAAGGAACAGTTCGGCGGGCGCGTCACCGTCGTGACCATGGGCCCGCCCATGGCTGCGAAGGTACTCAAGCAGGCCGTGGGCCTCGGAGCCGACGAGGGAGTGCTGGTGACTGACCGCAAGTTCAGCGGCGCCGATACTCTGGCCACCTCGTATGTGCTCGCGGAAGCCATTAAGAAAATCGCCGCCACCTGGGGGCCTGTGGATATGGTGATCTGCGGCAAGCAGACCATCGACGGCGATACCGGTCAGGTGGGGCCGGGCATCGCCTGCCGTCTGAACCTGCAGCAGCTCACCTACGTGGAGAAGATCATCGCCATCGAAGGGCGCCGGATCCGGGTGGAGCGCCACCTGGAGGATGGGGTCGAACTGGTGGAGACCAGCCTGCCCGTCCTGATCACGGCCCTGAAAGAGATGAACACGGTACGCCGGGCCAGCTTCCCCGGCATGCTGAAAGCGGCCCGGTACCAGCCGGTGGTCTGGACCGTAGCGGACTTCCCTGATATCGATGTGCAGAAGATCGGCCTCCAGGGTTCTGCCACCGTCGTCAGTCGGTCGTGGGTGCCTGAGGTGAAGAAGGTCAACACCACCTTTGTGGACAGCGCCGAAGCCCTTTGGAAGGCCCTGTGGGCAACGGACCTGCCCGACCGACTGGGCTGGAGGGCGAAGGAGGGAGCTAACTAAATGGAATACGAAGGGATTATGGTCTGGGTGGAGCACCGTGCCGGCGTGGCCAAATCGGTGAGCTGGCAGCTCATCGGCCAGGCCCGGCGGATGGCGGACAAGCTGGGGACGGAGGTGTTCGCCCTGGTACAGGGCTATCAGGTGGCGCACCTGGCCCAGGAAGCCATTTACTACGGGGCCGACCGTGCCTATCTGGTTGACCATCCCGTCCTGAAGGATTACCGGACCCAGCCCTACAGCATATCCACCTTGGAGGCCATTCGGGTCGCGAAGCCGGAGATTTTTCTGATCGGCGCCACCTATCAGGGTCGGGACCTGGCAGGGGCCGTGGCCACGCACCTGCCCACCGGACTTACCGCCGACACCACCATGCTGGATGTGGAACCCCACCCCTCGAGGCTCCTGCTGGCTTCCCGTCCGGCCTTCAGCGAAAAGCTGATGGCCACCATCCTCTGCAAGAAGTACAAGCCGCAGATGGCCACCGCGCGGCCAGGCATCTTTGAGGCCCTCCCCCGGGACACCAGCCGCACCGGGCAGATCATCCCGCTGCCGTTCCACATGGACGAGTCGGAGATCCCCACGAAGGTGCTCGGATTCTTCCAGGATGAAAACCGGGTCAATCTCGAGGACGCCCAGGTGATCGTCGCCGGCGGCCGGGGCATCGGCGGCCCGGAGGGATTCAAGGTCCTGAAGGAACTGGCTGACCTCCTGGGCGGCGTGGTGGGTGCCAGCCGTCCCTGCTGCGACCTGGGCTGGATCAGCCACGCCCACCAGGTGGGGCAGACCGGCAAGACCGTCCGTCCCAAGCTGTACATCGCCGTGGGCATCTCGGGAGCGGTACAGCACACGGTGGGCATGAGCAATTCGCATGTGATCGTGGCCATCAACCGGGACCCCAACGCGCCGATCTTCCAGGTGGCCCACTACGGCATCGTCGGCGACTGGCAGCGGGTAGTGCCGGAGTTGATTCGGGTGGTGTCCGCCGGACGGCCCCTTACGACGGTGACGGGAGGTGAGGTCCGGTGAGCGAGCGGTTTGATGCCATCGTCGTCGGCGCCGGCCCGGCCGGCATCGCCGCTGCCCTGACCATGGCCAGGGGCGGCCTGAAGGTGCTGGTCATCGAGCGGGGCGAGTTCCCCGGCGCCAAGAACGTTTTCGGCGGCGTCCTGTACCGCCACCACCTGGAAGAACTGATTCCGGAGTGGTGGACCAAGGCGCCTCTGGAGCGCCCCATCGTGGAGCAGAACTACTGGCTGCTGGATGAGGTCGGTGCCGTCAAGGTGGGCCACCGCAGCCTGCGATACGTCGAGGGTAAGCCCAACTGCTTTACCGCGATGCGCGCCAAGTTTGACCCCTGGTTTGCAGCCCAGGCCGAGGAAGCCGGCGCCCTGATCATCTGCGAGACCACGGTAACGGAACTGATCATGGAGGGAGACCGGGTCGTCGGCGTACGGGTCGACCGGGATGAAGGCGACGTCTACGCCGAGGCGGTGATCATCGCCGACGGCGTAAACTCGCTGCTCGGCAAGCAGCTGGGCGCCCACCAGGAATGGAAGTCCAGCGAGGTCTCCCTGGTAGTCAAGGAGACGCTGGCCCTGCCCAAGGAGAAGATCGAGGACCGTTTCAATCTGGAGCCCGGCGAAGGGGCCACCATCGAAATTCTGGGTGCTCCCAGCAAGGGCATGGTGGGACTGGGATTCCTGTACACCAACAAGGACTCCCTGTCGCTGGGGCTGGGTATCATGGTCGATGACCTGACGGCCTCCGGATACCGCCCCTACGAGCTGCTGGATCAAATGAAACAGCACCCGGCCCTGCGCAAGCTTCTGCAGGGCGCCGAACTGAAAGAGTACGCCGCACACCTGATCCCGGAGGGCGGACTGCGGTCGATGCCGAAACTCGCCGGTCCCGGCTGGATGATCTGCGGCGATGCAGCCCAGATGGTGAACTTCGTCCACCGGGAAGGCACCAACCTGGCCATTACCTCCGGCAAGCTGGCAGGCGAGACGGTGCTGGCCATGGCCAAGTCCGGCGACTTCTCTCCCGAAGGCTTCCAGCAGTACGCCAGGGCCATCAAGGCCTCGTACATCCACAGGGATCTCTCCAAGTACCAGCGGCTGCCTGCTTTCCTGCACGAGCATAAGCAGCTCGTGATGGAGCAGCTGCCCCAGGTGCTCAACAACAGCCTCTACGAGTGGTTCAACGTGGACGAGCGGCCCAAGACGGATCATCAGCGGCAGATCATGCAGCAACTGAAGGAAGCCGCCGGCGGTACCTGGAACCTGCTGAAACTTGCCTATCAGGGATGGAGGGCGATCAACGAATGAGCGTATCGATCGAGGAAAGGCTCTTTACCATCCGGTACCGCTGCGATGACGAGACGCACCTTCGAATCAAGGATCAGTCGATCTGCCGGACCTGCGAGGGCCAGCCCTGCGTCACTTTCTGCCCGGCGGCGGTTTACGCCTTCCGAGACGGCAAGATGCACGTGGCCTACGAAAACTGCGTGGAGTGCGGCACCTGCCGGATCGCGTGCGGTCACCAAAACATCGAATGGCGCTACCCGAAAGGCGGCTTCGGGATCGCCTATAAGTTCGGTTAAAGCGGCAAGTGGCCCGCCCCGTGTGGGGGCGGGCCACTGGTTTCGAAGCCCTGTCCCAGGCGCAGGATCCGCCTGGGACAGGGCGAAAAAAGCAGAGGGTGATTGTTGTGAATCTGCTGGAGATCGAAGATCTGCACCACCCGGACGGGCTCTACGGTATCACGTTTTCCCTCGCACCGGGAGAGGTGCTGGCCCTGGTGGGCAGCCGCGGAAACGGCAAGGGGCCGCTTCTGCGGCTCCTTACGGGCAAAGGCCGCCCCTCCCGGGGCTGGATCCGAATTGCCGGATACACCCCCCAGGAGCCCGGCGCCACCGCTCAGATTGGCGTCGCCGGGTCCGACTGGGGGGTGAACCCGCTCCACACGGTACGTGAGGCTCTGGCGCTCTTCGCCCGGCTCTGGTCCCTGCCCCGGGAAAGAGTAGACCAGGTGGCCGCGGCCCTGGAGCTGAAAGCCGTGGCAAACCAGCCGGTGTGCAGCCTCTCACCGGGAGAACTTGCCCGGCTGCGCCTCGGTCGCGCACTGCTCCACAATCCACCCCTGCTGGTTTTGGATGAACCAATCGATGACGTCGATGTGGAGAGCGCGGGGATCATCGAAACGGTCATCAGCGCCCAGGCGGAAGAAGGCAAGGGGGTGCTGCTCACCACCTTCGGTCACCCCCGGGCCCTGCGCCTCGCTACCCGCTTGCTGTATATGGAATTTGGGCGCCTCGTCGACGCCCCGGCAGTGCCGAAACCACCTGCCGAACCCGCCGAACCGGCACCGCCCCGGGTGGACCTGATTGCGGCCCGTCGCGACGAGCGTATTGTCCTCTTCTCGCCCGGGGAAATTCTGTATGCCTACGCACAGGACAAGAGCGTCTATATCCACACCCGGGAAGGGGACTGGACTGTTCCCTTCACGCTGGCCGAACTGGAAGAAAGGTTGGCTCCCCATGGATTTTTCCGGGCACACCGCGCGTACCTGGTGAACCTCGCCCAGGTACGGGAAATCGCCGCCTGGACCCGCAGCAGCTTTTCCCTGCGGCTCCGAGACGGGGGAGAGATTCCCCTGAGCAAACACCGGGTGGCGGAACTGAAGGAACTCTTGGGGTGGTAACGGCACCACTCGTCGTCCCCAGGCACCAGTTGTCCGGAAACGAAAGCGCCGCCCCGGCCTCCATGCGAAAATGGAGCCGAGGTGAGCACCCGTGATCGAACTGAGGGATGTGACCAAGTGCTACGGCTCCGTGACAGCGCTGTCCGGGGTCAGCCTGCAGGTTCACGAGGGGGAGATCTTCGGACTCCTGGGGCCCAACGGCGCCGGAAAAACCACGACACTGCGGCTGGTAGCCGGACTCGCCCGGCCCACCCGTGGTACCGTGCGGGTCGGGGGGCAGGACCCCTGGCAGGAGGGGCAGGCCATTCACCGACCTGCAGCACCGGCTGGCTGGCAAGCTTTCCAAGGGCCAAAGACAGCGGGTGGCCCTGGCCCGGGCGTTGGTCCACCGTCCACAGCTGCTCTTTCTGGACGAACCCACGGCAGGCCTGGACCCCGTGGCGGCGTCCGAGTTGCACGAACGGATTGCGGGACTGCGGGCCCGGGGCGTCACCATCCTCCTCAGCAGCCACGACATGGCCGAGGTGGAGAAACTGTGCGACCGGGTCTGTCTCCTGAATCGTGGCAGGATGCTGGCTTGTGATACCCCGACGAGGCTCAAGGCGGCCCACGGACCTACCCTGACCGATGCGTTCATTCATCTGACAAGGAGGGTCCGCTGATGCGGTTCTTCGTCCTGCTGCAGGG
>DATCKG010000034.1:0-4825 GCA_036562385.1 Symbiobacteriaceae bacterium
CAACCCAATCGACCCCAGGTTCATCCTTCCATAGTTGGTAATAGAGAAAGTTTTGGACATACCAATTCTATCCAGGTGAGAGGAGGCAGGTGTAGCTTAATCAAGGGCAAAATCGTGTCTTGACAATGGGGTCCACCTTAGGCTTCCATTACCTCCAGCATCGTACGGTGGACGGGCGGTACAACTTCATCCTGGATGTGTTTGTCACATCCGCCGCAATGACGGACGCCCAGGTTTACCCAACCTGTCTGCGCCGTATTGAGCGATTCCGGTTGGCTGTGGAACAGGTGGGAGTGGATGCAGGTTACAACACCCTGCAGAACCTGCACATGCTGTCGAAACGAGGCATCCAGGCAGCGGTTGCGCATCGCCGCCATCCTGCCCCTAAGGGGCTCATGGGCAAATGGCGGTTCAAGTACAACGCCAGTGATGACACTTACCGTTGTCCGGCCCGAAAGAAGTTGTCCTACGTCACCACAACCCGCGATGGATACAGAGTCTACCGTTCCGACCCTTCCATCTGTGCGCAGTGTCCGTTCTTACATCGGTGTACCCGTTCGGCTACAAAGCAGAAGGTCATTCACCGCCACCTGTTTGAACATCTGCGCGAGGAGGCCCGACAGTTCCTGAAGACGGAAGCCGGCCAATACCTGGCCCAGCGGCGGCGGGAGACAGTCGAGCGGAGTTTTGCGGATGCGAAGGAACTGCACGGTCTCCGATATGCCCGGTACCGGGGCCGGAAACGAGTACAGCACCAGTGTCTTGTCAGCGCCATGGCGCAAAACCTCAAGAAGCTGGCACTCTTAGAGAGCCGGCGTTGTTGTCATGCCTCTGTAGCGTAAGGAAAGAGGGGATACCCCTCTTTTTCCGCCGCCGAGGAGGCCCGATCTACCCGCGCCAACACCAGATTTGGCAGTACATACCAATTGGCGCCCCTCTTGAACCGCAACTGCGGCCAAGAAGGGCGCCTTTGTCTGCAACCTGTCCCGGCACCTCCGGGTGCCGGGTTTGCCTTTATGGCCAGGGGTGTGTCACGCATACCCCTGGCTGGTACGTAGCATACCGGTGAGACCTCCTTACCACCGAAGGGAGGGCATGCCGCTTGCCCACCGATCTCTTCCTGCAGGATGCGCCGCTCCCGTCGATTCCGGACGAGATGGTTCGCCCCCTCCGCCACATCTTGGAGGCGGCCGGTCACTCAACCCTTTGGAATGCCGGCACCAGGACACTGGTCATCGACTCTCCGCTGGAGGGCCGGGTCATCCGGTGTCAGCCGCTGGGCCACCAGGATGAACGGACTGGCCGGTTCATCCACATGCTGCAGCGGCGCATTGACACAGCGGGCGGCATCGTAGCGGAGCAGGAGCGCCCCCTGCCCGACGTGACGCTGTGGATCAGCGTGGAGCCCCCCGAGGCCGATGACCGCACCCGGGTACTGCTGCGGGGCCGGCCCCGTGGCTGGTTCTCCACGCGGGCACCGCTGGGAGAGGTCGTAGGGGAAAAACTACGGACCACCCTGCGGGTGCCGGTGGGCATCACCCTGACGGGCGGCATCCAAAGGCGGGAACTGCAGGTGTACCTGTGGGCGCCGGAAGAGGCGTTCCCGACCATCGCCACGGCCCTGTGGCTGGGGCTGATGGCGTACTTCCGGATGGGCCCGCCTGTCCGGGTCCCGCCGGCGCCGCCAGACTTTCTCCCCGCACCGCCCTCCCCCTCCCATCCGCATTCTGCGCCCGCCTCCGGACAAACCTCGCCGGTGCACCGGGAGCAGCGGCCGGATCCCACCTGCACCAAGGCACCGGACTCGGCCGGCAACAGCGCCCTTCGTCCAGAGCCCAAACCGGAATCCCCCGAACCGGAAAGCCCGCTACCGCCCCAGCCACAAGCCACTGCCGGTCCCTCCGGGAATCCCCCGCCAGAATCCACGCCGCCGGCGCAGGAACCTTCCCCGGCTGAGCAGCCTCGCCAGCCGCAGATCTCCGTGCGGGCCGGGTCACGTCACACCACAGAGACGGAATGGGGACAGGTGGGTCCCATCACCCGCCGCATTCCCTTTCATGAACCGATCCCGGGAACCGTCATCTGGTCCTCGGGCGATGTCACGCCTGGTCTATCCTCCGGGCAGGCACGCACCGAAACTCCTCCCTCTTTCGCGATGCCCCTGGCCGGGGGACCGGTTCCGCAGGCCGTCACTCCGGGCATGCAGGCCAGCCTTGTGGGTGACCAGCCCATCTTTCCAGACCGGCCACCAACGCTGTCGGGGTACCAGCCAGGTCCGGCAGGCGTCATTTCACATATGCAGCAGCCCGACACGACCGCCCGGAACGAACCGTATCCGTCGGAGCCCCACACCGCTTCTGCTCCTCCATCGTCAGGCACACCGCCGCCACCGCCTCCGAACCCGCCGCAGCCGCCGAAGGCGCGGGAGTCGCAGAAAGCTTCAGCCCCGTGGAAACCTGCCCGTGTACAAACCATTGAGGCAACCGTCACCTCAGGGAACGTCTCCGTCATGAAGGAGATCGAGCAAAAGACAGAGCGCAGGCGCCCTCACGTCTGAGGGCGCCTGCGCACGTCCGGTGGCGGCTGATCGGTCCGCCGTGCGCCGTGTCTGCTGTGATGATATAATGCAGTCCTGGTAAGGTTTGGTTTCGGAGGCGAAAAAACTGTGTGGAAACTCTATGCGTTCCTGTCCGCGGTGTTTGCGGCCCTCACCGCCATCCTGGCCAAGATCGGCATCAAGGGCGTCGACTCGAACCTGGCCACAGCCATCCGTACCGTGGTCATCATCCTCCTGGCCTGGGGCATCGTCTTCATGACCGGGGCCCACCACGGCATCCGGAACCTGAACCGGGTCAACTGGATCTTCCTCATCCTCTCCGGCCTGGCCACGGGGCTTTCCTGGCTTTTTTATTACAAGGCCATCTCCCTGGGGGACGTATCCAAGGTCACGCTGATCGACAAGTCCAGTATTGTCATGACCCTGCTGCTCTCGTTCCTCATCCTGCGGGAGGCCTTTACCGCCAAGACGCTCCTGGCCGCCGCCCTGATCGTGGCCGGCACTTTCGTCATGATTCTGCCCTAGCCTGGTCGCGGGGCCCCCGAGCGGTACCGATGGGCGATTCCCCGGCCACGTTTTTTGCGCGACGGCCGCTGCCGCAGTTCCCTTTTACGTAATGGGGCGGCAGCTTCTCGGGAATACGTTGTTGCTCCTTCCCTCGGGTTTCTACTTGCCCCTGCGAAATTCGGCGGTAAAGCTACGGCAGGTCCTTGTCATCGGGTTTGCCGCTTCCGCTGGCATTGAGCTCACGCATCTCTTGCTGGGCACCATCATCGGCTACCATTACCGGATCTTTGATGTCAACGATCTCATGTTCAACACCCTTGGCTGCACCATCGGTTATGCCTGTTTCAAGTGGATCGATCCGCATCTGCCCGAAGCAATAAGAACTGCGATGGCCGGCTCCGGCAATTCCTGCCCTCATCCCTCTGGCAGCAGCCCAAACAGCTTCAGCACCTTCTGCCAGAACGTCAGCCGCTGAGCCGGAGCGGCCTCCTCGGCAGCCGGCGCCCCGGCATCCACCGCGATGGCCGGCGTCTTCATGACAAACTGGACAAACTCCACATTCGTGTTTTTTTCCGAGGCAAAGGAGACCGGGCGGAATTTCCCGCCGAGCAGTTTCCCGATGGCCTCCTTGATCCGGTCCTTCAATTCGGCGGTCTTGCTGCGAAGTTCCCGGGTCCCGTCGGAAAGCCGCACCGCCCCGTCCCGGAGCTCGACAGTGCTGTCGTAAAACTCCAGGGCGCCGTTCAGCAGCCTGACCACGCCGCCTTCCACCTGCATCACGCCGTCCTGCATGGCCAGGGTGCCGCCCTGCAGCTCAACGAGGCCGCCCAGCAGGCTGACCGTCCCTTCTTTCAGTTCTGCCATGCCGTCGTAAAGCTGCCGGGCGCCTTCCTGCACCTCACCGGTGCCGGCCGTCAGCGACGTGGCACCGCTGGACAAAGCGGCCGCTCCCTCGGCCGCCGCGGCCACACCGTTCGTGTATGCCACCAGCCCGGAGTAGAACGCCTGATATTGATCCAGCTTCGCCTTCAGTTCCACCAGCGCCTTGTACGACTGGTTCAGGGCTACGAGAAGCCCCACCCCCTGGCTGACCCGCTCCCGCACCTCATCGCTGGCCATCCGCCGGGCGACCTCCAGGTCAACGAGCTGCTGCACCGTCTCGGCGCTCAGGCCGGCGTCCGCCTGCTTTCTCACCTCGGCCTCCACCGCCTTGCGGACCTGCTCCTCGATCCGGGCTTCGGAACGGGAATAGGCACCCAGGCTGAACTGATCCAGCAGGTTGGTCAGAACCTCGTCGTAGTTCTCCGGCGTCAGGGTAACGGTGGGCAGGCCGGCTGCCTGCAGCGCCGCGTTGAGCTGCGTTTCGGCCTGCGCGGTCAGGGCTTTGAACACCTCGTACGCTCCGTCGATCAGATCACTGTTTTGGGCGGCCAGGGCCGCCAGCGCACTGGAGAGATTCCCCGCCCCGCTGCTCACCGACGAAGCGCCGGTGTGTAGCTTTGACGTGCCGTCATACAGTTCCCGGGCGCCGTCCAGCAGCTTCGCCGCGCTCTCTTCCAGCCGCCGGGCGCCCTCCACAAGCTGCCGCGCGCCCTCTGCCAGTCCGCCGGCGCCCTCCCTAAGCTGGCCGATCCCCGCCTGCAGTTTCTGCACCCCCGCGGTCAGGTCACCGGCCCGGTTGTGAAGCCTTTCCGCGCCGTCCTTGACCTCCTGGGCGCCGTCATCCACCTTGGCAATGCCGTCGGTCAGCTTCTTCAGGTC
>DATCKG010000035.1:0-1676 GCA_036562385.1 Symbiobacteriaceae bacterium
ACCCAGCCGCCACTCGTCTCATTCTGCCTTCCACGTGGCCGTAGCGACACCCCACCGGTGCCCCTTGATGAACAGCGGCACCGAAAGCAGGATCACTACCTCCCCCGTGTCCCGCGCATAGGTCTGCACCAAGAACTCCCGCGCCTTTTCCGGCGTCTCCCGCAGGTCGCACCCCGCCCGGATAAAGTCCTCCCGGGTGGCCCGCTCGGGAAGCTTGGCCGCCTGGGGCAGCCCCATGCGCGCTGCCCGCAGAGAGGCGCCCAGGTAGATCTTCTTGGTCCGGTTGTGGACCAGGTCCACTTCCCGAATTCCGGTCCAGTCCTTGCAGAACTCGGAAGGGTGAATCGGAATGTACCCGTCCAGGTCCATCGCCGTGCAGGTGTTGATCCGCGGTTCCTTCCGCTTCACCTCGTCGAGCAGTTTCTGGATCTCCTCATCCACCAGGGAATCGTACGAGGTGCAGTACTTGGGAGGATCAAAGCCGGTGGGCGGAACCCGACTCACATCAAACAGTCGAGCCAGGGACTGGATGAGCGGTCCCTTGATCTCCGTATACTTGCCCACGTCCAAGACCTGCTCCAGCGTCACCTTGCCCTCGTCGATCACCCGTTCGAAAACGGCGCGGACATCCACAGCCAGCTGCCGAGTCAGTTCCAAGGCCCGGTGGAAAATGGTGTCCGCGTAGAAGGCGTCCAGAAGCTGGTACGACTCCTCGGAAAGCTGCGAGAGGGCCATGGTAGCCTGGGCGATGTGGCTGGCCTCCTCCTCAATCCCGCTGATTCCCGCCACCGCCTGCCGGGTGGACTCGTACAGCGAATTCATCTGGGCTGTCTGCTCCTGAACGGAGGCAGCCACCTGTTCCATATGCTGGGCCGAGGTTCTGGCCAGGTTGCGGATGTCTTCCAGAGCCTGGCCCACCTGGCGAGTGCGCTCCGCGGCAGCCTCCATGAGTTCCAGGCTCCGGTTCACCGCGGCCTGCACCGGCTCCAGGTTGGCGGTGATGTCCCGGACCAAGGTGCCGATTTCCTTGGTCTGCGCGCCGGACTTCTCGGCCAGGGATCGCACCTCGTTGGCTACCACGGCAAACCCACGCCCGTGCTCCCCGGCGCGGGCCGCTTCAATGGCCGCATTCAGCGCCAGCAGCCGTGTCTGGGCAGCGATTCCGTCGATCACATGGCTTACCCGGGTGATCTCCCTGACCTTTTCCACGAGGAAGGCTAGCTGCCGGCTCATCTCCTGCATCTGCTCCCGAAGAATGGCCGTGCTCTCCGCCGCCTTCTGCCCGTGTTCGGTGCCGGCAGTCGAAAGCTGCTCCACCTGACTCGCCACCTGGGCTGCCTCGCTGGCCGCATTGGCCACCACTTCGATGGCCTGGTTCATCTGCTCGGTGACCTCCACGACCTGTTTGAGCCCTCGGTTGGACTCTTCGATGCGTCGGGTGAGTGCCTTTAACCGCAGGGAATTGCGGGCACCGCCCACGCCGGTCTGGGCAGCCACCGATTCCATCTTGGTCATTAAGGTTCGCAGCCGGCGGACCAGATTGGTCAGGTGGCGTCGGATCGCCTCAGTCTCAGGCCGGCTCGCTGTCCACTCTGGCTCCCGGGTCAGGTCATTGATGTCCTCCCCCAGGTAGTGGGCGATCCGTTCCAGATCCGTCAGGAGGTTTGCCAGTTCAT
>DATCKG010000036.1:0-113363 GCA_036562385.1 Symbiobacteriaceae bacterium
AGCCTACCAGGTGACCCTCCGGGACGGCATCTCTCAGGTCAGCCGGCTGGGATAGCGTGGGGGTGACCAGGGGTTCATGAAGGATGCCGACGTGATCGTGGTGGGAGGCGGCCCCGCGGGGATGATGGCGGCGGCGGCCGCTGCCGGGGCCGGCGCCCGGGTGCTGCTGCTGGAAAAGGGGGATCGGCTGGGCCGGAAGCTGGTCATCTCCGGCGGCGGCCGCTGCAACGTCACCAATCGCAAGCCGGTTCCGGATCTGATCCGAAACATCCCCGGCAACGGCCGGTTCCTGTACAGCGCTCTCTCGCAGTTTGGCAGCGAGGAGATCATTCGCTTCTTTGAGGAACTGGGAATCCGGCTCAAGGAAGAGGACGGCGGCCGGATGTTCCCCGCGACGGATCGGGCCGCCACGGTGCTGGCCGCGCTGGTCAAGCACCTGCGGGACCTGGGCGTGCAGATTCGCCTGCGGGCGCCGGTGGCAAGGCTGCTGCTCGACGACCGCCGCTGCGCCGGCGTGGTGCTGCAGAGCGGGGAGAGCCTGCGGGCCCCCGCGGTGGTGGTGGCCACCGGCGGCAAGTCGGTCCCCAAGACCGGTTCCACCGGAGACGGGTACGCCTGGGCTCGGGCCGCCGGGCACACCATCACCCCGCTTTATCCCACCGCGGTGCCCTTGCTGCTGGGCGATCCGCCTATTCAGGACCGGTGGCTGCAGGGCATCTCTTTGCGGGATGTGACCATGACGCTGTATGATCCCCGGGGCAAGCGGCTTGCCACCGAGCGGGGGGACATGATCTTTACCCATTTCGGCGTGTCGGGCCCCTGTGCGCTGCGGGTGAGCCACTACGTCTCGGTGGCCCGGATGAAACTGGGGGACGTTCCCCTGCCTTTGCACATCGACTTGTTCCCGGACCGGAGCCAGGAAGAACTTATCCGGGAGATCTGCACTCAGGCGGCGGCGGAGCCCAAGAAGGCGGTGAAAACGG
Organism: Symbiobacteriaceae bacterium; assembly: GCA_036562385.1. Lineage (GTDB taxonomy): Bacteria > Bacillota > Sulfobacillia > Symbiobacteriales > Symbiobacteriaceae > DATCKG01. The sequence continues at coordinate 984 of DATCKG010000036.1, forward strand.
TGCTCAGGCGCCTGCTGCCGGACCGGTTGGTCCCCTTGGTGCTGGAGAAGGCGAAGCTTCCCGGGGAGACCACCGGCGCGCACCTGCCTCGGGCGGGGGTCACGGCGGTGGTGCAGCTTCTGAAGGCCTTGCCGTTTACCGTCACGGGCACCCGACCGCTGGAGGAGGCTTTCGTCACCGGCGGCGGGGTCAGCATCCGGGAAATCGACCCCCGCACCATGGCCTCCCGGCTGAAGGAGGGACTCTTCTTTGCCGGCGAGGTGATGGATGTGCACGGACACACAGGGGGCTACAACATCACCATCGCATTCTCCACGGGCCATGCGGCGGGCACCGCCGCTGCCCGCCTGGCCCTGGAAAAGTCCGGCGAATAGGGTCCGACGTCGTGACATAAGATAATCCCAGGGAGTTTCTTCCTGGGGGTGAGTGGCGTGGCCCGCCTGGAGCAGGATCCGCCCGAGCGGGAGGACGGGGGACAGGCATACCAGCGGTTTCAGGAGCGGCACAGGAGCCTTGCGGACCGGGTGGAGCGCTTCCTGATGCAGTTGGTGATCCTGGGCCTGGTCTCCCTCACCCTGGTGCAGACCCTGCAGGTGGTTCCTTTCATCCGGCGGCAGATCAGCGTCACCGAGGCGCTGGAAGGCATCTCCACCGCGGAACTGATGGCCTGGATGCCCGCGGGCAGCGAGGAGGCGGCCCGGGCCTTCGGCGTGTCGGTGACCCCGGTGAGCAGCAGCCAGGGTCCCCTGACCCTCACGGTGGTGCTGGTCAGCCGGCGCAGCGCCCCGGAAGCCCGGCTGCTGGTGGACGGAAAGCCGGTAGGCACCTTTGCCTCCTCCACCGTCACCGTGGTGGTGATGCCCGGGCAGAAGGTGGAGGTGGACGGCAGCCAGGTGCCGGAGGAACTGACCTTCCGGGTGATGGGGGCGCCCGGCCTCCTGACCCCTGCGCCGGGGACCAGCGTGGTGACCCGCGGCGACCGCCGCAGCCTCGGAATTGTACAAGCCGCAGAGGGAGCGGGATGACGGTTGGCATGGTTTCGGCTGCACCACAGGACCCGCCGGGGGAGACGGCGGGTCTTTCCATATCCTCACTTTTTGGTATAGTGAAGAGGATAAGTCTTAACGGACAATCCACCGTGTGAGGGGAAATCGATGACGGAACCCAGGCTGCCTATTCTCACCAACCGGGCCGACACGCTGAAATATGAGGACGGCGTGGTGCAGATCCTGGACCGGCGGAAGCTGCCGGAGGTCGTCACGTTCGTTCCGTGTCGAACGTACCGGGAGGTTGCCACCGCCATTGTGGACATGGTGATTCAGGGAGGGCCTCCCCTGGCCTATGCCGCCGGTTACGGACTGGCCCTGGCTGCCCGGGAGGTGCGAAACCTGGCGCCGGAGCAGCAGAAGGCCGCTCTGGCGGAAGCCCATCGGGTGCTGAAGCACACCCGCCCCACTGCCGGTGACATTCACCCGCTGTTGGATACCGCACTCCGGCTGGCCTGCGAGGCCATCGACCAGGGCGCCGACCCCGAGGAGCGGGTGGTGGCCTTCGTGGACAGCCAGATCCGGGCCGGGGACCGAGCCGCCCGCCTCAGCGGCAAGTACGCCGCGGAGCTGCTTCAGGACGGCGACCGGATTCTGACCCACTGCTTCGCGGGAGCGGCCTTGAACTACATGCTGTACTATGCCCTGAAGGCGGGGCGGCAGATTGAACTCTTCGCCACGGAGACCCGGCCCTATCTGCAGGGGGCCCGGCTCACCGCCGCCCAGGCCCGGGAGATCGGTGTCCCTGTGACGTTGGTGACCGACAACATGCCCGGCTACCTCTTTTATCGGGGGATGATCACCAAGTACGTCACGGCTGCTGATTCCATCACCCTGGACGGCCACGTCTCCAACAAGGTGGGCACCTTCCAGTACGCGGTGCTGGCCCACCACTTCGGGGTTCCCTTTATCGTGCTGGGCTACGACGGCCCGGACCCGGACCGGCCCGACGCGGCCAGCATCCCCATCGAGGAGCGAAACCCGGAGGAGATCTTCTACTGCCGGGGCGTGCGCACCGCAGCGGAGGGGATCCGCGGCTACTACCCGGCTTTTGACATCACGCCGCCGCAGTATGTCAGCGTCATCGCCACCGACCGGGGGCTGTTTTCGCCCTGGAACATCCGGGACTACTTCAAGGCGCCGCCGCCTGAGGAGTAACCCCCTGAAGGAGGCGAGGGGACGTTGGCAGGAACGCTGATCATCGGCGGGACCGCGGCCTACCACCTCTCCCCAGGGGAGCAGGTGACGGTGCTGAGCGAGGAGATGGTGCACACCCCCTTCGGAGAGGCCGGGCCGGTGCTGCGCTTCCGCGTCGGGAAGGAGGAGTGCGCCCTCTTGTCCCGGCACGGCGGGCGGGGCCGGCTCGGGGTGACGCCTCCTTTCGTGAACTACCGGGCCAACGTCTGGGTGGCCCGGGAACTGGGGATGAAGCGGATCATCAGCTGGAACAGCGCGGGAAGCCTGGTCCGCTCCCTTCCGCCGGGGAGCATTGCCGGGGTGGCGGACCTGATTGACTGGACCCGACAGCGGCCCACCACCTTCGGGCCTGTTCTGGGGGCAGAGGAGAGGAGGCGCCGTCGCGATGCGGGGCCGCTCTTTGACCCGGTCCTGCGGCAGGGGCTGGTGGCAGCAGCCCGGCGGACCGGCCGTCACGTGGCGCCGGCGGCGGTGTACGCCGCCACGGAGGGCGCTCGGCTGGAGACCCGGGCGGAGATCAGCCTGCTGGCCGCGGCAGGGGCGGAACTGGTGGGTATGACCCTCTCTCCGGAGGTGTTCCTGGCTCGGGAGTTGGGACTGGCGTATGCCTCCCTCTGCTGGGTGTCCAATTACGCGACGGGGGTGCCTTTCGACGGACCTGAGGTGCGGCTGTTCGGTCCGGAGGCGGGTCAGCTCCTGTTCGGCATCATCCTGGACTTTTTGCGAGAGGAGGCCGCCGGCCGTGGCGCATGAAACGGTGCTGATTCTGCCTGACGGTGCGGCAGAGCCCACCGGGAGCCGGGAGACCCCCTTCGGTCCGGCGCCGGTCTTCGACCAGCAGCAGGGGCCCCTCATCCTGATCCGGGCCGAGGGGACGGATCCCCGCGCACTGATTTACGCGGCGAAGGAAGCGGGGGCCAGACGAGTGCTGGCGGCAGAGACCGCGGCGCCGGTAAGTCATCTGCTTGAGCCTGGCGACCTGGTGGTGCCGGAGGATGTGATCGACCTGACCCGGCTGCGCCCCTTCACCTTTTTCGTGGGGAAGGGGTACGGATTTATCAAACTGAATCCGCCCTTCTGCCCGGACCTTATGGCCTGGTGCCTGGAGGTGGCCCGCCGGCAGAATCCCCGCTCTTTTGCCCGGGCCGTGTACGTAGGGGTGGAGGGCCCCCGGGATCCGACTCCGGCGGAACTGCGGATGTACCGGCAGTGGGGCGGGGACCTGGCCGGTACGGGGCTTCTGCCAGAGGTCTACCTGGCCCGGGAACTGGAACTCTGCTACGCAGCCGTGGTGGCGGTGGGGAACGACCCGAATTCCGCCGCGATGGTCCTGCAGGAAGTGGCGGCGGTGTACCGACCCGGCCGGACGCCCTGCCGGTGCGGTGAGACCATGCGGGATCTACGGAAGCAGGGAGTGGTCGGGGAGGACTGGCGGGAATGGATTGCCTATCCATGAGGCAAGACCGGCGACCGCCCCATCGGCATCCCTTGCGGGAAAGGAGGTGTCGCGAGTGGAGGAAACGGTCCTGCGACGGCTCCTGGTGCGGGCGGGGCGCGACCTGTACCGGCAGGGGATGATGGCCGGAACCGCGGGGAACCTTTCGGCCCGGCTGGACGAAAGCCGGGTGCTGATCACCCCGTCCGGAGTCGCCAAGGGACGGCTGCGTACGGAGGACCTGATCGTGATCAGCATGGACGGGAAGGTCCTGGAGGGCAGGGGGAAGCCTTCCTCGGAGACCGGTATGCACCTGGCCATCTACCAGCGGTTCCCCCAGGTGATGGCGGTGATCCACGCCCATCCGCCCATGGCGACGGCCCTGGCGGCTGCCCATCGGCTTCTGGCGGTGGAGGCGTTGGCCGAAGCGCTTTATCTGCTGGGATCGGTGCCTGTGGTTCCCTACCTGCCGCCGGGCAGCCAGCAATTGGCGGAGCGCGTGGCCGACGCACTTCAGCAGGGAGACGGGGCCCTCTTGCAGAATCATGGTGCTGTAACGGTAGGTACGACGGTGGAGGCCGCCCGGTGCAAGATGGAGGTGCTGGAGGCCTTGGCCGGCGTAACCTTCCGGGCGGTCCGGCTCGGAGGCGCCGTCCCGCTGCCGCCGGCGGAAGTAGAGCGACTGCGGGGCCTGTGGCAGCAGCGGCGGTGGCTGTCCGAGTGAACGGCTCAGAGAAGAGCCACCTTCCTTCCGGAGGGCGCAAGGTTTGACGAATTTTGCAGCCTCTGTTAATCTGAGAAGGGTAGCCGTGACATTTTCGCCGGAAAGTGAAAATGTCAGGAAATCCTGCGGAAGGCGTGGACAGGCCTTTTGCAGGACGCGTACCGTAACAGAGAGGCAAAACCCGATGTCCGGAGGGGCATCGGGTGGATGCGTATACCTGCGTACCATTCGGCAGGATCGGGGCCGCCTGACCGGAGACGAAAGGGGGCGGTGCCCGTCCCGATTGGAGTGAAAGAAGAGCGTGAGCCTCGAGCAGCGTCGCGGTCTCACTATTGCCATAGACGGGCCGGCTGGTGCCGGCAAGAGCACCGTCGCACGCATTTTGGCCAACCGTCTTGGATACCTGTACGTCGACACCGGAGCCATGTACCGGGCGCTGGCGTTGAAGGCGCTGCGAACGGGTGTGCCCATTGATGACGACGAGGCCTTAGCGCAGATGGCCGCCAATACGGACATACGGCTGGAAAAGTCCCCTTCCGGGGACAACCGGGTTTTGCTGGACGGGGAGGACGTAACAGCTGAGATCCGCGAACCACGCGTCGACCGGGTGGTTTCCCGGGTTTCAGCGGCGCCGGGCCTTCGCCGGTGCATGGCGGAGTTGCAGCGGGCCATGGCCCGGGGTGGCGGCGTGGTGATGGATGGTCGGGATATCGGCAGCCACGTCCTGCCCGATGCAGACGTGAAGTTTTTCGTCACCGCTTCGCTGGAGGAGCGTGCCCGACGCCGGCAGAAGCAGCAGGCGGAAGCGGGCCACTTCCAGGATCTGAAGGAATTGGAGGCGGAAATCGCCCGCCGGGATGAGCAGGACTGCAATAAGGGAGTCGGCTCGCTGGTCAGAACTCCGGACGCCATCTACGTGGACACGACGGGCAAAGGTGTCGACGAAGTGGTCGAGGAGATGCTGGCGTACTGCCGGAGGGAGTAGGTTGTCATTCTACCGGTTTGCCAAGTGGTTGGTGGGTCCGCTGTATCGCATCGCTTTCCGGATGCGGGTCGAGGGCGTGGAAAACGTGCCGATGCAAGGCGGCGTGATCCTCTGCGCCAACCATTCCAGTGGACATGACCCGGTCATGGTGGGGGTCGCCTCGCCCCGTCCGGTCATCTTCATGGCCAAGGAGGAGCTGTTTCGGAATCCGTTCTTGCGGGTTCTGATCCGGGCACTGGGAGCCTTTCCCGTCAGGCGCGGACATCCCGACCGGGCTGCCTTGAGACGAGCCCTGGAGGTCCTGGAGTCCGGCGGTTGCTTTGGGGTCTTTCCGGAGGGCACCCGTGTACGGGGTGCGGACCTGGGCAAGGCCGAGCCGGGTACCGCCTACCTGGCCCTGAAATCCGGCGCCACGGTGATCCCCGTGGGTGTCAGTTCCAGCTACCGCCTCTTCCGGCCGACGGTGGTCCGCTTCGGCCAGGCGGTGGACCTCTCCGCCTACCAGACGGAGAAGTTGACCAGCGAGATCCTGCGGAGCGCCGGTGACATCATCATGGCGGCCATCCGCAATCAGTTGGACGGAACAGTTCGCAACGTGTGATGCGACGGACCGTCAATCCTCTTGGTTTCACGATACCGCTGCCCCGGAGCGGGTTTTCTATAACTATTACAAAGCTTAAAGTTGGTTCGATGAGGTTGCGCCGGAGCCGCACCCCTTGTCGGAGCCACTGAGGAGGTCACTGTGGTGCAGGAGTTTAACTACCAGGGTAGCGAGAACGAGAGCGAGGCTCGGGCAGAACTGGAGGCCGCACTGGGTGCGACGCTGAAGGAGGGCGACATCGTCACGGGCAGGGTCGTCCGGGTTGAGGACGACTCCCTGATGGTGGATGTCGGTTACAAGTCCGAGGGCATCATCACCTTGAATGAGCTCTCCCACCGCAAACTGCAGAATGCGGCGGAGGCCGGGCTGAAGGAAGGGGACGAGGTGCGGGTTCTGATTCTGTCCATGGACCGGAACGGTGAGGGCACCTTGCGCCTTTCCAAGCGCCGGGCCGATGAGGTCGCTGCCTGGGAGAAGATCATCCGCTGGCATGAAACCGGCGAGGTGGTCGAGGGCCAGGTGACGGAAGCGGTCAAAGGTGGCCTGGTGGTTGACCTCGGCCTGCGGGCCTTCCTCCCCGCGTCCCTGGTGGAGCGTGGCTACGTCAACGATCTGTCCAAGTACGTCGGCCAGACCATCAAGGTCAAGGTTATCGAGGTGGACAGGCACAAGAACAAGGTGATTCTCTCCCGCCGCCAGGTACTGGAGGAGGAGCGGGAGAAGGCCCGGAAGGCTTTCTGGGAGAGCGTGGAAGTGGGCCAGATCCGCGAAGGCACGGTGAAGAGCCTCACCGACTTTGGCGCCTTCATCGACCTGGGCGGCGTAGACGGCCTGCTGCACATCTCCGAGATCTCCTACGGACGCATCAAGCATCCCTCCGAGGTGCTGTCCGTGGGAGAGCGGATCAAGGTCAAGGTCCTGCGGCTGGACCGGGAGAAGGAAAAGGTCTCCCTGGGCCGGAAGCAGGTGCTGCCTGATCCGTGGGAGACCGTGGCGGAGCGCTACCACGAGGGCGACATCGTCACGGGCACCGTGGCCCGTCTGGCCACGTTCGGTGCCTTCGTGGAACTGGAGCCCGGCGTCGACGGCCTGATTCACATTTCCCAGATGGCCGATCACCGGGTCAACACCCCTGGCGATGTGGTGCAGCCCGGCCAGGTGGTCCGGGTCCGGGTGCTCAGTGTCGACCCCGAGCAGCGCCGGATCAGCCTCAGCCTGCGAGGTGTGGAGCAGGAGGAGCCGGCGACCGCTCCTGAAGCGCCGGCTGCCGCAGAAGCTGCCTCTGCGGAGGAAGCCCCGACCGACGAGTCCGCCTCTGCAGCCCCAGTCGCCCCTGAAGTCCAGTCCGCCGAAGAGGAGCAGAAGCCCGAAGCTTGAGCCGAAGCGGTTTTTTCCCGAGCAAGATTGCGCCCTGAGCATGTCTCAGGGCGATTCTTTTTGTGAGGCAGCGAAAGGGTCCGGTGGACCGGTGGCGCCTGCAGGGGTTTACGGTGTTGGGCAGCGAAGTGATAGCCGAGGAGGCTTCAGCCATGTCGTCACTTTCGCCCAAGCCGCTGATCATCGCGGAAAAGCCAGCGGCGGCCCGGGCCATCGCTGAGGCCCTGGGCGGTTTCCGGAAGCACAACGGGTACCTGGAAAGTCCCCGATACCGGATCACGTGGGCTATCGGTCACCTGGTGGAACTGGCTCCGCCGGAGGAGTATGACCCGCGGTGGAAGCGGTGGAGTCTGAGCACCCTGCCGATCCTCCCGGAGCAGTTCCGGCTGCGGCCGGTGGAAGAGACCCGGAGCCAATTGGAAACGGTGCTCCGGCTGGCCCGTGCAGCCCCGGAACTGATCAACGCCTGCGACGCGGGGCGGGAGGGGGAGTTGATCTTCCGGCAGATTCTCGCCATCGGAGATCTCCGCCAGCCCGTCCGGCGCCTCTGGATTTCTTCCCTCACCCCTGAGGCGATCCGGGAGGGGTTTGCCTCTCTGCGCCCTCAGGAGGAGTATGATCGGCTCTACCAGAGCGCCCTGTGCCGGGCCCAGGGAGACTGGCTGGTGGGTATCAACGCCACCCGGGCGTTCAGTGCCCGATGGGGCGAACTGTTCTCGGTGGGACGGGTGCAGACGCCCACGCTGGCGCTGCTCGTGCGCCGGGAGGAAGAGATTGAAGCGTTTCAGCCCGAGACGTACTGGGAGGTCTGGGCTGATTTTGCCGCCGCCGGGGGGCGGACCTACCGGGGCAAGTGGTTTGACGGCGAGAGCGACCGGATCCGGGATGAGCACCTGGCGGGGCTGATCGCGGCCCGCACCCGGAACCAGCTCGGGGTGGTGGAGCAGGTGGCGGAAAAGCCCGTCAGTGAACGGCCGCCCCAGCTGTTTGACCTGACCTCGCTGCAGCGGGAGGCCAACCGGCGCTATGGTCTGACCGCCGCGGCGACCCTGAAGGCGGCCCAGGACCTTTATGAGGCAAAGCTGATCACCTACCCCCGCACGGACTCCCGGTACCTGTCCCGCGATCTGGTGCCGCGCCTGCCGATGGCGCTGCGGGCGCTGGGGGGCCGGCCGGAATATGCGGCCCTGGTGCAGGGCGCCGACCTGAGGCAGGTGCATGCCGGCAACCGGCGGGTGGTGGACGACGGGAAGGTGACCGACCATCACGCCATCATCCCCACCGGGGAGCCGGTTCCGGAACTGACCGGGGTGCGGGCCAAGGTCTTCGACCTCATCGCCCGGCGCTTTCTGGCCCAGTTCTACCCGCCCGCGGAGTACCTGGACCTGGAGGTGGTGACCCGGGTGGGGGAGGACCGCTTCCGCACTCGGGGCCGGCGGGAACTGGCTGCCGGCTGGCGTGTGGTCGAGCCGCCCCGGCAGCCCCGGAAAGGGGAGGATGAGGAAGAGACGGCGCCGGTGCCGCCCCTCAGGGAAGGCGAGGGGGTCTTTACGGAACAGGTCACGGTCCGCACCTGCACCACCAAGCCCCCCCGGCGGTATACCGAGGCGTCCCTGCTGGCGGCCATGGAGGCGGCCGGTCGGGAGGTGACCGACGAGGCCCTGCGGGAGGCCATGAAGGATCGCGGACTGGGCACTCCGGCCACCCGGGCCGCGATCATCGAGCGGCTGAAAGAGGTAGGGTACGTCACCGTGCAAAAAAAGGCGCTGGTCCCCACCCCCAAGGGCCGGCGGCTCCTGCAGCTCGTGGAGGCGGCAGGCGTCCAGGTCCTGATGAGCCCGGACCTGACTGGTGACTGGGAAAAGCGCATCGCCGACATCCAGCGGGGAACGGATGAGCCCGAACGGTTTATGGAGGCGATCCGGAACCTGACGGTGGAGGTGGTGGAGGCGGTCCGGTCAGCAGGGGCGGAGGAGGCTTGCGAGCAGCCGGTGCTGGCGGTGCCATGCCCCTGCTGCGGCCACCGGGTTTCCCGGACCAGCCGCGGTTGGGTGTGTGGAGGGCCGGAGTGCGGCCTGCGGGTGCCTTCCTTCCTGCTGGGCAAGGTGATCGATGCCCCGCTGGCAGAGGCGCTGCTCAGCTGGGGGCGCACGCCGCTGATTACGGGCTTCATCTCTTCCCGCACCGGGCGGACCTTCTCCGCCTATCTGGTGCTGCAGGGCAACCGGGTGGAGTTCGAGTTTCCGCCGGAACGGCCCCGGAAGCGGAGCCGGCGGATCGCGGGCCGGGCACGGAAATCCCAGGGGGCGGAAAAGCGGTAGCGTGGCCATATCACTGCGCCTCCGGCGCTTCTACGCCGGAGGCGCCGCTGTATGTTGGGCGCCTTTCGCTTTGATGGCAAATGTATGCCTCTGTATAGGAAATCACAGCCAGAGTCACCATGAAGAGTGTGAACCCTGTCGTGTGGGAGGTGTTTCCTCCGGTGATGCCGACAGGATCGGTGGCGCTGGTTCTTCTGCTGCTTCTTGCCGGCTTCGGCTTTCTGGACGGCATCCTGGCGCGCATGCGCCTGACGGCCAGGCAGGTGCTGGCCGTGGCCGCCGCCATGCTGCTGGGCAGCCCCTTTACGCTTTCCCTGGCCCCTGATCTGCGCCTGAACGTGGGGACAGGGCTGGTGTCGGTGGCGGCGGCCATGGGACTGATGGCCGGCTGTGGCAGCGGGAGGGAAATTCTGCGCACGGCGGCGTCCGCGCTGGTGACGGCCACCGCCGTGTATCTGGTGGGCCGCTGGTTTCCGCCGGGGTGGCCCACGGAACTCAACTTCTTTTATCTGGACGCCCAGTATCTCTTTGGGCTGATGGCCGCCCTGGTGGCGTGCGGGACGGGCCGGAGCCATCGGGGCATCTTTGCCGCCGCCGTGCTGGGTGTGATGCTGGCGGATCTGGCCCATTTTGCCGCCAAGCGCTGGGGCGACGGCAAGGCCGGCATCATCCACATCGGGGGCGGGCCGTTCTGGGCCACCGCCGTGGTGGCCGGTCTGCTGGCGGTGCTGCTGGCGGAACTGGTGGGAGAGCGGAGGCAATCGGTGCCGCATTCTCCGGCACAGCACCCGCCGGGGCCCCTTCCTTGACGGCGGGCGCTACATCCGACATAATGGCGTAGATACTGGGTTATCTGTGGCTGCCGGCCATGGCCGGCTCGGATATGGAACGCAAAGGGGCGAAGAACATGGCGCGGTTGCCCAAGCCCGTGGTTGTAAAGGTTGCACCCGGCAGCCTGGCCGAGCAGGCCGGCATCCGGCCCGGCGATAAGGTGATGGAGATCAACGGCCGGCCCGTTCGGGACGACCTGGACTATCGGTTCTTGTGTGCCGATGAAAAGCTGACGATCAAGGTGGTCAGTCCCACCGGTCAGAGCCGCCTGGTGACCATCACCAAGGAGTTCGATGAAGACCTGGGGATCGATTTTGGCGGAAAGGCCATCTTTGACGGGATCTACACCTGCCAAAACAAGTGCGTATTTTGCTTCGTCCATCAGCAGCCCAAGGGCATGAGACCCACCCTGAACCTGATGGATGACGATTTCCGGCTTTCTTACATGCACGGCAACTTCATCACCCTGGTGGGCATGCCGCCGGAGCACATGCAGCGGATTCTGGAACAGAAGCTGAGCCCGCTGTACATCTCGGTGCACGCGACCGACGATGACCTGCGGGCCTTCCTGATGGGCACGGACAAGGCCCGGGGCATCATGGATCAGCTCCGGACCCTGGCCCGGGGCGGCATTCAGTTTCACACCCAGGTGGTGGCCTGCCCGGGGCTGAACGACGGCGAACATCTGGATCGGACCATCCGGGATCTGACCACTCTGGGACCGGACGCCCTCCTGTCCATCTCGGTGGTGCCGGTGGGGCTCACCCGCTACCGGCGGGGGCTTTATCCCCTCCGGCCGTACACCCCGGAGGAGAGCGCCCGGATGATCGACCAGATTGAGGCCTGGCAGCGGCGGCTGCGGCCTGAATGGGGGACTGTCCTGGTCCACGCCTCCGATGAGTGGTACGTGATGGCCGGGCGTGAGGTGCCGCCCGCGGAGGTGTACGAGGATTTTGCGCAGTTGGAAAACGGGGTGGGCATGATTCGCCTGTTCTTGGAGCAGATGAAGGCGACCACACCCCGCCTTCCCGCCGCCGTGCCGGCGCCCCGGAAAGTGACCGTGGCCACAGGGGTCCTGGCCACGGAAACCCTCCGGCGCGCAGCCGAATGGCTGATGTCGCATGTGCAGAATCTGGCGGTGGATGTGGCCACCATTGAGAATGAGTTTTACGGCAGTACCGTCACCGTGGCCGGGCTTCTGCTGGCCCGGGACATCGTCCGGCAACTGAAGGACCGAGGGGACCTCGGTGACCTGGTGCTGCTGCCTGCCGTTGCCTTCCGGGCGGACGGCTGCATGTCGCTGGACAACGTGACGCCGGAGCAGATCAGCCAGGAACTGGGGGGCGTTCCCGTGGCCCTGGCCGGTTCCCCGGCCGAGCTTGCCCAGGCAGCCACGGGCGGCCTGCTGGCTCCGCCCAGGCGGCGTCGTTACCGCCTCCTGCGCCGGCATCGGGGGGAGGCCGCGGTGGTCAACATGGCCCGGCAGGAAAAGGATCCATTGGGCCGGTGTGTGCGCTCCCCGGGCTTGACTTCGCCCCTGGGTGAATGACGGCTGAAACACCAGCAGATGCGGGGGATTTCCATGAAGCCAATCGTTGCCATCGTGGGACGGCCCAACGTGGGCAAGTCCACCCTGTTCAACCGTCTCATCCAGAGCCGCCACGCAATCGTGGAAGACGTGCCCGGAGTCACCCGGGACCGAATTTACGCGGACACCGAGTGGAACGGCCGGTCCTTCACTCTGGTGGATACCGGCGGGATTGTGATCAGCCCGGAAGGGGATACCATCGAGGCCCACGTGACCAAGCAGGCGGAACTGGCCATTCGCGAGGCGGACGTGATCATTTTCGTCTGCGATGTGACCCAGGGCGTCACCGCTGCGGACATGGAAGTGGCTGACCGGTTGCGGCGTGTTCAGAAGCGGGTGATCCTCTGCGTCAACAAGGTGGAAAACCTCAAGCGGGAAGAGGACGCCCTGGAGTTTTGGCAGCTCGGGCTGGAACCGATGTTCACGATCTCTGCCGAGCATGGCTTGGGTACCGGGGACCTGCTGGACGCGGTGGTGCAGATGCTGCCGGCGCCCACCGGCCAGGAGGAGCAGGAGGACGAGGAACTGGTACGGGTGGCTGTCATCGGCCGGCCCAACGTGGGCAAGTCCTCGTTGGTGAACGCGATCTTGGGGGAGGAACGGGTGATCGTCTCCGACGTGCCCGGTACCACCCGGGATGCGGTGGACGTGCTGGTGCAAAAGGGAGAGGACCGCTTTCTCCTCATTGACACCGCGGGGATGCGCCGGCGGGGCCGTGTCGAGCAACCGGTAGAGCGGTACAGCGTGCTGCGTGCCCTGCGGGCGGTGGACCGGGCGCAGGTGGTGCTGCTGGTGATCGACGCCACCGAAGGCGTCACCGAGCAGGACCAGCGGATTGCCGGCTATGCCCACGAAGCCGGTAAGGCGTGCATCGTGGTGGTTAACAAGTGGGACCTGGTGCAGAAGGATGACCGGACCATGGACCTGTACCGGGAGAAGGTGAAGGAGCGGCTGGCTTTCATGGACTACGCCATGGTGGCCTTCCTGTCCGCGAAGACGCGGGCGCGGGTTCACCGGCTTTTGCCCATGATTCGGAAAGCGGCGGAGAACCACGCCCGCCGGATCGGTACTGCCGAACTGAATCACCTGATCCGGGAAGCGTACAACCTGAATCCGCCGCCATCCGACAAGGGGCGGCGGCTCAAGATCTACTTCGTGACGCAGCCCCAAGCCAGCCCGCCCAGCTTCGTTTTCTTTGTCAACGACCCGGAGTTGGTCCATTTCTCATACAAGCGCTACTTGGAAAACCAACTTCGGCAGGCGTATGATTTTGAAGGAACCCCCATTCGCCTCTATTTCCGTAGCAAAGGCAAAGTGGACGAGTCGGAACGTCCTGTCCCTGTTCGGAGGGTGCTGCCCACCGGCAAAGTGCGGGTGATCCGACGGGCCCCCCAAAAGCGGGGGACGGAGTGAACTCCGCATCTTCCTCTGCCAGCCGATTTTAGTACCTGCTCCTAATACCAGGAATTACGCTGTCGACGGCGAAGTCTATTGACAGGGTCGACCACCCACGAGGCTGCAGCTGGTCCGCAAGGAGGATGCGATCGTGGCTTTGGCACTGGCAGCGCTGATTGGCTACCTGTTGGGATCGATTCCGTTCGGTTTTCTCATCGGCCTGCGGCAGGGGATTGATGTGCGGAAGTACGGCAGCGGCGCTACCGGCGCCACCAATGTGCTCCGCACCCTGGGCGGGCCTCCGGCCGCGGTGACGGCAGCTTTGGACGCGGCCAAGGGATTGCTGGCCGTTTACATCGGCTACCGGCTGGGCGGTGAACTGGGCTACGCCTGGGCTGGTTTTGGGGCAGTGGTGGGGCACTCGTATCCGGTCTGGCTCGGGTTCCGGGGTGGCAAGAGCGTGGTGACCAGCTTCGCGGTACTGCTGCCGGTAGCTCCCGTGGCCTGCCTGGTGGGCCTGGCCGCCGGGATTGCCGCCATCATCCCGAGCCGGTGGGTCTCCCTGGGGTCCCTGACCGGGGCGCTGGTAACCCTCCTGATCATTGGATTCGGAGGGGCCGTTGTGCCCTACAAGCTGTTGGCGCTGGGGGCGGTGCTGGTGATCTACATCCGGCACTGGGAAAACATCAAACGAATCGCAGCGGGGACGGAGAACAAACTGGGTCAGAAAGCCCGCCCGCGGGCGTAGGGGACGGTTCCTGATGGAGGTGTGGCGATGGGGTTGCAGATCGCCGTCGTGCCGGCGGGGATGTGGGGCACCGCCCTTGCGGTACCGGCTGCACAGGGTGGACATACCGTCCGACTGTGGCGGCGTACGCCGGGGTGGACGAAGACCTGGGACCGGGGGCACCAGGCTCTGCCGGGGCTGAGGCTGCCGCAGAACGTCGTCGGGTGTGAGACGGTGGCTGAGGCAGTGGCCGAAGCGGACCTGGTGATTCTGGCACCTGCCAGCGGTGCACTGCGGGCCCACTGCCAGTGGATCCGTCCGCATCTCCGGCGGGATGTGCTGTTGGTTAGCGTGACCAAGGGGCTGGATCCGGAGCGGCACCTGCGGATGAGTCAGGTGATCGCGGAGGAACTGCCCGAGCATCGGGGGCGCATCGCAGCGCTGTCAGGGCCTAACTTCGCGCAGGAAGTGGCTGCAGGCCTGCCCACGGGAACGGTGGTGGCCTGCCCGGACAGGGCTGTGGCGGAAGCGGTGCAGGATGCGCTGATGACCAGTCGCTTCCGGGTCTACACCAATCCGGATCTGGTCGGTGTCGAACTGGCCGGGGCCCTCAAGAATGTGATGGCTATTGCAGCCGGCATCTCCGACGGGCTGGGCATGGGGGACAATGCCCGGGCTGCGCTGATCACCCGGGGCCTGGCAGAGATCTCCCGCCTGGGAGCGGCTTTGGGCGCGAGCCCGTTTACCTTTGCAGGCCTTGCCGGTCTAGGGGATCTGGTGCTCACCTGCACCAGCGACACCTCCCGCAACCGCCGCCTGGGATTGGCGGTGGGACGGGGCGAGTCCGCTGAATCCTTTACCGCACGGACCGGACTTACGGTGGAGGGACTGACCACTGCCCGGGCGGCGTACCACTGGGCCCGCTCCCTGGGGGTGGAGATGCCCATCACGGAGCAGGTCTACACGGTCCTTTATGAAGGACGTTCCCCCCTGGAGGCTATGGAGCAGCTGATGAACCGGGAACGCACCCGGGAGTTGTGGACGGCGTGAAATGATGGACTTGCAGGCGGATGATGGAACGGGAGCCTGCCGGGCGGCAGGCTCCCGCTGTTTTTGTGCCGGGAGGAACGACATGGACTACCCACGAATTAACATGTTAGTGTATCATTAGGTTGATTGACTACTTTATATTGGCAATGGAATCATGAAAAACTTCCGCGGAGCGGACAGGGGGAAACGCTCATGATCAAAGTAACCCGACTCCGTGCTACGGCCCCTGAACTGGTCATCAATGCGGAGTTGATCGAGACGGTGGAAGCGAATCCGGATACGGTGATCACCCTGACTACCGGGAACCGGATCATTGTGCAGGAAAGTGTTGATGAGGTGATCAGGCGAGTCGTGGAATACCGGCGCGCCATTCATCAGCCTGATTCCCACTGACCCGCCTTGTGGGAAGTCGCTTCCTCCAGGAGAAGGAGGGACTGCGCTTGGATCTGCCGCACGTCAAGCAGCACCTAATCCTGACCCCTGTCCGCGGCATTGTCAGGCAGTCGTATCTGACGCATGTGGAGCATGTGGGTCCGGGCGAAGTAGTGGTGGAACACCCCTTGGCCGGTACCCGGCCCGTTCCCCTGCGGCCCGGCGACGTCGTGCGCATCGAATACATGGTGTCAGGCCGCGGGATCGTGCGGGGACTGGCGCAGGTTGTGCGGCTGGAGAACCGGGGGATACCGGTGGTGGTGCTGAAACCGGATCAAGAGGGAACGCTGGAGCCGGTTCAGCGGCGGCAGTTCGTCCGCCTCGATGTCTCGCTGCCGCTGACCTACACCATCGTCCGGTGGGCACAGGATCCCCTTCGGGAGGGGGAGACGTACCGCTCCCGCACCCGGGACATCAGTGCGGGGGGCGCTCAGATCCTGTGTCCTGAGCCTTATCCGGTGGGTACCCAGTTGGACGTGGATCTGGAACTGCCCGGCAAAGTAGTTCACTTGCTGGCTGAGGTGGTCCGCCTGGCTGAGCCCGCCCCCAGCGGGGAGTACTGGGTGGCCGTGCGCTTTCTCTCTCCGGACGAAAGCACCCAGCAGGCCATTATTCGGTACATTTTTGACGAAGAGCGGCAGCGGCGGCGTAAGGGTCTGATGTAGCCGGGAGGTGGCTGCTCATGACCATCCGAGCAGTGGACATTGTCACCATGATGCCCCGCCTGCAGGAAGCCGGCCGGATGCAGCACCAGGATCAGGTGCAAAGCCTGGTAGGGTATCAGGCCCTGTCGGCTCTGCAGCAGCTCCGTGCAGAGAAGGCGCAGCATCAGGTGATGCAGGCCCCTTGTTCACGGGACGCGGCCATTCGAAAGGAAGACCGCCGGCAGAACCGCGGGGGTCAGGAAGCGATGGAACAGCCGGAACAGGGTCAGCGGCAGGCCCGCCGGACCGGGGCCAGGTGCTCGAGGGGGCACCGGCTGGATATCAAGGTATAGCAGGGCGGCCGCAGCGTAGAGGGGGTGCACTGCAGATGGGGCCGCTTTTTCTTTTTGTCACGGGAGCTGTGATTACGCTGCTGAGCCTCTGGCAGTTGCGCCGGTGGCTGGCCGCCATCAGGGAGGCGCCCCACGTAACGCCGAAAATGCCGCCCGCTCCGCCATCCTCGCTCCCCCGCCACGATTCCTCTGCCCCGAAGGGCCGGAAGGGACTGGCAGCGTTGGAGCGGGAGGTGGCGGAACTGGCTGAAGCGGGCCTGACCGTCACGGAGATTGCCCAGCGCGTCGGATTGACCCGTGCGGAAGTGCAGCTGATCCTGGGCTTACGCTCTCCCCGGTGAAGGAGGCGAAGGCATTGAAACCGGAGATCGGACAGGGGCTTCGCTGGGCGGCTGGTCTGGGCCTGGGGGTGGGGCTGATGCTGGGGGCAGCTTGTTCACTCCTTTGGAAGCCGGTCTCGCTCAGCGGTGGAGACGTGGCGCAGGAGGTCCGGGAACCGGGGAAGGCGGTGGCGACGGCGGAAGAAGGCAATCGGTTCGCCGGCGGGGACCGGCAGGAGTCCGCCCGCCGGATCATCGCGTTTGTTGTGCTGCCGGGGATGACCTTTCAGGACATCGCGGACCTGCTTGTGGCCACCGGAGCGGTGGCAGACCGCGAAGCATTTCTGGCCCGGGCGCGGGAACTGAATGCCCTGCATCGAGCCCAGCCCGGACTCTACGTACTGAACCAGGTGGACCCGAACCAGCCGCTGACCCACGACGAGATCATCGTCCGGCTGGTTCGCGGTCCTGGCCGCTGAGTGAAGCAAAAAGCTTTGTTTCCGACAGCAGGTTGTGCTAATATATCCCCTGGCGCGATTACACACGTCGGCGGACAGGAGCGGAGATGCTGCCGGGTACCGGCAGTACCGCTTCTGGATGAGGCCGGCGGAGGGCCAAAATCTTTTGGAGGTGAACCATACCTGTGTCTGTCATTTCAATGAAGCAGCTGCTGGAGGCCGGTGTTCATTTCGGGCACCAGACCCGCCGCTGGAACCCGAAAATGAAGGAGTACATCTTTACCGAGCGGAACGGCATCTACATTATTGACCTGCAAAAGACCGTCCGCATGGTGGACGTTGCCTATAACTTCGTCCGGGACCTGGCGGCCAACGGCGGCAAGATCCTGTTTGTCGGCACCAAGAAGCAGGCTCAGGATGCCGTGCGGGAAGAGGCCGAGCGCTGCGGCATGTTCTACGTCAATCAGCGCTGGCTGGGCGGCATGCTGACCAACTTTGAGACCATCAAGCGCCGGATCAAGCGGTTGATCGAGCTGGAGGAGATCGAGTCCACCGAGCAGTGGAACCAGCTCACCAAGAAGGAACAGGCCAACCTGTTGCACGAGAGGGAGAAGCTGCAGAAGTACCTGGGCGGCATCAAGGGGATGAAGAGCCTGCCGGACGCGGTGTTCATCATCGATCCGCGCAAGGAGCGGATTGCGGTTTCCGAGTGCCGGAAGTTGAAGATCCCCATCGTGGCCATCGTGGATACCAACTGCGATCCTGACGAGATTGACTATGTCATTCCCGGCAATGACGACGCAATCCGCGCCGTGAAGCTGCTGACCAGCAAGATCGCGGATGCCGTGATCGAGGGCCGTCAGGGCGTTGATGTCCCGGAGGCTGTGGAGGAAGAGCCTGAAGTGGAGGAGGAGCCTGCCGTCGAGGAGGCGGTTGAGGAAGAGGAGGCTCCCGCCGCCGCAGAAGTCGAGTAAGCTTGCAGGTATGAGCGGGGCTGACTCGAGGAAGCCTATCCCAGTGAATGCCTCTGGTTCAACGGGATTGACGCCTGGGTCGCCCCGCCTTTCTGTGCGTGTTTCGGATGGGAAGCCCATCCAGGCCCGAAGGTTCCTGGAATTTTGTCAACCGAGCGTTGGACTCAACAGGAGGTTTTTTCAGCGATGGCGCAGATTACCGCGAAGATGGTTGCTGAGCTGCGAGCCAAGACCGGGGCCGGTATGATGGACTGCAAGAAAGCCCTGGAAGAAGCCGGTGGCGACTTCGACAAGGCCGTCGACGTGCTTCGGAAGAAGGGGCTCGCAACGGCAGCCAAGAAGGCGGGCCGGGTAGCTGCTGAAGGGCGCGTGTACGCTACGGTTCGGGAGGACGGCCGGCTGGGTGCCATGGTGGAGGTCAACTGCGAGACCGACTTTGTGGGACGTGGTGAGACGTTTATCGACCTCTGCCGTGAGGTGGCCTCCGTGGTCCTGGAGAAGAACCCCGCCGACATGGACGCCCTGAACCAGCTGGTGGGCGACAGGGTACGGGAGGCCATCGTTCGCACCGGCGAGAACATGACCGTCCGCCGGTTTGTCCGCTATGAGGTGGAGGGCAGCGGCCTGGTTCACTCCTATATCCATGGCGACGGCCGGGTCGGCGTGCTGGTAGAGCTGCAGACCGGCAATGATGAGGCGGCGGCACGGGAAGAGGTCAAGGAACTCAGCCATGAACTGGCCCTGCAGATCGCTTCCATGCGACCCCGCTATGTCCGCCGGGAGGACGTGCCGGCTGACGTGGTGGAGCACGAGAAGGAGATTCTGAAGGCGCAGGCGGTCAACGAGGGCAAGAAGCCGGAGATCGCCGAGAAGATGGTGCAGGGCCGGCTCCAGAAATTCTTCAAGGAAGTCTGCCTCTTGGAGCAGGAGTGGGTGAAGGATTCGTCCAAGAACATCGCCGCCCTGGTGAAGGAAACCGCTGCCAAGGTGGGTACGGATATCACCGTCAAGCGGTTTACCTGCTGGGAGAAGGGTGAAGGGATCGAGAAACGGTCCGAAGAATAAGGAGGCGCTGGCCAAGGCTGCCGGCGAGGACCGCTGTGCGGTGAGAAGGAGGGGCGGGAGGTCATGGACCTCCCGCTTTGTTGCACCCCGCTGGTTGTGCAATTCGCAGCCGCTACTGGAGGAGACGGTTAGGAATTCGTAGAAAGCCTTAATGCTGCTTGCGGGGAGGTTGTCACATGCAGAGACCCATCTATAAGCGGGTCGTTCTTAAGCTGAGTGGTGAAGCCCTGGCCGGAGAAAAGGGCTTTGGCCTCGATCCGCAGGTACTGGATTACATTGCTTCACAGATCAAAGCCGTGCGGGAATTAGGTGTCGAGGTCGCCGTGGTGGTGGGCGCCGGCAACTGGTGGCGAGGCCGGTTGGGGCAGGAGATGGGCATGGACCGGGCGTCGGCTGACTACATGGGCATGCTGGCCACGGTGATGAATTCCCTGGCTTTGCAGGATGCCATCGAGAAGCTGGGCGTGGACACCCGGGTGATGACGGCGGTGGAGATGCGTCAGGTGGCTGAGCCCTTCATTCGGCGCCGTGCCATCCGGCATCTGGAGAAGGGGCGGGTGGTCATCTTTGCAGCCGGAACCGGCAACCCGTATTTCACCACCGACACCACCGCTGCCCTGCGGGCCGCTGAGATCGAAGCGGACGCGATTCTGATGGGCAAGCAGGGAGTGACGGGTGTTTACGACTCGGATCCCCGCAAGAACAAGGATGCTGTCAAGTACCAGGAGATCTCGTATCAGGAGGTTCTCGCCAAGGGCTTGCAGGTCATGGATTCCACAGCGACGGCGCTTTGTATGGATAATCGGATTCCGATTATCGTTTTTGACATGATGGGGCCCGACTATGTACGAAAGGTTGTTCTCGGTGAGGATGTGGGCCAAACTTACGTCAGGGGGGAATAGGCAGTGACCAGGGAGATCGTGCAAGATGCTGAGTCCCGAATGAAAAAGTCTGTGGAGATTTTCCGGCAAGAGCTCGCGGGCTTGAAGGCAGGCCGGGCCACCCCCGCCATGCTGGATAAGCTGCGGGTTGACTATTATGGTACACCCACACCCATCAACCAGTTGGCTACCATCGAGGTGACTGACAACCGGACCCTGACCATCAAGCCCTGGGACCGCAGCGCGATCAAGGCGATTGAGAAAGCCATTTTGACTTCGGACCTGGGCATCAATCCCATGAATGACGGGACCGTGATTCGCCTGACCATTCCCGCACTCACCGAAGAGCGGCGTAAGGAACTTGTCAAGGTGGTTCATAAGCGGGCCGAAGAGGAACGGATTGCCATCCGGAACATTCGCCGGGACGCCAACGAGGCGGTTAAGAAGGCCGAGAAGGAGAAGAAGATCTCCGAGGACGAGTCCAGACGTACCCAGGATGAGATTCAGAAGGTGACGGATAAGTATATCAAGGAAGTGGACCAGATTCTGAGCCTCAAGGAAAAGGAGATCATGTCGGTCTGATGGACGATCGCGTTGACGTGAGTCGCCACTCCGCCGGGACTGGTTCAACCTGGCGGTGGGACCTGGTGGGGCTTCCGTGGTCCGAGGCGGAGCAAATTCTGCGGGCTCGGGGCCAGAAGTACGAGACACGGGTCACCGCACCGCCCAACCGACCGGCGGGCACCGGGGAACTTCGGGTCGTGGCTCAGCGGCCGCGACCCGAGGGGTTCCTGCTGATATTGGCCTACCCGGACTATGAGTGGCCTGCACCGCGAATGTGAAAGGGCTGGGAGGTTTCTTGGGCGTGCTAGACAGGTTGCGTAGGTGGGTGGGTCTTGGCCGGGAGAAGCCGGTGGCGAACGAGGAGGCCCGACCGCTGGGGGCCGGTCCACGGCACGTGGCCGTGATCATGGACGGCAACGGCCGGTGGGCCTTGCGGCGCGGGCTGCCCCGTACTGCCGGCCATCGGGCTGGCGTGGAAGCCCTGAAAGGCATCGTCAGGGCCTGCCCGGACCTGGGCATCGAGATCCTCACCGCCTATGCCTTTTCTACAGAGAACTGGAAACGGGATAAGGACGAAGTCGACTTTCTGATGAACCTCCTGGTGGAGTATTGCCGCTCGGAGGTAGACACCCTCAACGCCAACGGCGTGCGCATCCGGGCCATCGGCCGGATCGACGAACTGCCTGAACTGCAGCGGTCTGAAATCCGGCGGGCCATGGAACTGACGCAGCACAACAACCGGCTCATTCTCAACCTCGCCGTCAACTACGGCAGCCATGCTGAATTGGTAGACGCCATGCGGAGTATCGCCCGGGAGGTGCAGGCCGGTCTCATCACCCCTGACGAGATCGATGAAAGCGTGGTGGAACGCCACCTGTACACAGCGGGTCTCCCCGCTCCGGATCTGGTGATCCGCACTGGCGGAGAGATGCGCCTCTCCAACTTCCTCCTTTGGCAGGCCTCTTACAGCGAGATCTGGGTGTCGGACGTGGCATGGCCGGATTTTCGGCCGGAGCACCTGGAGAGAGCGATTCGTGATTTTCAACGTCGGGAACGGCGGTTCGGTGCCGTTCTGCCACAAAGCAGGTGAAACATGCTGCTTCGGATTCTCACCGCAGTGGTTTCCATGCCTGTTTTTTTGGGCCTGTTATATGTTGGGGGGTGGCCTCTCTTCGCCCTCGTGGCGGGGATGGGCCTTGTTGGCTTCTACGAATATGCCCGCCTGTGGCGTGCCAAACAGATCTCCGTGCCGCTGGCCCTCGGCGGAGGGGGTGTGGTGGCCCTCTGCGCGTGGGCCTTTCTTGCTCCCGGAAATGCACCGCTTCTGGGGGCCATCGTCACAGCGATTCTGCTCACTGCGTTTGGGTGGCTGATCTTCCGCTACCGGGACCACACCGTCCAGGAGGCGCTGGTGACGGTGGCGGGGATCTTCTACGTGGGCTGGCTGCTGTGCCATCTGTTGCTGCTGAGGGGACTGGGCAGCGGCACCGGGTGGGACACCGGATTCCGCTGGCTGATCCTGGCGTTTTTGTGTACCTGGGTAGGCGACTCGGTGGCCTATTTCGTGGGCATCAACCTGGGACGGCACAAACTGGCCCCGGGCATCTCCCCCAACAAGTCCGTAGAGGGGGCAGTGGGGGGCGGCATCGGCACCGTGGCGGTAGGCTGGCTCTGGGGCCCGCTGGTAGGCGTGGCCCCGTGGTTGGGCGCCCTGATTACGGCCGGGGCGTACGTCTTTTCCGTTCTGGGCGATCTGACCGAATCGGCGCTGAAACGCTACGCGGGGGTCAAGGATTCCGGCCGCATTCTCCCTGGCCATGGCGGAGTCCTGGATCGGTTTGACAGCAGCTTGTTTGTGCTGCCGTACATCTATTACATCGCCTTATTGGTGCTGCGGTACGGCGGGTAAGAGCGCATCAAGCGGTCGCGGCAACCGGCGGTCGCGACACAGAGCGGAGGTATTTGTCCGGATGGTAATGCCCTGGGTGCTTTCGATGCTAGGTTTGGCCGCGTTCTTGGTGGTGACCTATCTCCTGGTCACCTATGCGCTGCCCGTGGTGGCACCCTTTGTCATCGCCCTGCTGATCGCCGAAGTGCTGGATCCGGTGGTCTCCTTTTTGAACCGGCGACTGAGACTTCCCCGGTCCCTGGCGGTCATCATCGTCCTGGCCGCTTTTGTTGCGCTTTTCACCACCGCGGTGATTGCGGGGATCAGTCGTCTCATTCATGAGATCCGGGTGTTCGTGGCCAACCTGCCTGCCATGTATGAACTGATCATGTTCCAGGTGGAGCAGATCACGGAGCAGCTGGGCGCTTACTACGCCTCCCTGCCCGCCGCGGTCCAGGAAGTGTTTGCCCAAAACCTGAGCTACATCAGCACCATTCTGCAGGCGTACCTGACGACTCTGCTGGGCAGTCTCACCGTGATCACCGGCCTCTCGGGGCTCTTTTGGACGCTGCTGGTGGCAGGGCTGGCCACCTTCTTCATCAGCCGTGACCGGGCCATGATCGGCCAATTTCTGCTCTCGCTCTTCCCGCCGGCGTGGCAACCGAAGCTCCGGCGGGTCAAGGCGGAGGTGTGGAACAGTACCATCGGCTATGCCAAGGCCCAGATGCTCCTGATCTTGCTTACCATGCTCCAGAGCATCATCGGCCTGGCGCTGATTGGTAACCGTTATGCGGTGCTGATGGGCCTCCTGATAGGGCTGGCCGACATCTTGCCGGTTCTCGGCCCGGCCACCATCTATGTGCCGTGGATCCTGTTCAGCTTCCTGTTTGGCAACAAGATCTTCGGGCTGAAGCTGCTGATTTTGTACGTGACGGTGGCAGGGGTCCGGCAGGTGCTGGAGCCGAAGATGGTGGGCGACCGCATGGGCCTTCATCCCTTGACCACCCTCTTTTCGCTGTACGTGGGCTTCAAGTTCTTCGGCCCGCTGGGCGTGGTCATCGGGCCGCTGACGGCCATTCTGATGAAGGCGATGATACAGTCCGGGCTGCTGCCCAGCTTTCAGGGGGAGTTTCGCACGAAGTAATGTTGAAGTAGTGTTTAGGATACATTAGGCGGTAAGGGGACTGCTACGATGAGAAAGGGAATTGGTATTCTGGGCTCCACCGGCTCCATCGGCACCCAGGCCCTGGATGTGATCAGCCACTTCCCGGAACGGTTCCGGGTGGTGAGCCTGGCTGCGGGACGGCGGGTGGACCTGCTGGCCCGGCAGATCCGCCAGTTTCAACCGGAAGTGGTGTCGGTGGCCGACGAGGAGGCGGCGGTTCGGCTGAAGCGGCTGTTGGCGGAGGAACCGCCCGCGGGCAGGACGCCGGAGATCCTCTGGGGGCCGGAGGGACTGGATGCGGTCGCGATCCATCCGGATGTGCAGCTACTGGTGACCGCCGTGGTGGGGGCCATGGGGATTCGACCGACCCTGGCCGCCATCCGCAGTGGCAAGGAAATCGCCCTGGCCAACAAGGAGACGCTGGTGGCAGCGGGCGAATTGGTGATGGGGGAAGCCAGGCGCCGGGGCACGCGGATTCTGCCGGTGGATTCGGAGCACAGCGCCATCTTTCAGTGCCTGGTGGGGGAGGACCGACGTCGGGTGCGGCGGATTCTGCTGACCGCTTCCGGAGGGCCCTTCCGGGGGCGTAAGGACCTAAGCGGGATCACACCCGAGCAGGCCCTGAAGCACCCCAACTGGGTGATGGGGGCCAAGGTGACGGTGGACAGTGCGACCCTCATGAACAAGGCCCTCGAGATGATCGAGGCCCGCTGGCTGTTTGACCTTCCCATTGACCAGGTGGAGGTACTGATCCACCCCCAGTCCATCGTCCATTCGGCGGTGGAGTTTGTGGACGGCTCCATCGTGGCCCAGTTGGGGCCCACCGACATGCGGCTCCCCATTCAGTATGCGCTGACGTATCCGGAACGGGTGGAAGGGTTTCTGCGGCCCCTGGACCTTACCCAGGTAGGCACCCTTACGTTTGAGCCCCCTGACACCGTAACCTTCCCTTCCTTGAACTTCGCCCGGGAGGCGGCTACAATGGGAGGGACCATGCCGGCCGTGATGAATGCCGCCAACGAGGTGGCGGTGCAGCGCTTTCTCGCGGGTGAAATCCCCTTCCCGGCCATCTTTGCGGTGGTCCGGGCGGTTATGGAGCGACATCAACCCGGGCCGGCCACGGACCTGGAGACCATCCTGGACGCGGACAGGTGGGCCAGAGAGGTGGCCGCATCAATAGACAGGTGGTGACTTCGTCACGACAGTGGGCATTCTGATTGCCATTTTGGTTTTCGGACTGCTGATCGTGGTCCACGAAGTCGGTCACTTCCTCGCGGCCAAGGCAGCCGACATCAAGGTCCACGAGTTTGCCATCGGCTTCGGTCCTGCCCTGGCTCGCCTGCAGCGAGGGGAGACCCAGTACACACTGCGGGCTTTCCCGATGGGCGGGTATGTACGTATGGCAGGCATGGACGAAACCGAAGAGGATGAGCCGCGGGGATATAACAAGAAGCCGTTGGGTGCGCGGATGATGGTCATCCTGGCTGGCCCCCTGGCAAACTTTTTGTTGGCCTCGCTGCTCTACTCGGGACTGCTCTTTTTCGTCGGATCGGATCGGATCGAGGTGCCGGTGATCGGCTACGTTCCGCCGGTCTGCGATGTGACGGTAGGGGGCGAGGCCAGTGCTGTATCCTGCCCGGCTTATGAGGCGGGGCTGCAGGTGGGCGACCGGATCCTGAGCATCGACGGCAAGGCGGTCGCGGACTGGAACGACATCCTCAGCCTGGTCTCCACCTCCGGGGGCAAGCCCCTGACCTTCCGCATCCAGCGGGGAGAGGAACTCCTGGAGGTGGTGATCGAGCCGGTTCGGGCGACGGACGGTCGCTGGATTGTGGGGATTCGCTGGCCTACGGAGCGGGAGCCTTTCCTGTCGGCTCTGGTGAAGGGCCCGGTGATCACGCTCAGGACCCTGGGGGCCATGCTGGTCAGCCTCGGGCAGATGGTGACCGGTCAGATCGAAGCAGACCTGACGGGTCCCGTCGGCATCACGAAGAGCATCGCGGAACAGGCGTCCCTGGGCTGGACGAACCTGCTGGTATTCGTGGCCTTTCTATCCCTGAACCTGGGGCTTTTCAATCTGCTGCCGATCCCGGCCCTGGACGGCTCCCGGATCGCTTTCATGCTGGTGGAACTGGTGCGGGGCCGGCGGATTGATCCGCAGCGAGAGAACATGGTGCACTTCGTGGGCTTCCTGCTGCTGCTGGGGCTCATGATCGTGGTGGCGTATTCGGACATCATGCGGTGGTAGATGGGGATAAGGAGACGCAGACCGATGCGGGAACGGAAGCGAACCCGCCCGGTGATGGTGGGCGGTGTACAGATCGGCGGCGGGGCGCCGATCACCGTGCAGTCCATGACCAAGTGTGATACCCGGAATGTGCCGGAGGTGATCCGGCAGATTCGGGCCCTGGAGGAGGCCGGATGTGACATCGTCCGGGTCGCTGCCCCCACCATGGAGGCGGCGGAGTGCTTCAAGGAAATCCGGCGGCACTGCCGGATTCCCCTGGTAGCAGACGTGCACTTTGATTACCGGATTGCCCTGAAGGTGCTGGAGGCAGGGGTCGACAAACTCCGAATCAATCCGGGAAACATCGGAGCCCGGTGGAAGGTGGAGGAGGTAACCCGTGCCTGCAAGGACCGGGGCGTTCCCATTCGCATTGGGGTGAACGCCGGGTCCCTGGAGGACGAGATTTTGGCGAAGTACGGGTATCCCACCCCGGAAGGGATGGTGGAGTCGGCCCTCAAGCACGTGGCAATCCTGGAGGACCTGGATTTCCACGACATCGTGATCTCCATCAAGGCCTCGGACGTCCGGACCATGATCGAGGCCTATCGGCTTCTCTCCACCAAGACCGACTACCCCCTGCACGTGGGGGTCACCGAAGCCGGCACGCCGTCCGCGGGGATCATCAAGTCAGCCGTGGGCATCGGCACGGTGCTGGCGGAGGGGATCGGCGACACCATTCGGGTCAGTCTCTCCACCGACGCGGTGGAGGAGGTCCGGGTGGGGTACGAGATCCTCAAGGCTCTGGGCCTCCGGACCCGGGGGATCAACATCGTCTCCTGCCCGACCTGCGGGCGAGTCCAGATCGATCTGGTCCGGGTGGCCACGGAGGTAGAGGAGCGGCTGCGCCATATCGACGTGCCCATGACCGTCGCCGTCATGGGGTGCGTGGTCAACGGACCGGGTGAGGCGGCGGAGGCCGATGTGGCCCTCTTCGGCGGCAAGGGAGTGGGCATGTTGTACGTGGACGGCAAGCAGGTCCGGAAAGTGAACGAGGCGGAGATGGTGGATGCCCTGGTTACCCTGGTGGAGGAGAAAGCTGCGGAGATGAAAGCCAAGGGCATCCGGCGGGAAGGGTACGGGTACGGGCGGCACGTGTAGAGCCTGGCCTTCCCGTCCGGCAGGATCTACATAAGCGAGAAGGCGGTCAGCGGGTTCGCTGACCGCTTTCTTTTTTGTCTCCGCCTGCAGCGGGGAAGCAGGAAATGGTTTAGACAGATCGAAACCAATTACCAATAGAAAAGACATACCAGTGGAAATGCTTATGTTCTCATCCCCCACGAGACTTGGGCTTCGCCAGAAGGAGGTACGAGAATGGGAAAGACCATCGCCGTCATCGGTGCCCTGGACACCAAGGGTGAAGAGCTACGGTTCGTCAAGGAAGAGATCGAACGGCGCGGCCACAAGGTCCTGCTCATCAATACGGGCGTCATCGATGAGCCGCTGATTCCCCCCGATATCCCCGCCAGTGAGGTGGCTGAAGCCGGTGGCACCTCCCTGGCCGCGCTGCGGGAGCGGAAGGACCGCGGCGAGGCCATGAAGGTGATGGCCAAGGGCGCGGCGGTGGTGGTCGCACGGCTGCACCAGGCCGGAAAGATCGACGGCATTCTGGGCATGGGCGGGTCTGCCGGAACGGCCGTGGGCACGGCTGCCATGCGCGCCCTGCCGGTGGGCTTTCCCAAGGTCATGGTGTCCACCGTAGCAGCCGGCGACACCAGGGGCTACGTGGGGACCAAGGACATCGTCATGATCCCTTCGGTGGTGGATATCTCCGGCATCAACCGCATCAGCCGGCAGATCTTTACCCGGGCAGCCGGCGCGATCTGCGGCATGGTGGAGGCGGAGATCCGGCCGGCGGCTGACAAGCCAATGCTGGCGGCCTCGATGTTCGGAAACTCCACCAAGGCGGTGGATCACGGCCGGGCCATTCTGGAGAAAGCGGGCTACGAGGTGTTGGTTTTCCACAGCACCGGCGTGGGCGGCGCCACCATGGAGAGCCTGGTAGAAGAGGGGTACTTTGACGGGATCTTTGACATCACCACCACCGAGTGGGCGGATGAGGTGTGCGGCGGCGTCATGTCGGCCGGGCCCAACCGTGGGGACGCGGCCGCCCGCCGGGGGATTCCTCAGGTCATCGCACCCGGCTGTGTGGACATGGTCAATTTCTGGGCTCGCTCTACGGTCCCTGAGAAGTACCGTGACCGCCAACTTTACGAGTGGAACCCCAACGTTACGCTGATGCGCACCAACGTGGAGGAGAACATCGAGATTGGCAAGCGTCTGGCCGAGAAGGCCAACGCCAGCAAAGGGCCCGTGGCCTTCCTCCTGCCCCTGAAGGGCGTCTCGATCCTGGACAGCCCGGGGAATCCCTTCTGGAATCCGGAGGCGGACCAGGCATGCTTCCGGGCCATCAAGGAGAACGTCCGGCCGGGGATTCATGTGGAGGAGATCGACTGCAACCTCAACGACCCGGAGTTTGCCGAGCGGGCAGCCGCTCTGTTGCTTGAGATGCTTCAGAAGAAAGCCTGACGAGGAGGGAGATTCATGGCGAAGTGGGAACGGCGCGAGATTCTGGCGAAACTGCGTCAGCAGGTGGCCGAGGGCCGGCCCATCATCGGCGGCGGTGCGGGTACCGGCATTTCGGCCAAGTGTGAGGAGGCCGGGGGTATCGACCTGATCGTGATCTACAACTCAGGCCGGTACCGGATGGCCGGTCGGGGCTCGCTGGCAGGTCTCATGCCCTACGGGGACGCCAACGGCATCGTGGTGGAGATGGCCCACGAGGTTCTGCCGGTGGTCAAAAATACCCCGGTGCTGGCGGGCGTCTGTGGTACGGATCCCTTCCGGAAGATGGACTACTTCCTGCGGCAGCTCAAGGATATGGGCTTTGCCGGTGTGCAAAACTTCCCCACCGTGGGCCTGATCGACGGTGTCTTCCGCCAGAACTTGGAAGAGACGGGAATGGGCTATGACCTGGAGGTGGAGATGATCCGGCTGGCCCACGAACTTGACATGCTGACCACTCCGTACTGCTTCAACGAAGAAGAGGCCCGGAAGATGGCCCGGGCGGGGGCAGACATCATCGTTGCCCACATGGGTCTGACCACCAAGGGCATGATCGGTGCCCAGACTGCCCTCACCCTGGAGCAGGCAGCCCAGCGGGTGCAGGCCATCTGCGACGCGGCCAAGGAGGTCAACCCGGACGTCCTGGTGATTTGCCACGGCGGTCCGATTGCGGAGCCGGAGGATGCTGCGTATATCCTGTCGCACACCAAGGGCGTGGTGGGCTTCTACGGTGCCTCCTCCATGGAGCGGCTGCCAACCGAGCGGGCCATCACCGAGCAAGTCCGGCAGTTCAAGGCGATCAAGCTGAGCTAGCGATCCAGACAGGCCGGGGCAACCTCGGTTGCCCCGGCCTTTTCGCGTCGGCGGGGGACGAAGTGGAGGTCAGCCGGAATGCCGGGAAATGGCAGAAGGGCCAGTACTGCGAACCGGCGGCAGGAATCATACTGGGAGAAGGAGGCGAAGACGAATGGACGTGACAGCACGCACTGCCGAATTGAAGCCTGAACTGGTCCGCACACGACGGGACCTCCACGCACACGCGGAGAGCGGTTGGACGGAGTTCCGTACAGCCACCCGCGTGGTAGAGTACCTGGCGTCTCTCGGGTATGAGGTCCAGTTCGGCCCCTCGGTTCATCACCCTGCGTACATGTTCGGCCTGCCCTCCAAGGAAGAGCTCGACCGGCACCTGGAACGGGCCATCGCGCAGGGGGCCAATCCACACATCGCGCGTCAGATGGCCGGCGGCTACACGGGTGTGGTCGGTGTCCTCCGGTGTGGCGAGGGCCCTACTGTGGCCATGCGCTTTGACATGGACGCGGTGGAGATTACAGAGTGTACGCTGGAGCAGCACCGGCCCCACCGGGAAGGGTTCGCGTCGCGTAATGCCGGCGCGATGCATGCCTGCGGTCACGATGGTCACACCGCCATCGGACTGGGTGTTGCCACCATGCTGGCGGAACTCAGGAGCCACCTGAGAGGCACCTTCAAGCTGATCTTTCAGCCCGCCGAGGAGGGCGTCCGCGGCGCCCGCTCCATGGTGGAGGCCGGCGTGGTGGATGACGTCGACTATCTGTTAGGCATGCATCTGGGCTTCGGTGCGGGTGAAGTCGGCACGATCATTTGTGGCGGCGGCGGTTTTTTGGCCACGTCAAAGATCGATGCGACCTACACCGGGGTTCCCTCCCATGCGGGGGCGGCGCCTGAGCGGGGACGGAACGCCCTCCTGGCTGCTGCCACTGCCGCCATCAACCTGCATGGGATTCCCCGTCATTCGGCCGGTGCTTCCCGCATCAATGTCGGCGTCCTTCAGGCCGGATCCGGGCGGAACGTGATCCCAGCTCACGCAGTTCTCAAGCTGGAGACGAGGGGGGAGACCACGGCCATCGATGCGTACATCAAGGCGGAGGCGGAGCGGATTCTGCGCGCGGCGGCTGCCATGTATGACGTGGCCGTGGAACTCAGGGAGATGGGCAGCGCAGCCGGCGGGACCAGCGACCCTGAACTGGCCGAGATCATCGGAACGGCTGCAGCCAAGACCCCTGCGGTGAGGCGGATCGAGCCCAAGGGACTTCTGGGAGGCAGTGAGGACTTCACCTGGATGATGGAGCGTGTGCAGCAGCGCGGTGGCAAGGCGGCCTACATGATGGTGGGTACCAAGATTGCCGCTCCTCATCACGACTTTCGTTTCGACTTTGACGAGGAGGCCCTCCCCATCGGCGTGGAAGTCCTGGTTCGGACGGTCCTGGCGCTGGCTGGAAAGTAAGAGGAGGGGTTGCTGTGCCTGTTCGTGCAGACCGCATCGAACGAGATCTGCTCGCCTTTTCCCAGTTCGGCAAATCAGGTCCCACTGCCGTGACGCGGCTTGCGCTGACGCCGGCGGACCGGGAGGCCCGCCTCCACTTCATGGAACTTTGCCGCCAGGCGGGTATGCAGGTGCGCATCGACCGGTTTGGCAATATCGCCGGTGTCATCGGTGAGTGGAACCGCCCGGCCCTGCTGCTGGGCTCGCACCTGGACAGCGTGCCCAACGGCGGCCGGTTTGACGGAGTGGCCGGTGTGGTGGCGGCCCTGGAGGTGGTCAGGGCCCTCCGGGAGGATGGAGAACTGCCCGTCATTCCGGTGGGCGTGGTGAACTTCACCTGTGAGGAGTCCGCCCGCTGGGGCCGGGCCACACTGGGATCCAAGGGACTTGCCGGCGTCATCCCGGAAACGGAACTGATGGGGTACCGGGACCGGGACGGCATCACCTTTCAGGAGGCGCTTCAGGAGTACGCCGGGTACGATCAGGTGGACGGACCGGAGGATTTCGGCCCCATCGCCGGGTTCCTGGAACTGCACGTGGAACAGGGGCCGGAACTGCTCCTGGCCGGCAAGCCGGTAGGAGTGGTGAGCCACATCGCCGCGCCATCTCGCTACAAGGTCTTCGTGCATGGCACCGCGGCTCACTCCGGCTCCACGCTGATGGGCAGGCGGAAGGACGGACTGGTGGCGGCCTCCGAAATTGTGCTGGGTCTGGAGCGCATTGCCAAAGAAGTGGGTGACGCTGTGGTGGCCACGGCCACCATCTTCAGCCTGAAGCCGGTGTCCATCAACGTGATTCCGGGAGAGGTGGAACTGGGCATCGATATCCGGGGGGTGGAGTCGGAGGCCAAGCGCCGGACCACGGAGGCGTTCCGGGAACTGGTGGCCGAAGTCGCGGCCCGCCGTGATATCCCCATCGACATCGAGACGCTGTCGGAGGAGGAGCCGGTGACGCTGGACCGGGATATGGTGGAGCGGCTCTGCCGGGCCTGCGACCGCCTGGGGATTCCGTACATGCGGACCGTGAGTCGGGCCGGACATGATGCCATGTACGTGGCACGGATTGCGCCTACGGCCATGCTGTTTGTGCCCAGCGAGGGCGGCATCAGCCACAATCCGGAGGAGTATACCCGGACGGAGGACATCGTCCGGGGCGCCGAGGTCCTGGCGGAGGTTGTGCGCACGTTCCGGTAAAGACGCGCCGCACCCCCGGCCGTTCCAGACGGTCGGGGGCGCGGCGATGCTGCGGCTGGAAGGCAACTATTCCATGTACTCCCACGTGGAGTGAAAAGGCACGTTGGCGGCCTTGATCAGACAGGCGGCCGGGCAGCGGCTCTCGACCTTCTGCTTCAGCTCTTCCAACCGCTCCCTGGGTTCATTGGTCTTGATGCGGACCGTCTGGCGCACCTCGAGGAAGTGCGGCTGGACACCGGGCACGCCCATCAGGCCGCGCACGTCGAGTACGCCGTCGGCCAGGAACTCAGCGGCTTCGTACTGGAAGTTCATCTCCTGGGCGATCATGTGAATCATGACCGACACACAGCCGTTGAGCGCCGCCATCACGTACTCCATGGGGTTCGGGCCGGTGTCGTCGCCGCCCAGAGCCTGGGGCTCATCGGAGTAGAAGGGGGGAAAGTTGCGGACCTTGAGCGCCGTCTTCACCTTGGACTCCCAGGTACCCCGGGCACGGACCGTAACGAGTTGGGGCTTGTCAGCGTTGCCTGTCATGTCGGACACCTCCCTGATGTGCTGTCCGTCGATAGCATCCTTTCGCTTTCTAGGTTATCTTGTTCACATGTCGCTGGCAGGACGTCGTCGCACTATTTCATGCGCGTATAGTTGGCCATGTTTGTCAGCGACAAAGTCCTACTGCGCCGGAAACGGTCTACGGTCCCATCCTTCGACGGTGGGGTGCCGTGGCGAAGCCGCCAGACGTTGACAATCCGTCGCCTACCTGCTAAGTTACATTCGATAAGAAGAGGCAATGAAGGGGACTGCAGATCGGGCCTCACCCCAGAGAGCCGGCCCTCGGCTGAAAGGCCGGCGTGCAGGCAGGTCTGTCTCCCACCCCGGAGCCGCCGGCGATGAGCCGTGCCGGTTTCCCGCCGTTACCGGGTTCGAGTGGGCCGCCGTCCTGCGGCGGTCAACTAGGGTGGTACCGCGGGCAGCAACCCCGTCCCTGGCTGGACGGGGTTTTCGTATGCCCCTGGAAAAGGAGCGTGCAGCATGGCTGGAGAGAAGCAGTTTGTCAAGGAGATCACGCCGCAATCTGTCGATTTTTCCCGGTGGTACCTTGACACCATCCAGAAGGCCGACCTGATGGATTACTCCCCGGTTCGGGGGTGCATTGTGTTCAAGCCCGATGGTTATGAACTGTGGGAGCGGATCCAGGCCGGCCTGGACAAACGGTTCAAGGAGACGGGCCACCGCAACGCCTACTTCCCGATGCTTATCCCCGAGAGCTTCTTCCAGAAGGAAAAGGAGCATGTGGAGGGGTTCAACCCAGAACTGCCTTGGGTGACCGAGGCCGGCGGGGAGAAGCTGGAGGAGCGGCTGGCGCTCAGGCCCACCTCCGAGACCATCATCGGCCACATGTTCAGCCAGTGGATCCAGAGCTACCGGGACCTGCCCATCCTGATCAACCAGTGGGCCAACGTTTTCCGCTGGGAAAAGCGAACCCTGCCTTTCCTGCGGACCGCGGAGTTCCTGTGGCAGGAAGGTCACACGGCCCACGCGACGGAAGAGGAAGCCCGGGAGGAAACCCTCCGGATGCTGGAGATCTACCGGGAGTTCGTGGAGACGGAGATGGCGATTCCGGTCTGGAAAGGCCAGAAGACACCCTCGGAGCGGTTCGCCGGCGCCGTGGAGACGTACTCCATCGAAGCGATGATGAAAGACGGCAAGGCGCTGCAGGCCGGAACCTCCCACTACCTCGGGCAGAACTTCGCGAAGGGCTTTAACATCAGGTTCCTGGATAAGGACAATCAGCTCAAGTACGTGCACACCACGTCGTGGGGCGTTTCCACGCGGCTGATCGGCGCCCTCATCATGGTCCATGGCGACGACCGCGGGCTGGCCCTGCCTCCCCGGATGGCTCCTGTGCAGGTGATCATGATTCCGGTGGGACCGCCCAAGCTGCGGGATCGCGTGATGGCCCGGTTCGATCCGCTCATGGAGGACCTGAAAGCCGCCGGTATCCGGGTGAAGGCCGACCTGCGGGAGGAGACCCCCGGTTGGAAGTTCAACGAGTGGGAGATGCGGGGCGTCCCGCTGCGGGTGGAACTGGGGCCCCGGGATGTGGAGAACAACCAGTGCATCCTGGTGCGGCGGGATACCGGAGAAAAGCTGCCGGTTTCCCTGGATCAGGCGGTCTCCACGGTGCAGTCGCTGCTGGAGGAGATCCAGGTGAACATGTTCCGCATGGCCAAGGACTTCCGGGACCGGAATTCCCACCTGGACCTGGAGAGCCTGGAGGACCTGAAGGCCCACATTGCCCGGTGCGAGGCCGAAAGACGGCTGGCCGGCTGGGTGCTTGGCGGATGGTGCGGGGATGACGCCTGCGAGGCGAAAGTGAAAGAGGAAACCAAGTTTACTGCCCGGAACATCCCCTTTGACCCGCCCGTCCGGAAGCAGCGGTGCATCACCTGCGGCCGGGAGGCGAAGCATACCGTCTGGTATGCCCGGGCCTACTAGTCCCCGGAGGACATCGTGACGGCATCGGGTTCGGCCTATCGACGGTGGGGAACGCATGATTCGCCCCGATTCGGGGATACTGGGAGTGGCAATTGTGACAGAAGACCCCGGGGTACTGGCCCCGGGGTCCTGTGATGATGACCGTGCGGTGGTCGTGGTCTTTCCA
Organism: Symbiobacteriaceae bacterium; assembly: GCA_036562385.1. Lineage (GTDB taxonomy): Bacteria > Bacillota > Sulfobacillia > Symbiobacteriales > Symbiobacteriaceae > DATCKG01. The sequence goes on from DATCKG010000036.1 coordinate 36,014, forward strand.
ACCGAAGAAGGATAACCCAGAGGGGACAAGGAATAGAGTGTTGTTGAGTTTGCGATTGGAACCGGCGAGTGCAAACGTCCGGCCGGCTGGGCCGGAACGGAGGTAGGTTCTACATGCACGTAGCTGCGGTCATCCCAGCATACAACGAAGAGACGACCATTGCCGAGATTGTCCGGGTGCTTCGGCAATGTGACGAAGTGTCCGAGATTATCGTGGTGGACGACGGTTCTGGGGATCGCACGGCGGAAAGGGCCCAGGCCGCGGGCGCCCGGGTAGTCGGACACCCATACAACCTGGGGAAGGCGGGTGCCCTCAAGACGGGGGTGCAAAGCACCCAGGCACCGGTCCTGCTCTTCCTCGATGCCGATCTGATCGGATTGTCACCTGCCCACGTCCGGGCGCTGCTGCGCCCGGTTCTCGATGGCCAGGCGGACATGACGGTGGGCATTTTTGACGACGGACGGGTGGCCACGGACCTGGCCCAGATGGTGGCTCCCTACCTTTCGGGGCAGCGGGCGCTCCGGCGGGAGATCATGGAGGAACTGTTCCGGGTGGAGCCCCACGCGGACCTCGCCGGGTACGGAATCGAGGTGGCACTGACCCGCCATGTGCGGGATCGGGGCTACCGGGTGGTGGAGGTGCCCCTGGAGGAGATGAGCCACCGGATGAAGGAGGAAAAGCTCGGGCTGGTCAAGGGGGTCAGGGCCCGGCTAAAAATGTATTATGAAATATTGAAGTACGCACAGAAAGGGTAATGTAGGGTGAACCTCTCTGCCGCTTTGCCCTCCTTCCTGCAGCAGGTTTGGGAAACGGTACTGCCGCTTCTGATCGCAGCCGTCTGCGGTGGCGTGGTGGGCCTGGAGCGTGAGCGGGCAAACCGCCCGGCAGGCCTGCGTACCCACGTGCTGGTCTGCGTCGGCTCTGCCCTGATCATGCAGGTCTCCCTGGCCATGTGGCACCTGACCGGCGAGGGTCAGTGGGGCAACGGCGACCCGGGGCGTATCGCCGCCCAGGTGGTCAGCGGCATCGGTTTTCTGGGCGCCGGGACCATCATGCGGGAAGGCGTCAATATCCGCGGGCTGACCACCGCCGCCTCCCTCTGGGTGGTGGCCGGGGTGGGACTGGCGGTGGGGGCGCGGCTGTACATCCCCGCGGTGGTTACCGTGGTGGTGGCGGTGATCACGCTCAAGTGCATGTCCGAAATGGAGCGGCATTTCCTGTCCAAGGGCGGCGAACGCACGCTGGTCCTGCACGTGACGGACAAGCCGGGCCAGATGGCTGCCCTGGCCTCGGCCTGTGCCCGGCGGGGGATCAACATCACCGGTGTCGATATCCGCCTCGGGACGGTTCCCGGTACGGTGGAGATCAGCCTGCGCTTCCGGGCCTCCAGCCGCTTCGATACCGCTCCCCTGATCGGCGACTTGATGGCGACAGAAGGGGTTCTTTCCGTCACTGAAGAAGAATAGGTGCATGGAACCGCCCGAGGTGTCCGGACCATACGTTGTGGCTGGGCGCTCTGCTTCCGCAGGGCGCCCTGTCGTTCGGATTCCAGAGGCACACGGGGTGAATCGTCAGGGATGGCTTCTCACAGCGACTGGCTTGCCTTGATTGATCGGGCAGCTCTTCCCCCGGAGTTGCCGCCGTTTTTGGAGGACCTGCGGCTGACCCGCGTGGAGGTTCGGGAACAGACGCAGGAACTCTTTCTGTATCTGCAAACATCCCGCCGCCTGCCGCTGAAATGGCGGGAGCCCCTGGCCGAGGCTATTGCCCGGGGCTGTTTCCCCGACAGGCAGGTGACTGTGCATCTGATTCCGGAGGTGGCCGGGGTCCAGGGAAAACCGGAGGACCTGGTCGCCGAAGCCTGGGAGGATGTGAAAGCGCAGGCCTGTGCGGCCCTGCCGCGCCTGAACGGCATGCTGGCCTCTGCCCGCTGGGAGGTGGAGGGGCGGATCCTCCGACTGGAATTCCCCACCGACGCGATGGTGGCCCTCATGCAGGAGTGCCGGGCCGAGGCGAAGCTGGCGGAATTGCTGAGGCGGGAGACCGGCCTGGACCTGCAGGTCCGCTGCCACGTGCGGAAAAACCGGGAGACGGCGGCCAACGGCGATCCGGCCGAGGCCGAACCTGAGTCGGAGCCGGTGGATCCGTCCCAGGAGTTCCTGGAACAGTACCTGAACGATCTGCGGCAGCGGGAGTCCGCCGCCAAGAAGGAGGCGAAGACCGAGGAGGCGGATTTCCCTGGGCCTGACGGCGTGCTGAAAGGCCGGCCGATTCCGGCTGACGAGCCCGTCCGGGAGATCCGCACCATCACGGAGGAAGAGAACCGGGTGACCATCGAGGGCGAGGTCGTGGAGGTGGACAGCCGGGACCTCAAGAGCGGCCGGCAGATGATCACCTTCTCCGTCTGCGACCTGCTTCGGTCCACCCGTCCCGGTGATCTGGGCGATACGCTGCCGGTAAAGCTCTTCCGGGATCCCCAGAAGGACCCGGACTTGCTGTCGGTGCTCAAGAAAGGCGCCTGGGTGAAGGTCCGGGGCAACGTCCAGTTTGACAAGTTCGCCAACGAACTCGTCCTGCTCGCGGACGATGTGATGCTGGGAAAGCGGCCGGAGCGGATGGACACCTACGAGGGGCTCCGGCGGGTGGAACTGCACGCGCATACCACCATGTCGGCCATGGACGGGCTGATCGACCCGGAAAAGCTGGTGAAGCGGGCCATCGCCTGGGGCCACCGGGCGGTGGCGGTGACAGACCACGGGGTGGTGCAGGCCTTCCCCGCCGCCTCCCACGTCAAGCGGCCGGAGGGGTTCAAAGTACTGTACGGCTGCGAACTGTACGTGGTGGACGACGGCACGCCCATCATCAGCCGGCCGCCCAAGGATTTGCCCATCAGCGAAGCGGAGTTTGTGGTACTGGACATCGAGACCACCGGTTTCTCCCCCATCGGCGACGACATCATCGAGGTGGGCGCCGTCCGCTTCCGCAACGGGCAGATCGGGGAATCCTTCCAGCGGTTTATCAAGCCTTCCAAGCCGATTCCCGAGGACGTCCAGAAACTGACCCACATCACTCCCGACATGGTGGAGAATGCTCCGGGGCCGGAGGAGGTCCTGCGGGAGTTTTTCGACTTCGTGGGCGATGCGATCATCGTGGCCCACAATGCCCAGTTCGACTACAGCTTTCTCCGGTACCACCGCCAGAAGTATCTGGGCGAGGAGTTCAACAACCCGGTCCTTGACACCCTGATCCTGGGCCGGTCGCTGCTGCCGGAACTGAAGTCCCACAGCCTTGCGGCCCTGACCAAGGAGCTCGGGATCCCCCTGGTGGACCACCACCGGGCCGACGCGGACGCGAAGACTGCGGCCATGGTGCTGGCCAAGCTCCTGGAGCGGGTCGAGGGGATCCGCACGGTGGAGGAGCTGAATAGCCTCACCAAGCGGATGAACGTGGAGCAGCTCCGGCCGTATCAGGTAACCTGTCTGGTGCGGAAGCAGCACGGGATGAAGAACCTGTACAAGCTGATCTCCCTGAGCCATATCGAGTATTTCCACCGCATGCCGCGGGTGCCCAGGACCGCCCTGGAAGCCCACCGAGATGGGCTGATCATCGGTTCCGGCGGCAACGGCGGCGCCCTGTACGATGCGCTGATCCGGGGCGTGCCGGAACATGAGCTGGAGCAGCTCGCGGACTGGTATGACTACCTGGAGATCCTGCCCCGCGATTGCATCCGCTACCTGCTGGACCAGGGGCAGGTCAACTCCGAGGAGCAGTTGCTGGAGCTGAACCGCCGCATCTACGAGCTGGGCAAGAAGCTGGGCAAGCCGGTCTGTGCGGTCAGCGACGCCCACTTCCTGGACCCGCACGAGCAGATCTTCCGCCGGATCTTGAAGCACGGCATGGGCTTCCGCAACGATGAGGTGGATGCCCCCCTCTACCTGCGGACCACCCAGGAAATGCTGGACGAGTTTCGGTACCTGGGCGAAGAGGCCGCTGTGGAGGTGGTCATCACCAACCCCAACGCCATCGCGGATATGGTGGACCAGGTGGAGCCGGTGCCCAACAAGCTCTACCCGCCCATTCTGGAAGGGTCGGCGGAGCAGACCGAAAAGCTTTCGTATGAAAAGGCCAAACGGGTCTACGGCGATCCGCTGCCGGAGAAGGTGGCCGCTCGCCTGGAGAAGGAGCTCAAGGCGATCATCGGCAATGGCTTTGCGGTCTCCTACTACATCTCGCACCTCTTGGTGAAGAAGTCCAACGAGATGGGCTACCTGGTGGGGTCCCGGGGATCGGTGGGTTCTTCCTTCGTGGCCTGGGCCATGGACATCACCGAGGTCAACGCCCTGCCGCCTCACTACATCTGCCCCCAGTGCAAGTACATCGAGTGGCATGACGACGGCACGGTGGGATCGGGCTTTGACCTGCCCCGCAAGCCCTGTCCCCGCTGCGGCCATCCGGAACTGGGCCGGGACGGGCAGGATATCCCCTTTGAGACGTTCCTGGGCTTCAAGGGGGACAAGGTGCCGGACATCGACCTGAACTTCTCCGGCGAGGTGCAGAGCCGGATCCAGAAGTACTCCGAGGAACTGCTGGGCGGGGAAAAGTACGTCTTCAAGGCCGGTACGGTGGGTACCATTGCGGAGAAGACGGCCTTCGGCATGGTCCGGGGCTGGCTGGAGGAGAACAACATCACAGGCATCCGGGAAGCGCACATCGCGTATCTGGCCTCCGGGCTGACCGGAGTGAAGCGGACCACCGGCCAGCATCCCGGCGGCATGGTAGTCTGCCCGGTGGGGATGGAGATCGAGGAGGTTACCCCTGTTCAGTATCCGGCGGACGACCGGAGCTCGGGGGTGAAGACCACCCACTTCGACTACCACAGCTTCGAGCAGGCCCTGATGAAGCTGGACATCCTGGGTCATGATGACCCCACGATGCTGAAGATGCTGCAGGACCTGTACCGGGAGAAGATCGGCGATCCCACGTGGGATATCCGTTCGGTGCCCGTGGACGATCCCGACGTCCTGGCCCTTTTCAGGCCCGGCGGGAACCGGGTGCTGGGCATCCCGGACGGTGCGCTGCAGTTTGACCTGGGCACCATCGCCCTGCCGGAGATGGGCACCCGCTTTGTCCGGCAGATGCTGATGGAGACGAGCCCCAGAACCTTTTCGGACCTGGTGCGAATCTCCGGTCTGTCCCACGGCACCGACGTCTGGACCAACAACGCGCAGGAACTGATCCGGAAGGGCATCTGCACCCTGCAGACCTGTATCCCCACCCGCGACGACATCATGTTGCGGCTCATGTACTGGGGCATGGAGCCGGCCCTGGCCTTCAAGATCATGGAGTCGGTCCGCAAGGGGAAGGGCCTCACACCGGAGATGGAGGAGGCCATGAGGGCTTGCGGGGTGCCCGACTGGTACATCTGGTCCTGCAAGCAGATCAAGTACATGTTCCCGAAAGCCCACGCCGTGGCCTATGTGCTGTCCTGCCTGCGCATTGCCTGGTTCAAGGTCCACGAACCGCTGCTGTTCTATGCCGCGCACTTCAGCGTCCGGGCCGGCGCCATCGACGCGAATCTGATCACCCAGGGCCCGGAGGCGGTACGCCGCTACATGGCGGAGGTGGAGGCCAAGGGGCGGGACGCCTCGCCCAAGGAGAAGGAGTCGCTGAGCGACTACGAACTGGTGATGGAGGCGTTCCTGCGGGGAATCCGCTTTGCCAAGGTGGACCTGTACCGTTCCGACGCCACCCGGTATCTGATCAACCCCGACGGCACGCTGCTGTGTCCCTTCAACTCCCTGCCGGGCCTGGGGGAGAGCGCGGCCCAGGCCATCGTGGAAGCCCGCAAGCAAGGCGAGTTCCTCTCGGTGGAGGACCTCAAGAATCGGGCACGGCTGAACAAGTCGGTGGTGGAGTTGCTGGAGAACCACGGCTGCCTGAAGGGCTTGCCGGAGGGGAACCAGCTGGTGTTCTCGTTCTGAGGGTCCGGTTCCCGGAGGCAGGGGGCCGGGCCCGGGGCGCCGTCCCGAAGGGGGGAGTTCATGGAGATCCGGCCTTTCCCTCAGGATGCCGAGGCGCTGGAGCGCTTTGCCCGGGAAGGCCCCTTCCTGTGGCTGTGGGAGTATCCCGACGTGGCTTGCGTCCTCGGTGCTGCCACGCCGGTCAGCGATGTGGACCTGGACCGCTGCGCCGCTGACGGCGTACCGGTCTACCGCCGGCGTGGCGGCGGCGGCGCGGTGGTGCTCAGCCCAGGCAACCTGATCATCACCGCATGCTACGAGGCCCGGCAAAAGTTCTTTCCCACCCATTGGATCGGTTCCATCGCCCGGGCCGTGGCTCTGGCCCTGCAGCGGGTGGGAATTGCCGGCGCGGCGGTTCGGGGTCTGGGCGACGTCGCGGTGGGCGATCGGAAGGTCCTGGGTTCCAGCCTCTACGTTACCCGGCAGGTGGCCCTTTACCAGGGAAGCCTGCTGGTGGACCCCGACCTGGAGTTGATCCCCAGGTATCTCCCCCATCCCTCCCGGGAGCCGGACTACCGGGCCGGGCGCTCTCACCGGGATTTTGTCACCTCCCTGGCCCGGGAGGGATACCGGGGTGGCATGGAAGCCCTCCGGGCGGCGCTGGAGGCGGAACTCCGTGCGGTTTAGGCGGAGCGGACCGCGGTCAGGAGGAAAATCCGGCCGCTGGCGGGAATCGATCGATAACGGCTTGGAAACAGGTGGAGGTTTCGATTGGGTACGGTACACTACAGACTGGTGGCGCTGGACCTGGACGGCACCCTGCTCAACAGCCGTCAGCAGATCAGCCCCCGGACCTGGGCGGCGCTGCAGGCAGCCCGGTCCCGTGGCATGACGCTGGTGGTGGCCACGGGCCGGACTCTCCACGGGGCCCTGTACTGGAGCCGGCGGATCGGGGGCGGCCCTGTCATTTGCTGCAACGGCGGCGGCGTGCTGGATGCTTCCGGGGCGCTGATCTTTCAGCGGGAGATTCCTTCCGCATTGCTGGAGCGGGCGCTGGAGATCGCCCGGGAAAGCGGCATGGTGGCCCACTGCTACACTCCCGTGGGCGCCTACCTGGACCAGCCCCTGCGGTACGCCCGCCGTTATGTCCAGTGGCTCCGGCCGGCCGTGGGCGGTGGCCTGGCCACCCTTTCCGCCATGCGGGCCTTTCTGCGCAACCGGACCCGCATCGTACGCAATCTGGTGCAGTGGGCCCGGGATCCCCACAGGCCGCCGGTGCTCAAGGTGATCCTCTTTGGCCCGCCGGAGACGGCGGTCGCCCTGGGGGAGACGCTGGAGCGGAGCCTCCCCGGGCTGCACGTCAGTTCTTCCGGGGAGGACAACCTGGAGATCACGGCTTCCGGAGTCACCAAGGGCAGCGGCCTGGAGCGGCTGGCGGCCCGGCTGAAGATTCCCCGGGAGGCCATCGTGGCCTTCGGCGATGCCGACAATGACCGGGAGATGCTGGAGTACGCAGGGCTGGGGGTGGCCATGGCCACCGCTCCCGAATCCGTTCGGGCGGTGGCCGATCGGGTGACCGCCCCGTGCGACGACGACGGTGTGGCCCAGGTGCTGGAGGAGTTGTGCGGCGGATGAGATTCCTCGAGTCCCTGACACAGTTGTGCCTCGCCCTCTGGGTGGGAGGCATGGGCGGGTTTGCCATGACGGCCCCGCTGATCTTTGATGCTTTCGGACCGGAACGGCAGCGGGCCGGTGATCTGGCCGGCAACATGATCTGGCGGCTGAATATGGTGGGCATCATCCTGGGCGTGGTGGTGCTGCTGATCCTGCTGCCCAGGCTGCGCCGGGGGATCGCGAAACTGCGGGCCCTCCTGACGGCGGGCGCCCTGGCCATGGCGCTGGTCCAGGCCTTTTACATCTTCCCGCAAATGGACCGGGCCCAGCCCCCGCAGCCCATCGAGACGTACGCGGAGACCGACCCGGTGCGGGTGGAATACAACCGCTGGCACACGCGGTCGGAGCAGGTTTTCGGCACCACCATGCTGCTGGCAGCCGGAGCGCTGCTGTTAGGTCCTTTTGAGAAGAGGGAGGGACGGTGATGGCAGACTGGGAAGCGCGCTTTTTGGAGGCGCTCCGTCAGTCCCGTCCGGCCTGGGATGAGCCGCCCGACTGGCGGGCGGCCTTGAGCCTGTACGAGGGGCTGGGGCCCGAGGAAGCAGCGGCGCTGGACCGCCTCGTCCTCCGCATGATCGACGAAGGGTATCGGAACCCCCACAGTTCCCGGGAAAACCTGCCCTTGGACGACGTGATGGTCAACCTCCCGGAGGGCATGGTGCCGGAGGACCTGCTCTGCGTGGAGGCCGCGGTGATGGTGGCCGCGGAGCGGGGGCTGGGCCAGGCCTACTTTGCCCTGAACCGGCTGATGCGCTCCCCCCGGTGGCATGCGTTTTATCCGAGGCTCATCTGGCTGGGGGAACAGGGGCTGGAGGTGCAGCGGAAGCTGGCCTCGACCGACGCCGGCCGCTACGCGGGCGCCCTGCTGGGCCTGGCCTGCGGCGATGCCCTGGGGGTGACGGTGGAGTTCCGGACCCGGGAGGAGATCCGGCAGGCTTATCCCGAAGGCCACCGGGAGATCCGGGGCGGAGGTCCCTTTGGGTTCGCACCGGGGGAATGGTCCGACGACACGGCGATGACCCTGGCGGTGGCCTTTGGCATCGCCGAGTCGCCGGAGGACCCGGTGGAGGCGGTGGGACGCCGCTTCATGGCCTGGTACGAAAGCCACCCGCCGGATGTCGGCAATACCGTCCGGATGGCCCTGGAAAGCTACCGAGCGCTGGGATCCTGGCAGAAGGCCTCGGAGGCGGTGGCAGCGTCTCTGGGGGACCGGGCGGCAGGCAACGGCGCGCTGATGCGGACCCTCCCCACAGCGCTGGCCTACGGCCCGTCAGTCGAGCAGGCCATCCGGATCGCCCGGATGACCCATCCCCATCCCGAGTCGGATGCGGCGGTGGTGGCTTATCACACCGCCGTGTGGGCCCTGCTGCAGGGAGCGTCCCGGGCGGAGGCGGTGGAGGCGGGGGTGGGAGCGTCCGGCCCGCTGGCTCAGCGGCTCAGCCGGGTGCCGAAGCTACGGACTGAGGAGGTGCGTTCCACCGGCTACGTGGTGGACACCCTGGAGGCGGCCTTCTGGGCGTTCCTGCACACGGACAGCCTGGAGGAGTGCATCGTCACTGCCGTGGGTCTCGGCGATGACGCCGACACAGTGGGTGCGGTGGCCGGCGGTCTGGCCGGCGTCCACTACGGCGTGCTGGCCGTGCCCCGGCGCTGGTCTGCTGTGCTGAAGGGACGGGCCGAACTGGACGCGGCAGCGGAATCCCTGTATGCCCTCAGACACTGAAGCGAACGGACGGCCGAAGGTGGCTTCCCTCGGAAGCCGGGTCGGACAGCGAAACTGGACACAGAGGCGGAGGTGAAGCAGCGGCCCGACGACCGCCGGACCGCTGCGAACGATGTGAGTGCGACGAGCAAGGATCAAACACGGGATTTCAGTCTAACCTTATGGCAGAAGGTGATGTACGCCATTTTGCTCACGGTCCTGTCCATGGCGGTGGTGCTGGGCGGGTCCCTGCTGGTGGCCGGCCCCTGGGGCGGTGTGGTTTTCGTCCTGATGGCGACCTTGCTGGGCGTGGCGACCTTTTTTGTGACCAGCGGCTGGATGTATAAACTGCGCCTTGCCCAGCGAGAGATCGTGATTGTCAGCCGGCAGCAGCAGTTTGTGATTCCCCTGGACCGGGTGGGTATGCTGGTCAAGGCCAGCGGTTTCCCCTATCCCATCCTCTGGCTGGTGCTGCGCAACTGCGATCAGGGCCGGGAGGTTCCCACCAAGCGGGTGGATGCCCGGACCCGGGAGCTGATCGAGGCGTATCAGCGGCGCAACCCCGGCAAGAAGATCACCATCATGCCGATTCCCGGCCTCTTCATCCGGTCCATGCGGGGCTTCACCGAGGCCCTGAAGGAGCGGATTCCGCCCCTGGTGGTGGACGAGCGACTTGGATCAAAATAGGAGATCGTGGGCTTGCCAGATGCCTCTCCCTATGTTAGTATCAGGTAGGATTCGTCGGTATGGTTTTGCGTGAGTTTTGAGGAGTGGGTGCGAACCCACTCTTTTCAACGTCTGGCGCCCTGTCGCCGGACGGTGTGCTGGCACGGGCCGGCAGGGAGCCGGCTTATTTCATACCCCGGTGCGGGGAAGATTATGGGACGAGTCTGAGGGAAAGATCGGAGGTCAGGTCGGGTTTGGGCAAAGGCGGAAAGTCCATCCAGGCGCAAGTGGAAGCAGTGGCACGCCCCTTGGTCGAAGCAGATGGTCTCGAACTGGTCGATGTGGAATTGGTCAAGGAGGGCGGGTACCGCTATCTGCGCCTCTACATAGACAAAGAAGGCGGGGTTTCCTTTGACGATTGCGAACGGGTAAGCCGCGCAGTGGATGCCCGGTTGGATGAGCTTTGGCCCGACCCGCCGTACGACTTTTTCGAGGTTTCTTCGCCGGGGGTTGAGCGCCCGCTGAAGCGGGACGCGGACTTCGCCCGCTACGCGGGGCACCAGGTGCAGGTCAGCACCTATGCTCCAGTAGACGGGCAGAAGCTGTTTATCGGTGAACTGGTGGGACTGGTGGACGGCAACGTGGTACTGCGGCTGACCCGGGGCCCAAACAGTGGCAAGGAGATCGCCCTGGACCGCAGGCGGGTCGCACGGGTAAAACTTCACGTTGAGTACTGAGTGCGGCTGGCGGAGAACTGCGAGAGGGGATAGGAAATGAAGGCCGAGATTCTGGAGGCGCTGGACGATCTGGTCAGAGAGCGGGGCATCTCCCGGGAGGTCTTGGTGGAGGCCATCGAGGCGGCCCTGATCTCTGCGTACCGGCGAAACTTCGGCTCTGCTCAGAATGTGCGGGTCCATTTTGATCCCCAGACCGGGGATTATCGGGTGTATGCCCAGAAGGAGATCGTGGAGCACGTGGAGGATCCGCGGCTGCAGGTCTCCCTGGAGGAGGCCCGGTCGATCAACCCCTCCTTGAGTCTGGGCGACATCCTGGAGGTAGAGGTCACTCCCCGGAACTTTGGCCGGATCGCCGCGCAGACAGCCAAGCAGGTGGTGGTCCAGCGGATCCGGGAGGCCGAGCGGGGCGTCATCTACGAGGAGTATTCGAGCCGGGAAGGCGACATCGTCACCGCCCTGGTCCTCCGGCAGGATGCCAAGACCAAGGCTGTGTACGTGGAACTGGCCAAGAACGTGGAGGCCGTGATTCCGGCCAACGAGCAGATTCCCGGTGAGCGGTACCATGAGAACCAGCGGGTGAAGGCCTACGTTATCGAAGTAAAACGGACTCCCAAGGGCCCGGCGATCTCCCTGTCCCGTACCCACCCGGGATTGCTCAAGCGTCTGTTTGAACTGGAGGTGCCCGAGATCCACGACGGCATTGTGGAGATCAAGGGCATCGCCCGGGAGGCGGGTTCCCGCTCCAAGATTGCGGTCTACTCCCGGGAGGAGAATGTCGATCCGGTGGGAGCCTGTGTCGGGGCGAAGGGCATGCGGGTTCAGAACATCGTGAACGAACTGCAGGGTGAAAAGATCGACGTGGTGGAATGGAGTCCGGATCCCGCAGTCTTTGTCTCCAAAGCCCTGTCGCCGGCGAAGGTCATCTCCGTTGACTGCGACGAGGCGACGCGGATCGCCCGGGTGGTGGTACCGGATTACCAGCTTTCCCTGGCCATCGGCAAGGAGGGGCAGAACGCCCGGTTGGCTGCAAAACTCACCGGCTGGAAAATCGATATCAAGTCCGAGTCCCAGGTGAACGCTGCAGGCGGTCACGGGGACCAGACATAGCCCCGCAGTCCTGAACGGTGCCAGATCGGAAAGGGGGTGGCGGTGATGACCAAAGGGCAGAAGGTGAAGAAGGTACCGCAGCGCATGTGCCTGGGTTGTGGGCAGATGAAGCCCAAGAAGGAGCTAATCAGGGTGGTTCGAACGCCCGATGGCGTCATCGATGTTGACAACTCCCCCTCGGGGAAGAAGTCAGGGCGCGGCGCGTACATCTGTCCCTCCCGCGAGTGCCTGAACAAGGCCATCAAGGGGAAGAAGCTGGAGCGGGCTTTGGAGCAGCCGATTTCCGACGAGGTATGGGCGAAGATTGAGGCGAGGATGGTGGATAACGGTTGATGCCGCAGTCCCTCCGGTCCATGTTGGGGCTCGCGCAGAAGGCCGGGCAGGCGGCCTCCGGTGAGGTGGCCGTGGAAGAGGCCCTGCGGAAGCGTCGGGCATACTTGCTGATCGTGGCGGAGGATGCAAGCCAGCGAACCCGGGAACGACTGGTGGAGCTGGCTGCTGCAGCGTCGGTTCCCTGCTATGTGGTAGGGACGCGGGAGGAGCTGGGTCGTGCCCTTGGCAAGGGCCACCGGGCAGCGGTGGCTATCACGTCAGCCCCATTTGCCAACGGCATCACCGGTATTCTCACCCGGGAAGGTCTGGCGCCTGTGGCAGGACGGGGGTGATTCCTTGGAGCGCAGGGTGCGCGTATTTGAATTAGCTAAGGAATTAAATGTGGACTCCAAGCGCGTTCTGGAGGTCCTGGAAACTTTGAAGGTGGATGTGAAAAACCATATGAGCACCATTGACCAGAAGACCGCTGAAAAGGTGGCTGAAGCAGTAAAGCGAACTCCGGCCAAGAAGGCCGGCGGAAGCCAGGCGGATGCCGCCAAGGCGGAGCGGAAAACGGAAACCACACCCAAGCCTGTGCGGGAGGCGAACCCGGCCAAATCCTCCCTCCTGGAGGATTACTTCGGTGCCAGCACCAGGCCCCGCCAGCGGGTGGAGGATATGAAGCGGGAGATGCGCCGGGTGCCCGCGGAGCAGCGCACCCCTGCAGAGCGTGTCGCCCATGCGGAACGTCCTACCCCCCAGGGGACTGCCCAGGTGCGGCCTGAGGCACAGGCCCAGGCTCACGAGGCGCCCCGGGCTGAGACGGTTCGGCCCCAGCCTGTAGTAGCGCAGGCGCCGAAGGAAGAGAAGGAAAAGTCCGCTCCGGCTCAGCCCCAGGCCAAGGGGCCGGCCGGCGAGGCGGCCGCTCAGCCTGCACCGGCGCCTGGCGAGGCCAAGGGCGCTGCGCCAGCGGCCAAGCAGGGCGGCGATGTGGGGCTGCCCACCAAGCCTGCCGCATCGGGCCGTACCGACCGGCCTGCCGCAGAGGCTGGTCCCCGGCCGGCGGCCAAGAACGGTTCCAGTGGGGTCGGCCTGCCCATCCCGGCCAGTGAGGTGGCGGCCCGCCGCGCGGCCGAAAAGGCGGCGGCCCAGGCGACCGGCGAGCGTGGTTCCAAGCCTTCCGGTCCCCGGGCAGGCGGCGGTCCCCGGCCGGGTGGCCCGCGTGGCATGGGCCGGCGTGGCGCGCTGAGTATCCCGAAGGTGGATCCCAAGGTGGCTGAGGCTGCCAGACCCAGCGAGCGGTCGAAGGCTGGTCAGGGTGGTTCCCGTAAGAAGAGCGATATCTACGCCAAGCGGGATGTGGAGGAGTCGGCTCCTTCTGAAGAGAAGGTCTTCGGTCGCCGTGCTGCCAAGCGCAGTACGCCGGAGGAGCGGCGGGTGGTGAAGCCCGTCACGATTGAAGGGCCGATGACCGTCAAGGATCTGGCCCAGGCGATGGGCGTTACGGCGGCCGAAGTGATCAAGAAGCTGCTGACCGAGTTCGGGGTTGTGGCCACGATTAACCAGGAACTGGACGTGGATACCTGTGTCCTGGTGGCGAACGAATTTGGCGCTGAGGTCACCGTCAAGGAAGTGGAGGACGTCCTGGCCGCGTACGACCAGGTGGAGGATCCCAATGAGCCGGACGAGGTCAAGAAGCCGCGCCATCCCGTTGTGACCATCATGGGTCACGTGGACCACGGCAAGACGTCGCTTCTGGATGCGATCCGATCCTCCCGGGTGGCCCAGGGCGAAGCCGGCGGCATCACTCAGCACATCGGCGCGTATGAGGTGGAACTGAACGGGAAGAAGATTACCTTCCTGGACACCCCCGGTCACGAGGCCTTTACCGCGATGCGTGCCCGCGGCGCCAACGTGACCGACATCGCCGTGCTGGTGGTGGCCGCGGACGACTCTGTCATGCCCCAGACGGTGGAGTCCATCAACCATGCCAGGGCGGCCAACGTGCCGATTCTGGTGGCCATTAACAAGATCGACAAGCCGGAGGCCAACCCCGAGAAGGTCAAGCAGGACCTGACCGCCTACGGCCTGGTACCCGAGGAGTGGGGCGGCGACACCATCATGGTGCCGGTGTCGGCCAAGACCAAGCAGAATCTGGACTTGCTGCTGGAGAGCATCCTCCTGCTGGCGGAACTGCAGGACCTGAAGGCCAATCCGGACAAGGAGGCCCGGGGTTGGATCATCGAGGCGCAGCTGGACAAGAATCGCGGTCCTGTGGCCACGGTGCTGATTCGGGGCGGTACGCTGCACGTCGGCGACAACTTTGTGGCCGGCACCACCTGGGGCCGCGTGCGGGCGATGATGGACCACCGCGGCCGGCGCATCAAGGCGGCGGGACCGTCCACGCCGGTACAGGTTCTGGGCTTCCAGTCTGTGCCGCAGGCCGGTGACGTCTTCCGGGTGACGCCCGATGAGAAGACCGCCCGCACCATCGCGGAGAAGCGGCTGGCCCGGGCTCAGGCCCAGCGGCAGGGTACCAAGGTCATGTCCCTGGAGGACTTCATGTCCGAAGTCGCCAAGGGCGAAATGCGGGACCTGAACGTGGTGCTGAAGGCCGACGTCCAGGGGTCGGTGGAAGCGATCCGGGGCCAGCTGGAGAAGATGCGCAACGAAGAGGTGCAGGTGAAGGTCATCCATGCCGGCGTCGGTGCCATCACCGAGACCGACGTGATGCTGGCGGCCACCTCGAAAGCGATCATCATTGGGTTCAACGTACGGCCGGATGATCGGGCCTCTCGGGCTGCCCAGGATCAGGGCGTGGATATCCGCCTGTACGGCGTGATTTACGATATCGTGAACGATATCGAAGCAGCCATGAAGGGCATGCTGACGCCGAAGATCGAGGAGGAGGTCCTCGGTCGGGCCGAGGTGCGGGAACTGTTCAAGGTGCCCAAGGTCGGCGTGGCAGCCGGTTGCATGGTGGTGAGCGGGAAGGTAGCCCGGGGTGCCAAGTACCGGGTGATCCGGGACGGCAAGGTGGTCTGGGACGGCGAGCTGCATTCCCTCCGGCGCTTCAAGGACGAAGTCCGGGAAGTGTTGGAGGGCTTCGAGTGCGGCATTACCCTGGAGCGGTTCCAGGACTTCAAGATCGGGGACATCCTGGAGGCCTATGTGTTGAAGGAAGTGAAGGCCGAGTAGCCGGCCTGTCAGCGGTTCGGGCACGGGCCGGTGGCGGCATCTGGCCGCTGCCGGCCTGTGGTGCACCCAGCCCGCTGGCCCCCGGCCTGGTTTGAAAGGAGGGCGCCGCCATGTTCGTTGCCGCGATCCGACTGGAGCTATCCCTTCCCTATGCCACGTCTTTGAAGGAGAAGCGGCAGGCCCTCAGTTCGCTGCTCGACCGGGTGCGTACCCGTTTCGGTGCAGCCGTGGCAGAGGTGGACGATCAGGATCTCTGGCAGCGGGCCGTGGTGGGCATCGCTTTGGTTTCCGGCGAGGAAGGACACCTCCGGGAGATGGCTGCCAAAGTGACCAACTTTGTGGAGGCCCACTGGGACGGCGAGGTCTGCGTCGCGGAAGTGGAGATCCTGTAAGATTTGGAGGAGCGTGATCTTCCTTGTCCACGCAACAGCGTGTTGCCCGGGTGGCCGAACAGATGCGGGCCGAACTGGCCGAACTGATCCGGAACATGAAGGATCCCCGGGTGGGGTTTGTCTCGGTGGTTCAGGTGCAGGTCTCCAACGACCTGCGCCACGCCAAGGTGTACGTCAGCGTACTGGGTGACGATCAGGCGAAGAAGGAGACGATGAAGGCCTTGCAGGGGGCCACCGGGCACCTGCGGTCCGAATTGGCGCACCTGATTCGGCTGCGGTACGTCCCCGAGCTGCACTTTGTGCTGGATGAGTCCATCGAGCACGGCAGCCGTGTGGCGCAGCTGCTGGCCGAGGTGCAGCGGGAAGAGGCCCGGCGAAAGGCCGAACAACAGCAGCAGGTAGGAAATGAGCAGGAGGGGCAGGGTGAGTAAGCAGCACGTGGATTTGGCTGGGGCTGCTCGCCTCATCGCCGAAGCGCAGCGGATTCTCTTTTTTCTCCATGTCTCTCCGGACGGGGACTCCATCGGTTCCACCCTGGGTCTGGTGCGGGCTCTGCGCCAGGTAGGCAAGGAGGCTGTCATCGTCGGGGTCGATCCGGTTCCCCGGATTTACCGCTTCCTTCCAGGATGGGACACCTTGTTCGTGCCGTGGCAGGAGGTGGAGGGGGAGTGGGATCTGGCCTGCCTGCTGGACTGCGGAGACCTGGACCGGGTGGGTGCCGCCTTGCCGGTGGTCCAGCGGTGCAAGCGCGTCCTGAATATCGACCACCACAGCACCAACTCCGCGTACGGCGAGTACAACTATCTCGATTTCCGGGCGGCGGCGGTGGGGGAGATGGCCTACCGGATCCTCCGGGAGCTGAAGCTGCCCCTGGACCGGGAGACGGCCACCTGCCTCTATACCTCCATCGTGGCAGATACCGGAGGCTTCCGGTATGATTCCACAGGACCCGAAACCCACCGGATTGCCGCTGAATTGATCGAGGCCGGTGCCCGCCCCTACGACGTGGCCAGCGCCATCTTTGAGAACGAGTCCGTGGCCCGTCTGAAGCTTCTTTCCCGGGTGCTGGACACCCTCCAGGTGGACCCCGGGGGCAAGATCGCGTGGCTGAAGGTGACCCGGCAGATGCTGGAGGAGGCCGGGGCCCTGGATGAGGACGCGGAAGGGATGGTCAACTATGCCCGTTCCGTCTCGGGGGTGGAGGTGGGCCTGATCTTCCGAGAGATGCCGGATGGCGCCGTCCGGGTGGGGATGCGCTCCCGGTCCGTGGTGGACGTGGGCGAGGTGGCCCGGCAGTTCGGCGGCGGCGGGCATCCCCGTGCCGCAGGCTGTACGCTGTACGGCACCCTGGATGAGGCGGTGGCGCGGGTGCTGGAGGCTCTCCGGAAGGTGATGACGTAGGATGGACGGCATCCTGAACCTGCTCAAACCCCCTGGAATGACCTCCCACGACGTGGTCAACTTCGTGCGGAAAGTCACAGGGGAGCGCCGCGTGGGCCACACCGGAACGCTGGACCCGGGAGTGGCCGGCGTTCTGCCGATCTGCGTCGGAAAAGCCACCCGACTGGCCGAGTTCGTGGCCGGGGAGGACAAGGCGTACCGTGCGGAGATCACGTTCGGGGTAACCACCACCACCCAGGACGCCTTCGGAGAGGTTACCAGCCGGTGTGACGCGTCCCACCTGCGCAGGGGCGATGTGGCCTACGTGCTGACGCGCTTTCACGGCGAGATTCTGCAGGTGCCCCCCATGGTCAGCGCCGTCAAGGTGGGGGGACGCCGGCTCTACCAGATGGCCCGGGAGGGCGTGGAGGTGGAGCGCCCGCCCCGGCAGGTGCAGATTCACCGGCTGCAGCTTCTGGATTTCCGGCCTGGCCCCGCTCCGGTGGCCTACGTAGACGTGGTCTGCTCCAAGGGCACCTATATCCGAACCCTGGCCGCGGATATCGGCAAGGCCCTGGGAGTCGGGGGCCACGTGTCCTTTTTGGTCCGGACCCGCTCCGGCCCCTTCACCCTGGAGGAGGCGTCCACCCTGGAGGAACTGGCCGCCGGAGAGGCTCCGCTGCTGAAGCCGGCCAGCGCCCTGGGGAACATGCCGCGGTTGGAGGTAAGCGGTGCCGCGGCCCGGCGGGTGGCGCATGGTGTGGCGCCGGCGGTAAAGACGGACCTGCCTCCGGGAACGGTGGTGGCCCTGGTGGACCCGAAGGGAGACCTTCTCGCGCTGGCGGAGGTCTCGGCCGGGGGCCTGAAATTACGAAAAGTCCTTGTATGAGAGGTTGTTTATGAAGCTGGTATCGCGGATCGAAGATGTGCCGGCGCAGGGAACGGGCAATCTGGTGGCCATCGGAAAATGGGACGGTGTACATCTGGGGCATCAGACCATCGTGCGGGAACTGGTGGCAGAGGCCCGCCGCACCGGTGGGCAGGCTGTGGTGGTAGGCTTTCATCCCCTGCCCATGGCGGTGCTGTGCCCGGATCAGGCGCCGCCCGCGCTGCAGACCCTGGCGGAACGGGCAGAGGTGCTGGCGGGGCTGGGGGTTGATGTCTATCTGGCTCTGCCGTTTACGCGCGAATTTGCCAGCATGGAGCCGGAAGCATTCGTCCAGGACGTGCTGCTGGGCCAGCTCCGCGCCCGCCAGGTGATGGTGGGCTTCAACAATACCTTCGGCCGCGGCGGCCGGGGAAATGCGGAGACCCTGACTCGGATGCTGGGCCCGCTGGGCGTGCCGGTGCGGGTCTTTCCACCGGTTACCCTGGAGGGTCAGGCCGTTTCCAGTACCGAAATCCGGCGCTTTCTGGCCTCCGGAGAGGTGGAGCAGGCGGCTCGCTTCCTGGGCCGGCCCTTCTCGGTGGACGGCGTGGTGGTTTCGGGAGACCGGCGGGGCCAGCAGTTGGGCTATCCCACGGCCAACCTGCAGGTACCGGAGGGACGGCAGCTTCCGGCCTGCGGCGTCTATGTGGCCCGGGTGACCGTGCTGGAGCAGCCCTCTTTTGGGGATGTGCTTCCGTGTACGGTGACGGTTCGCAGCGGGCCCAGCTACGGGGCGATGCTCAACCTCGGCATGCGCCCGACCTTCCAGGGGAAAGACCTGCGGATCGAAGCGCACCTGCTGGATTTCCGCGGAGACCTGTACGGGAAAGAGTTGCGGGTGGAGTTTCTCACCCGGCTCCGGGGGGAAAAGGCGTTCCCGGACGCCGATGCCCTCCGTCAGCAGTTGGCCGCGGATGAGGCCGCGGCCAGGGCGTGGTTGGAGGCCCATGGGATCTGAACGGCTGGACCGGGTGCTGCACCATCTGGGTCAGGGGACCCGCCGGGAGGTCAAGGACCTGATCCGTCAGGGGCGGGTGACGGTGGACGGTGTGCCCGCCTCGGATCCGGGGCAGCCGGTGGATCCGACGGCGCAGCAGATCGCGGTGGACGGGGTGGTGCTGCGCTACCAGCGCCACTTCCACGTGCTCCTGCACAAGCCCGCGGGGGTGATCACCGCGACAGCGGACGCCCGCTGGCAGACCGTGATGGACATCCTGCCGCCGCAGCTGCGCCGGCCGGATCTGGTACCGGTGGGGCGCCTGGACCGGGACACCGAGGGGCTTTTGCTGCTGACCACCGACGGGGAACTCTGCCACCGGCTGATTTCGCCCCGATGGCACGTCCCCAAGCGCTACCTGGCCCGCCTGGACGGACCCGTGACGGAGGCGGATCGGGAGGCCTTTGCGGCCGGCATGACGCTCGCGGACGGCTATCGCTGCCTGCCGGCCCAGTTGGAGATCGGACCGGACCCCACGGAGGCGGTGGTTACCCTGTATGAGGGGAAGTACCACCAGGTGAAGCGGATGTTCCTGGCCCGGGGCCGGAAGGTGATCTACCTGAAGCGGCTGAGCATGGGCCCGCTGGAGTTGGGCGATCTGCCCCGGGGCGCCGCCCGTTCCCTGACCGCGGACGAGGAGGCTGCACTCTATCGGGTCACTGGACTTGCTCGCCCGTGACGGCTGTGCTACATTGAAGTTCGACGCTGTAACCGCAGTCTCGGTTGGCCGCTCCTCCGGCGGTTTACTGGGATTGTGGCGTTTGGCGGAGAAACAGCGAACTGGCAGATCGGTTCGCAACAGGAGGGTTTTTTCCGATGCCGCTGACCAAAGAGCAGAAAAAGGCCATTATCGATGAGTTCAAGCGCCATGAGGGCGACACCGGTTCCCCTGAGGTACAGATCGCCCTGTTGCAAGCCCGTATTCAGGAGTTGACCGAGCACCTGAAGGTGCACAAGAAGGATCATCATTCCCGGCGTGGCCTGATGATGATGGTGGGCCAGAGCCGGGCCCTGCAGCGCTATTTGCAGAGGATCTCTCCTGAGCGGTACAACGCCCTGGTGGAGAAGCTGGGCATTCGCAAGTTGATGAAGTGAAGAGTGACGGCAGCCCGCCGGGCGGCGTACCCGATCGCCGCCCGGCTTGCCGTCTTGCGCCGGTTCATGATCTCAGGGCGCGTGCCACTCATATTTCGGTGCCCGTGCAGGAAAGATTATCCCGGATGTAGAAGTCCTCAAAGTTAGGAAAAAGGGTGCCAGGGTGAAGAACCCGCTGGGTAGCGGGAACGAACGAGCACGCGGACCCGATCCCGAGGGAGTCCGCGTGGGGTCCGTTCGGACTGCGACCGGTCCTGAGCACAGAAGGAGGACCACTGTGGCCAGTACCTATTCTATTGAATTGGGTGGGCGCACCATGACCTTCGAGACCGGCCGTCTTGCCAAACAGGCCAACGGTTCGGTTCTGGTGCGGTACGGCGACACCGTGGTGCTGGTAGCCGTCACCAGCAGTGCGGCCCCCAGGGAAGGCGTCGACTTCTTTCCACTGACCGTTGACTTCGAGGAACGGCTCTACGCAGCCGGCAAGATTCCGGGCAACTGGTTCCGGAGAGAAGGAAAACCCACGACCAAAGCGATCCTTTCGGCGCGCCTGATCGACCGGCCTATCCGGCCGCTCTTTCCGGAGGGCTATCGTAACGACGTCCAGGTGGTGGTGACGGTCCTCTCCGTCGACGGGGACAACGCACCGGAACTCCTGGGCCTCAACGGCGCTTCCGCCGCCCTGACCATCTCCGACATTCCCTTTGATGGGCCCATCGGGGCGGTGATCGTGGGGCGGGTCGACGGCCAGTTCGTCATCAATCCTACGGCCGAGCAGGAGGCCCGCTCCGAAATGCATCTGGTGGTGGCGGGCACGGAGAAGGCCGTCCTCATGGTCGAGGCCGGCGCGAAAGAGGTGCCGGAGGAGATCATTCTGGATGCCATCCTCTACGGCCATGAGGTGATCAAGACCAAGATCATCCCGGTCATCAAGCAGATGCGGGAAGAGGTGGGCAAGCCGAAGAAGGAGGTGCCCCTGTTCCAGCCGGATCCTGAGCTGGAGCAGGCGGTCCGGGAGGCTGCCACCGAAAAGCTGCGCGCGGCCCTGCGGAACCCGGACAAGCTGGCCCGGGAAGAGGCCGTGGCGGCTGTGGGCGAGGAGATTCAAAACGAGATGGCGGAGCGGTTCCCCGATTCCGCCAAGATGATCGCGACCATCCTCAAGAACATCCTGAAGGAAGAGGTCCGGAGGGCCATCCTGGACGAGGGCATCCGGCCCGACGGCCGCAAGCTGGACGAGATCCGGCCCATCGAGTGCGCCGTGGATGTGCTGCCGCGGCCCCATGGCTCCGGGCTCTTCCAGCGGGGTCAGACCCAGGTGCTCAGCGTCGTCACCCTGGGTACCCTGGGGGATGTCCAGCGCCTGGACGACCTGACCTTGGAGGAAGAGAAGCGGTACATGCATCATTACAACTTCCCGCCGTATTCCGTGGGTGAGGCCCGTCCGCTGCGGGGTCCGGGCCGCCGGGAGATCGGGCACGGCGCTCTGGCCGAGCGCGCGCTGGAGCCGGTGATCCCGTCGGAAGAGGAGTTCCCCTATGCCATCCGGGTGGTCTCGGAGGTGCTGGAGTCCAACGGATCCACTTCGATGGGTTCCGTCTGCGGCTCGACTCTGGCCCTGATGGCGGCGGGTGTACCCATCAAGGCGCCGGTGGCCGGCGTGGCCATGGGCCTGGTAGAGGATCCGGAGACGGGCCGGTATGCCGTGCTGTCCGACATCCAGGGCATTGAAGATGCGCTGGGTGACATGGACTTCAAGGTGGCCGGCACCGCCAAGGGTGTCACGGCCCTGCAGATGGACATGAAGATCTCCGGCACCACCCGGGAAGTCCTCCACAAGGCGCTCATGCAGGCCCGGGAAGGCCGCCTGTACATCCTGAGCAAGATGCTCGAGGTCATCCCGGAACCGCGGAAGGAACTCTCCCCGTACGCGCCTCGGATCATCGTCATGAAGATCCATCCTGACAAGATCAAGGATGTGATCGGCAAGGGCGGTTCCACCATCAACAAGATCATCGAAGCCACGAAAGTGGGCAACCAGAAGGTGGAGATCAACATCGAGGACGACGGCACCATCCACATTGCCTCGGTGAACCAGGAGGCAGGGCAGAAGGCCGTAGAGATGATCGAGGCCCTGACGAAGGATCCGAAGCCCGGCGACATCTATGTGGGCAGGGTTACCCGACTGATGAATCTCGGCGCCTTTGTGGAGATCCTCCCCGGCAAGGAAGGACTCGTCCCCATCAGAGAGCTGTCTGACGGCCGGGTGAACCGGGTGGAAGACGTGGTCAACGTCGGCGATCAGATCACCGTCAAGGTAACCGAGATCGACAGGCTGGGCCGAATCAACCTGTCCCGCAGGGCGGTGCTGCAAGAGACCAAGCGGAAACGGAGCAGGTAGCCCGGAGACGGGGGCCGGCTGCGCGAATCGGTCGGCCCCGGTGTTCGGCCGGCAGCAGTAGGAGGGCAGCCTAGGCGGTGAAGACGTACAAGCGGAGCTGCCTCCCCGGGGGTCTGCGGGTAATCACCGAGGAGATTCCTACTGTCCGCAGCGCCACCATAGGGGTTTGGGTGGGTACAGGAAGCAGCTGGGAGACCCCTGAAACCATGGGGATCTCTCATTTTATTGAGCACATGCTGTTTAAGGGCACCACCCGCCGCAGCGCCCGGGAGATCGCCCGGGCCATCGATGGGCTGGGGGGTACCCTTAACGCGTTTACCTCCAAGGAGCATACCTGCTTTTACGCCAAGGTGTTGGACCGGCATCTGCCCAAGGCGGTGGATGTCCTGGCCGATATGATTCAGCATCCCCTCTTCGACCCCGCCGACATCGACCGGGAAAAGGCGGTGGTGGTAGAGGAGATCAAGATGCACGAGGACATTCCGGACGAAGTGGTCCACGACCTCTTTGCTTCGGCGGTCTGGCCCGACCACGGGCTGGGGCGCCCGGTGGTGGGCACCGTCCGGACGGTTCGCGCGCTGTCCCGGGAGGATCTGCTGGCCTATTACCACCGGCACTACCGTCCGGATAACATGGTGGTGGCCGCAGCGGGGAACCTCCGCCATGAGGAAGTGGTGGAGCAGGTGGCCGAAGCCTTCCGGGAACTCTGCGAGGAGGTCCGTGAGGCGGAGCCCGAGCCTGCGGCGCCGACGAATCCCACCAGTTCGGTGGCGGTGCTGCGGGAAAAAGAGACGGAACAGACCCACTTGGTGGTGGGGGTCAGGGGGCTCGAGCAGGACCACGGTGAGATTTACGCCCTGCACCTGCTCAATACCATCCTGGGCGGAGGCGCCTCCAGCCGGCTGTTCCAGGAGATCAGGGAGGAGCGGGGCTTAGCTTATTCGATCTACAGTTGCCACAGCAGTTTTCGGAGGACCGGCAGTTTTGCCATTTACACCGGGACCTCCCATGACGCCAGCCAGCAAGTGCTGGAGTTGATCCTGAAGAGCCTCCGGGAGACCAGTGAGC
The DNA here is from genome assembly GCA_036562385.1 of Symbiobacteriaceae bacterium. Classification (GTDB taxonomy): domain Bacteria; phylum Bacillota; class Sulfobacillia; order Symbiobacteriales; family Symbiobacteriaceae; genus DATCKG01. The sequence continues at coordinate 59,631 of DATCKG010000036.1, forward strand.
GCGGCGTTACCCCCGCGGAACTGGAGGAGGCCAAGGAGCAACTCAAGGGTCAGATCATGCTGAGCCTGGAGTCCACCGCCGGCCGGATGAGCCGGTTGGGGCGGGGGGAACTGACCACGGGTCGGGTGCTGACCCCCGATGAGATCATCAGCCGGATTGACAGCGTTACACCGGAGCAAGTGCACCACCTGGCCCAACGGCTTTTCCAGCAGGAACCGCTGGTTCTCTCGGCCGTGGGCGCCCGTGTGGATCGCCTCAATCCGGCGAAGTTCGGCTTTGAGGAGGTTCGCCATGGCTGAGCCCGAGGGGCGCCGGTTCGCACCGATCAGCGCCTACGCCGGGAAGGTGGCCTTGCCGGAGCGGAAGACCGCCCGCTCCGCAGGATACGACCTGGCTGCGGCGGAGGACGTGGTGGTGGAACCGGGCAAGGTGGCCCTGGTGCCTACGGGGTTGAAGGCGTACATGGAGCCCGATGACGTGCTGCTGCTCACCATCCGCAGCAGCCTGGCGGTCAAGCGGGGACTCATGCTGGCCAACTCCGTGGGCGTGATTGACGCAGACTATGCAGATAACCCCGACAACGAAGGACATATCCAGATCGCACTGGTAAACCTCGGTACCGCTCCGGTCCGGGTGGAGAAAGGCGAGCGGGTGGCCCAGGGGATCTTTGTGAAGTATCTCACCACTGCCGATGACCAGGCCCGGGGCCAGCGGACCGGGGGGTTTGGCAGCACGGGCAGGGTTTGACCCTGCCTCAGGTTGCAGACAAAGGCGCCCTTCTTGGCCGCAGTTGCGGTTCAAGAGGGGCGCCAATTGGTTTGTACTGCACCACCCGCGACGGGGTACCTGCTCAGGAACCCTTTCCCATGACCTTCTTATTGGTGCGTTCGATTGCTGCAAGCTACCAACGGCGAATGTTGCCGAAATATTCGGACTGTTCCTATTGACCATACGCGATCGATACCGAGATGAGAATGGAGAAGGAGGTTTCCGTCATGCCACGTGGGCTACGCGTGGACAAAAGCCACTACCATCGCGACAGGCTTGTCCTCGCCGCCGGCGTTTCGAGTGCTTCTTCCATCCTTCTTGCACGGATGGATGCGGCTTGTAGGCGCCAGTGGTGAGGTCAAGCTGAAATTCCCCGTTAGTTTGAATTGTAGAGTAGCCCGTACCAACGGCAGCGACCACGAGTAGCGCCCCCATTGTGACCATGGTCTTCCAGCGCTTCATGAGTTTTCCGCCTTAGAAAGTGGTAATTCACAATCCGAAACAAACCTGGTTCATGTAGTCCCTGTATGAAAATGCTATTAAAGAACGCCGGATTCCACTAGCTACTATGGTATGATCGCAGCACGTACACCGCCTGATCTCTGGGCCGCGGCCTGCGACTGCAGGACCGCCCCTGTTGGTTTGTGGAGAGGGCGCACTGAGCCGGTCAGTGCGCCTCTTGCGTTTCTCAGTGCCCCCTGCCGGTGCAGCTTTTGAAGCCAACACCACTGCGGACGTCGCCACAGTGAACACCAATAAGTGAAGGACTTTCCTAATTTCGTGTGGAACTAGATTCCACAAATCTAAGCCACATTGTGCCAGCAATGGGGGCGACGGCCCGTGGAAACGGTGCGTGTAGAACAACAGGTAGTGATCTTCCGGGTAGGGGAGGGCACCTTCGCCCTCGGGATTGACGCCGTGCGGGAAGTGGTGCCCTGGTCTCCGCCGAGCCCGCTACCCGACGCGCCTCCGGCGGTGGAGGGGGTGCTGGACCTGCGGGGAGAGGTTTTCCCCGTGGTGGAACTGGCCCGGCTGCTGGGTACCCGGCGGTCCTTGCCCGATCCGGAAGCCCGTATCCTGATCGTCAACCTGGAGGGCCAGCAGGCGGGGCTTGTGGTGGATGAAGTGACGGACGTGCTGACCGTGACGCAGGAGATGATTACGCCCACGTCGCAACTGCTGGCCGCGCGATCTGCTTCCACCACGGCCGGCATCCTGCGGTTGGGCGAAGGGCGGTTGGTGGTGCTGCTGGACCCCGCCCGCATCCTGGCGGGGATGGGGATCTCCGGAGGATAGGAATGGAGGATCAGCCGTGGCTGTGCAGGAGCGACAGGAGGCCATCACCCAGCTGGTCGTTTTCCAGTTGGGGCCTGAACTGTACGGTGCGGATATCGCCGTGGTACGGGAGGTTTGCCCGCTGCAGCGGGTGACCCGCGTCCCCCGGACCCCCGCCTACGTGGAAGGGGTAACCAACCTGCGGGGCCGCGTGATTCCGGTGGTGGATCTCAGGCGCCGCCTGGGGCTGCCCGCGGGTCCGGCCACGCCCAGCACCCGCATCGCTGTCGCCGAACTGGACGGCGAGCAGGTTGGGATGATCGTGGACGCCGTTTTGGAAGTGGCCCGGGTACCAGAGAAGGCCATCGAGCCATCGGGATCGCTGGTCCATGGCGTGGACAGGCAGTACGTCCGAGGGGTTGCCCATGTGCATGATCGGTTGGTGATCTTGCTGGATCTGGCCCAGGTGCTGCGCAACGCACAGAGGAAGGTCGTGTAGGGGGGAAACGCGTTGGGCAACGGCGACTTCGATCTGTCGGAGGAGGACATCAAGGTCTTTCTGGACGAGGCCGAAGAGCAACTGCAGGTAATGGAAACCGGGTTTCTGGCCCTGGAAAAGGAAGGAGCCGATCCGGAGCAGCTGCAGGCCATTTTCCGCGCCGCCCACACCTTGAAGGGCTCCTCCGCCACCCTGGGCCATCAGAAGATGACCGTGGTGACCCATGCCCTGGAGAACGTCTTGGACAAGCTCCGCAAGGGGAAGCTGGCGGTCACCACGACCCTGGTGGACACGCTGTTTGCCTGCCTGGATGTCCTCGGAACGTACCGGGACGAAATTGCCACCGGGCAGGACAGCGGGGTGGACCCCGCGGAGATCCTGGCCCGACTGGCGGCGCTGGACTCCGGGGAGACCGGCGAGAACGCTTCAGCCAGAGACGATGCGGCGGACCAGGGCGCCCGTCCTGCCGGCCAGGGCGCCGCGTTCCCCTGGCAGTCCCTGGAGCCCGCGGAGAAGGCACGGGTACAGGAAGCACTGGCCATGGGACTGCAGCCGGTGGCCTGCCGCATTCAGTTTGACCAGGATTCGGCCATGCCGTCGGTACGGGCCTACCAGGCGCTGCTGGTTCTGGCCGACCACGGCGAGGTGGTCCGGTCCTGGCCGAGCCAGCAGGAGGTGGAGGCGGACCAGGTCACCGACCACCTGGACGTACTGCTGCTCACCAGCGACAGCCCGGCGGAGATCCGAACAGGGCTGGCGCAGGTGCCCGAGATCGAGGTGGCATGGATCGGCCCGGCGAAAGGGCTTGGCGCCGAGGCTTCACAGGGAGCCGATGCAGAGCGAGAGCCCGAGGAACGCCGGGCTCCGGAGCCGGCCAGGGAGGAGGCCTCTTCCGGCAACGGCGGCGGCGGACGGAACGGCCGCTACGGGCGAACGGTGCGGGTGGACGTGGACCTGCTGGACAACCTGATGAATCTCGTGGGCGAGCTGGTGATCGACCGCACCCGCCTGTATCAGGTGCTGACCCGCCTGGAGGCGGAGCGGGCTGGAGACGAGGTGACCCAGGTGATGTCCAGCGCTCTGGCCCACATCAGCCGAATGACCAGCGCCCTGCAGGATGAGATCCAGCGGGCGCGGATGTTGCCGCTGGAAAACCTCTTCCGGAAGTTCCCCCGGATGGTCCGGGACCTGGCCCAGAAGCTGGGCAAGGACCTGCAGCTTATCATCCGGGGTGAGGAGACCGAACTGGACCGGTCGGTGATCGAGGAGATCAGCGATCCCCTGATGCACCTGCTCCGGAACGCCGTGGACCACGGCATTGAACCGCCCGAGGAGCGGGTGCGGAAGGGCAAGGCCCGTACCGGAACGATCCTGCTGGAGGCTTCCCACGAGGAGAACCACATCATCATCGTGATCGAGGACGACGGCCGGGGCATTGATCCGGAGCAGGTGCGGGCCGCCGCCGTGCGCAAGGGGCTGCTCTCCGAGGAGGCGGCCCGGCGGATGCCGGACTCGGAAGTGATCAACCTGATCTGGTCTCCGGGGTTTTCCACCACGGACAAGGTGAGCGACGTGTCTGGTCGGGGCGTCGGCCTGGACGTGGTGCAGAAGAACATCGAGAAGCTGAACGGCTCGGTGGAGATCCGCACCCAGGTGGACAAAGGCACCCGGTTCCGGGTGAAGCTTCCCCTCACCCTGGCCATCATCCGGGCCCTGCAGGTGTCGCTGGAGGGGACCATCTACTGCATTCCCCTCAACTCTGTGGTGGAGATCGATCGCATTCCGGTCAGCGACATCCAGACCGTGCGGCAGCGTGAGGTGTTTGTGAAACGGGGCCAGGTGATCCCCCTCTTGAGGCTGGCGGAGGTCTTCGATGTACAGCGGCCGGAAGGATACGAAGAGCCCGAGGAGCTCTACGTGGTGATTGTCTCCGTCATGGGGCGGCAGGCGGGGATCGTGGTGGACGACCTGATCGGGGAGGGGGATGTGGTGATCAAACCGCTGGGGAAATTCATCGGCGATGTTCCCGGCATCGCCGGGGCTACCATTATGGGAGACGGTGACGTGGCGATCATTCTGGACATCCCCGGACTCTTGGAGAGTCTGCCGGCGGACCAGACCCACAGTGAGACGGCCTGGGTCTCGTGACGAAACGGGTGTTGGGTATGAAGGAGACGGACAGCAGCTTCCAGGCTCTTCAGGCGATCATGGAAAAAGGCCTGGCGGACAGTTCCGTGGCGCTGTCCGCCATGAGCACCGGCGGGATGCGCCTGCAGAAGCCGGTCGTGCACATGCTGCCTCTGGACCAGGTGCCGGGTATCGCCGGGGGGCCTGCCCGGGTGGTGGTCGCGGTCTACGTTGGGATGAAGGGAGACCTGAGCGGCCATCTGATGCTCCTGTTTCAGCGGGAAGCGGCCCTGCGGGTGGTGGAGATGCTCATGGATCTGCCCCCGGGCAGCCTGCCGGATCTGGATGAGGTGGGCCGGTCTGCCCTGGCGGAGGTGGGCAACATTTGCTGTTCCGCTTGTCTCAGTGCGCTGGCCAACCGCACCGGGTTGGTGATCCTGCCAACTCCGCCGGTGGTGGTGACCGATATGGCTGGAGCCATCCTGGAGTCGGTGGTCACCCACCTCTACCTGAACGGAGATGAGTCGTTGGTTGTGGAGACGAAATTTAACGAAGAAGTCCCCGGGTACTTTCTGCTGTTGCCGGATCAGCAGTCCTTGGGGAAGCTGGTGGCGGTGGTGGGAACGAAACCGTGAGAATGCAGATTGCGGTAGCGGGGCTGGGCGAACTCGTCAGCGGCAACCGGCCCGACCAGGTGCTGGTCTGCTATGGACTGGGCTCCTGCGTGGGCCTGGCGCTCCACGACCCCGTGGCCCGGGTGGGGGTGCTGGCCCATGTGGTGCTGCCTGACAGCCGGTTGGGCCGGGGCGTGCCGGATCGGCCCGGGAAGTTTGCCGATACCGCGGTCCCCGCGGCCATCGAGGAGGCGGTGCGGCTCGGGGCTGTACCTGCCCGGCTGGTGGCCCGGATCGTGGGCGGCGCCCGGATGCTGCCGGTGGCTGGGATCCCCGGGATGCTGGATATTGGCGACCGGAACGTGGAGGCGGTGCAGGCCGCCCTGGCCCGGGCCGGGATCCGGCTGATCGGCCAGGATACAGGCGGCACCTACGGGCGCACTGTCCACTTCTTCGTGGGCACCGGCCGGCTGATGGTCAGCACGGTGGGCCGGGGAGAGCGTGAGCTGTAGCGAAATCGACGAGGAGGGAGCCGCCTTGCCCAAGATTTTGCTGGTGGATGATGCCGCGTTCATGCGGATGCGGTGTGCAAAGCTCCTGAAGGAACACGGATACGAGGTGGAAGAGGCCGAAAACGGCCAGGAGGCGCTGCAAAAATACCAGGCGGTCCGCCCGGACCTGGTATTGATGGATATCACCATGCCCGTGATGGATGGGATTACCGCTACCCGGGAGTTGCGGGCGCTGGACCCCAATGCCAAGGTGGTGATGGTGACGGCCCTGGGGCAGCAGGCCATGGTGATTGAGGCCATCAAGGCCGGCGCCAAGGATTTTGTGGTCAAGCCCTTCCAGCCGGACAAGATTCTGGGTACCGTCCGTAAGATGGTGGGATCCCCGCAGTAATCATGGCGAAAGCGGTAAATAGCGGGGCCGGGACCCTGCGGGTTTTGGTGGTGGATGACTCGGCCTTCATGCGCCGGATCATAACGGACCTGCTTCAGAGTGACGAGGGCATTGAGGTGGTGGGAACCGCCCGGGACGGCCTGGAGGCGGTGGAGAAGAACCTCAGCCTGCAGCCGGATGTGATCACCCTGGATGTGGAGATGCCGAGGCTGGACGGCTATGGGGCCCTGCGTGAGATCATGGCTCGGCGCCCCACCCCGGTGGTGATGGTCTCCAGCCTCACCCGGGAAGGGGCGCAGGCGACCATCCGGGCGCTGGCCCTGGGGGCCGTCGATTTCGTGACCAAGCCCTCCGGCACCATTTCCTTGGACATGCACCTGGTGCGGGACGAACTGGTGGCCAAGGTAAAGGCCGCAGCCAGGGCGACGCCCCGCTACCGACGGGTGCTGGGGGATCTGCCGGCGCGGAAGCAGGGACTGAAGCCCTTCCGACCGCAGGCCAGGGGAACCCCGGAGGAAATGCCCCGGCAGGTGGTCGTGATCGGTTGCAGCACCGGCGGTCCCAGCGCGCTGCACGAGATTGTGCCGCGGCTTCCGGCCGATCTGCCCGCCGGGGTGCTGGTGGTGCAGCACATGCCTGCCGGCTTTACCCGATCGCTGGCCCGGCGGTTGGATGAGATTTCCGGTATTGCCGTCAAGGAGGCCGAGGAAGGCGATCCGGTCACAGCCGGAATGGTCCTGGTGGCTCCGGGCGGTTATCATATGACGGTGGACAACCGGGGCAGGATCCGCCTGGACCAGGGGCCGCCTTTGCACGGCGTCCGGCCGGCGGTGGATCGGACCCTCTCTTCGGTGGTATCGGTCTGGAAGGACCGCACCATCGGGGTGATTCTCACCGGGATGGGTTATGATGGCGCCCGGGGGTGCCGGGAGCTAAAACAGGCCGGCGGCCGCACCATCGCGGAGGATGCCACCACCTGTGTGGTCTACGGCATGCCCAGGGTGGTGGTGGAGATGGGGCTCGCGGACATGGTCCTGCCGGTACACCACATTGCGGCCGCCCTGGTCCGGCTGGTTCGAGAGGGGTAGCGGACGGGGATGAATTTGCCGGGATACCCGCTTTTCCGAAAGCGGCTGTTGGAACTGACTGGGATCGACCTGGATTGTTACAAGGGCACGCAGATGGAGCGGCGGCTGCAGACCATCATGCGTCGGGCCGGCGTTCCGGATCTGACCACCTATGCCCATCTGCTGACGGAGAATCCGGCCAAGCTTAAGGAATTTCAGGACTTCCTCACCATCAACGTCTCGGAGTGGCTTCGGAATCCCGAAAAGTTTGAGGAACTGCAGCGAGTCATCCTGCCGGAACTGCTCCGGCGGCGAAACTCGCTGCGCATCTGGAGCGCGGGCTGTGCCAACGGCGCGGAGCCATATTCGGTGGCGATGCTCCTGGATGAACTGGATCCGCGGGAATGCCACCAGATTCTGGCCACCGACATCGATGCCGAGATTCTGAAAGTGGCGATGGAAGGGGTTTACACGGAAAAGGACATGAAAAATGTCTCTCCCGAACGCCGGCGCCGCTATTTCATCCAAGAAGGGGACCGGTATCGGGTGATTCCGGCCCTGCGGCGGCGGGTTCAGTTCAAGCGGCACAATCTGCTGGCCGACCCGTTTCCCTCGGAGATCGACCTGCTGCTGTGCCGGAATGTGGTCATCTACTTTACGGAAGCGGCGAAAGAAGAACTGTACCGGCGATTCCACAAGGCCCTCAGCCCCGGCGGGATTTTGTTCGTTGGCAGCACCGAAAGTTTGTTGCGGCCGCAAGAGTTTGGTTTCGTCAGCGTCTCACCGTTTTTCTACCGGGCGGTCAAATAGAGGCGCACGCTTTCCGGGGGCTGGGGATCGGCCGGAATTGCGGCAGTGACCCGCGACGCAGGAGGGAAGAAGGCAGCCGTGAAGGCCGTCGTCAAAGCCGAATTTGTCAACCCGTTTGTGACCGCCGCGTATCAGGTCCTTCAGACGGAAACCGGGTCGGAAGTGACCCGGGGAACCGTGACGGTGGAGGATTCGCCCCTGATTTCCGATGAGGTGACGGTGCTGATCGGCGTGGTGGGCAGAGCCCAGGGGCTGGTGCTGTACGGCATGTCGGAACAGACGGCCCGGGGACTGGTCTCCGCCATGACCGGAGAACCGGTGCCGGTGTTCGACGCGATGGCCGAGAGTGCGGTGGCGGAACTGGGCAACGTCATCACAGGACTGGCCAGCGTGGAACTGGAGCAAGCAGGGTATTCCTGCAAGATCGCGCCTCCCTCCGTGGTGGTGGGGAAGGGCACCATCATCTCCACGCTGTCAATTCAGCGGCTGGTGATCCCCTTGCAGACCAGCCAGGGGCAGATCCTTTTGCACATCGCGCTGCGGGAAACTTATTGACAAGCCTCCTCGTGTTCGGTAAGTTAGTGGCAAAAGCCGGGGTTCGTCCCTCGGCTATGCTGGTTGTGGTGGTTGCGGCAGGCGAAGCCTCTGAGGCTGCGCCTGCTGTTTTGTACAACTCTGCGCATCGAGGTGGCAGTGAATGCAGTCGATTCGGGTGGTTGTGGCCGGCGCCACGGGAAAAGTGGGCCGGGAGATGGTTCGTGCGGTGGTCCGCGAGCCGGGGTTTACCCTGGTGGGCGCGGTCGCGGCGGAAGCGGAAGGCCGGGACATCGGTGAAGTGCTCGGGCTGGAAGGCGGTCGGGTGGGTGTTCCCATCGCACCGAGCCTGGAAGACGTCCTGAAATCCGGCGTGGAGGCGGACGTCCTGATCGATTTCACCGTCGCGGCAGCCGCACGAAAAACCATCCCCACAGCGGTGGCGGCTGGCATCGCCCCCGTTGTGGGGACCACCGGTCTGGCCCCTGAAGAGATCCGGCAATTTGCGGAGGCGTGCCGGGAGAAGGGGATCGGCGGCGCGTTCATTGCCAATTTTTCCGTGGGGATGATGCTGCTGATGCGCTTCGCGGAGGAAGCCCGGCGCTTCTTCCCCCATGTGGAGATCATCGAGCTGCATCATCACACGAAGCTGGATGCTCCGTCCGGTACCGCCCTGCGCACCCGGGAGCGCCTGGAGCGGGTCGCGGGGGATCTGAAAGCGCCCCCGGTACCGATCCATTCCGTCCGGCTGCCGGGTCTGGTGGCCCATCAGGAGGTTATCTTCGGTGGGCCCGGACAGACCCTGACCTTGCGCCATGATGCACCCTCCCGGGAGGCGTACGTGCCCGGGGTGCTGATGGCCTGCAAGTGGGTGCTACGGGAGAAGCGGGTCGCCTTTGACCTGGAGGAGATCGCCTTCAGCCAGTAACCCGGACGGCCCCTGCTCACCCCCGCCTCACCCCATCCATAGAATGGCGTGTGAGGTGTTGGAAGGGAGTGGGGATCAGTCCATGAGCGTCCAGGGAAAAGGCGTGGCTGTCCTGGGCGGCGACCGTCGCATGGCTGAGACGGTACCTTTCTTCCTCCAGGCCGGAGCTGTGGTGCGGCTCGTAGGGCATGAGTGGGAGGACCGTCTGGCCGCTGTGCAGGTTTGCACATCGGCTGCGGAGGCCCTGAGGGGCGCCCACGTGGCCCTTCTGCCCGTGGAGGGCGTAAACGAGGATGGCCGCATCAACACCGTGATTCCCGACTACACCTGCAGCATTGATGTGGACGCGCTCAAGCAGATGGCGCGGGACGCCGTGGTCTTCAGCGGCCTCGCCAACGCGTATTTGCGCCGGATCTGTGCCGAGGCCGGGCGTCCGCTGATCATATACCGGGAGGCCGACGAGTTCGCCATCTGGAACGCGGTGCCCTCGGCAGAGGGGGCTATCCAGATGGCCATGGAGGCCACCCCCTTTACCCTGTTCGGTTCCCGGTCCCTGGTGGTGGGCTTCGGCCGCACGGGCCGGACCATTGCCATGCTGCTGAGGGGCCTGTGCAGCAACGTCTCCGTTGCGGCCCGCAGTGCCCTGGATCACGCCCGGATTTGGGCCAGCGGTCACCGCCCCGTGGAATGGGAGCGGCTGCCTGAGGCCGTCGCGGAGTCCGATGTGATCTTCAACACGGTACCTGCTCTGGTCCTGACCCGGGAGGTGCTGGCGGCGGCGCCTTCCCACGCGGTGATCATCGACATCGCCTCAGCCCCCGGCGGAACCGACTTTGAGGCAGCCCGGGAACTGGGGCTGACCGCGAAGCTGGCGCCGGGACTGCCGGGCATCGTGGCCCCCGTCACCGCAGGGAAGCTCATCGCGGAACTGGTCATCCGCCACCTCACGATGGGCACACGGGAGGAGGAACCGCGGTGAAGCCGAAGGAGGCGGAGCAGGGACGGCTGCAAGGCCGGCGGATCGGGGTGGCCATGGCTGCCTCCCACTGCAATCTGGCCAGGGCGATCGCACAGTTGGAGGTCCTGGTGTCCGAAGGGGCCGATGTGACGCCGATCATCTCCTACAACGTCCAGCACACGGAGACTCGCTTTGGCAAGCCCGCGGACTGGATCGCCGAGATTGAGCGGATCACAGGGAAACGTCCCCTCACCACGATACCCGAAGTGGAGCCCTTCGGACCCGGCGGGCTGCTGGATTGCCTGGTGATCATGCCGTGCACCGGCAATACGATGGCGAAGTTGGCCAACGCCATCACCGACACGCCGGTGCTGATGGCTGCCAAGGCCCAGATGCGGAATCACCGGCCGGTGGTGCTGGCGATCACCACCAACGATGCCCTGGGCCTTAACGCCCGCAATTTGGGCGTTCTGCTGAGCACACGGAATATTTACTTCGTACCCTTCCGCCAAGACCATCCCACGGGCAAACCGACGTCCGTGGACGCCGACATCGAGAGCTATCTCGTTCCGACCATCCTGGCGGCGATGGAAGGCCGCCAGATTCAACCCCTGCTGCTCGGTCCCCGGATCTAGGCGCGGCTCCGCAGGCCGGCAGCCGACCCCGGAGACCAGTCAGCCACGATACCTAGCCAGAAAGGATGTATGCCTGTGAAGAATGTCGCCGTCGTCGGAGCTACCGGCGTTGTGGGTCAACGACTGTTGAGCCTGCTGGAGTCCCGTCATTTCCCCGTGGGGACCCTGCGTCCCCTGGCCAGCGCCCGGAGCGTGGGAACCACCATCACATTCCGGGGCGAATCAATTCCTGTCCAGGAGGCCACGCCTGAAGCGTTCAAGGGGATGGACCTGGTCTTCTTTGCCGCGACCGGTTCCCTGTCCAAGGAACTGGCCCCGGCGGCGGTTCAGGCGGGCGCCGTGGTCATTGACAAGTCCAGCACCTGGCGGATGGATCCCAACGTGCCGCTGGTGGTGCCGGAGATCAACCCGGAGGATCTGCGCTGGCACAAGGGCATCATCGCCAGCCCCAACTGCACCACCATCGGGTTGGTGATGGCCCTCAAGCCGCTGCATGATCTCTCGCCCATGAAGCGGGTGATCGTGACCACCATGCAGGCCGTCTCCGGTACCGGCAAGGAGGCAGTGGAAGAGCTGGAACAGCAAGTCCGGCAGTGGCAGCCCGGAAGCAAGGAGGAGCTGCCCCACTCGGTCTACACCCGGCAGATCGCCTTCAACGTGCTGCCCTACGCCGAAACCTTCCTGGAGAATGGCTACACCACCGAGGAGGTTAAGCTTCTGAACGAGACCCGGAAGATCATGGGCCTGCCGAACCTGGAGGTGACCATGACGTGCACCCGGGTGCCGGTGTTCGTGGGCCATTCCGAGTCGGTGCTGGTGGAGTTCGAGCGGAAGATCACACCGGCGGAGGCCCGGGAAGCGCTCTCCCGGTTCCCCGGTGTGAAGGTGGTGGACGATCCTGCATCCTTTGTCTTCCCCACGGCCCTGGATGTGGACGGCAAGGATGAGGTCCTGGTGGGACGGATCCGGGAAGACCTGAGCAATCCCAACGGGCTGTGGCTTTGGGTGGTGAGCGATAACCTTCGCAAGGGCGCAGCCACCAACGCCGTGCAGATCGCGGAAAAGCTATTGGAGATGGGGCTGCTCTAAGCCCCGGAGAGGAGGAGCGGGCCGGTTGGCGCCCGCCGGCCCAATCGCATCCATGCGGATCATCGTACAGAAATTTGGCGGGACCTCCGTGGCCACGGCCGACGGCCGCCTTCGGGTGGCCGAGCACGTGGAACGGGCGGTCCGGGACGGCTATGCCGTGGTGGTCGTGGTATCGGCCATGGGGCGGCAGGGCGATCCCTACGCCACTGATACGCTGATCCAGCTGGCCAACGAAGCCTGTCCTGACCTGGCCCCCCGGGAGATGGACCTGCTCCTCTCCTGTGGTGAGATCATCTCCAGCGTGATTGTCACAGGGACGCTGAAGCGCCGGGGGATCCCTGCTCAGGCCCTGACCGGCGCCCAGGCCGGGATTGTGACGGATGGATCCTTCGGAGCGGCCCGGATTGTCCGGGTGGATCCGGGCCCCCTGCTGGAGCGGCTGCGGGCCGGGCTCGTGGCGGTGGTGGCCGGATTCCAGGGGCAGACGGAGACCGGTGAGGTCACCACCCTGGGTCGGGGCGGCTCCGACACCACCGCCGCCGCCCTGGGCGGCGCCCTGCAGGCCGAAGTGGTGGAGATCTATACCGATGTGGACGGGGTGAAGACCGCGGACCCCCGTCTGGTACCCGACGCCCGTACGCTGGCGGTGGCCACCTACGACGAGGTGGTCCAGATGGCGCACTACGGCGCCAAGGTGGTCCACCCGCAGGCGGTGGAGATCGCCATGCAGCACCGGGTTCCGCTGCGCATCAAATCCACCTTCAGCAGCGGGTCCGGCACGCTGATCACCCATTCGGCGGAGACGGCCAGAGCCTTCTGGAGCGCGCTGGACGTGGGCAGCCCGGTCACGGGGGTGACCCATGTGGATGGGCTGGCCCAGGTGAGCTTCACAGGCGATCCGCACCGGATCCGGAGCGCCTTCCGGGCGCTGGCCGACGCGGGCATCTCGGTGGACATGATCAACCTCTCCCCGGGGGCCGCCACCTTCTGCGTGGAGCAGCGGCACGCGGAGCGGACCCGGGCGTTGCTGACGGAACTGGGGTTTACACCGGAGATCCGGATGGGGTGTGCCAAGGTCTCGGTGGTGGGGTCCGGCATGCGCGGGCGCCCCGGTGTCATGGCCCGGGTGGTGGAAGGCCTTTCGGCGGCCGGCGTCGAAATTTTGCAAACCAGCGATTCACACGTCACCATCTCCTCCCTGGTGGAGTCCGTTCACCTGCGCCGTGCGGTTCAGGCGCTGCACGACGCCTTCCGCCTGGGAGAGGTACCATCAACGATCTGATCCCGGGCGCGCCCCTGGGGCGCGGCCTGGAAGCTTGTGGATGGGAGGAACGGACGTGCCTACGTTTGGAAGGCTCATTACCGCGATGGTCACACCCATGAACGCGGACCGCACCGTCGACTACGACCGGGCTGCGGAACTGGCCCGCCGCCTGGTGGCCTCGGGCTCGGAGGGCCTCGTGGTGACCGGGACCACCGGCGAATCGCCGACCCTGAGCGCGGATGAGAAGCTCAAGCTGTTTGAGACGGTGGTTCGGGCTGTAGGGGACCAGGTCGCCGTCATCGGCGGTACCGGCTCCTACAACACCGAAGAAACCATCCGGCTGACCCGCCGGGCGGAAGAGACCGGCATCCACGGCGTGCTGCTGGTGACCCCCTACTACAACAAGCCGCCCCAGGAAGGGCTGTACCAGCACTTCAAGGCCGTGGCGGAGTCGACGAAGCTGCCCTGCATCCTGTACAACGTGCCCTCCCGGACATCCGTCAACCTGTCGGCGGCCACGACGCTGCGCCTGGCCCAGATTCCCAACATCGTGGGCATCAAGGAGTGCGGGGATCTTACCCAGGTGGCGGAGATCATCAGCGGCGCACCTGAGGGCTTCCGGGTCTGGAGCGGCGACGACGCGGCGACGCTGCCGTATCTGGCGGTGGGCGCCTACGGCGTCATCAGCGTCGCCAGCCACGTGGTGGGGCCGCAGATGCAGGAGATGATCCGGGCCTACCTGGCCGGTCGGGTGGACGAAGCGGCCGCCTTGCACCGGCGTTTGCTGCCGGTCTTCAAGGGGCTGTTTGCCGTCACCAACCCGGTGCTGGTGAAGGCTGCCCTGGAGATGACCGGGTTTCCGGTGGGACCCCTGCGGCTGCCCCTGGTGGAAGCCAGCCCGCAGGAGCGGGAGGCCCTGCGGGCCGTCCTGGAAAAGGCCGGGGTCCTGTAATCGACGATGGCACGTGGGCGGGCCTGTTCCGGAGCGCTGCTCCGGAGCAGGCCCTCGTCTGTCCCGGCCCGGGGCCTGGTCTTGTATTGTTGGCGGTCGGTGGGTATAATTGAAAGGACATTGACTTGAACGGCGAACCAGGGAAACCGGCTCAGGTCAGCGGAACGGCGGCCTTTCGCATCGGGACGGCGTGGGTGCGGAAGGATGCTGACCTACCATGGGGGATCCCCTTTACACCGGTCCCTGTCCACCCGATGGGTCTGTGGGGTGTGAGGCCTGCGGGTGTGTTTTGCTGTGCAAAGAAAAAAAGGAGGAAAAGTTTTTTGGCGCGCGGACGCGAAAGGCAAGGAAAGTTGCTTGCCATTCCACTGGGAGGTCTTGGTGAGATCGGAAAGAATTGTATGGCCTTCCAGTATGGCAACGAGATCGTGGTAATCGATGCCGGGCTGGCGTTTCCCGAGGAGGAGATGCTAGGTGTCGACATCGTCATTCCGGACTTCACCTATCTGTTGGAGAATCGGGAGAAAGTAAAGGCACTGCTGCTCACGCACGGACATGAGGACCACATCGGCGGCGTTCCCTATCTGCTGCGGAACCTGAACATCCCCATCTACGCGACCGCCCTGACGCTGGGACTGGTGGAGGAGAAACTGGCGGAGGTGGGCCTCTCGCTTCATCCGGCTTCCCGGGTTGTCAAGCCGGGGGACCGCGTGCGGATCGGTTCCTTCGTCGCACAGTTCATCCGGGTCAATCACTCGATCCCGGGATCCTGTGCCATCGCCCTGACCACCCCGGTAGGCACCATCCTCCACACCGGTGACTTCAAGTTCGACCAGACGCCGGTGGACGGTGAACCCAGCGATTACGCCCGGCTCACGGAGTTGGGCAACAAGGGCCTGCTGGCGCTGTTCGCCGACAGCACCAACGCGGAACGGCCCGGTTTCACACCCTCGGAGCGTACGGTGGGGGCAAACATTGACCGGATTTTTCGAGAGGCTAAGGGACGGATCCTCATGGCCACCTTCGCCTCCAACGTCCACCGGCTGCAGCAGGCCATCACCTGCGCGGTTCGTTACGGGCGGAAGGTCGCCGTGGTGGGGCGCTCCATGGAGAACACGGTGAACGTGGCCATGCGGCTGGGCTACCTCCACGTTCCCGAGGGAACCATCGTCCCCATCGAGGAACTGAAGCGGCTGCCCCTGCAGAACCAGGTGATTCTGACTACCGGCTCTCAGGGTGAGCCCATGAGCGCCCTGGCCCGTATGGCGGTCAACGACCACAAGGCTGTGGAGATCATCCCCGGGGATACGGTCCTGTTCTCCGCCACCCCGATTCCGGGCAACGAGAAAAGCGTGGGCCGGACGGTCGACAACCTTTTCCGCCGGGGGGCCGAGGTGATCTACGACCGGTCGGCAGGGGTCCACGTCTCCGGCCATGGCAGCCAGGAAGAACAGAAGTTGATGCTCAACCTGACCCGTCCCAAGTTCTTCATCCCCATTCACGGCGAGTACCGGATGCTGCTCAGCCACAAGCGGCTGGCGGAGCAGTGCGGCATTCCGCCGGAGAACATCCTGGTGGGCGAAAACGGGTGTGTCTTTGAACTGACCCCGGACAGCGCCGCCATCACCGGCAAGGTGACGTCGGGGCAGGTGCTGGTGGATGGCCTCGGCGTGGGCGATGTGGGCAACATCGTGCTCCGGGACCGCAAGCAACTCTCCCAGGACGGTGTTGTCATCGTGGTCATGGCCATGGACCGGGAGACCGGCGCCCTCATGGGCGGACCCGATATCGTGAGCCGCGGCTTTGTCTACGTCCGGGAATCCGAGGGGCTCCTGGAGGAAGCCAGGGAGCGGGTCAAGAACGCCCTGTACGACACCCTGGAGCGGAACATCACCGAGTGGGCCGTCCTGAAGAGCGCCGTCCGGGACGTGCTCAGCAAGTACCTGTATGAAAAGACGCGGCGCCGGCCGATGATCCTGCCCATCATCGTGGAGATTTAGGCCGGCCTCCGCGGCAGACCATGGAGCGGAACGTTCCGCTCCATGGCGTTTTTTGGGAACCTGTATGCCACCACCGGCCGCATCCGGTGGGACCGGGGGTTCCGGGGCATACTAGCGCGGAACGAAACCAGCAAGGACACGGAGCGTGACCTCATGCAGCACTCGGACAACCGGCACAGGCCTGCTCAGGCAGGTGCCGGCTCCCGGCCGGACAGCGCCCCCGAACCGTCGACCACGCCGGAGCGGCGGAACGCGGTACTGGAAAATCTGGAGGCGGTGGGCACCACGGTGGTTCCCACACCCAAGCCCAATATCCACTGCCTGACCATCATCGGGCAAGTGGAAGGGCATGTGGTGCTGCCTTCCCAGAACAAGACGACCAAGTACGAGCACATCATTCCGCAGTTGGTGGCGGTGGAGCAAAACCCCGACATCGAGGGGCTGATGGTGATCCTCAATACCGTAGGGGGAGACGTGGAGGCGGGGCTTGCCATCGCCGAGATGATCGCCAGCCTCTCGAAGCCTTCGGTCTCCCTGGTACTGGGGGGCGGCCATTCCATCGGCGTGTGCATCGCGGTGGCTACCACCCGATCCTTTATTGCCTCCACAGCCACCATGACCATCCACCCCATCCGGCTGTCGGGTCTTGTGATCGGGGTTCCCCAAACCTATGAATACATCGAAAGGATGTCGGACCGGGTGATCCGGTTCGTGGTGCAAAATTCCCGAATCAGCGAGGAGAAGCTGCGGGAGCTGATGTACCGCACCGGCGAACTGGCCCGGGACGTGGGCACCGTAGTGGTGGGGAAAGAGGCGGTTCAATACGGGCTGATCGATGAAGTGGGCGGCCTCGCCCAGGCGATGGCGGCTCTCCGCCGGCTCATCGAGGAGCGCCGGGCCCGCCAGCCGGGGGTGGTTCAGTGAACGAATATGGGAACGGTCTGCTGTGGACCCCTCTGCCCCTGGAGCAGGTGCTCGCGTATCCGGAGGGGGCGCCGTCCCCTTGTCTTGAGGTGCAGATCGGAAGCCGGATCCTTCAGGTGCAACCGGGTGAACACGGTATGGGCGTGATTCAGCGCCTGATCTCCGCGGATCCCGGGGATTACCTGGATCCCCGCTGGCAGCCTGGAAGCCGGATCCGGCTGCCCTGAGGCTACGGATGGCGGCCCTGGGGGATAAAGCAAATCAATTCCGGTGATACAGGCAGGAATCTTCACGCCTTCGCCCGAATAACACCATGACGCCTGGCGACTCAGCGGTGTGCAGGCAG
Source organism: Symbiobacteriaceae bacterium (assembly GCA_036562385.1). Taxonomy (GTDB): domain Bacteria; phylum Bacillota; class Sulfobacillia; order Symbiobacteriales; family Symbiobacteriaceae; genus DATCKG01. The sequence goes on from DATCKG010000036.1 coordinate 77,324, forward strand.
GCCGGTGGCTGCCCACATCGGGGGCCCTATCCCGGCGCGACTATCGGGGGAAGAGGTGATGTCCGTGCCTTTGATGCTGAAAGATATTTATCAGAGATTATTGGAACGCGGGCATAAGCTGACCCCCCAGCGCTGGGCCATCATCGCCATTTTCCTGATGAACAAGGGCCGGCACCTCTCAGCCGATGATGTTTACAGTATGCTCAGGGAGACCTACCCAAACAACGGGATCGCCACCGTCTACCGAACCCTGGAGCTGTTGGAGGAGATCGACGTCCTCCGCAAGGTGGACTTCGGTGAGGGGCGGGCACGATACGAGTTGAACGATACCGACTCCCAGAACCATCATCACCTGGTCTGCACTCGCTGCGGTCGGATCACGGAGTTTGAGGACGAACTGGTGACCCGGCTGGAGGAGGTCATCACCCAGAAGACCGGATTTGTGGTGCGTGATCACGAAGCCAACTTCTACGGCATCTGTAAGGATTGCCTCACCGCGGAATCCAAGTGAGAAGGGCAGGCCCGGCGCCGACTCGGTGCCGGGCTGTTTTGCCGCTTGGTGAAGACGGGAGAGGTAGGGCGATCTGACCGGTAACTGGGATCCAATGGCTCTGACACCGGAATCTCGCAGTCCCGCATGGGTGTGTTATACTGAAAAAAGGACATGCCAATCATTGCCTCGGCCTGGCGAGCCACCACCGGGGCGTTTCTCAGCAGGAGGTTGCATTCGTGGCACATCGGGCCGTGCGCAGACGACAGAGCAAACGCTCGGCAAGCGTAGAAAGAGTTCCTGGCCTCCACCAGGAGGTGCTGGGCCTGCTGCTGGCCGGAGCCGGCATCTGGTTCTTCCTGGCCCTGTCGGGAAGCGGCGGTGGGATCCTGGGCGAGTGGCTGTACACGGTCATCACCTGCACGGCGGGGAAGGCCGGAGCCTGGGTGATCGCCGGCGCCCTGGTCTGGCTGGGCGGGTATCTGATCTACCTGCGGGTGTACGACCGGCCCTTTGTCTGGGGCCGCCCGGCCTGGGGCACGCTGCTGCTTTTGCTGACCTTTCAGGTGGCGGTGCAGCTGGCCGCCTACCCGGACCATCCCCTCGGCGGCGATGTGGAAAACGCCTTCAGGGGGTTCGGCGGCGGTCTGGTGGGCTATGGATTGGCCACGCTGCTGACCCGGGCTTTCGGGATGGCCGGGCGGTATGTGGTGCTGGTGACCGCGGCGCTGGTCGCGGTGGTGCTCAATACCGGCATTAGCCTGGGCCAGGCCATCCGCTGGAGCCGGCAGCGGCTGGGGGCCGCGGTGAGCGGCGTCCGGGGCGCCGCGGCGGACCTGAAGGGGCTGCTTACCGCTTCCGAGGAAGAAGCGAAGGCCCCATCCGAGTCGGGGCGCAAGTCGGGGCGTGCGGCTGCTGCCACCGAGGAGATGAACACCCTGGAGCGGCATGACCCGGAACCAGCGACGTCCGAGCCGACCATTCGCATCGGCGGCACCGTCGAGGCGCCACAGCCACAGCCCCATTCCGATCCGGTGGTGCATCTGCCGCAGCCGGTCCGCCGGGAGGAGGCCGCCTCCCAGACGGCGACGCCGGCCCGCCTGGTGACCGATGCCAAGGGCCAACTGGCGCTGGATCCCGAGACCCTGGGAGACGCCTACCAACTGCCGCCCATCAGCATGCTGCCCAAGCCGGTTCACTCCGGGGGCCCCAGCATCCAGGACTACAAGGAGCGGGCTGATCTGTTGGTGCGGACGCTCCGCAGCTTCGGCGTGGAGGCCCGGGTGGTGGAGATCAGTCCGGGACCGGTGGTGACCCGGTACGAACTGCAGCCCGGAGAGGGCGTCCGGGTCCACAAGTTCACCCAACTGGCTGACGACCTGGCCCTGGCCCTGGCTGCGGAGGACATCCGCATCGAGGCGCCGATCCCCGGGAAGGCTGCGGTGGGGATCGAGGTGCCCAACAAGGTGCGCCGGTCCGTCCCCCTTCGGGAAGTGATGGAGACACCGGCTTTCCTGAACAGCCCGTCGAAGCTGACGGTGGCTTTCGGACAGGACAATGCCGGGAACCCGGTGGTCTGGGACCTGGCCAAGATGCCGCACCTCCTGATCGCAGGGTCTACCGGGTCGGGCAAATCGGTCTGTATGAACACCATCATCTGCTCCCTGCTGTTCAAGGCCCGGCCGGATGAAGTCAAGATGCTGATGATTGATCCGAAGATGGTGGAGCTTTCCACCTACAACGGGATTCCGCATCTGATGGCGCCGGTGATCACCGACCCGAAGAAGGCTGCCGGGTATCTCAAGGGCGCCGTCAAGGAGATGGAGCGGCGGTACGAGCTTTTCGCACAGGTGGGCGCCCGGAACATTCAACAGTACAACCAGATTTGCCGGAATGATCCGGGCCCTGATCCGGAGCATCCGCGGAAGCCGCTTCCCTACGTGGTCATCTTCATCGACGAGCTGGCTGATCTGATGATGGTGGCACCGGTGGATGTGGAGGATTCCATCTGCCGGCTGGCCCAGATGGCCCGGGCCTGCGGGATGCACCTGGTCATCGCTACCCAGTCGCCCCGGGTGGACGTCATCACCGGCCTGATCAAGGCCAACATCCCTTCCCGCATTGCCTTTGCCGTCTCCTCCCAGGTGGATTCCCGGGTGATCCTGGACTACGCAGGGGCAGAGCGGCTGCTGGGACGGGGCGACATGCTCTTTCATCCCAGCGGCCTGTCCCGGGCGATCCGGGCCCAGGGCGCCTACATCGGGGAGCGGGAAGTGGAGGCGCTGGTCAAGTTTGTCAAGGCCCAGGCCAAACCCGTCTACACCGCCGAGGAGGTGGCGGTGGAGGTGAATACCCCCCGGCGGGGGGCCGGCCACGGGGAAGGAGGCGAGCCCACCTCCGCGGTGGAGGCGGTTTTCCCGCAGGCGGTGCGGATCGTCATCGAGCACGGACAGGCCTCCGTCTCCATCCTGCAGCGGCGGCTGCGCTGCAACTACAACAAGGCAGCCCGTCTCATCGACATGATGGAGGAACGGGGATTCATCGGACCGCACCAGGGCTCCAAGCCGCGGGAGGTGCTCATCACCATGGCCCAGTGGCAGGAGCTGTTTGGCGAGACCGAATCCCGGGGCGCCGGCAAGAGCGGGTCCGGAAGTGCATAACGAAAGCGAAACAGCAAACCGACCGGTGGAAGGCCCGCAGGGCCGCACCACCGGTCGGTTTTTAGTTACCCGCGGACTCAATGGTTGCCACCAACACGTGGGGCCAGTGGGGGTCCGGGCTGGGTGCCTTGCGGTCGTCCGCGGTGACCAGCAGGGTGTCGTAGCGTGCCAGGGGCAGCCCCGGTCCCTCCTCGGCCCGGAAGTTTTCGCCCCACACCCGGGTCAGCGGCCCCAAAGGCTGGCGCATGCCGGAGCGCTGGTTGAGCAGCCAGAGCCGGTAGCCGTTGAAGGGGCGATCCAGACCAGGGACCCTTCCCAGGGCCGCTGGGCTGGGCAGTCCCCGCACGGTGACGACGACGCGGCCCTCCCGGAGATGGAGGACTGCGGTACCCGCTGCCCGAGGCGCCATGGGATGGCGACTGTGCAGGGTGATGGTGAGGGTGGCGGGGGCAATTCCCGGCGGCTGATACGCCGGCGGTGCCTGTGCGGCGGAGGGCTGTTCCGCCGGCACCGCTGCATCACCCATCGGAGCCGGCCCGCCAGATCGGTTGGATTCCGCCGGGGCGGCCGGCGCTGGCTGGGCAGGCGCCGCCGCGGTGGCTGTCGCGGCGTCCTCTGCCGGCATGCCGCTGACCAGCGCGGACGGGCCCGCCGGCGTCTCCGTGACCGGCATGGCCGGATCCGCCGGCAGGCTGCCGGCCGCCGTGGGGGTCTCGGGCGTGGGCGCCGGCGCCTCAGGGGCCACTTCCGCTGCCGCCACCGGCGGGGACTCCGCCTGGCGTGCAAGAGCGGGCGCCGGCGCGGAAGCCGCATCGGGCGGCGCTTCCAGAGCGGGGGGTTCCTGAGAGACGTGGCTGGTCACGGTCGCGGGCGCCGCTTCCGGTGCAGCGTCTTGCACGGAGGGCGGCGACTCCGCCGCCGGCTGCTCCTGTCCTGCAGCGGTACCGGCGGGCACGGCTGCCAGCACCGGGTCTGTCCGATCGCCGGCGGTCGAAGGCGAGGGGGCTGCCGCAGGTTCGCCGTGAAGCCAGATCAGCGGACCCTCCAGGACCGGGACGGCGCCCGCCGGGCTTCCCCCGAAGGGCTCCACCGTAACCCGGACGACGGCGGGACTGGTGAGCCCCAGTTCATCGGCCGCCCGGGTGCAGGTGCCACTGCCGCCGCCGGTGGCCCCTGTGTTGAAGGCGCCGACGCTGACGGGCCCCGAACTGCCGACGATCCAGCCTTCGTAGTAGAACGCGCCGCCGGGGCGCCGGTCGGACAGGGTCCGCCCGTTCTCCACAAAGATGGTCACGCGGCAGTGCCGTTCATCACCGGTGACCAAACAGTAGCCTTCCAGGGGGCGGTCCGGGTCCTGACGGAACCTGGCCGCGGCCTGCCCGATCTCGGTGAGCCGGGCCACCGCCAGGCGCACTGCAGGTCCATCCAGCATGGGGCGATCCTCCTTCCCTACCACGGACACAGCGCTTATCTCCATGCCTATGCCACAGGGGTCGCCCCCTAGTCATGGGAGGTTGCGGTCGGTCCTGGATGCGCTTCCCGCCATCACCGTTTCAGGCAAAATCAGGAGGAATGCAGACGGAAGAGTGCGAATAGACATATATGAATGTCGACTGCGCAGTGGGTCACAGGCATGGGGAGGGATGGAGGCAGGTGAGCCTCAGCTTCGACCTCACACAGGAGCAGCGGATGATCCGGGACCTGGCCCGGGAGTTCGCGGAGGAAGTGCTGGCGCCGGGCGCCGCGGAGCGGGACCAGACAGGTGCCTTCCCCCTGGAGGAGGTCCGCCAGATGGGGAAGCTGGGCCTGCTGGGGATTCCGTTCCCCGAGGAGTACGGCGGCATGGGCGGTGACACGGTCTCCTACGCGCTGGCGGTGGAGGAGATCAGCCGGGTGGACGCCTCGGTCGGGCTGACCATGGCGGCCCACTGCTCCATCGGCATGGGACCCGTCTACTACTTCGGCACCGAGGAGCAGCGGAGGCGGTGGCTGCCCGGCGCAGCCAGGGGAGAGTACCTGGCCTCCTTCGGACTCACGGAGCCCGAAGCCGGCTCCGACGCCGCCGCCACGCAGACGCGGGCGGTGCGGGACGGCGATGAATGGGTCATCACGGGATCCAAGCAGTACATCACCAACGCCTTCTACTGCGGCTATGTGGTCTGCACGGCGGTAACCGAGCCGGGCAAGGGGCACAAGGGGATCAGTGCCTTCATCGTCCCGAATCCGACGCCGGGGTTCACCATCGGCGAGCCGTACCGGAAGATGGGGCTGCGGTCCTCCGACACCCGCCCGCTTTACTTTGACGGGGCGCGCATCCCCGCAGAGAACCTCCTGGGCAAGGAAGGAGAGGGGTTCCGCCAGTTCATGATCACGCTGGACGGGGGGCGCATCTCCATCGGCGCCATGGCCGTGGGCATCGCTCAGGCTGCCCTGGATGCGGCCCTGCAGTATGCCCGCACCCGTCGGCAGTTCGGCCAGTCGATTTCCCGCTTCCAGGCCATCCAATTTAAGCTGGCGGACATGGCCATGGAGGTGGAACTGGCCCGGACCATGGTCCTTAAGGCGGCATGGCTGAAGGATCAGGGCCGGCCCTATACCCGGGAGAGCGCCATGGCCAAGCTTTTCGCCTCCGAGGTGGCTACCCGGGCGGCCAACCACGCCATACAGATCCACGGCGGTGCCGGCTACATGGAGGACTATCCAGTTTCGCGGTTCTGGCGGGACGCCCGCCTGACGGAAATCGGCGAAGGCACCAGCGAGATCCAGCGGCTGGTGATTGCCAAGCATCTGGGTCTGTAAACCGGAAGCGGCAGGGGGGAAGGCCATGGTACGTTCCACGATGGCAGGCACGGTCTGGAAGGTCCTGGTACAGCCGGGCGACCGGGTGACGGTCAATCAGGATGTGGTCATCCTGGAGTCCATGAAGATGGAGATTCCCATCCAGGCGGACCGGGACGGGGTGGTGCGTGAGGTCCGGGTCAAGCCCGGTGACTTTGTGAACCAGGGCGATCTGCTGCTGGAAATCGCCTGAGGCAAAACCAACGGCCGGACGGGCCGAAGGGAGCGGTGGTACGTGCGGACAGTGCGGATCGGCGCCGGGCAGGGGTTTTACGGGGACTCCCTCCTGCCCGTTCTGGATGTGGCCCGCTACGGGGATGTACAGTACATCGCCTTCGATACCCTGGCGGAACTGACGCTGGCCATCCTGGAAAAGGACCGCCGCAGGGACCCGGACTACGGGTTTCCCAAGGATGTGGTTCCGATGATGCGGAACCTCCTGCCCATCTGCCGGGAGAAGGGGATCCGCCTGGTGACCAACGCCGGCGGCATCAATCCCCGGGCAGCCGCCCGGGCGGTGGCGCAGGTGGCCCGGGAACTGGAGATCCGGCTGCGGATCGCCTGCATCACCGGGCATGACATCCTCCACCGGCTGGACGAACTGGCGGCCCTGGGGGTCGAGTTCCGGGATCCGGACGGAGGCCGCACCCTGGCAGACATCCGGGATCGGGTCCTGTTCGCGGCCGTCTACCTGGGCGCCCGGGCCATCGCCGACGCCCTGGACCAGGGCGCCGACGTGGTGATCAGCGGCCGGACTACCGACGCCGCCCAGTTCCTGGGGCCGCTGCTGCATGAGTTCCGGTGGGCCCCGGACGACTGGGACCGGCTGGCTCAGGGCGTGGTGCTGGGCCATCTGATGGAGTGCTCCGGCCAGGTGACCGGTGGCAACCTGCAGGTGGGGTGGGAGGACGTTCCCAACCTGGAGCGGATCGGCTTCCCGGTGGCCGAGGTGAGGGAGGACGGCACCTTCGTGCTGACCAAGCCTGAGGGCACCGGCGGTGCCGTCACCCTTCGGACGGTGAAGGAACAGCTTCTGTATGAGATCCACGATCCCACCGCCTACGTCACCCCGGATGTGGTCTGCGACCTGACCACCACCCGCCTGGAGCAGGTGGGGCCCGACCGGGTCCAGGTGAGCGGCACCAGAGGCAAACCCGCTCCCGAAACGCTGAAGGCCCTGGTGGGCTTCGCCGACGGGTGGATGGGCGAAGGCTACATCTCCTTCAGCTGGCCCAAGGCGTACAGCAAGGCCAAGCGGGCGGCGGAGATCGTCCTGCGCCGGCTGGAGATGCAGGGCGTGAAGCCGGAGGAGGTCCGGGTGGAGTACATCGGCATCAACTCCCTGTGGGGACCGCTGGCCCCGGAGCCGGAGGACGAGGACAAGATCAACGAGGTGCGGCTGCGGATCGCGATCCGCACCCAGAACAAGCGGGACTGCGAGGTCCTGGCCCGGGAATTCCCGCCGCTTCTGCTTTCCGGTCCTCCCACCGCCTCCGCGGTGGCCCGTACCCCGACGCCCCGGGAACTGCTGGGGCTCTGGCCCGCTCAGGTCCCGCGGCATCTGGTAGAACCGCACATTCAGATCACCCTGGAGGAGGTGTAGCGCCGGTGGGCCGGAAGATCCGCCTGGTGGAGATCTGCCATGCCCGGTCCGGGGACAAGGGCAACATCGCAGACCTCTCCTTGTTTGCCAACGATGAGGCGGCCTGGGAACTGATCCGGCGGGAAGTGACCGCGGAGCGGGTGGCGGAGTACTTCCGACCGGTGGCCAGCGGGCCGGTGCAGCGGTGGGAGGTGCCCAACCTTCACGCGTTGAAGTTCGTGGTGCACGGCGCACTGGGCGGCGGGGCTCCCCGGTCGCTGCGCAGCGACAACCTGGGCAAGACCTTCGCGGCCGCCCTGCTGCGCATGGAAATTGAAGTAGAGGAGTAATCGTCTTGGCTGTGTACGTGCTCAGACCTATCGAAGTGGACGCGGAGCGAGCCCGGGCGGCGGTAGCCGCCCGGGGGTCAGTCCGGCAGCAGGCCCGCCTGGCGGGCGTGCTCGGCGCCCCGGCGCCGGACCGGGGCGTGGTGGCGGAACTGGAACGCTTGCAGAACGCGGACGGCGGGTTTCCGGAGGGAGATGAACCCGGGGCGCCCAGCAGCGTGGGGGCTACCTGCCGGGTGCTGGCTCAACTTCGGCAGATGCCGCCCCTGGCGGGTTCGCCCATGGCCTCCCGGGCGGTCTCCTACCTGCGCCGGTGCCAGGAGTTCGACGGATCCTGGCGGCTGGGCAGAGAGGAGATCGCTCTGACAGCCTGGGCAGCGTACACCATCTGCATCCAGGATCCCACCCATACGGATCCGCCTTCCCGGGCTTCCGCCTGGCTCCGGCGGCGGCTGAGCCAGGGCGATGCGGCAGCGGAGCTTCCTTCCCGGGTGCTGGCCATGGTCTGGGCCCTGTGGGTTGCCCTGCATGGGCAGGCGGATCCGGAGGCCCGGCGTGTCTTCGGGATTCTGGACCGGAGGGAGATGGCGGCTTCCGACCTGGCCCTCTGGTTGCTGCTCGCGATGGAAGTGGGGGCCGGCGGAGCCTATCTCCTGCCCCTGGCCCGGCGGCTGGGAGAACTGGCGGCCCTGCAGCAGCCCGACGGCCTCTGGCCCGCCGCGGGTGGGGATCCCGTGGAAACCACCCTGACCGCCCTGTGGGCGTTCCGCCTGAGCGGTCTGATTCAGGAGGGGGAAAGCGGCGGTGGAGTGGGTAGCGGTAGAGCGGAAGGAACAGGTGGCCCTGGTTGAGATCCGCAACGGAGAGCGGCAGAACGCCCTGTCCCGGCAGGTGGTGGCCGGCCTGCAGCGGGCCTTTCAGGAGCTGGCGGTGGACCAGGAGGTTCGGGCGGTGATCCTGCACGGGGGCGATTCCCGCTCCTTCTGCGCCGGTGCGGATCTGAAGGAGCGGCAGGGTCTTTCCGAGGCGGAGGTGCTTGCCACGGTGCACCAGCTTCGGGAGACCGTCAACCTGGTGGCACGGCTGCCGGTGCCGACCATCGCGGCGGTGCACGGTGCGGCCCTGGGGGGCGGCTGTGAACTGGCGCTGGCCTGCGACCTGCGGGTCCTCTCGGAGGACGCGGTGATGGGGCTGACGGAACTCTCCTGGGGAATCATTCCGGGGGCCGGAGGGACGGTCCGGCTGCCGGCCCTGGTGGGACAGGCCCGGGCCCGGGAACTGATCTTCACCGCTCGGCGGATCTCGGCCCGGGAGGCGCTGGAGATGGGGCTGGCCAACCGGGTGGTGCCCCGGGAGGAACTGCTCTCCACAGCCTGGGAACTGGCTCAGCAGATTGCCGCTCAGGCACCGCTGGCGGTGCGCGCAGCCAAACGGGCGCTGCTGGCCGGCCTGAATGAGCCCGCCGGACTGGCCGCGGAGTGGCAGGAGTACCAGTCCATCATCCCCACTCAGGACCGGCTGGAAGGCCTGCGGGCCTTTGCGGAGAAGCGACGGCCTGTGTACCAGGGCCGGTGATGCAGCCCTTGGACAGGATGGGGGAGGGAGGCGATGCGGAAGGTGAGTCTGAACGAGACCGTAAAGGTCCACGAGGCGCGCATCAAGCAGGGGGGCGCGCCCCGATACCATGAACAGGCGGCCAGGCAGGGCAAGCTCTTCGTCCGGGAGCGCATCCGGACGCTGGTGGACGAGGGCTCCTTTGTGGAGGACGGACTCTTTGCCAACTGCCTGGCGCCGGATCTGCCGGCCGACGGGGTGGTGACAGGTCTCGCCCGCATCGAGGGCCGTCCCGTGGCCATTATGGCCAACGACTCCACCGTGAAGGCGGGTTCGTGGGGCGCCCGGACGGTGGAGAAGATCCTGCGGATCCAGGAGACGGCGGAGCGGCTGAGGATCCCTCTGTTCTACCTGGTGGACTCCGCCGGCGCCCGGATCACCGACCAGGTGTCGATGTTTCCCGGGCGCCGGCACGCGGGGCGGATCTTCTACAATCAGGTCCGCCTCAGCGGCCTGGTTCCGCAGATCTGCCTCCTCTTCGGCCCCAGCGCCGCCGGCGGCGCGTACATCCCGGCCTTCTGCGACGTCGTCTTTATGGTGGAAGGAAACGCCTCCATGTACCTGGGTTCCCCCCGCATGGCAGAGATGGTGATCGGCGAGAAGGTTACCCTGGAGGAGATGGGGGGCGCCCGGATGCACTGCACCGTCTCCGGGTGCGGCGATGTGCTCTGCCAGAGCGAGGAGGAGGCGATCCGTCTCGCCCGCCGCTACCTTTCCTACTTCCCCTCCCATGCCGGAGAGAAGCCGCCGGGCGCTACGCCGGCGGATCCAGTGCCAGGCCGTTCCCTGGAGGAGATCGTTCCGGAGAACCAGAACGCTCCCTTTGACATGTACGAACTGATCGACCGCATCGTGGATGCCGGCTCGTTTTTCGAGATCAAGCGGCTCTTTGCGCCGGAGGTCATCACCGGTCTGGCCCGCATCGAGGGGCGGACCGTGGGGATCGTGGCCAATCAGCCCCGGGTAAAGGGCGGCGTGCTGTTCGTCGACTCCGCGGACAAGGCCGCGCGCTTTATCTGGCTGTGCGACGCGTTCCAGATTCCCCTCCTCTTCCTGGCCGATGTCCCCGGATTCATGATCGGCACCGCAGTGGAACGGCAGGGCATCATCCGGCATGGTGCGAAGTTGATTTCGGCGGTCAGTGAGGCGACGGTTCCCCGCATCTGCGTGGTGGTGCGGAAAGCTTATGGGGCCGGTCTGTATGCCATGTCCGGTCCGGGTTTTGAACCCTCCTGTACCTTGGCGCTGCCCACCGCCTCCATTGCGGTGATGGGGCCCGAGGCTGCGGTCAATGCGGTCTATGCGAATAAAATTGCGGAACTGCCGCCGGAGGAGCGGCCGGCTTACGTGGCCAAGCTTCGGGAAGAGTACAGCCGAGATATCGACATCTTCCGGTTGGCCTCCGAGCAGATCGTGGATGCGATCATTCCGTTTGAACGGCTCCGGTTTGAACTGGCGGCCCGGTTTGCCTATTACGAGACCACGGAAGTCGCGCGCCCGGCCAAGAAGCATGGTGTGACGCCCGTATAGGATGAAACGACCCCGGGACGGCTGTCCCGGGGTCGTCCAGCGCAAGGGATGCCGGAGGGTCAGACGCGGCCCAGAAGGAGCGTCAACAGCCAATCCAGGCCATAGTAAAGCCCCACCAGGATGGCCAAGGTCAGGGCCAGCACCGCCAGGCGGCGCGCCCGGTAAACCCGCTGGTTTCGTTTGGTTCTCCGACGGGGACGGGACGTGTGCTTGGAATTGCGGGAACGGCTCGCCACCGCGTTCGCCTCCCTGACTGCTTCACTAATCACATTATATCGGCTTTGGTAGAGTATAGGAACGTACCGGCTGGGAAGAATTCCCGAGAGATGGGGCTGCTGCCGTTAGCACCTATGGGCAGCCCGACATGATGCTTTTGGGCCCAATGGTTCGCAGTGGCAGCACCAGGGCAGGAGGCCGGCAGTGCGGGGGCGAACAGCCCACCCATAGGCCTTGGGCTCCGGCCGCAGGCCGCGATCAGTCACGCCGTCATATCATGAGGGAAGACGCTACAGGTAGGAGGCCAGTCTATGCAGTGGGTTCGCATCAACCAATTGCCTGACTTCGTGGGACAAGACGTGGAATTGCGGGGATGGGTCTACAATTACCGCTCCAGCGGCAAGATCCAATTCATCATCCTCCGGGATGGTACCGGGATTTGCCAGGCGGTCCTGTTTATCAAGGATGTGCCTCCTGAGGTGTTTGAGACCGGCAAGCGGCTCACACAGGAGTCTTCGGTGATCGTGCGGGGCACCGTCCGCCAGGACGAACGGGCGCCCGGCGGCTACGAGATCGGAGTCAAGGACCTGGAGGTTATCCAGATTGCCGAGGAATACCCCATCACGCCCAAGGAGCATGGGGTAGAATTCCTCATGGATCACCGGCACCTCTGGATTCGGACGCCCCGGCAGGCGGCGATTCTGCGGATTCGCAACGAGATCACCATGGCGATCCACCAGTTCCTGCAGGAGCGGGGGTTCGTGCTGACTGAGGCGCCGATCCTGATGGGCACCTCCGCGGAGGGGGGCGCGACCCTCTTTGAGACTCGCTACGTCAATGGCGAACCGGCCTTCCTGAGCCAGTCGGGCCAACTCTACGTGGAAGCCACCGCCATGGCCCTGGGCCGGGTTTACACCTTCGGTCCCGCGTTCCGGGCGGAAAAGTCCAAGACCCGGCGCCACCTCATCGAGTTCTGGATGGTGGAGCCGGAGATGGCCTTCTGCACCCACGAGGAGAACATGCGGATCCAGGAGGAGATGGTGACCTACATCGTGCGGCGGGTGCTGGAGCGCCGGGCGGATGACCTGGAGCGCATCGGCCGGGATCCCGCGCCGCTGGAGAGGGTTCAGCCGCCGTTCCCCCGGATTACGTATACCGAGGCCGTGGAGATGCTTCGGAAACTGCACAAGCCGGAAGACGAGTGGCAGCCCATCGAATGGGGCGAGGACTTCGGTGCTCCCCATGAGGTGGTCATTTCCCAGCAGTTTGACCGGCCCGTTTTCGTGGAGAAGTTCCCGGTGAAGGTCAAGGCCTTCTACATGCAGCCGGACCCGGAGAATCCGGAGGTGGTCCTGGGGGCGGATCTGCTGGCACCAGAGGGGTACGGCGAAATCATCGGCGGCTCCGAGCGCATCCACGATCCGGCCTTACTGGAGCAGCGGTTCCGGGAGTACGGGCTTGATCCCAAGACCTACGCGTGGTACATGGACCTCCGGCGGTATGGCACCGTGCCCCATGCCGGCTTTGGCCTCGGCATCGAGCGGACGGTGGCCTGGATCTGCGGGCTGGAGCACGTCCGGGAGACCATTCCCTTCGCCCGGCTGCTGAACCGGATCTATCCATAAGCATCAACCCCCCGCCGGCCGGAACCTAACCTACCGAGGTGGGACCGCATGGGCCGGTTGGTCCTTCCGTAGCCCGATACCTTTGGGTCAGGGTTGGGTTACCTTGGGTGGGAGGAGTTCTTCCCTCCGTGGAGAAGAGAAATTTAAAAAGGACTTTGCAATCATGTTCAAATTTCAGCAGCCGATAATATCGGATAACGGAGGGATGCAGCCGTGGAGGAAATCGGCCGCCGGCTGCGGGCAGCTAGGGAAGCTAAGGGAATAACCCTCGAGCAAGCCGAGGAGGATACCAAGATCCGGCGAAAGTACCTGCTGGCCCTCGAGGCCGGTCGGGAGGCTGACATCCCGGGGGAGGTCTACGTCAAGGGCTTTCTCCGTTCCTATGGCAACTACCTGGGGCTCGATGGCCCGGCCCTGGTGGAAGAGTACAAGCGCATCAAGCTGAAGGAAGCGATGGAGAGGGTGGCCGGCGAGGGGCAGCCGGGGGAGGGAACCACCGGCGAGCCCTCCGCCGCGCGGCGACAGAGGCGCCAGGCCCAGCGGCAGGCCGGCAGCCTTGAGGGGGAGGCGAACGGATCCACCAGCACGGAGCTCCTTCGCCGTCCCCTCAGCGCCCGGTCCCTGTCCCGGGATTCCTCCCGAACGCTGTGGCGATCCCTGACCCTTCTGGTAGTGGCGCTGATTCTGATCGGTGGCATCTGGGCTGTCTACCGAAAGCTCGCTGCATCGCCCTCCACCACGCCGCTGGATCAAGGGGGCGGGGCAGCGGTTCAGCCCGCGGAGACGCCCTCCGCGGGCGGCGAACAGGAGACGGAGGAGCAGACGGGATCCGAAGACGACTCCGAAGCGCAGCCTCTGGTGTGGATGGAGCAGGGACAGGATAAGAGGACCGTCATCTTCCACGTGGCCGCCTCGGAAGCGGAGGTTACATTCGAGTTTGGTCAGGGCCGGGTTTGGCTGGAAGCGTTCAGCGACGGCAAAATGGTGTTCAGCCGTGAATTGCCGGCCGGCGCAAAGGATCCCCTGGTATTGAAGGGCCGGAAAGTGGAGGTCAATGTGGGCAACATGGTGGGCACCAGCGTGGTGGTCAACGGTGTCCGCTTCGAAAGGCCGTTGGAGGGCGGGCCCTACTGGCTGATTTTCCAGGCAGAATCGTAAGGGACTCGGCAGAAGCAGCCGGGTCCCGGCTTTTTTGTGCCGCATAGCGGGCTCTTTCCCTGCCTCATACTACGGCAGGAGGTGTCGCCATGAGGCGCAGAGGGCACCCTGTCCGGTTACTGGCCGCAGCGCTGATGGTTATGACCGTCCTTCCCAGATGGGCGGACGTGGCCGCTGCGGCGCCTGTAGAGCAGAACCCGGCGCAATGGCCGGTATCCCCGGCCCCGTCTGTTTCCGCCGCGGCCGCGGTGGTGATGGACTGGTGGACGGGGACGGTTCTCCATGCCAAGAATGCCCATGTCCGCCGCGATCCCGCCAGTACCACCAAGGTGCTGACCGCCCTGATCGCACTGGAACGGGGGAATCTGGACGACCTGGTGACCATCTCACGGCGGGCTGCATATACGCCAGGGTCCACCATGCACCTGAAGGAAGGGGAGGTATACTCCCTCCACGATCTGCTCTATGGTCTGCTGCTCCGCTCGGGCAATGACGCGGCGGTGGCCATCGCCGAGCATATCGCCGGTTCCGTGGAAGAGTTTGCTAAGCTGATGAATGCCCGTGCCCGGGAGATTGGGGCCGTCAACAGCCACTTTACCAATCCGCACGGGCTGACTGAACCCAACCACTACAGCACGGCCTATGATCTGGCGCTGATTACCCGGGAGGCCCTTCGCAACCCGATGTTCGCCAAGGTGGTGTCCTTGCGGGAGGCATCCCTGACGTATGAGCCTCAGAACCGGGACGTGGTGATGCACAACACCAACCGGCTGCTGGAGATGCTGCCCGGCGCGGACGGCGTCAAGACCGGCACCACTGCGGCCGCCGGCAACTGCCTGATCGCCAGTGCCACCCGGGACGACCACAAACTGATCTCCGTGGTCCTGCACGCCCGGGACCGGTGGAGTGATTCGGCCCGCCTGCTGGAGTGGGGCTTCGATAACTTCCGGATGGTTTACCTGGCTCGAAAGGATGAGGTGGTGATCCAGGCACCGGTGCGCAGGGGCATGCCGGGATATGTCCCTTTGGCCGTCGAAGGGGACCTGGCTGTCCTGCTTCCCCGGCATGAGGCCGGGGACCTCCGCATCCGTCTCGATATCCACCGCAGTCTGATGGCACCGGTTGCCAGGGGACAGGTGGTGGGCCGGGTCCTGGCCGTCCAGGGGGAGCAAGTGAAGGCGGAGGCGGCGCTGTACGCGGCCGCGGACGTCCGCCGGCGGTCTGTCTGGGAAGGGATCCGGCAGGGACTCCAGTTCCTATGGCCCTTGCATAGCTGAAAAGAACCATCGGGGACCGCCCGTTTGTGGGGCGGTCTTTTTTCTTTACACACAACACATTTCGGGTGTTGCTCTCCCCGGACCGTTGGTGTTAGGATAGGTCTGGTGTATTAAATCATTCTCAGTTATAACAGACATAACCACGAGAAATCGACTGAGGCGGTGGAATCCCGAGAGTAAGCCAAACGGATGATGGCAGCGCGGCGAAAAAACGCTATTTGGTTCACAAACTCAGTGTCACTTGCGATAGTGCTTTGGTATACTTAGTAGTAATCGCTGTGTACTCCATCTTTCCGATCCCCCTCCCGATGCAGAACTGATCCAGATCGTCTCTTGCCCGCTTCGTTCTTCCATTCACAAAATCGCATGCACTGCTCCGCATGGATGTACTGGTTTTGATTATTGTGCCCCGAAGGAGGCTGGCCGATGCACCCTTACCTGCCGTTATTCATCTATCTTCTGGTGGCCGCGGTGACGGCGGCGGGACTCAGCATCCTCGGCACCAGCTTTGGGCGCAAGAAGCCCGAGCGGTACAAGCTCCTGCCGTATGAGTCGGGTTACCCGACGGCCCCGCTGATGGGACGGTTCCCCGTCAAGTTTTACCTGGTGGCCATGCTCTTCGTCATCTTTGACGTGGAAACCGCCTCGTTCTATCCCTGGGCTGTGAACCTGCGGCAGCTCGGGGTCTTCGGTCTCCTGGAGATGATCCTCTTCATCGTCGTCCTGGGGATCGGCTACGCGTACGTGTGGAAGAAGGGAGGTTTCAACTGGAGATGAACGGCAACGATGCGCTGAGGGAGAGTCCCGGGTTCATCACCACCACCGTGGACTCCTTCCTGCGCTGGGCCCAGGCCAACTCGATGTGGCCGCTCACCTTCGGGCTGGCCTGCTGCGCAATTGAGATGATCAACCTGACCTCTCCCCGCTACGACATCGCCCAGTGGGGCTCCGAGGCCTTCCGGTCTTCCCCTCGTCAGGCAGACCTGATGATTGTGTCGGGGCGGCTTTCCAACAAGATGGTGCCCGTCATTCGGCAGGTATACGAGCAGATGCCTGAGCCCAAGTGGGTGGTCGCCATGGGCGCCTGCGCCTCGTCCGGCGGCGTGTTTGACAACTATGCGATTTGCCAGGGCGTGGACAGCGTCGTTCCGGTGGATGTCTACATTCCCGGCTGCCCGCCGACACCCGACGCCGTGATCTACGCCATACAGAAACTGAGGGACCGGATCCGCAAGGGCGATCCGAAGGGAGGTCTGCCCATCCATGGCTGAGATGACCCAGCAGGAGCGGATTGCGGCGGCCCGGGAGCGGGTGGAAAGGGAGATCGTGCCAGCGCTCCTGGAAGCCTTCCCCGGTAAGGTGGAGCCGATTCCCCCTACTCCGGACCTGATTCCCCAGGTGTTCGTGGCGCCGGAGGTGCTGCAGAAGGTGGCCCTGTGGCTCAAGGAGCACGGCTTCACCATGTTGGTGGACGTGGCCGGCGTTGACTACTACCCGAAGCGGACGCCCCGCTTTGAAGTGGTCTACCACTTCCGGGAACTGCCCGAACTGGGCATGATCCGGGTGCGGGTCCGCTGCGGGGAGAAGGATACCGTGCCCAGCCTGGCGGGGATCTGGCCCATGGCCAATCCCGCGGAGCGGGAGGTTTACGATCAGTTCGGCATCGTCTTTACCGGCCATCCCAACCTGAAGCGGATTCTGAACCCGGACGACTGGGAGGGTCACCCCCTGCGCAAGGATTACCCCCTGCGTGGGCCGCGTGACCTGATCAAACTGGAGATGCCCGCCGACGAAAATTCCTTCCGTCCGTTCGTCGGCGAAGAGCCACCCAGGCAAGGAGAGTAGGGTGAGTATGGCTCAGATTCAGCAGGAACCGAAAAAGGATCGCCTGGTCCTCTCCGTCGGGCCGCACCATCCTGCTACCCACGGCGTGCTGCGGGTGATGCTGGAACTGGACGGCGAGACCATCGTCTCGGCCCAGCCGGAGACGGGTTTCCTCCACACCGGCATCGAGAAGACGGCGGAGAATCTGACCTGGCAGCAGGTAAACGTCGTTGTCGACCGGATGGACTATGTGAGCTCCTTCACCAACAACTGCGGCTACTGCCTCGCGGTTGAGAAATTGCTGGGGATCACCGACCAGATTCCGCCCAGGGCCACCGTGGCGCGGGTAATCCTGATGGAACTGCAGCGGATCGCCTCCCATCTGGTCTTCCTGGGCACCAGCTTCCTGGATCTGGGCGCCATTACCCCGATCTTCTGGTGCTTTGAACTGCGTGACCGGATCCTGGACATCTTTGAGGCGACCGGCGGCGCCCGGTTCCACTCCAGCTACGTCCGGATCGGCGGCCTGGCCCGGGACCTGCCGGACAACTTCAAGGAGATGGTGGAGGAGTTCCTCAAGATCGCACCTTCCCGGGTCGAGGAAATCCGGGACGCGGTGCTGGATAACCCGATCCTCGTGCAGCGGACCAAGGGGATCGGCAAGCTCACGTACGAGCAGGCGCTGGCACTGGGCCTCACCGGCCATCACCTGCGGGTAGCCGGCAGCGATTATGACGTGCGCAAGTACTACCCTTATTGCGGGTATGAAAACTATGACTTTAAAGTACCGGTCTACTATAACGGCGACGTGTGGGATCGGTTTGCCCTCCGCTTCGACGAGATCTTCGAGTCCCTGAAGATCATCCGCCAGGGACTGGACAACCTGCCTGACGGCCCCGTGCAGATCAACGACCGCAAGCTGATGATGCCGCCCAAGGCCGAAGTCAAGCAGTCCATGGAGGCGCTGATCCACCACTTCAAGCTGGTTCAGTACGGCTTTGACGTGCCCGCCGGCGAGGTCTATCACGCGGTGGAGTCGCCCCGTGGCGAACTGGGCTTCTACATCGTCTCCGACGGCGGCAACAAACCGCTGCGGGTCCGGGTCCGTCCGCCCAGCTTCTACGCGGTCTACTCCCTGAGCGAGTCGCTCAAGGGCCACATGATTTCCGATTTGATCGCCATCGTCGCCGGTGCAGACCCCATCTTCGGGGAGGTGGATCGCTAATGGCTGAACCCGGCAAGAACGTGTCCATCCGGGAAGTGCCCCCGCCTACTTGGCCGGAGCGGTGCAAGGACGAGGTGGCAGAGATCCTGGCCCGCTACCCCAAGGGGCAGGAGCGGTCCGCCATCCTGCCGCTGCTCCATCTGGCCATGCGGGAGCGCGAGGGTCATTTCGTGGCCGTCTCCGACATGGAGGCCATCGCCAAGATTTGCAACGTCAGCACCGCCTATGTGAACTCGGTCTGCTCGTTCTACGCGATGTTCCACCGCCATCCCGTGGGCAAGTATGTGATCACCGTCTGCGGCAACATGTGCTGCCACCTGCTGGGCGGTGGCCGGGAACTGGTGGAGCACATCGAAAAGACCCTGGGGATCAAGAACGGTGAGACGACGCCGGACGGGCTGATTACCCTGGAGGTTACCCCCGAATGCCTGGCGGCCTGTGATCTGGCTCCGGTGATTCAGGTCAACACGGAGTACGTGGTGAACGTGACGCCGACCAAGTTCGATGCCCTGGTGGAGGCCCTCCGAAGCGGTAAGGGTCCCGATGCGTTCATCGAAAAGCTGCCCCTGATGAACGGGGAGCGCCAGGATGAGTGGAAGGGCTTTGAAAGCGACACCGCCGAGGCTGACGGGAACTAGCCTGCACCCCCGGTAAGAGGAGGCTTGTACGCTATGCAGTTTGAACCCGTGCTGACCAAGGGCATCGGGAAGGTCGACCTGCGCAACATCGACGTCTACGAGGCGCAGGGCGGCTACCAGGGGTTGCGGAAGGCGCTCACCATGACGCCGCAGGAAGTGGTGGAAGAGGTGAAGCGGGCCAACCTGCGGGGCCGCGGCGGCGCCGGCTTCCCGGCAGGCGTCAAGTGGGGGTTCCTGCCTGACGACGGTCGGCCCCGCTACCTGACCGTCAACTGCGACGAGTCGGAGCCCGGCACCTGCAACAACCGCACTCTGGTGTACGCCAATCCTCACCAGTTGATTGAGGGGATCCTCATCACCGCCTATGCCAACCGCATCACCCAGTCCTTCATCTACATCCGGGGCGAGTTCAAGCGGGGCGCCGAGGTGCTCATGAAGGCCATCGAGGACGCCCGGCGGAAGGGCTACGTGGGCAAGAACATCCTGGGCACGGATTTCAGCCAGGAGATCACGGTTCACCGCGGCGCCGGCGCGTATATCTGCGGCGAAGAAAGCGCGCTGCTCAACTCCCTGGAGGGCCGGCGGGGCGAGCCCCGGGTGAAGCCGCCCTTCCCGGCAGTGGTGGGTCTTTATGGCTGCCCCACCATCATCAACAACGTGGAGACGCTTTCCAACGTCCCCCACATTATCAAGAACGGTGCCGACTGGTTCCTCTCCATCAACGCGAACCCGTCCAATCCCAAGAGCTGCGGTCCCAAGATCTTTACCGTCAGCGGCTGCGTGCAGCGTCCCGGTAACTACGAGCTGCCCATGGGCACCAAGCTGCGGGACGTGATCGAGGCGGCAGGAGGGCTGCGTCCCGGCCGCAAGTTGAAGGCGGTGCAGCCCGGTGGTTCCTCCACGCCGCTGCTGGGGCCGCAGCACCTGGACGTGCCGATGGATTTTGAGTCCGTCGCGGCGGCCGGCTCCATGCTGGGCACGGCGGCGGTGATTGTCTACGACGATACCGTGGACCTGGTGGACGTGGCCCTCTACTGGTCGCGGTTCTACTCCTCCGAGTCCTGCGGGCAGTGCACCCCCTGCCGGGAGGGCACCTTCTGGATGCACCGGATCCTGACCCGCATCAAGGAGGGCAACGGCACTGAGGACGATCTGAAAATCCTGTCCGAACTGCCGGTGAAGATGGGCGGCACCACCATTTGCCCGCTGGCTGCGGCGGCCGCCACGTTCCCCGCCTCACTGCTGAAGAACTTCCCTGAGGAACTGGAGCGCTACATCAAGAGGGTGAAGGAGGTGCGGTCGGCGTGAGCGAGCTGGTGACTGTAACCATAGACGGCCGCACCGTCCAGGTCCCCAAGGGGACCCTGCTGGTGGAGGCGGCCAAGCAGGCCGGGATTAACATTCCGGTCTTCTGCTACCATCCGAAGCTGAACCCGGCGGGCCTCTGCCGGATGTGCTTGGTGCAGATCGAAAAGATGCCCAAGCCGCAGGCCGCCTGCACCACCCGGGTGGCTGACGGGATGGTGGTCCACACCAATACCCCCCAGGTCGCGGAACTGCGGAAGGGCGTCCTGGAGTTCCTGCTGCTGAACCACCCGCTGGACTGCCCGGTGTGCGACAAGGGCGGCGAGTGCGACCTGCAGGACAACACCTTCCTTTACGGTCCGACGGTCAGCCGCCTGCGGGATCCCAAGATCCGCAAGCCCAAGGCGAGGGATCTGGGGAACTTCATCGTGCTGGACAACGAACGGTGCATCCTCTGCCGGCGCTGCGTCCGGTTTGACGAGGAGATCGCGGCGGAAGGCAACCTGATCGTGCAGGAGCGGGGCCACCGGAACCTGATCACCACCCTGGCAGGGGAGGGCTACAACTCCTACTTCAGCGGCAACACCATCGAACTCTGCCCGGTAGGGGCGCTCACCAGCGTGATCTACCGCTTCAAGGCCCGTCCGTGGGACCTGACCAAGGTGGACTCGGTCTGCACCGGCTGCTCCGTGGGCTGCAACCTCAAGCAGGAGTTCCGCTTCGGCGAGTTGCTCAGGCTCACCGGTCGGGAAAATCCCGCCGTCAACGACGGGTGGCTGTGCGACCGGGGCCGGTTCAATTACCGGTATGTCCACAGCGGTGAGCGGATCACCCAGCCGCTGGTGAAGCGGGATGGCCAGTTCGTGCCCGTTAGCTGGGACGAGGCCCTGGCCGTGGTGGCTGAGAAGTTCACGGCGATCCAGAAGGAGCACGGCGGCAAGGGCTTCGGCGTCCTGGGCGGCGGCAAGCTGACCAACGAAGAGGCCTACCTGCTGCAGAAGTTTGCCCGGGTGGTCCTGGGCACCAACAACGTTGATCACCGGGTGACCGGTCAGGTGGTCACCTCCCTGGGCCACTTCCCCGCCCGGCAGACGGACCTGTCCGAGGCCAGGGCCATTCTGATCGTCGACACCGACCCGGCCGAGGTGGCACCGGTGATGGATCTGCGGATCCGCCAGGCCATCGAGAGGGGGCGCGCCCGGCTGGCGGCGGTGGGTTCGGTTCTGCCGCGCTATCGGGCCCGTCACGCCCGCATTGCGGTGCGGCCCGGCGAGACCGCCGGCGTGCTCACCGCACTGGCGGCCCTGGCTGCCGGCCGCAAGCCCGAGTCCTGCGCCGCGGATGCCGAGACGCTTCAAAAGCTGCTGGAGCTTCTGAGCGTCGAGGGCAAGGTGGTCATCGTCTGGGGCGGCGAGGACGCAGCCACCGGCCGGGCCGTGGTGGAGCTGGCCTCCAGCCTGCGCCAGGTCGGTGAAAGCGGCCGCTCGGTTCACGTGCTGATCCCCGGCGCTCAGCACAACAGCCGTGGCGCCGAGGTCATGGGCGTGCTGCCCGACTTCCTGCCCGGATACACGCCGGTTTCGGACAGCCGCGGCCTCCAGAACGTGGCTCAGATCTGGCAGGTGCGGAACCTCCCGGCCGAGCGGGGCCTGGATGCGGAGGGAATCCTCCGGGCAGCGGCAGCCGGCGAGGTCAAGGCGCTCCTGCTGGCGGGCGCGAACCTGATGGACACCTTCCCGGATCGCAAGCTGGCGGAGGCTGCCCTCACCAACGCCTTTGTGGTGGCGGCAGATCTCTTCCTGAACGACACCGTGGCGCTGGCCGATGTGGTTTTGCCTGCCTGCGCCATCACCGAGAAGTCGGGTTCCTACACCACCCTGGACGGACTGGTCCAGCGGGTGCAGGCGGCGCGGCGGCCCACCGGCGAGTGCCGTTCCGACGGGGAGATCCTCATGGCTCTCGCCCGGGCCATGGGCGCCCGGCTCACCGGTTCGCCTTCGGAGATCGCGGCGGAGATCGCCAAACTGGTGGCCAGGTTGGAGGATGGGGCAGTGCTGAAGGGCGCGCCCATGAGCCTCCTGCCGGCTGCCGAGCCGGCGACTGCCTCACCGGACGGTCTGGTGCTGGTCCCTGTTACCAAGCTGTATGCCGGCGGTTCCACCGCCCGGTTCGACAAGGAGTTCAACCACGTGCAGCCGAAGCCCACAGCCTTCTTCCATCCGGAAGACGCTGCCCGGCTGGGGCTCCGGGACGGCGACGCGGTGGAGCTGAGCGCCAGCGGCTCCAGCCTCCGGCTCACCGCCAAGGTGGATCCCACCGTCACGGCCGGGACCGTGCAGGCGATTCGGGGCCTTGCCGCAGCGCCCGTTCACCTGCTGACCGCAGGCAGCACCCCCGTGGCTGTCACCGTGGCAAAGCTGGCCGTGGAGGTGGCTGACTGAGATGCTGGAGACCATTTTGTGGTTGATTGGAAAGTCCCTCCTGGTGATTGTGGTCCTGATGAGCGCCGCCGCGGGCGAACTCCTGATGATGCGGAAGGTCCTGGGGTACTTCCAGATGCGGCTCGGCCCTAACCGGGTCGGGCCGTGGGGGGTACTCCAGCCCCTCGCAGACGTCGTCAAGATGATCTTCAAGGAAGACATCGTGCCCCGTGACGCGGACAAGGTCATCTACCGGCTGGCGCCCATCATTTCGTTCTTCTGCTCCCTGGCCGCCTTCGTGGTGATCCCGTGGGGGCCGTCGGATGCCACCTACAGTCTGTTCATGGCGGATCCCGGGGCCGGCATCCTGATCTACCTGGCTATCGTCTCTCTGTCCGTCTACGGGATTACCCTGGGCGGATGGGCGTCCCAGTCCAAGTACGCGCTGCTGGGCGCCATGCGGGGTACGGCCCAGTTGATCAGCTATGAGCTGGCCCTCGGCATGTCCCTGCTCGGTGTGATCCTCATGGCCGGTTCCCCCCGGCTGACGGCTATCGTGGAGGCGCAGCAGAATCTGTACAACATCATTCCGCAGTTCCTGGGCTTCCTGGTGTTTGCCCTGGCCGTCATGGCCGAGGCCAACTGGCCTCCTTTCGACCTGCCGGAGTCGGAGCAGGAACTGGTGGCGGGCTACCATACCGAGTATGCCGGCATGCGGTTCGGCCTCTACTTCCTGTCCGAACTGATTGCGGTGATCAACGCCAGCTGCCTGATCACGCTGCTGTACCTGGGCGGGTGGAACCGCATCTCTTTCCTGGAGTTCATCCCCCCGACGCTGGCGTTCTTGCTGAAGGTCTGTTTCGTCATCTTCGTCTTCTTCTGGATCCGAGCCACCCTGCCCCGGGTTCGCTATGACAAATTGATGAATCTCGGCTGGAAAGTGCTGCTCCCCGTGGCTGCCTTGAACCTCGTGGGCACGGCGGTTTACGTGGCGCTCTCTGCCCCGAGGGTTTGATTGAGGGGAGGGATGTGGTGTGTTCAAGGAGATCGCGAAGGGGCTGGGAACCACCCTCAAGGTGCTCTTTCGCCCCAAGGAGACCATCCTCTACCCGAAAGTGAAAAAACAGCGGTATCCCCGCTTCCGTGGCCGGCACGAGCTGCGGACCTATGAGAACGGCCTGGAGATGTGCGTCGGCTGCGAACTCTGCCAGATGGCCTGCCCTGCTAAGGCCATCACCGTCATGGCGGCGGAGAATGATCCGGAACATCCCCACAGCCCCGGTGAGCGGTACGGCTACAGGTACCAGGTGAACCTGCTCCGCTGCATCTTCTGCGGCCTCTGCGAGGAGGCGTGTCCAACGGAGTGCCTGCACCTGACCCAGGAGTTTGAGTTGGCCGACTTCAGCCGGGAGTCGCTGGTGCTGCAGAAGGATCAACTGGTCAACAGGACGCCGTCCGGCTTCAAGGTGCCGGCCCACGTCTATCCGCCCTTTGAAGGCCGGAAGGTGGTGAACCCATGAACCCTGTCTTTGTTGTGGCCGGAATCATTGCCATCGCCGGTGCGCTGGGCGTGCTCCTGGCCAAGCACCCGGTTCATCAGGTCGTGGCCACGTTGGCGAACTTTATCGGGCTGGCCGCGCTCTACCTGAGCCTCTCCAGTGAGTTTATGGCGGTCATTCAGCTCATTATCTACGGCGGTGCCGTGCTGATCCTCTTCCTGTTCGTCATTGCGCTCTTGACTGCCCGTCGGGACCCGGTGGAACGGGATGAGGATCAGCTACCCGGCCAGAAGGTGGCGGGCTACGCCGTAGGGGGTGCGGTGCTGCTGATGCTGGCCCTGGTGGGCGCCATGCGGAGCATCAGCCCCGGAGAGGTGGCGGCCATCGAGCCGGATTTCGGGTCCGTGGCCCGGTTCGGCTATGAACTGCTGACTACCCATCTGCTGCCCTTCGAACTGCTGGCTTTCATCCTGATGGTGGCCGTCGTCGGTGTGGTCATTCTGGTCGGCCGCCAGAAGGCATGAGGAGGGGGAACGCATGGCAGTGGCTTCACTCAACGCGTATGTAGCGCTGGCGGCCATCCTCTTCTCCCTGGGCGGCATCGGCTTGCTGGTACGGCGCAGCCCCATCACCATGCTGATTTGCGTGGAACTCATGTGGAACGCGGCCAATCTGCTCTTCATCAGCTTTGCCCGGATGCACGGGAACATGGCCGGCCACGTGATGGCTTTTCTGGTGATCACCGTTGCCGCCGCGGAGGTGGCGATCGGCCTCGCCCTGATCGTCCTACTGTTCCGCAATCGCGATCATGTGGACGTGGACGATGTCCACGAACTGAAGAACTGACCACCCCCGGAAGGATGTGACACCGAGAAATGAGCGCCTGGATGCTGCCTGTGATCGTCGTGCTGCCGCTCCTGAGCGCGGCTGTGGTGGCCTACTTCCGGAACACCTGGTCCAAGTCCCTGGTGTCCTGGGTGGCCTGCAGTTCCGTGTTTGCCTCCCTGGTCATGGTGCTGACGCTGCTTGCGCAGTACCTGGGGAGCGGTTCTGAACCGATTCGCTGGAGCTATCCCCTGTGGGGTGGCCTCCTGGACTTCGGCTTCGTGGCCGACAGCCTCTCCCTGTGGTGGATGGTGGTGGTCGCCGGAGCCGGTTTCCTGATTCACGTTTACTCTACAGGGTATATGTGGGAGGACGAGTCCTTCGGCCGGTTCATGGCCAAGCTGAACTACTTCATCTTCGCCATGAGCCTGCTCGTCCTCGCGGATAACTTTGTCGGCCTGTTGATGGGCTGGGCCAACGTGGGCCTGGCTTCCTATATGCTGATCGGCTTCTGGTTCACGAGGCCGGCAGCCCGGGCCGCCGCCATCAAGGCGTTCGTGATGAACTCCCTTGGTGAGGTCGGCCTGATCGCCGGCATCGCCTTCATCTACAAGACCTACGGTTCCTTCAAGTATGATGAGGTCTTTGCCCGGGTGGCGGAACACCCGGAGATGGCTACCGCCATCGGCCTGCTCTTGCTGGTGGGCGCCATCGCCAAGTCGGCGCAGATGCCGCTGCACACCTGGTTGCCCTACGCCATGGAGGGCCCCACTCCGGTGTCGGCCCTGATTCACGCGGCCACCATGGTGACTGCGGGCGTCTACCTGGTTTCCCGGGCGTACCCGATCTATGAGGCTGCACCCGGTGCGGCGCTGACCGTGGCCTGGGTGGGGGCCGTCGGCGCCCTGTTCGGCTCCATCGTGGCGGCCGGCCAGTTTGACATCAAGCGGGTACTGGCCTTCTCCACGCTGTCGCAGATCGGCTATATGTTCATGGGCAACGGCCTGGGCGCCTACGCGGCTGCCGACTTCCACTTCTTCACCCATGCCTTCTTCAAGGCTGCCCTCTTCCTGGGCGCCGGCATCGTGGTGCACCACTACCATGGCGACCAGGACATCCGCAAGATGGGCGGACTGGCGAAGAAGGACCGGTTCGCCTTCTGGACGTTCCTGATCGGCGTGCTGGCCCTGATCGGTATCTTCCCCTTCGCCGGCTTCTTCTCCAAGGATGAGATCCTTCTGGCCGCCTACGAGCAGAACATCGCCCTGTTTGTGATCGGCGTCCTGGCCGCAGGCATGACCGCCTTCTACAACGTCCGGCTTTTCAGCCTGGTCTTCCTGGGCGATCCGTATGTGCCGCCGGCCCAGCCCGGCGCCAAGAAGCGGCGGCAGGCCGAGCACGACGCGCACGCCCATGAAGCCCACGAAGCCATTCCCGCAACCATGAAGGTGCCAGTGGCCATTTTGGCGGCCCTCTCCCTGGTGGGCGGCTGGATCTTCTTCCCCAACTGGCAGAACCAGTTCCTGCAGAGCGCCTTCCCGACGCTGCACCTGCACACGGAAGCCCACATCAACCTGGTGGTAGCCGGTCTCACCACCGCCGTGGCGCTGCTGGGCATGGTGGTCTCCTGGTACCTGTACGGGCCCAATGGCGTCCGGCGTCAGGCTGAGCTGGATCTGAACGCAAAGGGCGGCATCCTGTACAACATGTTCTACATCGATGCGCTATATGACGCCGTATTCGTTCGACCGACACTGGCCTTCGCCCGGTTCTGCGCGGACGTGGCGGACCCCAAGGGACTGGACGGCATCGTGGAGGGCCTCGGCCGGCTGGCTGCGGCCGTGGGCAGCGGCCTGCGGGTGCTGCAGAACGGCTACATCCGGCGATACGCCCTGACGGTGTTTACCGGTGTGGCCCTGATGCTGGTCTACTACATCCTCGTCTAGACGCCGGTGGCTTGGTAAGGAGGGGTCCGATTGTTCGATTTGATCAACTTCACAATCGCGGCGCCGCTCCTGGCGCTGGCCGCCGGAGCACTCGTGGTACTGCTTCTGGATCTCCTGCTGCCGGCCCGGACGGCCCATTCGCTCTGGTATCTCTTTTCCCTGCTCTCCGTTGCCCTGGCCGGTTACTACCTGACGCCTCTCTGGGGCAAGGGGTTGACGGGGTTTGACGGCGGTCTTGTGATGGACCAGTTCGGGCTGGTCTTTTCCGGGATCCTGTTGGGCGTCTGCTTTCTGACCCTTCTGCTTTCCTTCTCCCGGACCGAACTGGACAAGTCCGGCTACCTGGCTCTGGTCCTCTGGGCCACCATGGGCATGCTGGTCATGTCCACCGCCGGCAGTTTGATGACCCTGTTCCTCGGCCTCGAACTGCTGTCCCTGGCCCTGTATGTCGCAGTGGCCTTTGACCCTGTGCGGCCCACGGCCCGGGAGGCGGCCCTGAAGTACTTCGTGTTGGGCGCCGTGGCCTCGGGCTTTATCCTCTTCGGCTTTGCCCTGCTGTACGGTGTCGCGGGCGGCATGAACCTGACCGAGATCGCCGCCGCTGCACCGGAGGCCATCGGTGACCTCTACTACAAGGCGGGCATCGCCCTCTCCCTGGTGGGGCTGGCGTTCAAGATGGCGCTGGTTCCGTTCCACGTCTGGGCGCCGGACGTCTACCAGGGGGCGCCCACCGCGGTGACCGCCTTCATGGCGGTCGGTACCAAGACCGCCGCCTTTGCCGGCCTGGTGCGGTTCCTGGTTTCTGCGGTGCCGGCGGAACAGCAGGCCACCCTGCTCTTTCCGCTGGCAGTGCTGGCGGCCGCGTCCATGATTCTCGGCTCTACGGTCGGTATCTGGCAGAACGACCTGAAGCGACTGATGGCCTACTCCGGTATCGCCCACGCCGGGTACCTGGTGATGGCGCTGCCCGGGTTGGGGACCGAGGGGCTGACGGCCGGCGCCTTCTACCTCGCGGCCTACGCCTTCACGGCCATGGGGGTCTTCGCCATCATCGCCCTGCTGGAGGCAGAGGGGAAGGATGGGGCGGACCTTCGGACCTTCGCCGGAATGCTGTATCAGCGGCCCGTGCTTGCGGCCTGCCTGGCGCTCTTGATGTTCGGCCTGGCCGGGCTGCCGCCCACAGGCGGCCTCATCGGTAAGATCCTGCTGGCCAAGGCCGCGCTGGGTGCCAACGCTTGGCTGCTGCTGATCGCGCTGATCGTCTCCACCGGCATCTCGGCCTACGTCTACCTGCGGGTGGTGGGGGCCACCATCCAGAAGCCCGCCCAGGCGGCGGCCACTGCTCGGGCGGTGATGGCCGGCGCGCAGGAGGATCTGGCCTTCTCGCCGGGCGTGGTTCGCGCCGCCCTCTATGCGGTGCTGGCCATCTCGGTCATCGGGACCGTCTGGATGGGTGTTCTGCCCGGCAGTTTCCTGTCGCTGATGCAGGCCATCGTGGCGCTGTAGGTGCTGTAGGACGCGTCGAATGAGACCGTGGTCTGGTATGAACCAGTTACCAGTCCACGGTCTTTTCTGTACGACCGACCTGGTGGGAACGGATGGCTGTGACCAGACCCTCCCGAACAGGATGTTCCCAACGCACTGGTTCGTCGCTGATAGGTAGGCCTAATGACAAGGAAGAACTGCCCCTTCCGTGTCTGAAACGAAGAAGGCACCGGCTGTGCGGCCGGTGTCATTTTCGAAGCTGCCAGTACATAGGGGCTGGCTGGGTCATCCTGTTGAGGTTTTTCGTAAGGCTTCTCCCAGTACACGAGCATGTCGAAATCACGCGATCCCTGAGGATCTCCCGCACCGGATGTCACCGTCCACTGGACACGCCCACGGCATCCGCGTTGACTGACGTGTCAATCATGAACGGCGCAGGTTCTCCGGGACGGATTCGGTCGAGGGGAACCTGGCCAGACACCTCTGCCAAGAGAGTGCCGTCGCCGGCAAACAGCGAGGCCGTTACACGACGTTTCCCACATCCTCGGTCTTCTCGTTGCGGACCAATCCCCATGCCTGCCAATTCCCAGTGTCTGTTACGGTGATCGTATTCTCAAGGAGAAGCACCTTCTCAGCGCGGGCTCGGGTCGCATCATAGCGGCCTGAAGCCGCGGAGACTGCGGTACTCCTGACCCGAGTCACCTTCTGCAGGATATTGCGAGGGCGGGGCCGGCCGCGGCGAGTGTAAGACTGGACTTGGTTCCCAGGCCCCATCACTCCGTACCGATTCGCGGATTTCTGCCGCCGGTTATCGGAGCAATCCGAGGCATCATTCCTGATCCGTGGGCAATATCTCCGCCGGAGCCGCATTTCCCTTACCCCACCAATAAAATTCGACCCCATCATAGTCCGGCGGCAGGTGTGTCGGTTCGTTCTGGTACATGCCTGTTTTCCTGAGCCTTGCCCGCAGGGGTTCGGCAGCTTTCTCCGCATGCAGCGGCCAAGTGAGTACGTATCTGCCCGTGGGCGGGCCGCCAGTATGGGTGTTGGCCCGCCGTGACCAGAAGCAGACTCCGCTGGGGGCATGTACCCAGATTCCGGGGGCAACCTCCTGCCACCTATCCCCGGAGAGAACGGCCGGCGGTACATCGCAAGGCTTTACTTTCGGCCTGGGTGGCTCCTCAAAGCCGAAAAGCCATTCCAGGTTGTCCGGCCGCCACCGGAATTCCGCGGGTACGCCGAAGGTGGCACCGAGGCGCAGCAGGTGATCTCGCAGTCCTACCGCAATCAGCGCTGCAGGGGCTGTCATCGCGTAGGGCGAATCAGGCAGCCTCAGACGGTAGTAGTAACGCGTGCCACTACTGAGCTGATACTCGTACAGACCAAAGGAAAATCCCAGCCCATGCCGCCACAGGCCGGGGGTATGCGGATCCTTGTACCACTCTAGCGGCTCGGGAGGCTCCCAGTACCAGCTTCCTTGGGCTTCAATGAAGCGGTCCAGAAACTCGGCCAGGCTGCCAGCGATGGCCGGACGAGCCAGCACCTTGTCGGCCGAGTCCAACTGATCCGCCCAGTAGACGGGCCACTGCGGTGCCGTCTGCACCCGCCGGTCCAGTACCAAGAACGCCTCGTCATCCAGCATTCCAATGGGGAGCACCCGCGGGTCGTCGAGAAGGGGAGGCGGATCCAGCAGTTCCTGCGTGTGAAAAATCCGTGGGCTTTCGTAGCTATCGTTCTTATCTAGGATGAAGATTTGGGCTCCGTTCCAGCGTGTCAGGAACTCCCGGTAGTCGTCGGGCAGTGGATGCCCAAGCCTGCGCTCCACATCGGCAATCTCCTCCGGGTTGGCGGGAGGACCCGTCCTGACGTGGCTGGGCCAGACCCGGCATCCGGCACGCCGCGGCACGGATCCTTGTGCCGCGTACTGCTGCAGCAAGTGGACAAACCGTTCAAACAAGCCCTTCACCTCTTACTTCCACCAGCACGCGCACTGGGTGAATTTGCGACATGAACATCGAAAAGTTCTTATAAACAGTTTTGCCATACCATTCGACTTCCGTGAGAGGGTTACCTTCCTGCGGGGATGCGCTCCCGGGGCGGAATTCGCATCTGGCGGAGCCTCCCGCCACATGACTGGCTGCGGTCAGACACCACTGGCCACCCCTGCCCATAGGATGCCTCCGGGTTTCCCATCAAAAAGGAAACGGGGGCGGTGGCAGTGGAGAGGTTCGCAGACGAGAAGGGGCTTGGCTTTTCCCCGGCGCTGACTCGGTTTGTGGATGCGATGTCGGCCATGGTTCGGGCGTGTCAGGTGGAGTCCGAGCAGGTGGAGCGGACCCTTCCTCTGCTGAGGGAACTGGTCCGGGACGCCTCCTGGCTGCGGCCGGAGTGGACTGTCCCTTCGGCGGAGCAGTACGCGCGGTACCCGGTTTACCAGGACCCGGAAGGCCGGTTTGAGGTGCTGGTGCTGGTGTGGCTGCCCGGTCAGGGGACCCTGCTGCACGATCACGATGGCACCTGGGGGGCAGAGGGGGTGGTCCGGGGGACGGTGACCATCACCAACTACCGCCAGGAGGGAGAGGCCGGCCCGGATCTGGTCCGGCTGACGGAACTGGGGACGGAGGAGATCCGGGCCGGAGAGACCGGTCAGCTGCTGCCTCCGGCCGACTGCCACATCGTGGCCAACCGCGGCCAGGAGACAGCCATTACCGTACATGTCTATGGGAAGCCCCTGCGCCAGTTCCGGGTCTTTGAACCTACCGAGGAGCCCGGCCTCTACCGGGCTCAGTGGGTGCAGGTCAGGGCGACCCGTCCGGTGGCGGTGTGACATCACGCACACAGGCGGCTGCGGCCTCCCGGTGGAGAGGCTGCAGCCGCCTTTTTTCTGCCAACAGCGCTGGATAGGGCCGCGGAGGCACCTGCTACACGAACAGCAGAATCAGCCGCATGACCCACATGGCCAGCAGTGCGTTGAGGATCGCGATGCCGATGATGACGCCCCAGTAGCGGGCGTTTACGTCAGCGGTACCCAGGCAGCGGCCCATGTACTGAACCAGCGAGCCCATAAGGAAAATGGCCGGGATGATGACTGTGATGTCGGCGGCGTCCAAGATCCCCGATGTGTAAAGGCCCGCGGCTACGCCAACGCCGCCGCCCATGCTCATGAATGCCGCGAGCAGGACGGTTGCGGCCTCACCCGGCAGTCCCCAAAGACCCATGATGGGCCTGAAAACCATCCCGATGAGATCCATCAGGCCCGTGATCTTCAGCGCCTGTATGATGACAAACGCCATGACGACGTTGGGCATGGTTTGGGTGGTGGCTATCTTCCAACCCTGCCGGGCGCCTTCCACGAACAGATCCAGGATCGTTTTGCGCACGGGCTGTGCATGTTCTGCCATGATCGGTTGCCTCCCTCACCGTCTGTCAGGCTGCTCTCCTGCCGCCCACCCGCCTCAAGTAGAGGCGCATCAGGGTGGCGCCTACGAACTTGAAGACAAACATGACCAGCAGCGGGATGACGATGGGAACCAGCAGGAAGGCAAAGAGGGCAGCGCCCGACGAGAAGTAGTTGGTGATCGTAGCGTCGGCGGACATTTGCCAGGTGGCAAAGACGGTGCGTTCGTCGTCGGTGAGCTGCCGCGACTCCACCAACTGCTTGGTCATGACGGCGCCGGCATCGGTGGACTGCAGGCTCGCCACCAGCGCCAGGCCAGCGGCACCGGGAATCCCCAGCAGCGGCCGGAGCAGCGGAGTCAGGAGCTGCCGGGCCGCTTCCAATCCACCGAAGCCTTCGACGACCCGGATGATGCCCAGGGCCAGGATGACCGCCGGCATCAGTTCCAGAGAGAACAGGAACCCATCTCGGGCGCCGACGCCGCCCGAACCCCGGAAGGTGAACTGCTCCGCAATCGTGCCGAAGGAGCCGTTCAGAGCTGTGAAGTCCAGGACCTTCAGCCAGTTGGGTGACTTGGCGAAGAGGCCCGAGAAGAACAGCACGGCCAAGAGCAGAGCAAGATATCCTTTCCACGTGACTTGCGGGACCTCGTTGGGACGATCGTTCAACAACACCACCCTCCTTTGCCGATAGTGTGTCCAATTTGCCGGATGGGTACCTGCCAAAAGGGAGAAGTTATGATGCAGGCAGTGCCCTTGCTCGAGTGGACTGGAAAAGGAGGTCATCCTGATGAGCCCGATTGACCGTGAGCGAATGCTGCAGACTTTCTTGGCTCTGGTCACTACCGACAGCGGCAGCCTGAAGGAGGGCAAGATGGCTGACCAGGTGGAAAGCCGGCTGCGGGCCATGGGCTTTGAGGTGTGGCGGGATGATGCCGGCCAGAAGGTCGGTGGAGAGACCGGCAACGTGATCGGCCGGCTTCCCGGCACCCGCCAGGGCCGGACGCTGCTGCTGACCGCCCACATGGACCGGGTTACGCCGGGCACTGGGATTAAGCCGCAGATCAAGAACGGAGAGATCACCAGTGACGGCACCACGATTCTGGGGGCCGACGACGCCGCAGGGATCACGGCGATCCTGGAAGGGGTTCGGACAGCCCTGGACCAGGGGATCGAGCGGCCAACCATCGAGGTGATCTTTTCCATCGGGGAAGAGATCGGACTTTTGGGCTCCCGCAACGTGGATCTCACGCAGCTGACCGCCAAGGAGTGCTACGTGTTGGATTCCAGCACTCCGGTTGGCTGCATGATCTGCCAGGCGCCGGCCCAGGCGAAGCTGAACTTCACCATTATCGGGAAGGCGGCTCACGCCGGTGTGGAGCCGGAAAAGGGCATCAGTGCCCTGCAGGTGGCGGCCAAGGCCATCGCCAACATGAAACTGGGCCGCATCGATGAGGAGACTACCGCCAATTTCGGCATCGTCCGGGGAGGTACCGCCACCAACATCGTGATGGAGAAGCTGGAACTGCTGGGCGATGTGCGGTCCTTGCAGATGCCGAAGCTGGAAGCCCAGGTGGAACACATGACCCGGTGCATCGCCGAGGCCTGCGAAGCCGCCGGTGCCCGCTATGAACGGGAGTATTCCATCGCATACGGCCCCCTTAACCTGAAGCCGGAGGACTTTGTGGTCCGGCAGGCGGAAGCGGCGATCCGGCGGGCCGGACTGGAGCCGCAGCGCCGGGCTACGGGCGGGGGCAGCGATGCCAACATGTATAATACCCGGGGGCTGCAGGCCATTAACCTGGGCTGCGGCTACCGCGGGGCCCACAGCCTGAAGGAGACCCAGTCCATCGAAGGGCTGGAAAACTTGTGCCGCGTGGTGCTGGGCCTGATCGAGGTCTATGCCGGACTCTGAGCCATCGGTGATGCATAAAGAGGCGGCTGCCGCCTCCGCCGGGAGGCGACAGCCGCCTTCGCGCTTTACGGGTCAGAACAGGCGGGAGAGCCAGGTCATCCACTTCCGTTTGGGCTGGCCAGGGAGCACCGGGGGAATGGTGGCTGCCATGGCGGCTTCAAGCCGCGCCTGCAGGGCCTCGGGACTCTCGCCGGGCTCCGGGGTCAGCAGCGGCCCGATGCGCAGGCAGATCCGCCGGCGCCAATACAGTTCCGATGTGCCTGAGATGCCGGTCACTAGGATGGGACAGCCGGTCTTCACCGCCAGGCGGGCGGCTCCTTCCTTCAGGGGCTGGAGCTGGCCTTCCACCTTTCCGCGCTTGCCTTCGGGAAAGATGCCCAGGATGCCGCCGCTTCGCAGCACCTTCATCCCCTGTGCCACCGCCATCAAGTTCCCCCGGCGGGTCTGGCGGTCTACGGGGATCACGCCCCCGGCATGCCGGATGATCCATCGGACAAAGGCAGACCCCCGGACGGTGTGCTCGGCGGCTGCCAGGAAGTGGATCCGCGGATCGGGAGGCAGGCAGACCAGCAGGAGAAGGGGATCGAAGGTGGAGAGGTGGTTGCAGACCAGAATGTACGAGCCCCCGCGGGGAAGGCGGTCCAGACCTTCCACCTTTATGGAAAAGACCAGTCTGAACAGCAGGCGTCCCACCTGGCGAAGCGTCCGGAAGAAAAGGTTGCTCCGGCGAAGGGCGGCATCGGTCGTTTCGCGGGGCACGGAGCCCATCCTCCTCCCGTGGGAATGCTGCGGGAGCCAACTTACCGGTGGGGATCCCATCGCCTCAGCAGCAGGGAGTTGGTGACCACCGACACGGAACTGAACGCCATGGCTGCCCCCGCAATCATGGGGGTCAGCAGCCCTGCGGCTGCCAGGGGGATGCTGGCGGTGTTATAGAAGAAGGCCCAGAAGAGGTTCTGCCGGATCTTGGCCATGGTAGCCCGGCTGAGCCGCACCGCCGCGGGGATGGCCCGGAGGTCTCCGGACATCAGGGTCACATCCGCGGCCTCAATGGCCACATCGGTGCCGGTGCCGATGGCCATGCCGACATCTGCCGTAGCGAGGGCCGGGGCGTCGTTGATGCCGTCGCCCACCATGGCCACCACCCTGCCGTTGCCCTGTAGCTGCTGTACCGCAGCCGCCTTGTCTTCCGGCAGCACTTCGGCCAGGACGTGGTCGATGCCCACCTGACGGGCGATGGCCTCCGCGGTGCGGCGGTTGTCGCCGGTGATCATCGCCACCGAAATGCCCATGCGCTTCATCTCGGCAATGGCCTCCGCAGAGCCGGGCTTGACCGTGTCCGCGACCGCCACCAGGCCGGCGGCCTGTCCGTCCACGGCGGCAATCATCACGGTCTTCCCGTCGCTTTCCAGCCGCTCCAGGTCGGCGGTGAGGGCGGCGAAGGAAACCCCCTCCTGCTGCATCAGTCTACGGGTGCCCACCAGGATCCGCCGTCCCTCCACGGTGGCTGCAACGCCGTGGCCGGGAATGGCAGCAAAGGCGGTGGGCTCCGGCAGGTCCAGCCCCCGTTCCCGGGCGCCCTGCACGATAGCACCCGCCAGCGGATGTTCCGAATTCCGTTCGGCTCCCGCGACCAGTCGGAGCAGTTCGGCTTCGCTGAAGCCGCCTGCAGGCAACACGTCGGTCAGGTTGGGCTGCCCGCGGGTGATGGTACCTGTCTTGTCCAGCACCACCAGGTTCACCTTGTGGGCCCTCTCCAGGTGTTCGGCGCCCTTGAAGAGGATGCCGAACTCGGCCCCCTTGCCGGTGCCCACCATGATGGCGGTGGGAGTGGCCAGCCCCAGGGCGCAGGGGCAGGCGATGACCAGCACCGCGGTGGCGCTGTTCAGGGCCCGAATCCAGTCGCCGGTGATGAGGCCCCAGCCCAGCAGCGTCAGCACAGCCACCCCCAGCACCGCGGGGACGAACATGCCGGAGATGGTGTCGGCTAGCCGCTGAATGGGCGCCTTGGAGCCCTGGGCCTGTTCCACCAACCGGACGATCTGGGCCAGGGCGGTATCGGCCCCCACCCGGGTAGCCCGGAACTTGAAGCTGCCCTGCTTGTTAATGGTCGCGCCCGTCACGGTGTCACCGGGCTGTTTGTCCACCGGCAGGCTTTCGCCGGTCAGCATCGACTCGTCGACGCTGGAGGTTCCCTCGATGATGACGCCGTCTACCGGGATCTT